>CAVUOS010000001.1:0-38298 GCA_963743105.1 Terriglobia bacterium
ACAACAGTCCAACTCTTCCGGTCACTTACCGACTCGTCGCTGAAGGAGTTGATCTCCGCCAATGTCTCTATACCAGAGCCGCAGAACGTGGCCGTCGGGGGCGCGTTCAAAATAGAGTTGGTTCGGTTCACCGGGCACAACAAATGTGTCCTCGGAAAGGGCGATGAATTCGGTCTTTTCCTTCTCCCACGAACCCTGAGCCATTAGGCGCGTTCCGTCCCGGGTGAAGGAAACTGTTCTGGGTTGTGGAAAATCCGCATAGACGCCGACATATTCATCAAGAACCTTGGAATCGACGGGGCGCTGCTGCGCGTCGGCGTAAGGAAGGATCGCAGCTGATAAAAGCACCAACTGCCACTTCCCATCCTTGCGGCGGTATACAACGGTTCTCCGCACGTGCTGATGTCTCACCGAACGATCTCCGTCATCGTGTCGAATGCGGGCGCTTATGTAGCTGAAGATAGCCGTGTCCCCAAACTGTCGGAATTGGGTTTCCTTCAAATCGGTCGAATTGTCTGCTGGAATCCCATTCTTGTACATGTCGATCGTCTGCTGCTTATTCAGCACGATGCCGCTGCCCTGCATGAACATGGCATCGTCTGCGATGGAGTCGGACCATCGCGAACTGTCCGTAGGAAAGGCAAGTCGGGAGGTTTCCATCTCCCGAATCTGTTGTTCGACGCTGCCAGTTTCAGCGGGGTATCCCATGACCCCAAGAAGCGAGAATAGGGTCAACACCGACACGGCTCTAAAGAGCATCGGGTTCTCCTCGGCATGAGATTCTCTTTCGTTGACATGCGCCCGCAATTAGACACGCAGCGGGGTTGAGCGTCAACTGGCGAAACATCGCCTCTCTGACAATGTGGATCCCTGTCAAGCACTTTTTGAGCGTACTGCTCCGTGCACTCCGAAGAGCGCGCCATTTCGCTCTAGTTGAAGGTTCTGCCATACCAACCAAAGGCTCGCTCGTAATCGTTTCAGGTCTGAAACTCAGTTCGACCCATGCATCTCTTCGGTCACACCTGCGATCATGATTACTACTTCGAACTCCCCCGCAAGGGGGAGCGGGACGCCCAATCAATTACTCGATGTTTTACTTCACACCATCGCGATGTCCGGGCTGTCCCGCGTGCGAACCGAACTTTTTCAACTGCTCGTAATCCCATTCCTTGCGCATCATCCAGTAAAGGCGAACCGCCAGTTTGCGTGCCATGGCCACTTTGGCGATCTTCCGTCCCCGGCGCATGGTTATGTGGACATACTTACTACGCCATTCCGGAAGACTGCGCGCCGTTACTTGCGCCGCTTCCACTAGCAGGAAACGTAACAGAGAGTTCCCTTGTTTCGTAATGTGTCCCAGCCGTCGCCGATTCCCACTCGAATCCTCCAACGGCACCAGTCCCAAATAGCTCGCGATCTGCTTGCCACATTCAAACCGATCCGGTTTCCCGATGATCAACACGAAAGCCAGTGCCGTCAGCGGTCCCACTCCGGGATGGGTCTGCAAGCGTTTCGCCTCCGGACACTTCTCCACTTCTTGCTCGATCGCCTGACTCAATGTAGCGATCGTGGGGTTTAGCCGGTCCAACAACTCCAGCAGGTCGTGCCGTCGCCGGCTCGCCCACGGAGCTAACCGGAACGACTCCAGCTGCTCGCGTCCCTTCTCTCGCCACAACTTCTTCTTCGCGCGTACGCCTTCGTTCAGGGCCACCGCTTGCAACTGGTTCATGATCCGGGTGCGCGCCTGCACCATGCGGTGCCGGTGCCACAGCAGTTGCCGCAGATCGCGATTCTCCCCACTCGGCACCCAGATCTGTGGAAAGTCATCCTTCAGCATTAACTTCAGAATATGCTGTGCATCCTGGCGATCCGTCTTCTGCTTGCGCTCCCTCTTCCTGGCGATCTCGCTGGCATCCCCAATCCATAACTCGATCTTCAATTCGGCCAGCAGTCGCTCGAACCAGCGCCCTAGCCCGCTGGCTTCCATCCCCACCCGCACCTTCTTGGCCTGGACCGCGAGCTCACGATAAAACTTCTCCGCTTCCTCGGGGTGCTCGAGTCGCCGTTCCTGGAATTTCCCTGTGTCCGTATCGACAAACGCAATTTGCTGAAAGCTCGGGTGGTAATCGCATCCTATAATCAACATATCGGCTCCTTTTCTCCCGAGCCTTTTGGTTGGTTGGTACCACCAAGTTTACTCGGGGCTAGGGAGCCGACATTGTCATGGAATCAATTACACTCAAAACCCCCCGATGACCAGCGCTTGACGACGTGGTCTGGTATTCCATCCAATTCTTGTGCAGAGGAACTACTTGGTGAGACCACAAGCATAACCAAACACGCGACAAGGGGCCGCGATGTACCGTAGTGGGCTTCGTCTCATGAGTGGCATTATGCCACCCCAACTCAGGCTTGGCGAAACATCGCGTCTCTGACAATGTGGATCCCTGTCAAACACTTTTTGAGCGTACTGCTCCGTGCACTCCGAAGAGCGCGCCATTTCGCTCTAGTTGAAGGTTCTGCCATACCAACCAAAGGCCCGCTCGTAATCGTTTCAGGTCTGAAACTCAGTTCGACCCATGCATCTCTTCGGTCACACCTGCGATCATGATTACTACTTCGAACTCCCCCGCAAAGGGGAGCGGGACGCCCAATCAATTACTCGATGTTTTACTTCACACCATCGCGATTTCCGGGCTGTCCCGCGTGCGAACCGAACTTTTTCAACTGCTCGTAATCCCATCCCTTGCGCATCATCCAGTAAAGGCGAACCGCCAGTTTGCGCGCCAGCGCCACCTTGGCGATTTTCCGTCCGCGCCGCATCGTCAGGTGGACATACTTACTGCGCCATTCCGGAAGGCTGCGCGCCGTTACTTGCGCCGCTTCCACCAGCAGGAAACGTAAGAGAGAGTTCCCTTGTTTCGTGATGTGTCCCAGCCGTCGCCGGTTCCCACTCGAATCTTCCAACGGCACCAGTCCCAGATAACTCGCGATCTGCTTGCCACACTGAAACCGATCCGGTTTCCCGATGATCAACACGAAAGCCAGTGCGGTCAGCGGACCCACTCCGGGATGGGTCCGCAAGCGTTGGGCCTCGGGACACTTCTCCACTTCTTGCTCGATCGCCTGACTCAGTGCCCCGATCGTCGGGTTCAGTCGGTCCAACAACTCCAGCAGATCGTGCCGTCGCTGGCTCGCCCACGGAGCTAACCGGAACGACTCCAGTTGCTCGCGTCCCTTCTCCCGCCACAATCTTTTGTTGCAGCGTACGCCTTCGTTCAGGGCTACCGCTTGCAGCTGGTTCATGATCCGGGTGCGCGCCTGCACCATACGGTGCCGGTGCCACAGCAGTTGCCGCAGATCGCGATTCTCCCAGCTCGGCACCCAGATCTGTGGAAAGTCATCCTTCAGCATTAACCTCAGAATATGCTGTGCATCCTGGCGATCCGTCTTCTGCTTGCGCTCCCGCTTCCTAGCGATCTCGGTGGCGTCTCCGACCCACAACTCGATGTTCAGTTCTGCCAGCAGTCGCTCGAACCAGCGCGCTTGCCCGCTGGCTTCCATCCCCACGCGTACTTTCATTCCCTGGACCGCGAGCTCACGGTAGAACTTCTCTGCTTCCTCGCGGTGCTCGAGTCGCCGTTCCTGTAATTCTCCTGTGTCTGTATCCACAAACGCAATTTGCTGAAAGCTCGGGTGGTAATCGCATCCTATAATCAACATATCGGCTCCTTTTCTCCCGAGCCTTTTGGTTGGTTAGCACCACCAAGTTTACTCGGGGCTAGGGAGCCGACATTGTCATGGAATCAATTACACTCAAATCGCGACAGGGTACACTGATTTCCGTGCGGTTCTGGCTGATCACCATAATTCGCTATGTGCTTGCCGCCTTCGCCGCGCTTGCTCTTTCGCTTGTGGTTTCTGTTTTGATCACGATACCTTTCGCACAGGACGATTCGCCGAGTATCGGAATTCTGTGGTTCATGCTATTCGTTGCTGTGGCAACTCTGCTCGTCCCTCTAGGCCTCGGCACCACAGCAGAACTATCCAACGCAAAGTCGAATTGAGGCGCTTTCAATGGACCAAGGCGCTCATGCGATCTCTCGCCTCTCTGCCAATCGCGATTGGGCCACTTTACGCAGTTACGTCGGTGTTCCCGTATGCCGAAGGTCATCGTCCAGCTTACTGGATGGAAAAGGAAACCTTCCTTTACGCGCTGTCCGTTTTCTTCGCCTATCTCGCTCTTCGCATTAGAAAGCCATTCACCCCAGCCAGTTGATGAAACTGGACGATTGGCAAAAAATCCCCATTTCACTCGTCATCAGGTCAACGAGCGAAATGACCTGATTTCTACAGTCATCCGAGTGCGGCTCTGCGCGGCCTGTTAGTTGTTGCAGTTCCAGTCCTCCATTCTCGGCGTATTCTGCTCATTGGAGGCACCAATGGCGTCGCCTACTGTGACCAGCAACCCACCGGCTGTAATCCAGACCCTAATCGACGACCACGTTAACGGCTTCAATACCCATGACAACGATCTTTTCCTCAGCGTTTTCGGGGACACCGCGATCATCATTGACGGCATTGCACCTTATCGCTGGTTGAACCCAAATGCTCCGGCCAATTGGCTCGCTGACGTAGAGAAATGGCGTGAGAACCTTGGCGTGACCTACGAGCGGCTGTCCTACGAGATGGGCTTCTGGAATGTCGAGGGTTCGTCCGCATATGCTGTCATATCGGGGACTCTCACTGTCACGATTAAGGGCCAATCCGTCGTTCGGACCGGTACGCTTGCTTACACATTCTCGAACCGCGATGGCGTCTGGAAGATCGAGGCGCAGGCTTGGGGCCGCACGTCCTAACTGTTGCAAAATCCCTATTACACTCAAAACCGTTCCAAGTTTTCGCTTCTTCTGGCAAGCAGCCTTAGTAAAGCATCATTATCAACAGACCCGCGATCAGTAATGCCATGTCTGCCATTACACCTATTGCGAGTCCGAGCACAAAGCGACCGGCTTCGCTCTCTGGTGACCCCTTAGGGATTTTGCGAACTATTGTGTCGGCCCACCGATCTCCCTGCCGCTTATGCTCCTCGTTGGCTGACATAGCCGCGTAACCCACCACACCAAAGAAAAGCGAATCGACGAAGAATCCCAGCTCCCGGATTATGGCGGAGCGTGGCCGACACCGGGAACCGTCATCCTGAATCACTTGTAGGGAAAGCAGCCGCTTGCCTAAGGTGCTTCCGTGAACGCTAGTACAAATGATCTGATAGGCAAAAGAGCCGCAAATGCCAGCAAAGAACAGCGGTAGCCGATGTTGCGAGAACCGGACCAGAACCCAGAGAGGCGGTCGACCGCCCGCCGCAGTGGTTAACACAAAACGGAACAGCGCCCCGGCCATCCTAGCAAGTACGAAGTTAAGAAGAATGTAATCAACAATCCGGGCAGCAGCTCGGGGCCAGAACGGTTGACCCGCCAACCCTTCAGGCACTGATTGCAGAGCGTACCCACTGAATGAAGGCGGATCCGCCGCGAACTCTACGCGATAATATCTGCCGCTGGGGTCACCAATCTTTCCTCTGCCCCAAGTAGGGCGAATGCGATAGAAAGTTTCAACTTGTTCCTTCCAATCCTTCCAATCCGCATTCCCCACAATCGTTAACGGCTGCCGGGGCCTGAAGCCAAGAACGTTGTCGAGCGTCGTGCCCAACTCGGGTTGTTCCGAGCCTTCGCTAAACCCAACCACCAAATGGCCGCGCTCTGAAACCACCTCCGAGGCAGCCGACCAAAACTCATCTGAGGATGGCATATCGTCGCGCCTTACACGGACCGTAGGGGGACGCCATCGTATGTCAACGATTCGGTTCTAGTCAATGTCCGGGCCGTGAGCATGTGAACGGGGAGCGCTCAAATCGTAGACAACTGGCGAAAAATCTCGATTACACTCATCCGGCCTTGCGCCGGGCACTTGAGTGAAATGCCCTTGGTTACAACACCTATCGGGAGTGCACAATATCAAAATGACGATGATAAGAATAACGCTGGTGGTTGTGGTGCTGGTTTTCTCAAGCGCACTGCATGGCCAGCAGAAACAGGGACCAGATTCCAGAGATGACACCGACTGCAATGCACAAGCGCACGGGTATTGGGACGCTCCGCCTGAGTTCTGGGAGAAGTTCTGGAAAGAATGTCCGCCTAAACAGGTGGGAACTCTAGACGGCGAACCCATCTACGCGTCTCGCACCGACCTTCGCCCGACGCTTAAGAAGGGTGGTGTGCTTCCGTTACCACTCGGCGCAAATCGAACCAGCGCGGACGTGTGGCTAAGCGTAGTCATCTCCACGGCGGGGTATGTGGTGGAGACAACTCTCGTCCAGTCTGCGGGTGACGTCACGCTCGATGAAAAGGCGGTTCAGGCAGTCAAGGCGTGGCGCTTCAAGCCTGCAACGCGAAATGGGAAAGCGGTAGCCGTCAGGGACACCGTTATCGTCCATTTTGCACGGGCGGCTGGATAGTTGTTGAAACAGTGCGCCGTGAAAGGCGCTGGACTTCAGCGGGTGCAACTCCCGCCCGGGAACTGGTTCGCTCCACCCGGTAGCAATCGAAGCGGCAGCCGAGGCAACGGAGCTGTCGGAGCTTTCGGTGTAAAGGGTCGCTAGGCGACTCCGCGAGCGTGCAGGCCGTAACGCGAGTGAACGCTGAGCAGGCCCCGAAAAAGTGATTGCAGGAGCCGACCTTACTGTTTCACGGGGAAGGCCGCTGGCGATGGAGATCGACGAGCGAATAAGCTCCATGGAACCTGCCGGGGTAATGGCGATGGCATGTACGCATAGGAGACCAGAGGCAACACGGGAAGCCCCAGCGGTGATCGTGGTATCGATCAACTGGCAACTCGCGAGAGACAGGCCGGGCCGTATGGGGTGACGGAGAGGCTCGCAGTACCGTTGAAGCCGGGCAATGCCGGTGGAGGGAAGGGGCCTGAGTTAAAGACGAACGCAAGAAGCGACAAAGGACCGAGGGATTGGTGATGAGCCTAACAACTCCATTCAGTGTTCAGAGGCTGCAGACGGCGTTGCACGCAAAAGCGAAGGAATCGCCCAACTTTCGTTTCCATGCGCTGTACGACAAGGTATATCGGAAAGACGTTCTGGCCTATGCCTACGAACGCTGCCAAGCCAACGGCGGGGCAGCAGGAGTGGACAACCAGACATTCGAGAACATCGAAGCGTACGGCAGGGAACGGTGGTTGGACGAACTGACGCAAGAGCTGAAAAGTCGAACCTAACAACCACAACCTGTGCGGCGGGTTTACATACCCAAGCCGGATGGGAAGCAGAGACCGTTAGGCATACCGACAATCCGGGATCGGGTTGCGCAAACTTCGGCCATGCTGGTACTCGAACCAATCTTCGAGGCCGACCTGCTGAAGGAGCAATATGCTTATCGGGCGGACCGCAGCGCACTGGACGCAGTACAGCACGTCCACAAGCTGATCAACACGGGACATGGCCAGATCGTTGATGCGGATCTCAGCAGCTACTTTGATAGTGTTCCCCATGCCGAGCTTATGAGGTCGGTGGCTCGAAGGGTTGTCGACGGAGCGATGTTGCATCTGATCAAGATGTGGCTGGAAGCACCGGTCGAGGAAACCAACGAGCGTGGGAACAAACGTCGGAGCACGCGCAATCGGGACGAAGGTCGAGGTACTCCCCAAGGGTCTCCGATCAGTCCTTTGTTCAGCAATCTGTACATGCGACGGTTCGTGCTGGGGTGGAAGAAACTCGGGCACGAGGAGCGTTGGAAAGCGTACATCGTGAACTATGCCGATGATCTCGTCATCTGCTGTCGAGTTGGAGCGGAGCAAGCTCTGGCCGAGATGCGGAGGATGATGTCGAAGCTGAAACTGACGGTGAACGAGAAGAAGACGCGGATCTGTTATCTGCCGGAAGAAAAGTTTGACTTTCTGGGATACACGTTCGGGCGGTGTTACTCGATGAGGAGGGGCCGAGTCTACCTAGGCACGACGCCTTCGAAGAAACGAGTGCAACGCATCTGTCGAGCGATCAGCGACGAGACCGGGCGTGACAAAGTCTGGCAGGATTCGAAGACAGTTGTGGACCGGCTCAATCGGATGATGATCGGCTGGGCCAACTACTTCTGTCTGGGGCCAGTCAGCAAAGCCTACAGTGCGGTCGATATGCACGCTCACAGAAGGCTGCGTCGGTGGTTATGCGACAAACACAAAGAGCCGCGGCCGGCATACCAACGTTTTCCGGAAGCGTCTCTGAACTCAGTGTATGGCTTGGTCCAGTTACCACACCGGACCGCGAACCATCCGTGGGCGAACGCGTGAGTCTTTTCCGAGAGCCGGATGCGGGAAATCTGCCAGTCCGGTTCGATGAGCGGGAACAGGAAACAGGACCAGGCCAAACCGGACTGAGGTGGCGCGGCGAAAGCCACGTTGAATATCCACCGGGAGATTAGCAGTCACTGCGCCTGTTCTCGACTCTACTCGCGATTTTACTCAAAACCCCTCAATGGGCGAAATCGCCTGTTAACAACAAGGGACCCCTAGCGTCGGGTTGAGTTGGGTTTTGACCGCACTCCTGCGCAAAGGCCGCAAAGGGATGGACACCCGCCAGTGGCTTCGTAGATTACGCCAAAGAGTGAGCAGTTCTGACCAGTCCCGGCCTGCCAGCAGGACGTACCATCCATGCTGAAAAAAAGAAACTTAAGGAGCTCTACCTATGAAGCGCAGTCTTGTGAGCTCATCAACAAAAATTCTCTGGAGGCATCAATGAAGTCCCGCACTTCGCTATTGCTCCTCATTCTCGTGCTAACTGCATCGTCAACCTTAACGGCCCATGCCAGCGGCTGCACCAACCGGACGATTAAGGGTGCCTGGGTCCAAAGCCTGCAAGGCTTGATTTTCCTTCCTGATGGCACTAGCTTGGTTCTCACCGGCGTCACCAAGACGACCTATGACGGCTTGGGAAATCTCACGGCACTCGATGCGTCTGGCGTGAACGGGAACGTCCCAGCGGGCTGGCGCACAGGGTCTGGTAGCTATACCGTGAACCCGGATTGCACGGGGACCGAGACGATCTCGTTTCCAGGCCAAGCGGATATCCACGCACAATTTGTCGTGGCGCAATCAGGAAACAAGCTACATTACGTTAACGTCGATGCGGGAATTTCCCTCTCCGGCGAAGTAGAGCGCTTCCATGCTCCGAAGTCTGAGGACGGGCACTAAATTGAAGTAGATGCCATGCGCGCGGCGGAGCGGATACAACTCGCTTCGCTGCGCCATCTTTTTATTTATCTGATTGGTTACGGACGTATCGTTAATCCCTCGCAAGTTGATCGCCTATCGGCATTTTGTTCAGCGCCCCCGACCCGTTCCATGCGCCAAGTCAGGCTGTCTATATCGCATCCCGCGCAATGTTAGCACCGGGTTTGGTTGGTGAAATATCGCCATTACGCTCATGTCCCCCCGATGGCGGTTCCCAGACCCCATTTACACTTGCAGGTTGCGAAGGTAGGGGACGCTTTCTTTCATCATTTCCAGCTTCATCTCGACGAAGTAGTTTTTGATGCCGCCGGTCTTGGCTGCGGTGAAGATCTTCTTCCAGTCGAGCGTGCCTTTTCCGACGGGCACGATCTTCTTCTCTGTGGCGGACCAGCCTTGCACATGCATGGAAACAAATCGTCCCGGGTACTTTGTGAAATATTCGGCGGCGTCGAAGCCCTCGCTGATGGTGGAGACCTGGAATTGAAATTTGACGAGCTTTGGATCGAGAAGTTCGAAGAGGACGTCGTACGTGCGTTTGCCATCCACCGTGGAGGTCTCGAAGGTCTCGTTGTGGAGGCCTTGCTGGATGCCGGCTTTGGCTGCCTTTTCACCCATCTTGTTGTACTCGTCGGCGGCGCGTTTCACGTCATCCATGGTCGGCTTCTTCGGCCCGTCGAGACTGGCGACGAGCATCTGGGTCAGGCCGAGATCTGTTGCCCATGCGATGCGGTCGTCCTGGTTCTTGCGAAGTTCATCCAAACCGAAGTGTGAGCTGACGCAGGTGAGGCCCGCATCATTGATGATCTTCTTGAGTTCGGCTCCTTTGTACTTTACGAGGCCGCCGAAGCCATTGTCGTCATAGCCAACCGGCGAGCACATCTCGATGCTCTTGAAACCTGCAGCGGCAAGCTGCTTTAGTGTGCCGGGGAAATCTTTGGCGATCATGTCCCTGACCGGCCAAGTTTGACAGCCGATTGGCAGTCCCAAAGGGTCTGCATGAAGTTTCAGCACGCCTGCGGAGAGCAAACTCATCGCGGCTGCTGAAGTTGTGGCGGTTTTGCAGAATTCTCTTCGAGTGATTGCGGACATCGGACCCTCCCTATTATTCAGCAACGATGAACCTCAGCGGCTAAAGCCGGTCGTAATCATTTGATCGTAGTGGCGCGGCTGGAAGCCGCGCCCTTTCAAAGCACTGCGAACTTTGGCCTTCGACAAAGTACGAAAGCCGCAAACTGCGAACGCCGCATCCTTTCAAACCAGTGGCGGACTACGTTTCTCGAAGACCGCTATAGATCCCATCCCTTGCGTCGTTCGGGGCGAATGTATTTCTGCCCGAGGTCGGAGTTGTTTGCCTTCAGATTTGCGTGATCCCAGGTGAGTTTCTGACCGGTAAGGACGGCTACATTCCCGAGCAGCAGGGTTTCCGTCACCAGATCTTCAAATTCGAAATTGCCACCTGGCTTGGTCTTGCCGCCCTTGCAGGCGTCAAGCCACTCGCGCTCGTTGCCCGGGGATCGGGGCAGCGTTTTCGGGGGCTGTTTGTATGCGTCCATCTTGCTTTGAGGAATGAGCCTGGGATCCTTTCCATTGAATCCGCAGAGAATCTTTCCGTGGTCGCCCACAAAGAGCAGGCCTTCCTCTTCGTCGGGTTCTCCGCGAAAAGGACGGTTCTCTTCCAGTTCCGGCGGCCGCGACGGCTTGAGACCACCGTCGTACCAGGTGAAGCGCAGCGGGGGCATATCACCGCGGGCGTCAAAGTCATAGCGAATGATTTCGGCCTGCGGGTAGGTTTCATCGTAGCGATCGGTCGAACTGGCCTCGACACTGAGAGGAGTCTCGAGTCTCATCACGCGGAAGATCGTGTCGTAGCTGTAGCAACCCATATCGCCGAGCGAGCCGCAACCGAAGTCGGTCCATCCGCGCCAGACAAAGGGCAAGTACGCATGATTGAAGGGACGTTCCGGAGCGGGACCGAGCCAGAGATCCCAATCAAGACCTTCGGGGATGGACTCTGCGTCCCTGGGGCGCTCGACTCCCTGCGGCCAGAATGGCCGGCTGGACCAATTGATGACCTCGCGGACGGGCCCGATGGCGCCGTCCCATATCCACTCGCAGAGCAGTCGAGTATCTTCTGAGGCTTGATTCGCGACGGCGATCTGCGTTGCCACTCCGGTCTCGCGCGCAATCTCGGCAATGCGCCGTGATTCGTAGATCGTGTGGGTTAACGGCTTCTGGCAGAAAACGTGTTTCCGCTTCTTCATCGCGGCAGCCGAAATCGCTGCATGCAGATGATCCGTGGTACAGACGACTACGGCATCTACATCTTTCTCCTTCTCGAGCAATTCGCGGAAGTCGTTGTAGGCCGCGCATCCTTTATATTGGCCGGAACGTTTTTGCGCACCGTAAAGACCCTCGACGATCTTTTGAGCGGGCTCGCGGCCGGCGACGCCGCTCGTGACTTGCATGGTGTGGGTCAGTTGAATCGGCTGATTTGGGCTCAGCCACTCCCAACCGCTGTCGACTCCGATCAACTTGCGCACGGAGTTGCAGAACTCGTGGTCGCTCCATTGCGGGTATCCGGCGCTGCCTTTGTTGACGTCGCAGACGGCCACGCCTTGAACGTCAGGCTCACGCAGGAAATGAAGCATCACGCGTAAGCCTTGAGCCCCCACACCGATGAAGGCGATATTGACCTTGTCGCTGGGTGGAACATATCCGGAGCCGCCCAGAACATGTCGCGGAACGATGGAGAAGCCCACGGCAGCGGTTGCGCTTTGGGCCAGGAACTCTCGTCGGGAGAGCGGATGCGATGAATGAGACCGCGCGGTGGGTTTCACTGTTCCTCCTCGCGCCCGTGGTTCCGGCTAGATGAGAAGTCGTGGGCGCTCCGGGTACGAACAACCGGATACTTTAAACCAGAGCATCGTTGGTAACAATGGCGGAAATCACTTCTGTCGTAAACTAGGTGCAACTGGGGACCTGCGTGGGGGAAACAGCACCTGCATCCGAGAGCCGCTCTGTGAAAGAAGTGGCCGAGCGCCGAAATCATCTCGCACTGCCTCCGATTGATACGGACACAATTCAGGTGACTCCGCCGGCGCGTAACGCAGCGGGGCTAAAGTCCGTTCTGAAAGCGGCGGAGTTCACCCTCAAAGAACCTGGATTGGTCCGCGGCATCGCTGCGCTCACTCACCTGAATCAATTTGACGGAATCGATTGTCCGGGCTGCGCCTGGCCTGATCCAGATCATGAGCGCTCGCTCAACGAATATTGTGAGAATGGTGTAAAGGCCATCGCCGAAGAGGCTACAACCAAGCGCTGCACTCCAGAGTTTTTTCGTACCTGGAGCGTTACGGACCTTTCGAAGCAGTCAGATTATTGGCTGGGGCACCAGGGCCGATTGACGCATCCCATGGTCTTGCGATCAGGAAGCGATTATTACGAACCAATTTCCTGGGATGAAGCGTTCGCGATGATTGCGAACGAGCTTAACGGGCTGAGCAGTCCGGATCAGGCGATCTTTTACACATCCGGACGGACCAGCAACGAGGCGGCGTTCCTCTATCAACTATTTGTCCGACAGTTCGGTACGAATAACCTGCCCGACTGTTCCAATCTGTGCCATGAGTCGTCGGGCCTCGCGCTGCGAGAAGTCATCGGGGTTGGAAAGGGTACGGTCAAACTCGAGGATTTTGACAGGGCCGACACGATCCTTATTATCGGGCAGAATCCGGGGACGAACCATCCCCGTATGCTGGCGACGCTGCAGCGTGCCGCCCGGCGGGGGGCGACGATTGTCAGCGTGAACCCGCTGGCTGAGGTTGGGCTGACGCGGTTCAAGCATCCCAAGGACGTCCTCCATCTATTAGGAAGCGGGACGCAGATCGCGACCCACTTCGTACGCGTGCGCCTCAGCGGGGATCTGGCTTTTCTCAAGGGCCTCTGCAAAGAGATTCTCGAAGAGGAGGCGAAACGGCCCGGGACAGTTGTCAACCTGGCTTTCATCGCCGAGAAGACCGCTGGTTTCGAGCAGTTCCGCGACGCACTCTCAGCGGTTTCGTGGGAGGAAGTCGTCCAGCAGAGCGGCGTGGCTCGTTCTCAGATTCGAGAGATCGCTGAAGTCGTGATGAGGTCGAAGGCGATGATCGCCTGCTGGGCGATGGGGCTGACGCAACAGAGGCAGGCGGTCGCGACGATTCAGGAGATTGTGAATCTGATGTTGCTCGGCGGCCACATGGGCCGGCCCGGTGCCGGAGTGTGTCCTGTACGTGGGCATTCCAATGTCCAAGGCGACCGAACCATGGGCATTTGGGAACGGATGTCCGACAGCTTTCTCGACAAACTGCGAGACAATTTTGGATTTGAGCCTCCCCGCAAGCATGGCTGGGATGTGGTGGATTCGATCAAGGCCATGCACCGCGGCGATGCAAGAGTATTTTTCGCGATGGGCGGAAATTTTCTTTCCGCTACGCCAGACACAGAGTTTACGGCAGAAGCATTGTCGCGCTGCAATCTGACGGTGCAGGTTTCGACGAAGCTCAACCGGGCTCATTTGATTACCGGGAAGCAGGGGCTGATCTTGCCTTGTCTCGGCCGCGCCGATCGCGACTTGCAAGCTGCCGGTCCGCAGTTCGTAAGCGTGGAAAACTCCATGGGGATTATTCACTCGTCGAGGGGCAATCTGGATTCGCCTTCGGGTCAACTGCTCAGCGAGCCGGCGATCGTCGCGCGTTTGGCTGTCGCGACCCTGGGGAAAAAATCCGGCGTGAACTGGATGAGCCTGGTCGAGGACTACGACCGAGTTCGCGAACTGATCGCGCGGATCGTACCCGGTTGCGAGGATATGAACCGCCGGGTGCGACAAAGAGGCGGCTTCTATCTGCCGAATGCCGTGCGGGACAATGAGTACAAGACGAAGACGGGGAAGGCGAACTTCACTGTTTCTCGGATCGAGCCCCTGGAGGTGGGACCGGGGCAATTCCTGATGACGACCCTTCGCAGCCACGATCAATACAACACAACCATCTACGGGCTCGATGATCGCTATCGTGGGATCTTCAACGGACGGCGGGTGGTATTAATCAACCCGGAGGATATGAAGCAGCAAGGCTGGCAGGCAGGAGATCGGCTTGATGTGACGAGTCATTTTCAAAACAACGGCAGAGAAGAAATCCGGGAGGCAGCCTGCTTCCTCGCGGTGCCTTATGATATTCCCAGAGGCTGCGTGGCGACGTATTTCCCCGAAGCGAACGTGCTGGTGCCGATCGGCAGCGTAGCGTTGAGGAGTAATACTCCGACTTCGAAGGCGATTGTGGTGAGTCTTGCTCTATCGAGCGTCAATCGCACCGAGGGGTCGTACTCTACAGATGTGGTCCCCGTCGCCTCCGCCCCTTCCTCTTGAGCGTAGCCATTCCGTAAGAGCACACACAAGGTCGGCATCCGACGCGGTGTTAGTATCGATGCGCGAAAATTATTCTCTCGACCGAATCGCTCCGTGTAATTCGACCCATGGGCATTGACGCTCACCAGCATTTCTGGATTTACAGCCCCGCCGAATATGAGTGGATCGACAAGTCGATGGCGGCGATACGTCGAGACTTCCTGCCGGACGACTTACGACTCGAGCTTGAACGCAACGAGTTCCAGGGATCGGTCGCCGTTCAAACCCGACAAACGCTGGAGGAGACTCGCTGGCTGCTGGAGTTGGCGGATCGGTCTTCCAAAATCCTGGGGGTGGTTGGATGGGTGGACTTGCGTTCTCCCGACGCGCGCTCTCAGCTTGGCGGGTTCGCCAGAAATCCTAAGCTGGTAGGCATCCGCCATGTTGTGCAGTCGGAACCGGACGACCGCTTTCTCTTACGCCCGGATTTTCTTCGGGGCATCGCATTGCTGGAGGAATTCGACCTTGCCTACGACATCCTGATCTACACAAAGCATCTTCCAGTAGCGGCGGAATTTGTTGAGCGATTCCCGAAGCAGCGTTTTGTGCTCGATCATCTGGCGAAACCTCCGATCAAGAATGGAGAGATTGAGTCATGGGCGGCTGGAATTCGGCGTTTGGCGGCATTTCCGAATGTATTCTGCAAGCTTTCGGGCATGGTCACCGAGGCTGACTGGCAGCGCTGGAAGCCGGAGGACATGACTCCCTATCTCGATGTTGCCTTTGAAGCATTCGGGGCTTCGCGGCTGATGATCGGCTCTGACTGGCCAGTGTGCCTGGTGGCGGGTTCTTACAGTCGGGCCCTGGATGTCGTGAGGAACTATCTTCAGGGCTACACGCCGGAAACTCGCGAGGCTGTGCTGGGTGGCAATGCGCGCCGCTTCTGGAGGTTGAAGGCCTGAGGCCTTGTCGTGACCGCATTTCGCCGAATTGCGGGTCATTCCGCAAACGTTTACACTGCCCAGCATCCAGTGTTTCTCGGATCGTGTATCGCCCATGAGATCCCGCGTTCTGCAACTCGATTCCCGTGACAATGTCCTGGTTGCGCTGGCGGACCTGAAGCGAACGGAAAATGTCGAATGGGAGGGGCGGCAGCACGTTTTGCAGTCCGATGTCCCAGCGAAACATAAGTTCGCCACGACAGACCTTGCGTCCGGCGATCGCGTCGTGATGTATGGGGTCTTGGTGGGACAAGCCGTCAAGCCGATCGCCGCCGGAGAGCTTCTGACCGTCAGCAATATTCGTCATCAGGCGGCAAGCGTTTCATCAACAATCGGAGCCGTTCCGCTGGTCGCCTCCCGAGCGTTTCGCAGTGGAGTCATACAACGTTTGCGGGTTATCCACGATCTGACGGGCAAGTCGGCACACGCAATTACTGGCTGGTTGTGCCCCTGGTCTTTTGCGAAAACAAGAACATTCAGGTGCTGAAGCAGGCCTTCGAAGAGGAACTGGGATTTGCGGCTCCGCAGCTTTACAGGCGGCAGGTCGCGGAACTGGCCAGACTCTATCGCGAAGACAAGATCACAGAATTGGGCCAGAACGGGATTGCGGAGCAGCCGGGGATCGCTCCGCAACGGCGCCTGTTTGAAAATGTGGACGGCATCCGCTTCCTGTTGCATGAAGGCGGCTGCGGCGGGACGCGGGAAGACTCCAACAACCTCTGCGGACTGCTGGCGGGATACATTCATCATCCCAATGTGGCGGGAGCGACAGTCCTCAGCCTAGGGTGCCAGCACGCGCAGATCGAGATACTCCAGTCGGAGATTCGTAAGCGCAATCCGCAATTTAACAAGCCATTGTTCATCTTCGAGCAACAGAAGAGCGGCTCCGAGTCAGCGATGATGACGGATGCAATTCGCCAGACGTTTCTGGGGTTGGTAGAGGCTAATAAAGCACAGCGCGTCGCCGCTCCTCTTTCGAAATTGTGCGTGGGATTGAAGTGCGGAGGGTCCGACGGATTCTCCGGAATTTCTGCGAACCCCGCTATTGGCGTCACCTCAGATCTGCTCACTGCTTTGGGAGCGAGAACGATCCTTTCGGAATTCCCTGAACTGTGCGGGGTGGAACAGGAATTGATCAATCGCGGACGGAGCAAAGATATTGGCGATCGATTCATGAAGCTGATGACGGATTACGCGGCACGAGCGGCCGCTGTGCGCTCGGCTTTCGAAATGAATCCATCGCCAGGCAACATGCGAGACGGGCTGCTCACCGATGCGATGAAATCGGCGGGAGCGGCCAAGAAAGGCGGCAAGTCTCCGGTCACCGCGGTGCTCGACTATCCCGAATATTCGACTGAGCCTGGGCTCAACCTGCAGTGCACTCCCGGAAATGATGTGGAGTGCGTTACGGCGCAGGTTGGAGCCGGTGCGAGTGTCGTGTTGTTCACAACCGGACTGGGAACGCCTACGGGCAATCCCATCACGCCGGTGGTGAAACTCTCGACGAACTCCAGCCTGGCCCATCGCATGCACGACATTATTGATGTTGATACCGGACCAATCATTGAAGGCGCGCAGACGATTGTGGGGATGGGGGAGACCATACTCGACTTCGTGATGAAGGTTGCGAGTGGGGAGATCCGGACGAAAGCTGAAATGAAAGCGCAGGAAGACTTCATTCCCTGGAAGCGAGGCGTTTCCCTCTGAGCGACGGCAACGTTCTCGCACGCGAATTCCGGCTCGACGGCAGAGTGGCCGTGATCACGGGCGCGGGAAGTGGAATTGGCCAGGCCATCGCGTCCAAATTTGCCGCGCATGGCGCGAGCATTCGTATTCTGGACGTAAATCAGGAAAGCGCGTCGGTCACTCGTGAACAGATCTGCAAGAACGGTGGAGATGCAACGGTACACGTTTGTGATGTGACCGACCCATCGCAGGTGAAAAGTGTATTGGGCCAGTTGTTCGGTCGTGAACGAGTTCATGTGCTCGTGAATAATGCCGGCGTCTCGCACATTGGAACCGTGGAGAGCACGACTGAAGCGGATTTTGACCGTCTCGTGCGAGTCAACATCAAGGGTTTCTATAACTGCATGCACGCCATCGTGGGGCACATGAGGGACGGCGGTGGGGGAGTCATCCTTAATATGGCGTCGATTGCCGGCTCGACCGGGCTGGCTGATCGCTTTGCTTACTCGATGACGAAGGGAGCGGTGATCGCGATGACGTACTCCGTCGCGCGGGACTTTCTTGCACACAACATCCGCTGCAATTGCATCTCTCCGGCGCGAGTGCACACTCCGTTTGTGGATGATTACTTGAAGAAGACCTATCCCGGACGCGAGCAGGAGATGTTTGGCAAGCTCGCGAGGGCACAACCGATTGGAAGGATGGCTGAGCCGAGCGAAGTCGCGTCCCTTGCGCTGTTTTTGTGTTCTGACGAAGCATCGTTTATTACTGGCGCGGACTATCCGCTGGATGGCGGGTTTTTCAATCTACGGGGCTAAGCATGGATCTTCAGTTGAAAGACAAAGTTGTGATCGTGACCGGCGGCGCGAAGGGGATTGGAGCGGCGATCGCCCATGCGTGTGCCGGCGAAGGCGCTGTGCCGGTGATCGTGGGCCGCGACGCTGAAGCGGGCAAGAAGGTGCAGTCTGAAATTACAACTGGTGGCGGGCGGTGTGGCCTGATCAGCGTTGATCTCAGCACCGCGGAAAGCTGCGAGCAATCGGTTTCACAGACAGTGAACGAGTTCGGGCGGCTCGATGCGCTGGTGAACAACGCCGGCCGCAACGACAAAGTAGGGCTCGAGGAGGGCAACCCGGCGGAGTACGTGGCCTCGCTCAATCGCAACCTCGTTCATTACTACAGCATGGCGCATTACAGTCTGCCGCATCTGAAACAGACGCACGGATCGATCGTGAATGTCGGTTCAAAAACTGCGGTTACGGGGCAGGGCAGCACGTCCGGTTATGCATCGTCGAAGGGGGCGATTATGGCGCTCACTCGCGAGTGGGCTGCGGAACTGTTGCCTTACGGGATCCGTGTCAACACGGTGATTCCTGCTGAGGTGATGACGCCGCTTTATCGAAGCTGGCTGGACACATTTCCAAACCCTGAGCAGAAATTGGAAGTAATCCTGTCGAAAATTCCCCTGGAGAAGCGAATGACCACCTCGGAGGAGATTGCATCGATGGTGGTCTTTCTTCTCTCGCCGAAGTCCAGCCATACGACGGGTCAGCACTTGTTTGTCGATGGCGGGTACGTGCACCTGGATCGTGCTCTGACGTAAGTCCCTGGGGCGAGAACAATGACGCAGTCCGCGCCGATCACAGAACGCCGATACATCGTCCCCTTCGCGATGGTGACAAGCTTGTTCTTTGTGTGGGCGATCGGGGTCAACCTGAACGACGTTCTGATCCAGCATTTGAAGAAGGCGTTCGGGCTTACAGATTTTCAGTCATCACTGATTCAATCCGCATTTTTCGGCGGCTACTTCCTGGCAGCCTTGCCTGCGGGCTGGATCATGCAGCGGATTGGTTACAAGCGCGGAATTCTGATGGGATTGGCCGTGTGTGCGACGGGAACGATTCTGTTTATTCCCGCCGCTTCAGTACGCGTCTACGCCTTCTTCCTGTTTGCGCTCTTCGTTATGGCATGCGGTCAGTCGGTGCTGGAGGTCGCCGCCAATCCGTACGTGACCACTCTTGGTCCAGTGGAAAGCTCTGAACAGCGGTTGAATCTAGCGCAATCCTTCAACGCGACGGGTGCTTTTCTGGTCGCGCTGCTGGGTTCGAAATTCATTCTTTCCGGGATCGAGTACACACCGGCGCAACAGGCAGCGATGTCGCCAGCCGAGCTGCTGAACTATCGCATTTCTGAAGCGAACATGGTGAAGACGCCCTACCTGGTGATTACCGGAATCTTCCTCTTCATTGCAGTTCTCATCTTCTTCACCAAGCTGCCGGAAATCCAGGAGTCGACCGATGCGGGCCCAGGGGACGCGAACGCAAAGCTAAGAGGAGGGTTCGCATTCCCACATCTCATAAAAGGCGTGGTGGCGCAGTTCTGTTACGTCGGTGCACAAGTTGGAGTCGCCAGCTTTATCATCCGGTTCAGTGAGTTCACGTTGGCGGGAACGCATGAAAAAGCTGCGGCTCGATTTCTGCAGGCTCATCTATTGGGTTTCATGCTCGGGCGGTTCTCAGGTTCGGCAATCATGCACAAGATCGCGCCTAGCCGGTTGCTCAGCATATTTGCCGGCTGCTCGTTGCTCTGTCTGACCATCATTTTGCTCGGCTCGGGCGTGCCAACCGTTGCGGCGATTGTGTTCCTTGGCTTGTTTCACTCGATTATGTTTCCGACGATTTTCGCCCTGAGTATTAAGGGTCTTGGCCCTTACACCAAGCTCGGCTCGTCACTTCTTGTTATGTCGATCATTGGTGGGGCCGTCTTTCCCGCGATCATGGGTCGAATTTCCGATGCGTGGAATATCCAGCGTGCGTTTCTGGTTCCTCTGGTGTGCCATGCCTACGTGCTGTATTTTGCAATGCGCGGATACCGGCCTACTCATTCCGTCGCCATAGAAAGTGCTGCGGTGGTACCGGCCGGAGAGGTCTAAATGCATCGTCGTTTCTGCCTCACACTCGACCTTAAGGACGACCCCGGGCTGATAACCGAATACAAGCACTATCACGAGCGTGTGTGGCCCGAGATCGTCGAGAGCATCAAAAACTCGGGCATCCTGGACATGGAGATCTATTTGCTGGGAACGCGCATGTTCATGATCATGGAGGTCAGCGAAGAGTTCTCTTTCGAGGCCAAGGGTGAAGCCGACCGCCGCAATCCAAAGGTGCAGGAGTGGGAGAACCTGATGTGGAGGTTCCAGAAAGCTCTCCCTGAGGCGAAGCCGGGAGAAAAATGGATACTGATGGAAAGAATCTTCAAGCTGCAAGTGTGATCGGCGCCGCTACCGCTCAGCTGGAATTCGGATGTCTTCCGTTCCGCAAATTGAAAACGTCAGATCGAGAAACTTCCACGCTGGAATCGATGGAGTAAACACTTTCGTTTCCGACGACCATATGCTGTGGCGAAAAATCCTGCTGAATGCCGCTTGGCGAGCGGGTTTCGGGCATTTGTTCGGGATTCGTAACGCAAAATGATCTTTAGCGAAAACCCCTTGCTTCTGGGCGACAATCATCGGTAACACGAGGGGGAGAAGGATTGGCTCCGGACGACTGCCCGAACTGCGGCGGTTCTGGATATGTTGCGAAGCCCGTGGACTTGAACGGGAAGTCCGATGGCGTCGCGTTTATCCGGATGAAATGTCCCGCCTGCGGGGGCAGCGGCCGAAAGCGCCCTATCTCACCTAGGACCGCCGGCTGACCGCACGGCCTGCGGTGCTTGCGAAACGTACGGAACCGGACCGTCAACACTTCCCGTCCAACGGTCGACGGTCCGGGCCGCACGTCGCCTTCCAGTTGGTCGGAAGTTCCTTAAGCGATTCCCGCTGCTTTGGTGCGCGTACGTCGCTGCGAAGATGTGGCCGTCTCGACCCGATTTCTTCCGTTTGCTTTTGCCCGGTAAAGAGCCTTATCTGCAGATTCCAGTACGGTTTCCGGGCTGGATCTCTCCGTAGCGGCCGTTGCCACTCCGATGCTTATGGTTACCGACAGGGCAGAAGATGGCTTGCCTTCGGCGAGCCGTCGAATGGCGTCTCCCTTGCGAGCGCGAGTACTTTTACGCTGGTTGCGGCGATCAGGTCCGCGCGGAACCTGGCGGCGGTCGTCGTTATCGCGCATGCGAAACTCGGATTTCTCAACCATCTCGCGCAACTTCTGCAGATGTGGCAGAACTTCAGCAGTCGTTTTGCCGGGGAAGAGAATGTTAAATTCCTCACCGCCGCAGCGGTAAGCCTGCCCGCCTCCAGTCACCCGCCCCAGATTACCTGCGACCATTCGTAAGACTTGATCGCCTGTGTCGTGGCCGTACGTATCGTTGAACCGTTTGAAATGATCGATATCGACGACCGCGATGGAATAGGGAGACTTCAGCGTTAGTAACGCATCATTGAATGCGCGCCGCGACGGCAGCGTGGTCAGTTCATCGTGATAGGCCAGCAGGTAGGAATTCTCGATGACGGCGGTTGCGAGGATGCAGGCCGAGGCGGCCCAGTACGCCATCGACGTTCGTGTCGCGGCCGCGGAGCGCAGCGCGAAAAAGAACGCGGCTGAGGACCACAGCAACGCACTATCAACCGGCTTGTGATTCAGCAAAAATCGGACACTCAAGAAGATGGCCGCCGAGGCTATCACCACAATGGCGTACCGCGGCAGGGCGATTGGACTTGGCAGGCTCCGCACACGGACGGCAGCGCCACAGAAAACGGTCACAGTCAGGGATTGCACGAACAGAAACAGAACCACGGGCGCCAGTGATTCAAGCGTAAAGCCGCGCTCGTGCATCATTGCGATTAAAACGAAATTCACTGGCACGAGGATGGCAAGGGCTTGTAAGGTGGCCGGAATGAAGGGCGGCTGTCCTACCGATATGGCTGCTCCCTGCTGCGCCAATAGGACCACTAATAAAGATAAGAAGATGCGGCTGGAGTGAAATCGCCACGCAAGCAACATTCCTCCGGCGATGGCGCAGTAGTAGAGGAAGCTCAGCACGGGCAAGGCAGGAGTAAGCCAGCCGGAGTAGACCAACAGCATGACCCCCAGCAGCCAAACTCCGCCCGGCAAAAACAGGGATTTCAGGGTCCCCAAATTCAGAACACGCAAAGTATTTACTCCAGTCGGTACGCGCCCATCATGAATTATCCATGTTGGGCGAAGGCTGAAGCTATTGGCCGCTCAGGTTCGGAGGAGATCTGAGGCAAATAGTCGGGCGGCTGGGTTCCCCATTTGAAACAAAGGCCCAATTTCGCAACCCCATACCTTTGGGTACCCCAGTATTCGGCTGAACTTGAGTGTTTTCTAACTAGACTGGGCTGTTCGATTAAGGACGGTTCACTTTATGCGAATTCTTATTGCAGAAGATGATGAAGCCCTGGCCAAGTTCGTCCGGCAGGGCCTGGAAGGCGAACACTTCGCTGTGGATGTGTTCAAGGATGGCGAGCAAGCGTTGGCGGCGGGCCTCGCCTGCGATTACGATCTCGTCGTCCTCGACCTGAATCTCCCGAAACTCGATGGGGTTGGCGTACTGCGCCAGCTGAGGATAAAAAAGCCCAGTCTTCCGATCCTGATACTGACGCAGCGAACGCGGGTGGAAGACAGAATACAGTGCCTGGACACAGGGGCCGACGATTATCTGGGCAAACCATTCTCCTTCAGTGAACTGTCAGCCCGCATCCGCGCCTTGATCCGCCGCAGCCATCTTCCTGCTGAGTCGGTGCTCACGGTAGCAGACCTGAAACTCGATCGGGTGCAACACCTGGTCGAGCGCGGCGGGCTGCGGATCGAGCTCACTGCCAAGGAATTTTCCCTGCTGGAATATCTCATGCGCCACGCGGGCCGCGAGGTTACACGCTCGATGATCATCGAGCATGTGTGGAATCTTACTTTCGATACGACCACGAATGTGGTCGACGTGTACATCAACTACGCCTCGGCACAAGTGGACCAGCGGAAGGTAGGCAGGCTTGCAATGGCGATTCAGGTTGCCTTTCAGGAACTGGGCGTTTTTCCGGCCTCCACCAGCAAGGTCCCGCTCGACATCGAGGAACCGATGCCCTTCAGCACTGCGCAAGCTATCGAGAACGCAAAACGCAATGCGGAACTGGGACGTGTTTCCTCTCCCCCACTCGACACGCTCAGCGCATCGTCGCAGGAGGCGAATCTCACCACCTTGCAGGCGGAATTGCAGCAGGCACTACGTCGCGAAATTGCGACGCACGCGGTGGCGCTGCACCGTGAATCCGAAGGGCTGGTGATCAGCCTGCGCGAGTTCGGCTTTTTCGACAGCGGCTCTGCTTCTTTACGTCCTTCGGCGCTGCCCGCCTTAGATCGAATCGCTTCCATCCTCGCCGTCCGCACGTGCCGCCTGCGAATTGAAGGGCACACGGATAATGTGCCCATCCATACGCCGCAGATGGCCTCCAACTGGGAGCTATCGACGACCCGTTCCACAGAGTTGGTCCGTCTGTTGATCGTGCGATATCGCTTCTCGCCGGATCGTTTATCCGCCGCCGGATATGCCGAGTACCACCCCATCGCCAGCAACGATAGCCCGCAAGGCCGGGCCCAGAACCGCCGTGTGGACGTCGTGATTCTCACTGAACACATTATTCGCAGTGATGCTCCGGTCGAAGTCTCCACCGGCAGACCCTCGCCTTCGATTCACTGATGGTACTGGGGTCAAAAAGGGCATCCGTTTCTAAAGCCTTACTTCTCCTGCGTCGATGAAATGGAAGAGGTCAAAAGAAGTCGGTCTCGTGGCGCACGAAGAAGCACCGCGGGACGTACCAGGCATGAGTGTCGCACCCATGTACTCGCTCTCGGCTGTTGACGGTCCGCCGGACCCTGAACTCGTCCGTATTCGTGACCTCATCTATCAAGTCGCCGGCATCTTTCATCCCGACACCAAGCTGCGCCTGTTATTCGATCGCTGTGCCCGCCGGATGAAAGAGCTGAAAGCCGCAAGCCTTCACGAATATTTCGAGCACCTGACGCTCAAACCCACGCGCCAGACGGAGCTGATTGCGCTGCTGAACGAAATCACAATCGGTGAAACGTGTTTCTTTCGCAGCCAGCCACAGCTCAACGCCGTGCGGCAGATCATTCTGCCCAAAATCGTCACCGCCAAATCAAAGCTCCCGATATGCCGATTACGAATCTGGAGCGCGGGTTGTTCTACCGGGGAAGAGCCCTATACCTTGAGCATGGTGATCCAGGAGGAGTCGCAGCGGCTGCCGGACTGGACGGTTGAAGTTCTTGCGACCGACCTCAACGAGCATTCTCTGGCCCATGCGCGCAACGCTATTTACAGCGCTTACAGCACCCGTTACGTCACTCCACTTTTCCAGCAGAAATATTTTGTTCCGGTTGGTAACGAACTGCGAGGTGCACCCGTTGGCGAAAAGGGGCGTGAGCTTCACCCGCCTCAATCTCTCAGACGATGCTCGCATGAGCTTCATGAAAGGCATGGATCTGATCTTCTGCTGCAACGTCCTGATCTATTTCGATATCGCTTCCAAGCGACGAGTGATCGAGCACTTTTATAAGAATCTTCTCCCTCACGGATACCTCTTTCTCGGGCAGACCGAGTCGCTCTACGGCGTCAACGATCAGTTCCGACTGGTTCATTTACCCGGAGCGACGGCGTACGTGAGAAGGGATCACTCAGAGGCTGGAGGGCAGGGATCATGATTACCGCAAAATCAGTTTTGCTCTCGCGCATCGAGGGACTGCGCCAGATACCGACCTGCGGCAGTCCTACAGCCCTTGCTGCGATACCTGGAACTTCCGCCCGAACAACTCGACGTACGGAAGATCACCGACATGATCGCCCAGGATAAGTCGCTCGCTGCGCAGTGCCTGCAAATGGCCAACAGCCCGCTGTTCGGGAAGTGGCAGAAGGTCGAGTCCCTGAAGGATGCAATCGTCGGACTCGGGATTCACCGCGTCAGCGACATCGCCATGTCCTGCGGCGTACTCAACTTGCTACCCAAGCACCTCGGTGGCGTTAATCCGGTTGCGTTCTGGGAACATTCGCTGGGTTGTGCGCTGGTTTGCCGGCATTTCGCACGGGAGATTTCTTACCCAGATCCCGGCAAGGCATACTTGGCCGGGCTCCTCCACGACATCGGCATTGTGGTGAACCTGTGGGTATTGCCCGCAGAATTTAGCACTGCCTTCGAGTTGGCACGCGCCGAGGGCATTCCCCTTAACGAGGCAGAACAACAAACTCTTGGTTTCACGCACTGCGACAGCGGACGGCTGCTGGCAGAACAGTGGGGACTTGCGCCCGATCTCCGCGAGACCGTTTCGCTCCACCACACAAGCTATGAATCGGCCGAGCATGCTGGGCTGATCGCTTTGGTGGAACTCAGCGACCTGCTCTGCCGCATGAGTGGACTGAATCACGGCTACATCGAAAGACGCGAGGTCAACCTGCTCACGCAGAGCGGATTTGCTGTGCTCTCGAAACGGCACCCGGACCTGAAAGACCTGGACTGGGCTCGCCTGACCTTTGAACTCGAGTCGTATATGGACGAGGTGCACTCACTGGTGCACGCGATTTATCGCAAATGAGCTTGAACTTAGACGATGGTCTCCGAATTCGCGTGCTGGTTGTAGACGATAGCGCCTTCATGCGTACGGCCTTGGCTCGAATGATCGCCTGCGAGCCCGACATGGACGTGGTCGCGACGGCGTCCTGCGCGTCCAAGGCCTTCGAAAAGATCTCGACCCTTGATCCTGATGTCGTGACTCTCGACGTTAACATGCCTGGACTGGATGGCTTGGGTGCGCTGCGGTGCATCATGAACCAGTTCCCGCGTCCCGTGATTATGGTCAGCGCTGTCACGGAAAAGGACGCGGAAGCCACGCTTGAGGCCCTAAGCGCTGGCGCTTTTGACTGCCTACCCAAGCAGTTGTCGCCGAGCTCACTTGAAATCGCGCACATTCGAAACGAACTGATTTCCAAGATCCGGGCGGCGGCGCAATCGCGTCGAACTCGACGGATCGCAGCAGAGTTCAGGAAGGCACCTCATTCCGCGGTACTCAAGACCAGTAATTTGGCTCCCGCGGCGCCGAGGGTTGTTGCCATCGGTGTTTCCACCGGCGGCCCGAAGGCCCTCGAGAGATTCTGCCTCGACTTCCTTCGGATTTCCCCATTCCGATCCTGATCGTGCAGCACATGCCGATCGGATTCACGACTCCTTTTGCCGAGCGGCTGAACTCTCTCTCGTCGATCAGAGTGCAGGAAGCTACACAAGGAGAACTCATTTGCCCTGGGACCGCCTACATCGCGCCCGCCGGCCTCCACATGCGCGTTGCACGTCGGTTATCGGGCTCGAAGCCGGTCATCAGCCTCGATACACATCCAGCGGACGCTCTGCACATTCCCTCAGTCGACATAATGATGACCTCCGTCGCGCAGGTCTTCAGGAACCGCGTCATCGGAGTCATCATGACGGGAATGGGTTCGGACGGATCTGCTGGTATGAGCGCCATCTTCCGCCAGGGAGGCCTTACCATCGGGCAGGATGAATCTACTTGCGCCGTATATGGCATGCCCCACGTCTGCGCTCAACTCGGCGTTCTGACGCACGTAGTGCCACTGTCGGAGATCCCCGCGCAGATCATTCATGCTGCCCGCTGCCTCCGACTCGCATAGAGCCAAGTCGCATGAGTTCTGTCGCCGTCAACCATCAGCTGTTAGCCGCGAAAGCAGCGTGGCGATCGAGAACGGTTCCAGGAGTAAGTGTTCATTTCGGACGGGTCAATATCGTCTCGTATGGGTCGAGCACGATTTTGTGCGCGCCGAGGAGGAGCCGACAGGTGGAACGTAGACTCATCCCCATCGGCAAAGACGCGGCCCAGCAGCACCAATTGTTTTGCCCCGATCACTGCATAGACCGGCACAGACGTCACCAGATCCTGCGGCGCATCTTTCTGCAAAATCGTCCCGCTGACAAATCGAACTCGATCCTTTCGCACTGAACTTCACCCCCTTCAACTCCAGGCTCGGGAGAGACGTGCCATTAATCCAGCCATCCAGAAACCAGTCCAACGATTTCTTGCCTTCGTACCGCAGTGATGCGGGAAGGTCTTCAGCAAAAACGTCCAACATTTCGCGCGGTGTGATCATTCTTCCTTCATAACGTTGCCGAACTCTCCGCAACGCCCGCACGAAGGGTTCGTCCGGGCCCGCCGCGCCTGGCTTTTTCTCCCGCTGCGCTGCATCGTTGAGCATGGTCCGCAACATGTGGAAGAGCCACGTTCCGCGACCATAACTGATCGCTTCGTATCCGCCAGGAAATTTCGACGAAAGCAGCCGTGTTCCGAGGGTCACCGGTCCTGCATCCATGGGCGCGATGCCGTCGTTGTTTTTCTCCACCAGTTGACGGCGATACATATCCATGACTTGACGAAAGCCGTCGGATTTCTTTCCTGGAGCATCATCAGTGCGCAGTAATTCGCCAAGCCCTCGGAATACCACTGATCGCGGTAGCTGGCCCAGGGGATCAGGTCTCCCCACCACTGATGCGCGGTTTCGTGCGCAGGAACGGACTCAATCAGGAGAATCCTTGGCAAAGCGAAATGCAACTGTTCCCGTTCATGCCGCTCAAGAAATGCGTAGGAAGAAAGGAAGATCGAGCCCGGCCATCCCTGGCTTTCTCTGCCGGGCATCTGCGTCAGGGCCAGATGACTATAGGGAAACGGACCAAAACGGTCGCTAAAGTATTGAACCGCTTGCGCCGCCGATTCGGCCACAGTAACTTCATTCAGTACCGGAGCAGCTGTGAGCGGGAAGCACCAACTTTTGCACATGGTGAGTCGGGTTAGGGCGCGATCGGCTCGATGACTTGAGGCTGAGGTCTCGGGAAATCCCGTTCAACGCTTTCGGTCGCGTAGGTTTCTACCTCAACGTTCCCCGCCTTCGCCGTGGCTTCGCGGTACTTGCCGAGGTTGAATCCAGCCACGGGAATCATCCGATCCGTGATCCAGCGCGACGTCTGCTGCCCACTGGTAGTTGCGATGCTCTGGGTGGCGAACGGCGCCTCTTTCCCGGTCGCAACCAAAGTCCAGCCTTGTGGATAGCTGAACTGCAGGTCAAAGGCAGCCATTTCCAGTCCGCGATTCGGATACCAGGTGCCTCTGGCGCCTACATAAAGCAATCCACTTCCCGCTTCAGCCAGAACTTCTCCACCGTAAGCAAATGTCAGCTCGAATTTCTGTCCTGTCTTCAAAAGCCCAGGCATGATCACAGCCACAACATCATTGCCGCGCCGGGCCAGCTGCGAACCCTCCAGCGCCGGGTTATGAATGAACTCCACCGGCTCACCATCGAGCATCACACTCTCGATCTGCAAGAATCGAGACAACTCAAACAGCAGAGTTCGTGCTCCGCCCTCCCGCACTTCGCAGTGCACGACCGCTCGTGCACGAATCTGCTTGGGCGGCAGAACTTAGCAGTGATCGCGATATTCTCGCAGCACCACTCGATCGTCGTGCGCCTCGCTCCCTCTTTTGTACGGCGTGCTCGCGCTGCGACGGCTCGCGGTTGGCGGATCGAAAACGAAGTCCACACGTCGTAGTAGGTTTCGCCGTTTATGGCGGTTCTTTCCTGTCCTACCAGTATTTGTTCTCCGGCAGTGGAATCAAACAACACGTCGAAGACACCCAGCTTGGTTCCCTGCAGCCGGGCATGCAGAAACCGATCCGGTTCAGCCGTGCTCGTGATGCCCACTCCGCTCCGGGGAACCGCCGCTTGTCGGAAGCATCTGGCTGAATGTCAGCAGCAGTCGCATCGCGTCTCCGCTAGCAAGATTCTTGGCCGTTTCACCCCATCGATCCATAAACTCCTGTTTATTTTCGGTTTCCCGCAGATCCGGTCTCAATTCCGCAGCCGTTTCATCATTGAACCTAAAGTACGCCGTTGCAAATCGCTCTTCCAGAATCGCCATGCCCGTGAACAGGCTCATCGATCTGCGCTCAACTTCGCTCGGAGGGGTCAGCAGAATCTCTCCTTCGCCTTCGAAAAACGCTCCCGTGATCCGTCCCATGACATCTTGCGTGAATCCAATCGCCCCATCTTCCAAACTGATTTGCACGCCCCCGCCTCAGGGACGCTCCCCGCACCTGATACACCCGCGAAGGATCGAGCCCCACCTGTCCCAACTGCAGATAGAGAGTTTCCGCCGGTTTGTCCGCCGCAGGGAGTCTCGCCGCATTGCGTCGCGGGGCAAACAGACAGCCAGAATCGTCGTCCTCCAGCAGCATTGGCTCGTCACTAGTACCTTCGTCACGTAGGTTGCGTGGTCCTTCCGTTGCTAGAATGCGCCTGAATGCGGTTACGTGTCACCTTACTGGTGTTCGGCTAGGCGGGCCCTGACGTCCGCACGGGCGGACACCATCCATCTCAAAAATGGCCGCACGATCGTCGCCGATCGCGTCCGTGAAAACGGCACCCGCTACGAATACGAAATTGGCGACGACACATACGCAATCCCCAAAACGTCCGTGGACCACATCGATGCCGGGGGGTTACCACGCAGCATCCGGCGGGGGCAACGTCGCTGGAATGCCGGCCTTCGCGCCCGCCAACAGCCTCGCCAACGAAGGCGACCTCGTCGGCAAGATAATCAAGGAAGGCAAGATTGATCCCGAAGCCCTCGCAATTTCGAGACCAAAGGCAATGCCGAGTTTAGCGCGACTGCGGACTTCATAGCCGGGAAGTACGAATTCGATCACGGAAACATCGCGCAGTCTCGTCAATATTTCGAAAACGCCCTCAGGTACCAGGCGGACAATTCCACCATCCTTATCTATTACGCCGCGGTGCTGGTTCGCACCGGAAATCCCAGCCAGGCCGTAAGGTATGCCCAGCGCGCCGTTCACTCCGCTCCCGAATCGCCCGATGCCTACACGATGCTCGGCTATGCGCAATTCGCTTCAGACCGTACTAAAGACGCCATCGTCTCCTGGAAGCGCTCTCTCGAACTTCGCCCCGATTCCAAGGTCCAGCAGTTTCTGGCGAAAGCCCAGCGAGAACAAAATGTCGAATCAGAATTCTCTTCCGGCGAAAGCATTCATTTCATGCTGCACTATGAAGGCAAGCAGACCTCCGAAACCCTCCGCGCGCAGATTCTTCAGCTCCTCGAATCCGACTACGACGACCTCGTCCGTGATCTCGGCAATCCTCCCCGCGACAATATTCTGGTCACTCTCTACACCGAACAGGCGTTCTTCGATGTGACCCACGCCCCGACATGGTCTGGAGGCATGAACGACGGCAAGCTGCGCATCCCGATCAGCGGCCTCAGTTCGGTCACGCCCGAACTCGCGCACGTCCTGAAGCACGAACTCGCTCACTCTTTCATCGCACAGCTCTCTGCCGGGCGCTGTCCGCCTTGGCTGCACGAAGGCATTGCGCAATATTGTTGAGCCCAGGAGCCTCAGCGGCGAGGGACACCAACTCGCGCGGCTGTTCAAATAACAACACAACATTCCACTCAATGTTCTCGAAGGCAGCTTCCTGCAATTTTCCGGGGCGCAGGCCTACGTCGCCTACGCCGAATCCTTGGCTGCCGTCTCCTACATCAACGATTCCTATGGGATGAGCGACATACAGCGCATCCTGCAGCGCATCAGCCAGGGCAGTTCCACCGAAGCGGCCCTGCGCGCCACCATCCACTCCGACTACGGCCAGCTTGAATCCGACCTGGCAAGATATCTGACCGACAAATACGGCGACTAACGGGGAAGGGTGCCTCTTAAAGAATCGCGCATGGACCGCCGATGAATCCAATGACGCTGAACGGTGGTTGCCCCCCCGTCACTCCTGTGCTAGCTTCGCCTCTGAGCCTTTCAGCCATGCTCTCCCGCTTCCACTCTGTGAGCCCCCGCCGCCGTAATGGAACCCGTCCCAACCGTTTTCCCTAAGATCGCCGGGGCCGACATCGCTGCCGTGTTCGTCGGCAACCGCGTCGCCGGAGATTTCTACGACTCCATTCGCGTCAGTCCCGAACGCGTTCTGATCGGGCTGCTTGATATCGCCGGACGCCGCGAGGACAACCGTAACCTCCTGGTCGCCGCCCAGGAAGTCTTCCGCACCCTCGGATTGCAGCTGTTTTCCCGCCCGACATCAACGAATCCGATGCCATGACCGAATTGTGCCTCACATCAATCGTAGGCTGATCGATGTGTCTGCGGTGTCCACTCCTGTCCTGCCTTCATTGCCTGTTACCACGAGAAGTTCGGAACACTGTGCTACACCAACGCCGGACACACGCCCGCCCTTCTCCGTGACAGCGCCGGAATCGCTGAACTCGGCTCGACTGGTCTCCCTCTCGGACTCTTCTCCCACGCAACCTGCGAAGCGCCGACCGTGGGCATGGCCAAAGAGCATCTCTCTGCTCCTCGTTTCCCGTGGAGTGGTCGACTGTGAAGGCCACGGTGATGGTCATTCTGGCGGTTTCGGCCTCGAACGGGTCAAAGATGTATTCTGGTCTGCTCCCGCGAATGCGGCGCCGCCCCGTGTGCGACTCCGTCCTGGAAGCGGTTGCCCGAGTTCACCGGCAAAGGTCCTGTCCGCGACGACCGCACAGCCCTGGCTCTGCTCCGCACTGCGTGATCCTCGCAGCCAACTCAGTGCGTCACTGCTGGCGTCAGAGTTATGCGTGCCACGGTTCCTCTGCGGAACCCTAACCCCAGCGCGCCACCCGGTTAGCGGTTGCGTCCGGCCATACCGCTCAAAGGAGTAAAATATCGACATCGGCCCAAGCCTACCTTTTACCCGCAAGCTCAGGAACCGTGGCGGCCCAGACACATCTATGAAAAAACTTCCACTGACCCTAGTTGCTTTGGCTTGCATGCCCGCGTTGGCTGCGGGTCAAGTCGTCGAAGAGATTATCGCCCGCGTAAACAACCAGATCATCACCCAGTCCGAGTTCGCCCGCAGCAAAGACCAGCTCCGCGACGAAGTCAAGCAGCAGGACCCCAACAACGCCGACAAAGTCTATGCCGAGCGCGAGAAGGATGTGCTTCGGGATCTCATCGACCAGCAACTCCTGCTCGACAAAGGCAAGGATCTGGGCATCAGCGCCGACACCGATCTGATCAAGCAACTCGATCAGATGCGCAAGGACATGAAGCTCGGATCGATGGAGGCCCTCGAGAAAGAGGCCGAAAAGCAGGGCATCTCCTGGGAAGACTTCAAGCAAACGCAGCGGAACCAGATCATCACCCGAAAAGTGATCGGCGAAGAAGTCGGAGGGCATCTCTCCATCAGCAAAGAAGAAGCGGAGAAGTTCTACGAGGACCACAAGGATGAGATGCAGCAGCCGGAGTTCATCCGCTTAAGTGAAATTCTGATCACCCCGAAAGCGGCAGCACCGGCGCCTGATCCCAACGCCGCGGACTCAGGATGCCTCCGGTCAAACTCCGCTGGATGACGCCGCCAAGCAAGCCGCCGACGCTGAGGCTCTTAGCGCGGCTGAAGCCAAGGCAAAGGACATCCTGAAGCAAATTCGGGACGGCGCCAGTTTTGAAGACATCGCGAAGAAATATTCCGACGGACCTTCTGCCGCCGATGGCGGCGTGCTTGGGACATTCAAGCGCGGCAAACTGGCCAAGGAACTCGAAGACAACACGTTCGCCATGAAAGCCGGCGATGTCACCGATGTGATTCGCGTGAAACAGGGTTATGCCATCCTGAAGGTCGACGACCACCAGATGGCTGGCATCCCCCCGATGAAAGATGTATTGCCCCGCATTCAGGACGCGCTCTACTACCAGAAGCTGCAGCCCGCGCTCCGCGCCTATCTGACCAAGCTGCGCGAAGACGCCTACATCGAGATCAACCGGCTACGTTGACAGCGGCAGAAGCCCAAATCAAACCAACCCGTGGAAACCGCGGCCGCCAAAGAAGCCGATGCCAAGAAACTAAACAAGAAAAAAAAGAAACTCGGCATCATCTAACGCCACGCATCCGCTCCTCCAGGCTCATTCCTGGTCCCATTTCCCCGTGCTGGGTCAGACTCATCTCTCCGAGGTTTGGGTCGCTGCTCGTCCGTGTTGCAAAACGACTCGCGTCCGGATGGCATATACTCAGACATCTCATGAAGGACTTCTACATCTGCGATTGCTCGCGCCACGAAAATAAAGTCATCACATCAACTTTCGTCGTTGTCGCCAAGCAGATCAAGCCTAAGAAGACCGGAGAGCCCTACCTCGCCCTCACTCTCGGCGACCGCAGCGGCCAGCTCGAAGCCAAAATGTGGGACAACGTCGAAGAAGTCCTCGAGGCCTTCGAGCAGGACGACTTCCTCAAAATCAAAGGCCTCATCAACAAATACAAGCAGCGTTTCCAGCTCACGATTCATAAGCTGCGAAAGCTGGGTGACTCGGAAATCGAGTTTGCGGACTATCTTCCAAAAACCACGAAAGACATCGACGAGCTGTGGCGGACTCTCTCCGACCTTCGTCGCCGGATTTCAGAACCCACATCTCAAAGCGCTGGTTCAGGCTTTCATGGCCGATCCGGAAATTGCCGCGGCCTATCGCAATGCCCCCGCCGCCAAAACTCTGCACCACGCCTACATCGGAGGCCTGCTCGATCATGTGGTCTCGCTTTTCCGCTCCTGCGATCTGATGACCAGGAACTATCCCCAGATCAACCGTGATCTGCTTCTCACGGGGGCCTTTCTGCACGATATCGGAAAGATTCACGAGCTTACCTATAACCGGTCGTTCTCCTACACCACCAAAGGCCAGTTGCTCGGCCACATGATCATCGAGCTGGAGATGCTGCAAGCCAAGCTCGCTCCAGTTCCCGGTTTCCCCGAAGAACTCAAGACCATGGTGGAGCACCTCATCATCAGCCATCACGGACAGTACGACTTCGGCTCGCCCAAGCTTCCCATGTTTCCCGAAGCCCTCATGCTGCACTATCTCGACGATCTCGACTCCAAAATGGAAGCCATGCGCGCTCAATTCGAACGCGAGTCCACTCTTGATGGCCCCTGGACGAGCTACAACGCGTCCCTGGGCCGCCCGCTCCTGAATACCGAGAAATTCCTCGCTCCGAAAAAACCCGCTCCCGCCGAAGAACTCGCCTCCGAACCCGTCAGCGATCACCACGAATCTCAAACCGAATCCGCGGAACAAACAACCTTGCCGGGACTGGTCTCCCAGCGCTAAAGTATTCTCCCGCACAACCATCCAACACCCTGGGACATTTAGTCGTCCTTGACGCGGTGGCTATGCATTTGCGCGCACAGCCGATCTGCGGAAAATAGTCCCGCGGGCTCGCCGAGCTGCCAGGGCAGGGTCGATGATTACAAGATTTGAATGGAGGTAAGCCCATGCCGAAAACGCAAAGCCGCGAAGAAATCCTCCGAAGCGGCATCAACTCCCGCAGGCTGTACCGTAGGCCTTCCCCAGGTACCCCCGCTCTATGGCATGAAATCCCCACACAAGTTCCTGCCCTTCACTCACGCCGAAGAGCGCCTCGCCAAATCCCGAACTACTGGATCTGCACAACCCGCCCCGATGGTCGTCCGCACTCGATTCCGGTCTGGGGATTCTGGCTCGACGGCGGCCTCTACTTCGGACCGGCCGCTCCACCCGCAAGGCTCGCAACCTCGCGCATAATCCAGCGATCTCCGTTCATCTAGAATCCGGAGACGATGTCATCATCCTCGAAGGAGCCGCCGTGGAAGTCGACCTCACCGACAAACCCAATCTGAAAGAAGCTCGACGCCGCGTCCCGCGCCAAATACAAGATGCCGTTGATGGTCATACCCGAAAGCGTCCTCTATTGCGTTCGTCCGCGCGTGGTTCTGGCCTGGACGGAAAGCGATTTCCCCAACAACGCCACCCGCTGGCAATTCACATAGCTCACGTGGGGACAGCCGCACTTCCGTCTCGTGCCACGTAGCGACAGCCGCCTTCGGCTGTCCCGAAGGCAAGGCGAACGGCCCGGGCAAGACGGCTAGCACCACTGCGGCTCGCGATTCTCTTCGCACCTTAGCCCAATGCACTTTCGATTGTCGCCTTCAGCCTCTCCATTGTCCCAAGCCCATGATTCCTTTACGATTACTGAAAATCTTGGAGGCGTCTATGCGTTCACGCATTCTATTACTCTCTATTTGTCTATTCGCTGCGTTCGCGATGACGGGCTGCAACAAGCCCGCCAAGCGACAGCTCTGCCAGCGACACCGCTGCCAACGATACGCAAACACTGGCTCCAACGAAAAGCTATCCAGCAAGGAAGCTCGTGAGCACAAAGAGCACGAGCGGAAGGAGGCGAAGAGGCAGCCGCTCGTCGTTCCATCCGGAACCGCGATTACTATCAGCCTCGGCTCTTCCATCGGCTCGAAGCTCAGCAAGCCTGGTGACACCTTCACCGGCTAGCGTCGCGAAAGACGTGATGGTCGGCAACGCAGTCGCGATCCCGCATGGCGCAACTGTCAGTGGAAGCGTAGCCGATGCCAAGCCTCTAGGTAAATTCAAAGGCGGAGCGGTTCTTGAGGTTCACGCTTGATTCCGTCCACGTCCACGGCGCCGACGTTCCGGTTCAAGCCCGGCTCGCAGCTTCTCCGAAAAAGGCAAAGGAAAGCGCACCGCGGTTCTAACCGGTGGCGGCGCCGCCCTCGGGGGCATCATCGGCGCCCTCGCCGGAGGCGGCAAGGGTGCAGCGATCGGTGCGGCAGCCGGCGCCGGTGCTGGGGCCGGTGGCTCGGCCTTCACCGGAAACAAAGAGATCGTGCTTCCGGCAGAGTCCGATCTGACCTTCGAACTCTCCCAACCTCTCGAAGTGAAACAGTAGTTGAGAAGAAACAACATCCCCATTTCTCCTGATTTTGGGAGAAGTGGGGCTTAATTTGCGACTGTTCTAAACCAGTGTGTGGGTGATCCCGCGCTCTTCATTCGAACGCACCGTCTAAATAATACGCGCTCCCATGCTCGACTTCAGTCGCTTCGAGATGCTCACCTTCGATTGCTATGGAACCCTCATCAACTGGGAGGCCGGACTACTTGCGGCGCTTCACCGCATCCTTTCGGCGCATGACAAACAGATCGACGACGCAGCACTCCTCGAGCTTTACGGTGACTTCGAGCAGCGTGCAGAGCAGCCGCCCTTCCAGCCTTATCGCGAGGTTCTGGGTTCGGTCGTGCGCCAGTTCGGGACCGAACTGGGATTTACTCCCACCGTGAAGAAATCCGATCGCTCGCCGACTCTCTTCCGACGTGGAAACCATGGTCGGATACCGTCGCTGCCTTGCGTCAACTGAAGACGCGATTCCGTCTAGCCATCCTCTCCAACGTCGACGATGATTTGTTCGCGGCCACCCGACCTCAACTTGAAGTCGCATTCGACGAAGTCGTCACCGCCCAGCAGGCACAAGCGTACAAACCCTCTCTCAAGGTCTTTGAGTTGGCCCTCCGCCGCATCAAAGCGCCAGCGCACCGCGTGCTTCATGTAGGCCAGAGATCTATCACGACGTTGTTCCATCGCAGGCTCTCGGTCTGGCGACAGTTTGGGTAAACCGCCCGTCCGCTCGCCCAGGGATCGGAGCCGTGAAATCTGCCGCCGCTAAGCCCGATATGACCGTCACCAGCCTCGCAGAACTCGCTGACGCATCTGGGCTATAGAGTCTGGCACGAAGCGGTGTCGTAATCGGGCGAAAAGAGAAATGTGAGCGCTAAAGCGCCAGGGCACCTCCTACTGCGCCCTGCATAGACTGCGGCAAGGTTCTGATCACCGTCTCCGGGTGTGACATCCTTGCCGAACTGCACGGTTCGAGAATCCCCACAGTAACAAAGCCTCTGGAACTCTCTTTGGGCGAGCAATCTGCTCAGTTGAACACCGGTGGAATGATCCAAGGTTAGTTCGTTCTTAACCCAACGGGGAGCGGCGATCGTGCGACGGAATAAGTCAGCTGAGGCCGCTACGGCGGACGGACGCGCGCTGAGGCAAGAGCGCGTCATGAATTTTCCCCGAAGTTTGTTCCCTGTTCCCGAATGGGCTGGAGTTGAACTTGATCGATAAAGTCCTGTGCAGCCTGGCCGATGAACGAAGCAAGTGGGCATTGTTGAACAAACCCGCCCCTGAAATGCGAATGACCAAACAGGATTGAGTAGCCGTTCGGTTGAACCAAGCCGGGCGTAGCGTACTCTGGCAATGCAAGAGGCAATGCGCCAAGCATTGAGAATTTCCAAATGAGTGATGATGCCGCAATCGTTAAAGAATTCTTAGTTGAGAGTTACGAGAACCTCGATCGTCTGGATCAGGACCTGGTCGTGCTCGAGAAGGATTCGACGGATCGCAACACGCTGGCAAGCATTTTCCGAACCATCCACACCATCAAGGGGACATCCGGTTTTCTCGCATTTAATCAACTTGAAGCCGTAACCCACGCCGGAGAGAGCTTGCTTTCGCGCCTACGGGATGGTCTGCTGCCACTCACGGCCGAAATCACGACCGCATTGCTGGCCACGGTCGACGCTGTGCGTGAGATGCTGAAGAGTATCGAAGCATCGGGTAAGGAGGGGGAGCGCGATGATCGGGATCTGATCTCGCACTTGACTCGCCTGCTCGAGCCGCGAGCCGCCCACTTGCCATCGGACGTGCCGGACGCAAAGGCCAAGCCAACTGCAAACCCATCAGAACAACCGGTACCGAATCTCGGCGACATCCTGGTCAACCGCGGGGCCGCCAAGGTCAGCGATGTCCATGATGCGGTTGAGCAGCAGAAGGCGGGTGACCCTCGACATGTCGGCGAGATCCTGGTCGAAAAGGGAGCCGTCAAACCGCAGGATATTGTTGAGGCCTTGAATGCCCAGCAGCAAGCCCGCGGGCAAGGCGCCGTTGACAGCACCATTCGGGTCGATGTCGGCCAGCTGGACCGGCTCATGAACCGCGTGGGAGAACTGGTTCTGCTGCGCAACCAGATCG
>CAVUOS010000002.1:0-38413 GCA_963743105.1 Terriglobia bacterium
AAGAAGATCGAGTCGGAGCAGGCGGCAACGCGTGCGAGTGCTCGCGGAGACGGTGCTGGACGAGAATCACGTAATGCAACGCGGAAACAATGGTAAAGAGAAAAGTTGCGCGGAGAAACACGGTCCGGCAGATCCATATCCAGCGCACGGGTTTCACTTCCAGGAGAAGCACGAAGAAGAGGGCGGCGATCTGGGAAACGGTATTGGCCTTGCCGAAGATGCTGGGGCGGAAGTCCCGCAGTCCGGCGATCGCGAACAGGACTGCACTGGCGGCGAGAATCGAGATGTCGCGGCTGAAAACCACGACCGTAAACTTCCAGGGAATCTTGTGAAGGATGGAAAGCACCAGAAACAATGTGCTGAGCAGAAGTTTGTCGGCGATGGGATCGAGGTACTGCCCGAGCAGCGTCTGCTGATGAAGGCGGCGAGCGAGCAGGCCATCGAGGCCGTCGCTGAAACCAGCGATTACGAAGAGCACCAGCGCCCACATATAGTGCCCATCGAGAAGATGGATGACGATGAAGGGGACGAATACCATCCGCAGCAGAGTGAGTTGATTGGGAGCAGTGAAGACTTGCGAGAGCTTCACGCAGGCTCCTCCGACGGCTGTGAGCTGGCTTGGTCACGCGGGGAAAGGGCTGCGGTCGGCTCCAGACCAGTTTTGGCCAGAAAGCGCTGCGAAAGCGAGGGCAGCGAGCCGTCGGGCAAGTCGAGTTCGACGCGCTCGATGCGGTGCATGGGGAAGAAGACGACCGCGGGAGTGAAAGGCTCACCATCTCTGACCATCAGGGTCAGGTCCTCAAAAGACGCCAACTCGGCTCCGCTCAGGCTCAGGCCTTCTGGCGCGAGTGCGAGAATCATGCCCCAGAATTTTTCGCGCGGATTGCACAAAGTAGCGATGACCAGCGCTCCTGGAGCAAAGGGCTGACGGTGGACGGGAGTGGATCCGTTCTTCTCCATGCAAAGATTGTCGCTGGGAGCAGCGTGCATTGCAAATCTGACCCGCAGCCGCGAATGGGGGCCGAAGGTTGGTCCGCGCACCGAACTTCTGTATGCTGAGCGCAGCTTAGGCTGGGGACTGCAACTCTCGTGATCGAATTCCGCGATGTTTCCTACAACGTGAATGGGATTCAGGTGCTCAGCGGCCTCAATCTGCGGGTCGCACATGGGGAAATTCTCGTGCTCCTTGGGCGCAGCGGCTCGGGCAAGACGACGACCCTAAAACTGGTGAACCGACTGGTGACGCCAACTTCGGGGCAGATTCTTGTCAATGGCGCGCGGAACGATGAAGTGGACGTGATCCGGTTGCGGCGGGGCATAGGGTACGTCATACAGGAGGCTGGCCTCTTCCCGCATTTCACGGTAGCGCGGAATATCGGGCTGGTGCCGAAGATCGAGGGCTGGTCGGACGATCGGATTCGCGCGCGTGTTCAGGAGATGCTGCAATTGGTAGGGCTCAGTGCGGATCTGGCGTCACGCTATCCGCATCAGTTGTCGGGCGGCCAGCGGCAACGGGTGGGAGTGGCTCGGGCCCTGGCGGCCGATCCCGCGATTCTGCTGATGGATGAACCTTTTGGCGCGCTCGATCCGTTGACTCGGGATGAGTTGCAGAAGGAGTTTCTCCTGTTGCAGCAGCGTGTGCACAAAACTGTGGTGTTTGTGACCCATGATCTTCGAGAGGCGCTGCGCTTGGGATCGAGGATTGCGCTCATGGAAGCGGGGAAGCTCGTGACCGTGTTGACGCCAAACGAATTCGTAAAGTCTTCCGACCCGTGGGCTTCGGCGTACGTGCGCGCGTTTGGCGATGGATTGGAGTCGGCGGCGAATCGAGGGACATCGTGAACCTGCTTCGATTCTTCCTGCAGCACCATACGGAGGTGCTGGAAAGCACCGGGGGGCACCTTTGGCTGGTGGGATGGGCGACGGTTTTTGCGATGCTCATTGGCATCCCGCTCGGAATCCTGATAGCGCATCGCACGCAGTTGGGCCGGACAGTTCTCACCACAGCAAATATCATTCAGACAATTCCTGCTCTCGCGCTATTCGGATTTCTGCTGCCTGTTCCTTGGCTGGGGGCTCGTGCGGACCGACTGGCGATTCTGGCCCTGACGCTTTATGCGCTGCTGCCCATCATTCGCAACACCTGCGATGGGATTCGCGGGGTCGATGCGGCGGTAGTTGAAGCAGGGCGGGGCATGGGGCTGACCGAGTCGCAACTGGTGTTTCAGGTCGAGTTGCCGCTGGCTTTGAGCGTGATCATTTCCGGGGTGCGAATCGCGGTCGTGATTTCGGTGGGGCTGGCCACTATCGCGGCCGCAATCGGCGCCGGCGGGCTGGGGGAGTTCATTTTTCGCGGGCTGGCGATGGTCGACAATCGGGTGATTCTGGCGGGAGCGATTCCGGCGGCCATTCTGGCTCTGCTCGCGGACTTTGGCATGGGATGGATTGAGAAGCGGCTGAGGCCACGATGATTCGCTATCGAGCGAGCCTCGGCTTGTTGGTGGTTTGCAGTATCGCTTTCCTTTCGTGTTCGTCGTCGCATTCCGATCGAATCGTCGTGGGTTCGAAGAACTTTACCGAATCATTCATTCTGGGTGAACTGATCGCCCAACAGATTGAGGCGCACACAAACCTGAAAGTGGAGCGGCGCTTCTATCTGGCAGGAACGTATATCTGCCAGCAGGCGATGCTGGCGGGGCGAATCGACATTTATCCCGAATACACCGGGACGGCGCTCACCGCGATACTCAAGCAGGGCATCTCCCGCGACAAGCGGGACGTTTATGAGCGAGTGAAGAGCGGATATGAGCGGCAATTCGGACTTACGCTCGGTCCAGCTTTCGGGTTCAACGATACGTTTGCCATGGAAATACGAGGCGAAGATGCGCGTCGTTTGAATGTCAGAACTTTGTCGCAGGCGGCGCAGGTTGCTCCGCAGTGGCGTGCTGGGTTTGGATATGAGTTCATGGAGCGTCCTGATGGATATCGCGGGCTGGTTGCTACGTACGGGCTACATTTTGCCGAGCAGCCTCGCATCATGGATCTCGGGCTGCTGGCGCGGGCGTTGAAGGATCGACAGATTGACTTCGCCGGAGGCAATGCCACCGACGGTCTTATTCCCGCTCTGGATCTCGTGGCGCTCGAAGATGATCGACATTACTTCCCGCCGTATGAGGCGGTGCCAGTAATTCGCCAGCAGACGTTACAGTTGCATCCGGAAATCGCGACTCTGCTTGCTGATCTTGGTGGGAAGATCTCCGATGAGGAGATGCAGAAGATGAATTACGCCGTGGACGCTCAGCACCGGGACACGCAAGATGTGGTCCGCGAATTTCTGAGATCGAAGAGACTGGTGCCCTGAGACGTCAGATCGAGAGCGATCCTTCCATGATGACCACCGCCTTGCCTTTCAGGAGCACCCGATCACCAACCACTTCGCACCAGAGTTCACCTCCGCGCTCCGACAATTGGTGGGCATGCAGTTTCGTTTTCCCCAGGCGCTTCCCCCAATAGGGCGCCAAGATGCAGTGCACCGATCCGGTGACCGGGTCTTCTGCAAAACCATAGCTGGGGGCGAAATAGCGGGAGACAAAATCAGCATCGTCTCCGCGCGCAGTTAGTGCAACGACGTAGGGATGAAGGCCCTCTACAAGCGGGAAGTTCGGGCGAACATTGCGGACAGTTTCTGGTGTTTCGGTAACTACAATGTAAGTGTCATCGGCTTCCAGAACTTCTGAGGGTGGCGATTGCATCACCAAAGCGTCTCGCCATATGTGGGGCGATTTCGCACTTGGCTTGGGGAAGAGCGCGGGGAAATCCATCTTCAGGAATTCTCCGTCCCTAGTGACGGCCAGAGTTCCGTGGAATTTTGTTTCGAAACTCACCGAATCGAGTTGAGTCTGTCGCAAATTCAGCAGGATATGCGCCGCTGCGAGCGTGGCATGGCCGCACAGCCTGACTTCGCAACGGGGGGTAAACCAGCGCAGTTCGTACCCAGTTTGGGCAGGTCCAGCCTTGGCGGGGACCAGAAATGCGGTCTCAGAAAGATTGTTTTCTGCAGCGACCTTGCGCAGCCGATCCTCATCTAACCATGAGTCTAAAAAGCAGACTGCGGCCGGATTGCCCTGGAAGGGCTGTTCGGTAAAGGCGTCGACGTGAAATAGAGGGATGCGCACCTGGTTGATTTTAACTGTGGCGTAACAGTTTGCAATTTCTTGCAGCAGCAGGAAGTTGGTTGCGAGCTACGAGTGAGCCATGTATAGTCTGGGGACTCTGGGGCCCAAATCGGACGTTCTGCAAGGTATTTGGGGTATGTCGCGGCGCCATCGTTGACCACTTCGTTCGTCGAACCTCGCTTGGAGAAATCGCTTAGCGTCTGATCAATCGACCTGTCTGGAGGGCTGCATGCCAACAGCTCAGAAAGAATTTGTTGTCGAAGCACCGCTGCTCGAAAGAATCTCTGATGCCCGGCGCAGAAGCGATTCGCTGTTCGATATCGTGCAGCGGAATGCAATGTACGATCGCCCGATTCCCGAGCGACACCGGATCATCTTTTATGTTGGTCACCTGGAGGCGTTTGACTGGAACCTGCTGCACGAAAACGTGTTTGGCCTGAGAAGTTTCCATCCGGAATTTGATCGCCTGTTTGCATTTGGGATCGATCCGGTCGGAGGCGGCTTACCCACTGATCAGCCGTCGGACTGGCCATCTCTCGACCGGGTTCACGAGTATGTGCGAGAGATCCGCAATTCCCTTGATGACAAGCTGATTAGTAATACAGGTGGCCAGCGCGATGGTTTCGCGCTTGACACTCTGCTGAATGTTGCGATTGAGCATCGGCTGATGCATGTAGAGACGCTGGCGTACATGCTGCACCAGTTGCCGCTGGAGCGAAAAATTCCGCAAGCCCCATCCTCTTCCTTTCTTGCATCACCCATAACCTATTCCATGATCAAGATTCCAGGCGGAGCAGCGCGCCTGGGGCTGAAGCGTGGAAGCGGTGCGTTTGGATGGGACAACGAATTCGAAGCACACACAGCCGACGTTCCCGCGTTCGAGATCGATCGATACATGGTCACGAACCGGCAGTTCCTCGAGTTCATGGATGCTGGAGGTTACGATAAGCGTGAATTGTGGAGCGACGCTGGTTGGGAGTGGAAGAGCGCGAGCAACGTTTCACATCCTGTGTTTTGGCATAAGGCAGACGGAGCCTGGCTCTATCGCACCATGTTCGATGAAAAACCTCTGCCGTTGGATTGGCCAGTTTACGTGAGCCACGCCGAAGCTTCCGCATATGCGCGATCGGCAGGCCAGGCGCTTCCCACAGAAGAGCAGTGGCAGCGCGCTGCGTACGGTTCTAGCGATGGAGCAGAGATACTCTACCCATGGGGGAATGAAGCTCCAAATTCGAATCACGGAAATTTTGATTTATCGAGCTGGGATCCAGTTCCGGTGACTGCGCATCCGCGAGGAAAGAGCGCGTTCGGCGTAGAGGGGATGCTGGGCAACGGTTGGGAGTGGACCTCCAGCGTGTTCGGACCTTTCCGAGGGTTTGAGCCGTTTTCCTTCTATCGCGGATATTCTGCCGATTTCTTCGATGGAAAACACTTCGTCATGAAAGGCGGCTCTGCACGTACCGCCGCGTGCATGCTGCGGCCAACATTCCGTAACTGGTTCCAACCACATTACCAGTACGTGTATGCGGGCTTTCGATGTGTGAACGTCTGATCTGAATCTAAGGAGTGAGTCATGCTTGTTCATGCGATTCCGAGCAACGTCAACTATGAGTTTGCGGCCGAGGTGCGCGACGGACTGACGCGCGAAGGGCAGAAGGAACTTCCCTCGAAGTATCTGTACGACGATGTGGGGTCCGCGCTGTTCGAGGTGATCAGCCATCTTCCGGAGTACGGTCTGACTCGGGCTGACGAGAGGTTACTGCGCCGGCACGCAAGCGAAATTGTGGACCGCGTGCAAGGGCCGGTCGCGGTTGCTGAACTCGGCAGCGGCAGCGGGCGCAAGACTCGCTGGCTGCTGGAGGCTTTCTGCCGCAGGCAGCGTGTTTCCTACTATCCCGTAGAAATTTCTCACTCGGCGCTGGTGATGTGCGAGCGGGAATTGAGCGATATCGACTCGGTCAGTATTGTCGGATTCGAGCGCGAATATCTCGATGGCCTGCTGGAGGTGGCCGCGTATCGCAAGCCGGGCCAGTACCTATGTGTTCTTTTCCTGGGTAGTACAATCGGCAACTTCGATCGCGCGGCCGGAATGAATTTTTTGTCTCAGGTTCGGAGCATACTCAAGCCGGGAGACTCGTTACTGCTTGGTACGGATCTGGAAAAGTCGAGTTTGGACCTGATTCGCGCGTACGACGACGAACTTGGGGTGACGGCGGCGTTCAATCTGAATCTGCTGGGCCGGATCAACCGGGAACTAGGAGCCGATTTCAATCTCGGGGAATTCGAGCATCTGGCGCGCATCAATGAAGAGTCACGAAGCGTCGAGATGCACCTGTTGTCGAAGCGGCGCCAGGTGGTCAGCATTCCGGCGGCGGAGGTGGTGGTTGAGTTTGGTGATGGTGAAACCATCTGGACGGAAAGCAGCCACAAGTACTCCGTCGGAGAGGTGTGCGAGACGGCGCGGCAGGCGGGTTTCCGCTGCGAGGTTCAATGGATCGATGAGCAGTGGCCGTTCGCGGAGAACCTGCTCGTGGCGGAGTGAGATGCGCCGCCAACATTCGCTAAAAGCACTAACCACGAGAGGGCACTAAGGTGCACGAAGGAGAACCCCACGGTACATTTACTGTCAGCAAGACCTTGACCTTCGCCAGGCGTGCAGGTTGATTGCGCTCACGACCATGCAGAAGACGTTGGCAGGAATGAAACCTAGTTGTTCTGTGCGGAATCCAATTACGCACATGATGACGCTGTTGACTCCGGCCAGAGCCCAGCCTTCCCAGCACCGGCGTCCAACGAGGATCGTGGAGGCGACGGTTAGAATGCAAGAGAGATAATCAAGACGAAGCACGAATGAATGCCCTCCGAAGTTCATTGTGATTGAAACGGCGCGCCTGTGATGTGATTGTGGTCCTTCGTCACGTGACCGGGGTCACTTGACACAGAGCGGACGTCATTTGGAGAAACCATGGCGAATCAGTGCTCCCATCTCGACCAGATCAAAATTAAGAACACCGACAAGCATGTTTGCGAAGAATGCGTTAAGACAGGTGATACGTGGGTCCATCTGCGGCTGTGTCTGACGTGCGGGCACGTGGGATGCTGCGATTCATCCAAGAACAAGCACGCGACCAAGCACTTCCACAAAGTGCATCATCCGCTGATTCGCTCGATTGAGCCGGGCGAGTCGTGGATCTGGTGCTATGTGGATGAGATGGAACCTGGGGAAATCAGGGCGTAGGTTCTTTCGTTTCTGAGCTGTACCCGTAGGGGGGCTGCACACGGGCGATAACTTTACGCGACCAAATCGTCCCGCCGCGTATCTAAGGACAGTTATCCAGTGACAAGTTTATCGAGAGGCTGAGTCGGTCATGCCCAAACCCATTTTGCTGACGGTCGACGACGATCCCGACGTACTGCGGGCGATCGAACGCGATCTGCGAACGCAATATGGCGCCGAATATCGCGTGATCAGCAGCGATTCTCCGCTCGGAGCGCTCGATCTGCTGAAGGGGCTCAAGGTTCGCAACGACGGCGTTGCCCTGCTTTTAGCGGATCAGCGCATGCCACATATGGACGGTGTTGGGTTTCTGCAGGCTGCTCGACAGATGTACCCTGATGCCAAGCGCGCGCTCCTCACTGCCTATGCCGATACGAATGCGGCGATCAGTGCCATCAATCAAGCCAGCATTGACTATTTCTTCATGAAGCCGTGGGATCCCCCCACCGAGCATCTTTATCCGCAGCTCGACGATTTGCTGGACGACTGGCAGGCATCTTATCGCCCGGCATTTCAAGGAATTCGCGTGCTAGGGACGCGGTGGTCCCCACGATCTTACGAGCTACGCGATTTTCTGGCGAGGAGTCATGTTCCCTATCAGTGGATCGATGTTGAGGCTTCGGCGAACGATCCTGAAACCAAGCTTCTTTTAGCGGCGCTCGGGCCGGATGGAACCGAGCTTCCGGTGGTCTTGTTCCCGGATGGAGCCAAGCTGCTTAACAGCGTTCCGGCAGAAGTAGCGCAGAAGGTGGGATTGCGGACGCGCGCGGAGACGAGTTTCTACGATCTCGCGATTGTCGGAGGCGGACCGGCTGGTCTGGCGGCCGCGGTGTATGGCGCGTCTGAGGGATTGCACACTGTAATCGTTGAGCGGGAAGCTCCTGGCGGGCAAGCTGGGATGAGCTCGCGCATTGAGAACTACCTGGGATTTCCCAGTGGGCTCAGCGGAGGCGATCTGGCTCGCCGCGCGGTCACGCAAGCGCGGCGTTTCGGCGTTGAGATACTGGCTCCTCAGACCGTTGTGAGCATGCGGACGGAAGGATCGTACCGAATCATCAAGCTGGCCGACGACAGCGAGATTTCCTGCCATGCATTGATGATCGCCACGGGCGTGCAGTGGAAGCGGCTCGAGGCTCCGGGGATTGATCGATTGCAAGGCGCCGGTGTGTACTACGGCGGCGGCACTACGGAAGCTCTGTCATGTAAGGGCGAGATGGTGTACGTAGTGGGTGGGGCGAATTCCGCCGGACAGGCGGCGATGAATTTTTCCAAGTATGCCGAGCGCGTGGTGATCCTGGTGCGCGGGGAGTCGCTCTCCAGCACCATGTCGCAATACTTGATCGATCAGATTAAAGAAACTCCGAATATTCAATTGTGGACGCATGCCAGCGTTGCTGAAGTCCACGGCGACAAGCATCTAGAGGAGGTTTCCGTTCTTTGTTCTGACACGAAGAAGACCGAGCGAGTCCCGGCGAGTTCCATGTTTATTTTCATTGGGGCTCTACCGCAAACGGATTGGCTGGGCGACGCGATTGAGCGCGACGACCGCGGGTTTATTCTTACCGGGCCCGATTTGATGCAAAGCGGACAGCGGCCGAAGAAGTGGATGGTGGATCGCGATCCCTTCCTTCTTGAGACGAACGTGCCGGGGATTTTTGCAGTGGGCGACGTGAGGCACGGGTCGGTGAAGCGAGTGGCCTCCGGGGTCGGTGAAGGATCTGTGGCGGTTCAATTCATCCATCAGTATTTGAGCAAGGTCTAAATGGCCGAAACACTCGAACTTCTCCGGCAGAGTCCGGTTTTCGCGGACTTGCCTGACGATCAGATCGACTGGTTTCTGAGCCAGTCGCGAGAGGTCCAGCTGAAAACCGGAGGACTTTACGCGCGACAAGGAGACCCCGCCGATGCGATGTTTGTGCTGCTCGAGGGAGAGTTTCAGTGGCGAGGGGAGTTCTCGGGCGAAACGTTCGTACGTGATTTGAAAGCGGGCGAGGTCACCGGCATCCTGCCTTTCTCCCGGATGAAGAACTACATGCTGAGTGGGCGTGCGCTGAGCGATGCTCGCGTCCTGCGGTTTCCTGCCTCACAATTTCCGGAGCTTGTGCACAGAATGCCCGAGCTGGCAACACGGCTTGTCGGACTGATGTCCGATCGAATCCGGGAGACGACGCGGTTCGAGCAGCAACGCGATCGGCTTGCGGGTCTGGGCAAGCTGTCGGCAGGGCTGGCGCACGAGTTGAACAACCCGGCGTCGGCTGCGAAACGCGCGACCAGCCAGCTTCGCGAGCTGCTGAAACGTGTCCGCGATGCAAGCCATGAACTCGGTAGCCGCGAACTAACGGCATCGCAAAGGGCGGAAATCGAAAAATTGGAAACGTCGCTGATGCAGACGGACGGGCATCCGGCGGACCCCCTCGCTGTCAGCGACCTTGAAGATCAACTCGATTCCTTGCTTCGCAGCCACGGGCAGAATGATCTCTGGCAGCTTGCCGCCGATCTTGCGCGCAGGAATTTCAAGCCCGAGGCGCTCGAGCAGCTCTTTGCGACTTTCGATGCAGGTACGGCGCGCGCCGCCCTGGTGCGGATTTCCACTTCGGTCGAAATCGCGGGCTTGTTGAACGAAATTGAGAGCAGCACTTCCAGAATTTCTGACCTAGTAAAGGCCATCAAGGAATATACGTTCATGGATCAGGCCCCGGTCCAGAACGTGGACATCGTGAAGACGATCGAGAACACGCTGACGATTCTGAATCACAAACTCAAGAAGGGCGTCTCGGTCGAGCGCGACTATCAGAAACTTCCGCTGCTGGTGAATTCATTCGGCAGCGAACTGAGCCAGGTCTGGACCAATATTATCGATAACGCGATCGACGCGATGGGCGGGACGGGCAAGCTGCGTGTGCGCACTTATCGCCAGGATGATTGCGTTGTCGTCGAGATCGGCGACAGCGGGCCCGGTATTCCCCCAGAGGTGGAGCCACGCATTTTTGAGCCGTTCTTCACCACGAAAGGGGTGGGCGAGGGTACGGGCCTGGGGCTCGATACTGTGCAGCGGATTGTGAGAAAGCATCGCGGCAGCATACAGGTGCATTCCAAGCCCGGCGACACGCGCTTCCAGGTCTGGCTGCCGCTGGCAAGTTCCAACTAGTTCGACGTTGCTTTCCGGGCTCCGATTTCACTACAAGATGGTTCTGGAGAAGCATCATGAACTCAACCATAGTGTTACTCGCGGCTGGGATTGGCCTCGTGGCAGGATTGCGGTCTCTCACGGCGCCGGCCGTGGTGGCATGGGCTGCGAATTTGGGCTCGATCAATCTGCACAACTCTCCGCTGGCTTTCATGGGTTCGAAGTGGACGGTGGTAGTCTTTACGGTCCTTGCTGTCGTGGAACTCGTCGCGGATCAGCTTCCCTCCACTCCGGCCCGAACGGGCGCAATGGGTCTGTCGGCGCGAATCGTGACTGGAGCGCTGACGGGAGCATGTCTTGCGCAGGCAGGAAATGCGCCGCTATGGTTGGGAGCGATCGCTGGCATTGGGGGTGCGATCGTGGGTGCCTTCGGCGGGTACAAAGCGCGCGTGGGATTAGTTCGCTCGCTGCGAGTTCCCGATTTCGTGATTGCAATTCCCGAGGACGCAATTGCGATCGGATTAGGGCTACTCTTTACCTCGCGTTTATAATGCCGCTCCTTCAATTGAGTTCCGTAGAGGCTGTCCGATGAATGCTTCGCACTATGACGCGATTGTGATCGGCTCCGGACAGGGCGGTACGCCGCTTTCGATGGCGCTTGCGAAAACGGGGATGCGTACCGCACTCATCGAGCGGAAACATATCGGCGGAACTTGTGTCAACGAAGGATGCACGCCGACGAAGACAATGGTGGCGAGCGGGCGCGTGGCGTATCTGGCGCGGCGTGCGGCGGACTATGGCGTGCACGCGGGGCCGATCTCCATCGACATGCAGAAGGTTCGTCAACGCAAGCGCGACATCGTAACGAGTTTCCGGAGTGGAAGCGAGGCCCGAATCGGAAAGACCCAGAATCTCGAACTGATTATGGGCGAAGCAAGTTTCAGCGGCGCGAAGACTGTTGGGGTTCGAACCAATGACGGTGGACAGCGAACCGTCTCTGCGGATCGCATCTTCATCAATGCCGGGACGCGGGCGTCGCGGCCGAAACTTGAAGGGCTCGACCAACTCGCGGCTCTCGACAATGAATCGATCATGGAACTTGATGCGGTTCCGGAACACCTTCTCATTCTGGGCGGCGGATATATTGGGTTGGAGTTCGGACAGCTTTTTCGGCGCTTCGGCAGCCGCGTAACGATCGTTCAATCGGCAAAGCAGTTGCTGACGCGGGAAGATCCGGACATCGCCGAAGAAGTGGCAAAGATTCTGCGGCAGGATGGCGTGGAGGTCGTGCTCAGCGCGAAGGCTAAGCGCGTCGAGCAGGCCGGGGAGAAAATTCAGCTGCAGTCCGAGTCGGGCGGCAAGTTAACGACTCTCACCGGGTCGCATTTGTTGGTGGCGACGGGACGCACGCCAAACTCTGACACGCTGAGTCTTTCGGCGGCAGGCGTGAAAACCGACGATCACGGATTCATTCAAGTGAACGATCGGTTGGAAACGACGGCGGCGGGAATTTACGCGCTCGGAGACATCAAGGGTGGACCGGCATTCACTCACATTTCGTATGACGATTTTCGAGTTCTGCGCGCGAATATGCTGGAAGGAAAAGTGGCGTCCACCAAAGATCGTCAGGTACCCTATTGCGTCTTCATCGATCCGCAACTGGGTCGCGTCGGGATGACTGAGAATGAGGCTCGCGCGCAGGGGCGGAAGTTCCGCGTTGCGAAGCTGCCGATGACTTCGGTGGCCCGCGCCCTGGAAGTCGACGAGACGCGCGGATTCATGAAAGCCATCGTGGATAGCGATACGCAGCAGATTCTTGGCGCGGCGGTGCTGGGCATTGAGGGCGGAGAAGTCATGTCTGTGCTGGAGACCGCGATGATGGGCAAGTTGCCCTACACGGCGCTGCGCGACGCGACTTACGCCCATCCTACTCTGGCTGAATCGCTGAACAATCTGTTCATGGCGATGGACAACACATAGCAGCCAGTCTCATTTAATATCATCTGCATCTTCTGGAAGGCCGAATCGATCCGAATGAATGTTCATGTGATTGACGGAACATACGAACTGTTCCGTCACTTCTTTGCTGTGCCATCGTCGAAAAATGACAGCGGGCAGGAGATCGGCGCAGTTCGCGGCGTTCTTACCTCCGTCTTCTCGATGATTGAATCCGGAGCAACTCATCTCGGCGTTGCCACCGATCACGTGGTGGAGTCGTTTCGCAACGATCTTTATCCGGACTACAAGACGGCCGAAGGCGTGGCTCCCGAACTGCTCTCGCAATTCCCCATTCTCGAAGAAGCTCTCGAATCGATGGGCGTGCTGGTATGGCCGATGACTTATTTTGAAGCAGACGATGCACTCGCTGCTGCCGCGGCCAAGGCTGCAGCCGATGAGCGGGTAAAGCAAGTGTTGATCTGCACGCCCGACAAGGATCTTGCGCAGTGCGTAGTGGGCACGCGCGTCGTGCAACTGGATCGGAGGCGCAACCTCCTTCGCGATGAGGCCGGGGTTGAAGAAAAGTTCGGAGTGAAGCCGGAATCGATCCCAGATTATCTGGCGGTGACCGGCGATAGTGCGGACGGATATCCAGGTATTACAGGCTGGGGGCCGAAGGCGGCGTCGCTGGCATTGTCGAAGTATCTCCATGTCGAGAATATTCCGAAAGACTGGCACGAATGGGACACGTCTATCCGTAGAGCGCGGCCGCTCGCCGAATCGCTGTTCGCCGCCTGGGATGAGGCATTGTTGTATCGCACGCTGGCCACGCTGCGTCTCGACGTTCCGGTGTTCGAGTCCATCGACGATCTCAGGTGGACTGGTCCGCACGAAAATTTCGAGCAAAGCTGTGAGCGCCTCAGAGCCGGAGAGTTGTATCGGCGCGTTTCAGCCAAGGCTTCCAAGTCGGGCGCGGCCGTACCCCTTCGTTGATCGATCTATTCTCTGATGCTTATTTTGCGAGGTGACGAAATGGTGAGAAGGGTGTGGATGTTATCGCTCTGGTTTCTTCTGGTGTTCGAAGCGAGCCTTCTGTCTGCCCAAATTCCTTCTCCGGCCTTGCTGGTGCTGGAGAAGAATGACAAATCGATGGCGATTGTGGATCCCGGTACTCTGAAGGTTGTCGGGCGAGTTCCGGCCGGCGAGGATCCGCATGAAATTGTCGCATCCGACGACGGGAAGTATGCCTACATCTCCAACTATGGGGCCTTCCAGAATCCGCAGCATACGATTTCCATTGCTGACTTGTCGGCACAGAAAGCGCTGCCCCCTGTGGATCTCGGGGCTTTGCTTGCGCCTCATGGCCTCGACATGGTGAACGGCAAGGTCTACTTCACGGCGGAGGGCAGCAAGGTGATCGGGCGTTATGATCCACCTACGCACCGTGTCGATTGGAGTCTGGGCATTGGGCAGAATCGTACGCACATGCTGGTGGTCAGCAAGGACGAAAGCAAGATCTACACTGCGAACGTCAACTCTGACACCGTCAGCATTCTCGATCGCGACAAGAACGGAGATGCCTCCGGATGGAGTGAAACGCCCATTTCAGTTGGCAAGGGGCCGGAGGGTTTCGACGTTTCTCCGGACGGCAAGGAACTGTGGGCGGCCAACTCCCATGATGGCACGCTTTCGATCATCGACCTGGCAAGCCGGAAGGTGGTGCAGACCCTCGACCTGCATACCAAGTTCGCCAACCGCGTGAAGTTCTCGCCTGACGGGAAGCTTGTTCTAATCTCTGATCTCGGCATGGGAGACCTGGTCGTGCTCGAAGCTTCGTCCCGGAAAGAGATCAAACGCGTGAATCTGGGACACGGAGTAGCCGGCATCCTAATCGTGCCCGACGGCTCGCGGGCCTATGTTGCCGTAAGCCCAGACAGTCAAGTTGCCGTGGTTGATCTGAAGACTTTTTCGGTGACCGGTCATATCGCAACCGGCAAAGGCCCCGATGGATTGGCTTGGGCAGTGAGGAAGTAGACGAAGTCGCGTGGTAAACTGCTTAAGGTCCGGGCAATTGCCCGCCACCTCGTTTATCCACCGGTAGGATCAGCAGGCCCGTAGCTCAGTTGGTCTAGAGCGCTTCCTTGACACGGAAGAGGTCGATGGTTCGAATCCATTCGGGCCTACCATATCTTTCAATCACGGCCAAATCGTCGCGACGAGGATCTACTTTCATCTGGGAGTACAGTTTGACGGAAGCGAGTCCCGGTTGGACTCCGTGCGGAACAACCTTAATAGCTTCCAAAATCTTGAGCGGCTTACCCGTCATTAGTTTTGCGGCGATTACATCTGCGCCTGTTATCCAAAACGGCTGTTTCGAGGTCAGGAAATTCCATGCCAGGGTTGGATCGGAATCCGCCCGCTGACTAAATTTCGCCCGGATTGGAACAACATCTTCATTTGGTTCCACGAGCGCGAACCAGCGAAGATGCTTCCAGAATGCCGGGCGAAAACAATCCTCAAGTTCCACTCGTTTCACCATCTCACGTGCTTCGGCGGTGAAATCGGGAAACTCCAAACTCTCGGCGCACAATATTTCTCGGCAGTCTAGCAACTTGCTCACTGCAGGAAATTGCGCATGGAAATCGATGTACGTGACCGGCACGGGCGTCTGTCGGATCATGCATTCAGCACGACCGCCCGCAAACGCCTGCGTAGCAATTCCATTGATCCTGTCCGGAATCTTAAACTGTTCCTGGGGTGGCCTTATTCCCATTGTGGAACAATAGGATTTCGTCAGGGTGGCAGCCGAGTAACAGCGGTCGTGCGGCAGATCAATTGGGTGGCGCCCGAATTCCTGCTGGAGGCGATTCAGTAATTCCAGTTCGGCAGTCACATCTCTCAGCAGGCGCTCAATTGCTGGCTTCGTTACGCGCGAGTAAGACTTGCGTTGCTTGCTGGCCGGAGCTCCAAAGATGTTACAGGCGGTTGGGAATGAGTAGACCTCTCCGGTGAGAGCGGAGGTAAGCATCTTCAGATCGAGAATGTGGACGTTCGAGAACTTTTTGTCTTCCTCTTCGAGCTCCGCATCTCTGTCGTGAAATTTGTACTTAATCGGGCGATAAATAGCCTTCGAGGCATCCATGCTCTCAATCGAAATCCCGGGTTCGTAACCGCTGGGGCGTATCTTGCCCGTTTTCTTGTCCCGGAACATTCGAAAGTAAAACGAGAAGGCCCGCCGCGTTTTCGTGGATTTGTTCCATTTGATCGCAATCCGGCTAATCTCACGTGGTGCATCGTAGGCAACGATGAGTGCTCTAGCTTTCAGGTACTTCAAGAAAACGCCGCGCCGGAACTCTTCCACACTCCCGAGCTCATAAGCGCTGTCCTTTACAAAGCGCGTCAAGGCCCGGAATTCCTCCGGATGACCTTCGCGGTAGAACAGACCAATTTCTTTTGCGACGTACTCCGCATCTTCCAGTTCAGCGCAGATGTAAGCACCGAAAAGAAGATCTTTTTTTTCATCGCCGGTAGTAGCGCAACGGAAGATGAGCGCGTGCTTCGGCTGCTTCGCGTGTCGCTTCGAGCGGTATTCTTTTTGGGCGGTAATCGGGATCGTAATTGCGCGGAAATAAGGATCGAATGTGTCGGTCACGTTAGATCACGAATTGCTTGACTTGCGCCGTGCTCTTTTCAACATCTCGGCGCAGAATTCCAGGGCCTCACAAAGTTTTTGCATAGCCGATGTGATCGCACGTGCGGTAACTGCGAGCGAACGGATCGCCATCTCGACAGTTTTGATCGTGTGGGGCTGCTTCTTCATTTCCGCACTCGCAGCCAGCCGCTGTTCGGTCAGTTGAACGTGGTGCAGCTGGCAGGTATCTACCGTTAGGTGAGGAATATGGTTACGCCCGCCGATGTGATCTGCCTCAAAACAGTAAGGACAGACCTTTCTCGGCGGACGTACCCGTTGCCGAACACGGCGAAGAACAGTTTTGGCCGTGCGACCGATCATTTCTCCGGTCCTCCATCGGAGTACAGGTCTTTCAGGTCCAAAATGCCCGCGTCCTCCATGCGGAAAATGGCGTCCGCATCTGCCAAGACCTTTTGGCTGTCAACACGCACGTCGCGCCATTTCGCTTCGAAGTCTTCAATGCTCATATCGCCGCCCAGGAGTTCGGCGCGATCTTGGTAATACTTGAACAGCCTACTCGCCGCGACCGAACCCCGAACGGGTTCAAACACGTCACCCGAACGGCCTCGGGAACTTGAGCATACGCACCAGCCCGTCAGTTTTGCTGGCTCGTACTCGCTTCCCACGCGTTCCGCCGATAAGATTGGATCCTAAATACCAGTGGGCTTTACGCGTATCGAGGTGGTGTTTGCGCAACAATGTCGTGTACGGATCCTCCCCATGACGGAGGTCATAGAGCAGGTCGATGGATCGTCCGTACTCGGCTTGTTCGTGTTCGGTTAGGGTTGAGTAACGCGGCGAGTGTCCTTTGACAACTCCGCGTTTACTCTTCTTCGTTTGTTTCTGTTGAATGTGTTTGTGTTTCACAGAGACTCGACCTTTCCGTCGGGTTTTGGTATATCTTCCCGTCACGCATCAGGTTCCAGGATCCGCGAGATGTTTTCCAGCCCTTGTCGGCTGGTGATTCTTCATTTCGACAGATTTTTTGGGACTTGTCGGCTGATTCAGCGCGGATCCGGCAAGGGTTGTCGGCCATGCGGCATGAATTTCGGCAGGGATATCGAAAATGGGTTGGCCAAAAGAAGATCGAATTCGTTGGGTAGAGTGGAGACGAAACGAACGACTGTCGGAAGCAGCGGGACGTAACCCAGGCCGCGATCTGGATGCCGAAGGAGTGCCGGATCTACAGAGTCTTGAAATATGGCTATCTAAGGAACGGGATGGTTTTTCATGGCAGCAAATTGTTATAAAACATTTTCCTCAATATCGTCGTGGGCAGAAATCGGCGGGTGTCAGTAAAGCAAGGCGCGTGTTCGCATCTGTGGAAAGGGCTCTCTCGCCAACACCCAAACAGCTCATCGGCTCTATTCTGGACGCACGCATCAAGCGCGTGTTCGGCTGTACGCCCGAGCAATTTAAGAGGTATTTAGACGCAATCCCAACTCGCCAACGTCCCAAGTGAATAGTCGTGCCAGCGAGTTAGCGCGTTGGCTCCGGCAGCAGGAACTCCTTGCAACAGCGCGCGCCAACTCCTTTTAATTCAACACCATTACGCGATATAATCATCCTTGACTTGAGCGGGTCTACCGGCTGTTGGTCGCAGCCAATAGACCCTGAGCGCCGAGGAGGTCAGCTCCATGGCACCTGAAACGAAGCTATCGCAAGTCCCGCAATCCCACAATTCCAGCGTCAGCTGATTGGCCCGTCACGGTGTCGTTACTCTTTTCGGATATGGCATTCAGGTCCGAGTGGATCGCGGCCACCTCGTCTTGCGCGACGGAATTGGCCCTGATCGCCGCATGCCCGCCTTCCGCGCGTGGCGCACGGCCTCAAGAGATTGGTCGTGATTGGATCGGACGGGATGGTTTCGCTGGCGGCGCTCAGGTGGCTGGCCGATCAGGACGCCGTTTCACCATGCTGGAACGCAACGGCAAGGTTCTCGCAGTCACCGGGCCAGTGCGCCCTTCCGACACCAAGCTACGGCGATCTCAATCTCTTTCACATTCATCCGGAGCGGCACTACGAATCGCACGCGAACTGATTAGCCAGAAGCTTGCTGCGCAGGAACGAGTCGCGCGTTACAAACTGCTTGATTCCAAAACTGCGGACACAATCGCTCGATTCGAGACAGAACTACCCCGCGCTGAAAGCATCACAACAATCCGGCTCATCGAGTCGCAGGCTGCACGCGCGTACTGGTCAGCATGGAGCACGTTGCCGATCAACTTCCCAAAGAAGGATCTATCTCGAATCCCAGATCACTGGCGCAGTTTTTCAGCACGAGTTTCTTGTCTCTCGGGGTCGCCAAGGCTCGCGGCGAATCCTCCGAATGCAATTCTCAATTACCTCTATGCCCTGCTTGAAAGCGAATCGCGGTTCGCTGGAGCAGTCGCTTGGACTTGATCCAGGCCTGGGCGTTCTCCACGTGGACACGGCCGGGCGCGAAGGCTTGGCGTGCGATTTGATGGAGCCAGTTCGCCCTCAGGTCGATGCTTATTTACTCGACTGGATCACCCGTCAACCACTCCGACGAGAATGGTTCTTCGAGCAAAGCGACGGCAACTGCCGACTGATGGGATCATTCGCCGCACGGCTCTCAGAAACCACGCACATTTGGCGTCGTGCTGTAAGTCCTGTTGCTGAGTGGGTGGCTCGTGCGTTCTGGTCAACGATACGCAAACCTAATGCTCCAATTCCGACGAGATTGACACAGCGCGCCAAGCGAGAGGCGAAAGGTGCGCCACCTCTACCACCACCGATTCGAGCGCCACGGAGAGAAAACATTTGCCCCGAGTGCGGGAAAACCATCCAGCCTCAGAGCACCAAATGCGCATCCTGTGCGGTCGGCGATGCGACCAAGACCATGCTCGAAGCTGCTCGGGTCGGATGCCAGACAGCAAATGGACCTGAAGCGCAGGCAAAACGCTCGTCAAAAGCGCGTAAGAATGCGTCTAGCACAGCATTCGTGGAATCCGTCAGACCAACCGAAATGGATCACTCCTGAATTGTTCGCGCACAAGATTCAGCCTGCACTTGCAAGTGTTCCTGTGTCTGTCATTCGATCATCAATCGGAGTATCCAAGTGGTATGCCGGTAAGATTCGCCACGGCTACCGACCGCATCCGAGGCACTGGCAGGCGCTGGCGCAGCTGGTTGGGATTTCGACAGAGGGTCTGCGAGCAACTCACTCTTAAGCACTGGCCCGGCCTTGCTGGGCTATATTTCTGTGCGATTTTGATTAGAGACGGTTAGGTCGAATTTGGCCGCATTGTCAAAAGACCATCAATCGCTGGGTTCAGACCTCCGCTCGCAGGTGCAACCGCTGTACGCTTTCGCGGAAACCTATTTCAAACGCGGCAAAAACCACGCTGCGACCCAGGATATTGCGGGGGGCTCGCGCAGGGAAAAATCCAATTTGTCCAGCAAACCGTCCACCGGCAGCAACTAATCGTAGTTCCAAATCAAAAAGGTAAATATCAATCCCCCCTCCGAACGTTGTTATGCGTTCAGGATTGCCCACAGTCACGTCATCAATCCCAATCAACTGACCGTGCTCAGGACTGAAGACGGTGTAAGGTGAACCCGAATCAAAGACTGCCACGGCTTTGGTCTCGAGGCCACCGTTGTAAAGAACGACTTCGGCGGCAGGCTGCACTCCCCGCATGTTGGGAACAGCGCTGTACGCAATTGACACTGGATATGTGACTGTTGTCATGCTAGAAAGTCACCGGGTTGGACTCTTCGTCGGTCGGGACATAGTAAACGAAGGGGGCGCGTACTTGTCGCTCCCGAATCGTAGCCCGGAGGACAGCGAAATCACGACTATGAACAAGAAGTTCCCGCCCTTGAATTAGCAGCCATTCGCCTTTGTGCCGCCCTAGCTCTCTCGCGTTCTCCACCAGCCAATTCATCTCGGCAGATTCGACGTTTTCAGCGTTGGCAGAATTCACGTTACGCTGCCTCTGGATGTCCTTCCCGAAGGTCTCGATAACTGGCAGCCTGGGAGCTTGAACGGTCTTGTTCCCCAGTAACCCGACGTCAAAATTCGCCTCGCTGGGAAAAAGGCCGGCATGATGAAAGACGCGGCGTTCTTGACTTTGTGCGAGTTGTCCTTGGAGCGTCATTGCAATTTCAAGCCGAGTCGCTTCAATACTTGTTCTTCATCAGCGTAGAGGGCTTTCGCCATCTCTTCAAAACGCTTCTCACTCGGAAAGTTCCTAATCAATTTGATGAAGACGCTACCCGGAAAAAATCCTGAGCCGTCGATTACAAAGGAATGGTCATCGTAATAGGCTGAAACGCCAAACATCGCTGCATCCTCACCTCCTAACGCCTTTGAATTAACAAATTGGACAAGGATGTCCCGAAAAGGCTTGGCACCGGGCTTCACGTGCAGCCCCAGAGTCGTCTGCTGGGTCTGAAGACCCTGGCCGGTGCTTGCCACCAATGCGTCGAGCCCGGCTTGAAACAAGGAAACTAGCTGCGGCGCGCGACCAGTCCGGATTAAAAGCGTTCATAGTGACGCCACTGATGCCCACCTGAATACCGACGAGGATTGAAGGTAAACCAAATGTCAATTGAACTTCGGCCACGTTCTTTGCGGTCTGATTCCACGTAATGTTTTCGAGCCCCAAATGCCAAGGTGAAAGTGCGGCATACATGGCCCTGATTATCTCGCCCTGCCGACCGCCGTACCAAAAGTCCGCAGCAGGCTCCTTGAAGTTGGAGCGGTATTCGAGGAACGCCTGCTGAATCTCAGCGGTGCTTAGTTCATCGGGCATCGGCATCTTCCGTTCGCGCACAGTTTATTACACATGCATCCACGGATGCACGCGCGGCGACCCGCCCGCATCCGCCTCCGGCAGGACCTTGCGAAACTCGTTACTGTTTTCTCGATGCGTCTAGCCCGCTGGCGATCCGTCCATGATCGCGGCAGCGGGAGCACTGGACCCGGCGGACGAGACCTGCCGCGAGTACGAAAGAGTAGTCGATCCCAAGTATCTCGATCAAATCAGGACGGAGGCAAACCAATTTTCCAACAAGCGTCTCTCTCGCCAGTCAGGCGTTGCCAGGTCAGCAATCATGAACTTCAAGAAGGAAAAAAACACCATCAAGGCGCGTACTTTGCGAAAGCTGACAAAGGCGATCCACGCCCTGAAAAACAAAACATTAGGCATGGAATGCAAGGCCCGCGACTAAGAGTGAGCTGCCGATAGCAGGTTTCTGCTGATAGGTCTTCGATGAGTTGTCTTTCAGAAGTTTTCTAGCATCCAGACATTGCTGGCGACAGTCCAGCTTGTAACCGCAAGGAAACGTCCATCCGGCGATGGTAATCCCAGGACGGCAAGGTCTCCCCGTTGCTCCCATAGTATTTGAGCAGCCCCTCGGAGATCGATCCGTATTAGCGCTGCGCCTTGCTTCGTGGCCTGGGAGAGTAGCAACGACTTGCCGTCCGCTGCCCAGCCCAGATGATAGGCGGATGAAAAGTTGTTCAAGGGTATTTCAGTTCGCTCCTGTGATTCTAGAGCGATCAAATGTATTCGTCCTTCCGATGGCACTAAAATCGCGACCCGCCTGCCATCCGGTGAGAGTTGCCACTCCCAATCTTCACGATTCGTCGGTAAACTGAACCTCACCAATTCAGCGGTGTGCCCGTTGATTGGACTGAATGAGAAGAAAACCAACTCTCCTCGGTCTGTGCCTGGCCCAATCATTACGCACTTTGGAAGTTGGCCTCGTGAGCACCCGATGCCCAAAACCTCTTCACGCGTATCCAAAGTCTCTGGACGGCCTCCTGTAAGGCCCAGCCGTATTATCTGAGGATTCGATCCGACTCGCCTTTGCAAGTAGACAACCCATTTGCCATCTGGTGTGACTGCTCCTTGCAAGGGGGAGTGGAGGCTAACCAAAAGAGGACTAGGACTGTCATCATTAATGTTTTGTTTGTAAATGCCCCAGATACCTTCGCGGCTAGAGGCGAAAACGAGAGTTCGGCTATCAGGTGTCCATCCGAGCGGCAAGTTCCAGCTTTCGGATAGAGTAAGCTTCCGTGCAGAATCTCGCCGGACTCCTGAGGGTCCAACGTCCAGGAGATTTATGGCACTGCGATTTACCGACTCGACGAATGCGAGGTTTTTGGCGTCGGAGGAGATTGAAGTCCAGTCCAGTACAAATCCAGCCCAATTCGTGACCTGCTTGGGCGTTGACGCTGGCCTCCCGGTTTGAGCATTGACGCTTATTTCCCAATAATTGCAATTGTGCGCATAACTTGACCCTGCTTCTGTTCCATAGATAATCCTTCCAACAGAAGTCCATACATAATCATGGATTCCATGCGCTTCAGATTCGGACAGGATCGTGGTCGGTGTGGCACTTCCAATTCGCGACTCTCCAAAATCTCCCGCTGGTCGTCGGATCGTATGTAGGATAGGCGTCGACCGTCTGGCGACCACTTAACATAGCGAACCCACTCATTCGTATTCGTTTTATAAATTTTTGTTGGACTATCGCCCTTGGAATCCGTGAGCCAAATTTCGTGCCCACCGGGCATGCCTAAGTCAGCTGTGAATGCTATCCGGGAACCGTCTGGGGAAACGGATTCGGCGTTAGCGTCGTCCCTCACTTTCTGAGGAACTCCTCCGTTTGCCGGGACAACCCACGCACTGAAGTGTTCGCAGTGGAGACAGACGTCTTCGAAGGGAGCGATATTTGCCAGGAAGCTTCCCCCATCAGGAAACCACGCCATGATTTGCCAGTCGACTCTGCCGCCTGCGGACTTTTGAGAAACTGGAATGTCGGTGTTTTCTCCAGTTTCGATGTTCTTGATGTGAAGCCCTTTGATATCGCTGAATGCTAAGCGTTTGCCATCAGGTGCGATGGCTGCCGTCCTTACTGGAAGCTCGCTGGAATTAGTCGTGAGTTGCCTGCATTCTTGAAAAAGAAGCACCTTGCCGCTGTTCTCGGATACCAAGCGCAATGATCAGCACGGCACTGAGGGTCACTACGATTCCCAGAAGGAGTTTGAATGGATGGCTCTTGCCGGTTTTTTGCCCAGCAGAGGGTGAAACCGTCGGCACTGCAATCGACTCCTGAGTTTGCCGCCCATTCCACTCAACTGCCCCGATAAATCGGTATCCCCGTTTCGGCAAAGTCTCAATGTGCCGCGGTTGATCAGCTGAGTCCCCCAAAGCTTCACGCAGCCGGTTCACCGTCTTATTCAGGCTAAGGTCAAAGTCGACGAATGTATCTGAACTCCATAGTCGCCTCTTAAGCTCCTCTCGAGTCACCAGCTCTCCGGGACTCTCAGCAACGCAGCCAAAAGCTGAAGAGGCTTTTCGGACAGGATGGACTTACGGCCATCAGCGAGGACTTCCCCAGTGCGGAGATCGATTTCAAATTCAGCGAAGCGGACGCGCGTCGCGCCATTGACAGGAAACGCCATCTCTACTGCACCCCAAGAAGTTCATCGAGTGTACAACACCGTTCCGAAACCGATCACGAGGCGCAATTGTAAACACTTGAAAGATATACGTATTCAGAACGGAACAAGAATGTCATCTTTTTGTCACTCCCTCGCCATTGTGCCTCCAGAGCGCCTGATGAGAGTTTTGCCGCCGCAAGTAACAGGGCTCCAGGCTAGGAACCCTTTTACGAGCCGGAAAATCGTTTGGAGGAGTTTCATATGATGGGTTGGAGAGTGCCGCACTTCGTCGCCATGACCGCACTGATGATCAGTGTTAATGTCGTTCCGTTGAGTGCGCAGGGGAGTTCCGGAGCCAGTCGGTCGCGAGTGAGATACAGGCTCATTGATCTCGGCACGTTCGGCGGTCCTAATAGCAGCGACTTCGCATCCCCGATCATGAACAACCGCGGCGCAATCACCGGCGCATCAGATACCGCTGACTCCGATCCGAATTATCCCAATTGCTACAACTTCGACTGCTTCGTCACCCATGCTTACATCTGGAGGAAGGGTGTACTCACCGACTTGGGTGGACTTCCGGGCGGCTTCGGGAGCGAGGGCAATGGGATCAACGACCACAACCAGGTAGTGGGGCAGTCATTGAACGGTTTGATCGATCCGCTGTAGGCACACCAGCGGGTGTTGCCGTCCTCTGGAAAAGCAACGGTCAGATCGTTGACCTGGGAACTCTAGGTGGAAACGAAAGCTTAGCCGCAACGATCAACAACCGGGGTCAGGTCGTGGGTGCGGCTGCGAATGCCGTACCAGATTCGTTTCCCGGACCTCTGGGGTTTTGGGGGACACAAACGCGGGCATTCCTGTGGGGAGAAGGGGGTCATGAGAGACCTCGGCGACCTGGGCGGCCCTGACGCTTTTGCGATCTCCGTGAACGAGCGTGGCCAGATCGCAGGCGTCTCCTACACAGCTCGACACTAAGCCGGGTAGCGAACGACTGGTGACAGGACATTCCACCGCAAAACCCATTCCTCTGGGAAAAGGGCCGGATGATTGACTTGGGCACGCTTGGCGGCGCTTGTGGGTTCCCCTCGTTCGGCGTCGGACTTAACAACCAAGGACCAGGTTGTTGGGCAATCTGATCTTGCGGGCGATTTCACCGCCCATCCCTTTCTTTGGGATCCCAAGAGGCATCCCCATCTCCGAGACTTGGGCACACTAGGAGGGACCTTCGGGTCCGCCACAGGGCTGAATGATGCGGGCGAGATTGTCGGCTTGGCGACCACTCCGGACGACTGGCACTCACGCGTTTTTCTGGGCCAACGGATGATGAAGGACCTCGGTACGATCAAAGGCGACGGATGCAGCGTGGCCTATCACATCAATGCTGGCGGTCAGGTCGTCGGCACGTCAGGTGATGGCTGCAACGAAGTGCACGCGTTTCTTTGGCAACGCGGCGGTCCGATGATGGACCTGAACGATCTTGTACCTTCCGGATCAGGCTTGGTGTTGACCGCTGGAGAGTTTATCAATGACCGCGGGCGAAATTGGCGCCAGTGGCGTACTTCCGAATGGTGACCACCACGCCATCCTGCTGATTCCATGTGAGGACGAGCAAGGAAACATTGAGGGGTGCCTTGATGCCGCGCAGAACGCAAATGGGACTCCAACGAAGCCCGAATTTGCGGCCGCAACGTCTATGCCTCATCCGAAGCTAAGCCCAAGTAAAACGATGGCTGAAATTCGAGCCCGCTTCGCTCGTCGGTATCACATTTTCAGCCCCGGAGCATCAAGTAACTCGAAACATTGACCGGCGCCCCCACCTCGCTCCACTGAACGCACCCCGCACGTCAGACCACCAACGGGATACCGGCCCCCGACACGGATGATCCGAGTTGAGGATGAGTTGATCTGGGGATGAGTTGAGTCGCCCAATCCCCATCCAAACACGATTCTCAGGGGGGTGTCTCTGGTACCATCTTCTTTCCCTTCTCACTCACGCGCCCCGGGCCCCGCACCCCACAACAAAAGGGACGCCCGATCATGACATGAAACGAACTGAGCTTTGCTGAGTTGATCTGACGCTGCTCGAAATGAGCCGATCTCATTCCCAGTCCAAACACGATTTCTTTGATGGTGGCGTCTCTTCGGGACCATCTCTTTTCCCGGGTTGAATTGATCGAGGACTGAGCAGAGTGCGAGTCGATCTAATCCTTGTTCAAACATGATTTTTCACATGTTTACTATCTTGACACGTGTCTCTCGACATGTCTCTTTCCCTTCTCCCGTCAAACGGCTGAGGGGTTAGCTACTTCGGCATAAAAAGTGTCCCACCCTGGGAACACGCGTTCATGATGCTGAACGCAACTCAAGACAATTCAGCTCAGATCAACTCAGCTCCGCACCGATCTATGTGGGAGCGGACGAGCGCGGAGGCGGGGCGGTATACGACGAAGCGAGGGGAGCGGACGAGCGCGGAGACGCAATTTGAATAGGCTACCGAAAATTTTCAATAATCATGATGTCGCTCTCAATGGAATCTACGCGCGTATACAACAACCATTTGCCATCAGGAGAGTCCGCGATCCCGTACGCTCCAACGACCAACGGCCCCGCGTCGAGCGTCATCGTATGACTGGTTCTGGTGACGGGATTGTACCTGACGAATCGGCCCGGTGGTAATGATCTCTCGATAAAGCAGAGTGCATCGCTACATGGGCGCCACTCGTCGCCACCGTTCCCCACGAGATCGATCACATGATTTTCAGAGCCACTCCGAAATCGTGGCGGGAGATCCCATCGCTCGCATAGTAGAGCGACTTTGCGTCGCCGCTCTCACTGGGCCACAACCCGGCATTTTCCGCCAATCGAACGGCCGTTCCTCCGTCTGCCGGGATTTTCCAGATTTCGTAATGTCCTTCCCTCTCTACGCTGTAATAAATCCAGCGGCCATCATGTGACCATGAAGGCGTCTCGTTCTCTTGAGAGCTGGTCGTGATGCAGCGTAGCGTTCCGCCTTCTGCACTGATGACATAAATGTCCGAATGCCCCTCCCGGCGCGAGTCGAACACGATCTGCTTTCCGTCCGGCGACCATTGTGGGCTTCCCGTATCCGGCGCCTTCATTGATGTCAGTTGCACCACACCCGAGCCGTCCGCCGCAGAAACGTAGATCTCAAGGTTGCCGGATCGTTCTGAAGCAAACGCAATCCGCTGCCCATCAGGAGAATAAGATGGCTCTATGTCCGCTTTGGTCGAAGCAGCGATCTTCACCGGTTGCACATTCTTCCCCGTAAACAGCGCCGCCTTCCAGATGTTCGTGTCTGTTCTGCCGAGGACAAAGGCGAGGTGGTTTCCGTGTACCGCAATAGAGGGACCGGATGCCAAATCTGCACCTGCTGGCACCGGCTCCAAGTCTCCACCCGACACTCGCGCTCGCCACAAGCTCTGCAGGCCTGCGTGGTTGGAAGAAAACACCAATTGCTCGCTATCGGCAGTCCAAGCCAACCCTACTATGACAGCACGGACGGACATTAACTCTCGCCTTTCCTCCCGTTGTCGCAACAACGAACACGTCCGAGGAAAAAAACCCCGGCCCGCTAACAAACGCCAGGTATTTGCCATCCGGAGAAAAGGCGGGATCGGTGACGAACGGGCCAGGCAGCTGAACCTTCGGGGTCGACCCGCTCGCCGCTGTCGACCGAGATGTAGGAGATGGCGCCAATCAGTCTTTTCGCCGCCACAATCTGCTACTGCCAGGTACTTTCCGTCTCGAGACCAAGTCAGTCCAGATCCAAATCTTTCCGGATACCGAGTCGCGACTCTCCGCTCTGGACCTCCAGGCAGCCGCGGGAACCACGTAGAAGGCAGATCCTTCATGGCTATCCCGCGTGAACGCGATGAATCGTCCATCCGGTGACCACACTGGAGATCCGTCAGTCGCTTCGGCTTTTGTTACTTGTAGAGGACTGCCCGTTCCCAGGATCTGAACATAAATATGGAAAACGCTCGCATCTTTGCTATTTTCTCCCTGCCACGCGAAGGCAATTTCGTTCCCGTCCGGCGAGAACAAAGAGACGATCCTTAAGGCCGGGAGAACTTGTGAACGGTACCAAACGGGGCGGTGGTTCCGAGCGGGCGCGATGACAACGAGGAATGCCGCGCTGACCAGCCATGAGGTGGTGCGAATAGAACCACGAGGACAGACATTGGCGGCTAAATCTGGCTACCTCAATGGATTGGGGGTAGAATGCACGTCAATGAAATATGGAAGAGATGTTGATCGGCATAACTGCTGGCGATCCATGAACTTGAATAGATAGCGCGTAGGCTTTGAGCAAGAACAGCCGGGCTCGCCTTGGACCAAAAGGGACGTTCCCCTATGGATGAAACACAATCCCGTCCTCGGCTTGTCCGGTTCGGCACCTTTGAAGTTGACGTTCGGGCGGGAGAACTGCGCAAGGCTGGAGTGAAGCTGAAGCTCACGGGCCAGCCCTTTCAGGTCCTCGCCATCCTGCTGGAGCGCCCCGGCGAAGTGGTGACCCGGGAGGAATTGCAGAAGCGGCTGTGGCCGGACACGTTCGTCGATGTCGATCACAACCTGAACACTGCCATTAACAAGATTCGCGAGGTACTGGGCGACTCGGCGGAAAGCCCGCGCTTTGTCGAGACTTTGCCTCGGCGCGGTTATCGCTTTGTGGCGCCTGTTGAAGGCACCCAGACTACCGAAGTACCTGGCGGCTCAGGAGTGCGGCAGGAATCGCGAATGCCGTGGGTCCGCCGCACCTCGATCCTGTTCGTCGTCCTCGTGTTGCTCGCCGCAGTGGGCTTTTTCATTTACAGACGTTTGCAATCTCCTGCATCACTGGCGCAGCGAACTCTTACTCGCCTCACTTTTGACGATGGTCTGCAGATCGGCGCCACGTGGTCACCAGACGGACGCTTCATCGCCTACAGTTCCAACCGTGGAGGCAAGTTCGACATTTGGGTGCAACAGGTTAGTGGCGGCGATCCGGTGCAGATCACCAAAGGACCAGGTCACAACTGGCAGCCGGACTGGTCGCCTGATGGCAAGTTCATTGCGTATCGTTCCGAAAACGGCGACGGTGGCTTGTTTGTCGTACCTGCGCTCGGCGGTGAAGGATTGGAAAGGAGAATCGCATCTTTCGGATATTACCCTCGCTGGTCCCCCGACAGCTCGCAGATCTTGTTCAACACCTCTCGTTATGGTCAGAATCGGGCCTATATCGTGGATCTTGATGGGAGCCAACCCCGCGAGATTCTGGCGGAATTCATGGCGAAACATGAAGCATTTGCCATGTTCGCCTGGTACCCCGACGGCAAGAGTGTGTCGGTTTGGTTCCATGACCAACCGGGCGTCTGGATTGCGCCATTAGCGGGAGGCGCGGTCGTGAAGCTGGCCAATTCGCCCGAGGTGACAGCACAGCTCTCAGACGTGGCCCTCGGCGGAACGAGAGAGAGTTGGCAGGAGCCTTCGGTTTCGTCTTCGTGGGCGCATTCCGGCAGGGCTATTTACTTCTCACGTGCATTCAGAGGAGCGGTAAATCTCTGGAGGATGAGTGTCGATCCTCAAACCGTGCGGACCACCGCACTCGATCGCCTGACAACTGGTTAGGGTCCGGACGGGGAACCTGCGGTTTCTCCCGATGGAAGAAGGCTGGCTTTCACCAGTAAAACCCAGCATGTCCAAACCTGGATCTTTCCATTCGACGCCACCAGCGGGAAAGTGACTGGGACGGGGCGGGCGATAACATCGCCTGGTCTGCTGGCTTGGCGCGCTAGTCTGTCGCCTGACGGAACCAAGCTGGCCTTCTGCCCCATGCGCGCCGGCAAGTGGGAGCTGTGGGAAAAATCGCTGATGGATGGACGGGAGGCGCCCGTTATCAGCGACGATCACATCCGTGATTTTCCGCAATGGTCGCCTGACGGAATGCGTCTTGCTTATACCCGGAGCGACTTTCTTGATCAGGGTGAGACGCAAGTCATGTTATGGTCCGGCGAGAATCGCCGTGAAGAACCTGTGATGGCGCCGAACACGAGGATTCCCTGGTGTGGGATTGGTCACCGATTGGCCAGTTGCTACTGGTGGGCCAGAACAGCGACAAGAAGGGCTGAAATCTGGGTAATGCCGCTGGCCGCGGCACCGCATGCCGAAACAGCCGCGCGAAAGATTGCTTCTGACCCGGCTTACGATCTCTACCAGTCGCGCTTCTCTCCAGATGGTCGGTGGGTGGTTTTTGAAGGCGTGAGGAACACTCCTACAGGTCTGGAATCCGCGCTCTATGTGGTGTCCGCTGCGGGCGGACCATGGATGCCTATCTCGCACGGCAAGCACTGGGACGATAAGCCTCGCTGGTCTCCTGATGGAAGGACAATCTATTTCGTTTCCGACCGCGGAGGCTTCTTCAACGTCTGGGCGATTCGTTTCGATTCCGCCGAAGGAAAACCGGTTGGGGAGCCGTTCCGCGTGACCTCCTTCGAGAGTCCAGAGCTAATGGTTTCGGACGCCATCCCTAAAGTGGATTTTTCACTTACTCAAAATCGCTTCGTTCTGACCATGGAACAACGTTCCGGCAGCATCTGGCTGCTGGACAATCTGGGTCCGTAGGAGTAGACGGCCAATTGAGTCGACTAGGTTTGCGAACAGCCTGCTCAACCACATCGCCCCGATAAATTTTAATGATTGCATCCGAGTGACGGGCAGCCTTCAGCGCGGCGCTCGACATAGAATCCTCCCGGCCCCAATGTATATGTTCCGGTGGTGACACCCTTACCGGCCGGCACATACCCGTTGGCTTTAATCTCGCTCTCCTCTTTCCATGTGCCAGGGAAGTACTCCAACTTTTTGTGTTCGGGACCAGGCTTGGGTGGCGCTGGTGGAGCTTGTGCGAGTAATAGGGCCGTGAATCCGCAGATCAGAATGACGGCGACCGACGATCGTGTGCTCATTTCGTGAATCCCCCCTCAATGTGCACGTCGCGTGCGATCTGCAGCGTGTCGAGATATTGCTGGAACTTAACGGCCCGTCCTTCGCGGATTGTCCAGATGTGAGCGACTGTGCTTTGAATTCCTCAGCTCTGCCGCGAAACCTGCCGTGATAGTAGCCGAGAACCACAACTTTTCTGCCCTCGCACTCAAAGATCTCGTCCACGGCGACGACGAGTTTGTCGAAACCAGCCGTTAATCGATCGAAAATACCCGAACGAACGTCAGCTATCCCCTGGTAAGGGCTTCGGTCCGCAAACGGCGAATTGTCAGCCACGATCCAAACGATGTCGTTCGCTAAATGTGACATCACTGCTTCGTAGTCGCGTTCGCCTAAGGATGCGTAGAGTTTTTCTAGATCGGGAATGGTGTTCATGCTCAAGAACATAACACTTTATCTCCCTCTACATACGGCAAGTGGGGCGGCAGCCTACCCGCGCCGGTCCTCAGCATCACTGGCGAAAAATCGCCATTACACTTATTGATGGGGTGGTGGCCAGTCCGGGGGTCAATGAGTGTAATCCGGTGCCTGGCTTCTGACTGCCCGAGAAGGGCCAGCCGTATTCGTACAATTCGGAAAGACCTGCCAGTGGCACATTTGAAATGGCCAGCTCTCCGTGTCGCAGCTTCCCTGAATCTGCAAGAGTTTCTGAGACCACGTCCACGCTGCCTCAAACGTTACTTGAAAAGGCGATGCGTTGTACGAAAAGATGGCACCCATGATCGAACAGATGACCACCGTCGACGAATCCCCGAACTGACAACCCGCACTGTTTGGATCACTGAACAACATGTCGCAGGCGTCCCCAGTGTCCTGAGCGACGACGTTCATGTTTGTCCCCGGAGGCCCAGTTTGACTGACATGGTTCGTTGCATTCTGGGTGTGATTTGCAAACCGAATGCTCGCCGTCGCCGTGTGCGATGCGCACGGCAACCCCATCGCTGAGGCCATCAGATCCGTTGGGATTCAGTGATGTCACGTAGGCAAACGCAATGACCGCATGTGTCATGCCAGTGGCCTTGGCCACCTGACGTGATCTGCTGTAATGTTCCGCGATAGGCGAGTAGGCCCGTGTAGCTTGCGTTCATCACTTGCATGCTGTAGACATTGCCGTTGCCGGAGCCATTGGTCGCGCCAATGAGCCACATATACCCGCTGCCGTCAATCGCGATGTCCGTTCCCGATTGTCGGGGAGACAATCGTGAACGCTGGCGTTGTGATATTGAAAATACCCTAATCAGTAATACCAGAAGACTCGCGAGACTCATGCGTCCAAACGACGCTTGCAGTGTGACGCGACGCGCTTGTTTGGAGTTGAGTTGAGTTGTGCTGAGTTGGAGCTGTGGAAGAGAGTTAAGAGTCTTTCACACTTCTGCTAACGAACACCTTACCTTGGAGAATGGCATCAATCGCGAGCGGAAGTTCTGTGGCATCGGACTTCAATAAGAACCCGGCCGCTCCAAGGCGGAGGGCTCCTTGAACGATTTCAGGAGCACGATCCTGACTGAGAAATATGATCTTCGAATGTGGGCAAAGCTTCCGAATTCGTCGACCGACTTCCATTCCATTCAGTTTCGGGAGTGACAGATCCAGCAGAATCAGATCCGGTTGGAGTTCTTTGGCTTGCTCGATAGCGTCCAGTCCGTCTGAGGCTTCACCGATGACGACACATTCGGTCTTTTCCTGCAGCATCGATCGCAGAAGCTTTCTGAGATCTACGTGGTCGTCAACGAGGAGTGTTCGAAGTGCTGACATTTCGGCATCACGGCTAATATGTCTCTGGCGTGTCGGCGAGCCTGGATCTCTAAAAGCCTGGTTGGTCCGGTTTATGCGAGGTGGATCAAGCTTGTTGGACGCGGCTACTGATAAACTGCCCGCCCTGGAGAACGATTTCCACGGCACACGGAAGGTCCGTAGCATCGGACTTTAGAAGGTAGCCCTTCGCACCCGTCCGGAGTGCCCCTTGGGCGATCTCCCAAGAGCAATTCTGAGTGAAGAACAGTATCTTGGAATTGGGTGAGAGCTTCCGAATTCGGCGGGCAGCCTCGATGCCGTTGATTGTCGGGAGACTGAGGTCAAGCAAGATGAGATCTGGCTGAAGCAGTTTAGCTTGCGCCACAGCTTGCAGTCCATCAGAAGCTTCGCCGACTACCTCGCATTCAGTCCTCTTCTCTAGCGTCGAACAAAGGAAACGCCGGAAGTCCTCGACATCATCAACAACGAGCGTTCGGAAGTGACGCATTCTCATTCGTAGAATTTCTTCCAAGTACAACCCGAAAACAATACGGTGTTTTGACCGGTTTCCGCAGCATCGTCAGCAGGCTGGGCACCGTATTTCGTGCAAGTGAATTACCGACCAGCGCTCGCTAAATAGTAACAATGAGGACCGCGATAACTCTGGGACGACTGTCAGAACTGACAGGCCCTGCCCGCAGTTCGCCAAGCTCTGCGGACCCTAAGAAGCACCCTAAGAAACGGTAGTTAATCTACGGCTAGAAGCCTTTGGCGGGGCGATGAACATTTCTTAAGAATCTGTTACCACGAAGACGCTGGTGGTCGACCGGATTTCCTGCAGTCAGATTTGGCCCAGCTCTCTCAATCCTAGTGAGTCTGATGATGTTGCATTGCACAAATCCGGGTAGAAGGGCGTTCGCTCAGTCGGTCAATGGGCTTATCGCGGGACGGTACGCGATCAGCAGCACCGTTCCGTATCCGGAGCCACGGTGCGCGTGATCGACCAGCTCAATACGACGAGTCAGACCACGCAAACGAACGAAGACGGATATTTTGTATTCACAGAACTGCGGCCCGGCAAGTACACGCTCTCTGTAGAAAAAAATGGATTCGGTAAACTCGCACAAAACAACATTGTGCTTCTCACCGCCGATCGCCTCTCCGTTGGAACCTTGATATTGAGAATTGGATCAGGCGCCGAATTGGTCACGGTTACGTCGGAAAGTCCCGCCATTGAGACTACAAGTTCAGAACAATCCGCCGTTATTTCGGCGGATGAAATGGCCTCTCTCCCGGTGATTGGCAATGATTATGTGTCGCTGACGAAAATCGTCCCTGGGTCTACGTATTTGGGCAATGGGAACAATTCATTGGGCCTCAATTCCTCACAAGCAAGTTTCATGGGAATTGATCATCCGAGTGCAGCCTATTTCAGCACAAACGGTGTCTTCTCAAGCTTCAGCAACTACAGCTGGGACGACTCTCCCACCGTTCTAGCCAATATTCAAGACGTCAAAGTTCAAGTGAGCGGCTACGAACCGGAATATGGAAAGGCCATAGGCGCGGTTCTCAATGTGACAACCAAATCGGGTGCCAAGGATTTTCACGGCTCGCTTTGGTACGCGTTCCGGAATGAGGACCTGAATGCCAACGACTACTTCAATAACTCTGACGGGACAGCCAAGAAGCCGATATCGCTTCAACACCATCACCGGAACGCTTGGGGGGCCGCTTTTCATTCCGCGTCTACTTTGAGCGACAACGAAACAAACTCTTCTTTTTCTTTTCCTACGACAACGAACCGAGCTACTGTGCCCCAGGGACTGAATGAGACTCCGGATGCCTACTACACTGGAGCGAGCCGGAGATTTTTCGCAGAGCTTTTTTCCCGGAACCACCCAGCAAATTCCCGTGTACGACCCCATCACCCACCAGCAGTATCCGGGTAACGTCGTGAATCCGGGTCAAATTGTTCCAACGATGCAAAAGCTGTTGAACTGGTTCCCGGCGCCCAATTTCGCGGATACGGCAGTGAGCCAGGGATATCTACAACTATGTGCTTCCCGCCGTCGCCGCACAATCCCGTCGCATCAGACATCGCTGCGTATTGATTATGCTCCAAGCGAAAAATGGCGCATCTTCGGCCGCTGGCAACATGGATTCTTTGGCTCGACAGGTATAAACGAGCCTGGGATTAATGCTGGTTGGAACGGTCCACAATCGTATGACAACAGTTCCGAACGGATTGAACTGAATGTCACTTACGTGCTCAACGTCCACATGGTAAACGAGCTGGCAGGGGGCTACACCCGCAAACACGAACAGACTTCAGTTCCGTCTACCACCCTTCAGGGCTTTCAGATGGAAGCGACCGGCATCAGTTTGCCTCAACCGTATCCGGAAACAAATCCGCTCGGCATGATCCCGGGGTTCAGCTTTAACGATTTGTCTCACGGCCCGAACTTCAACTACGATCCGCGCTTCCCGATGAACAATCATTACTATGGCCTGTCTGTGGCCGACAACTTCACATATGTCCGCAAGAATCACCAAATGAAGTTCGGAATCTATTTCGATGACGAGCACCAGAACCAGCCCCACCATGCTGGAAGTGGAAGCCCTGGTGGCCTGTTTAATCTCAATGGTGCCAATCCCAGCAATCCATTTAACGTCGGGTACTCCTTCGCCGAAGCCTTGCTCGGCTATTTCGACAGCAATGTCCAGGTCACGAACCTGGTAGACGATTCGAATACGGCAAAAGCTCTGCAATGGTATGCACAGGACAACTGGCAACTATCTCGGAGGCTGTCTTTCAATTATGGAGTCAGGTTTAGCTATGACATCCCGCAGGCAATCACGGCGGGCAGGGCGCAGTGTTGCATTTCAACCGTTACGATCCCTCTGCTGCTCCGGTGCTGTTTCAGCCTGTCCTGGTCGACGGCGAGAGGATGATGGAGAATCCATTGACTGGGGATACTTTCCCGGCGGCGTATTTGGACTACTACGTTCCCGGAAGCGGCACGATCGCGCCGGGAACCGTCACTGTAGGATCCCCGATTGGCGCGGAATTTTTAACTCCCGGCACGTCGTCACCGAGCCAAGGTTCGGCTTTGCCTACGACCCGTTCGGCGATGGCAAGACCGCCATCCGCGGTGGGGTCGGTCGGTTTGTTGCCATGCGCACTTTTTCAGGATCGATCTTTGGCTACATCATTAACCCACCAGCGATTTCTTATCCAACGTCGTACTACGGCAACGTCACTGATTTGTCTGCGGTACCGGGCCTGGTGGGCCCTCCATCGACGAACTATGCTGAATCCCGACGCGAAATTGCCCTATTCATACTCGTGGTCTCTTGGCGTTCAGCGTTCTCTCGGCTTCAGCAGCGTTCTTGAAGCGTTTCCTACATAGGCTTCGTTTCCCGCAACGGTCCGTACAATTTCAATCGAAACGAAGTGCCTTACGGGGCGGAGTTTCTCCCACAAAACCAGGATCCCACCACCGGCACACCACTTCCGGACGACTACTTCCGTCCTTACCCGGGGTATTCGTCAATCTACGACTCGGAGTGGGGAAACAACGCCAACTACAATTCCTTGCAGGTGACATTCAATCGGCGTATGTCGCACGGGTTGGCTTACGGAGTCGCATACACCTATTCCAAGGCGCTCGATGATCGCAAGAGCACGACCTACGTCCCGTACTCTCTCACCTACGGCCCGAGCAGCACCGATATGCGGAATCGTTTGACCCCCTACTGGGTGTGGGAACTACCCAAAGCGAGCACTCACTGGAACAATTGGTTCAGCCGGTGGGCACTGGACAACTGGGAGGTATCAGGGATCGCCTCTTTCATCTCCGGCCAACCGATGAATGTCAACTTGAGCACGACAAACAATGAGAACATAACCGGCGGAGGCGATGGTGCCCAGGTCATCATCACCGGGAATCCTGTGCTGCCCAAGAGCAAGCGGACCTTCGACCACTATTTCAACCCGAATGTGTTCGCCCTGCCAGCCAAGGGCCAGATCGGAACTGCCTGGAACGGAGCCGCATTCTACGGACCCGGGGTTAACAACTGGGATATCGCCGCGACAAAGCACTTCCGGTTCGGAGAGCGTGTTGATACCCAACTGCGAGTCGAGACGTATAACACCTTTAACCATCCGCAATGGTCCAGCGTGAATAACACTGCTCTGTTCGATCCGACGACAGGAGACCAGGTCAACTCAGCTCTGGGCAGGATAACCGGGGATCGAGGTCCGCGAATTATGCAACTGGCTCTGCGCGTTGCCTTCTAGCACGGACCTGACCGATTCTGGATAGCGCGACCATGCGACACAGGTTATGCTTGTCCCGCTAAGGACGTGAAGGGGATGCCATGAAGATCGCGTTGATCGCGGCGGGAACCGCCAGCACTTCTGGCGTCCGCTCCGGTTCGTGGCGAAGCGTCCTTCTTGTTCTTTGCGCAATCTCTGCTTTTGTTTCTCCAACCACGGCACAGGCGACTCAGAAGAACGTATTGGTCCTGTCTGGTGGACGCGGGTCGCGTTTCTATCAATCAGATGGAGTCCTCGCTACGAGCGCATTTTTCGGAGCCAGTGAGCTTCTCGATCGTGGATCTTGGAAAATCCCCGATTCGAACAGAAATCCTATCAGGACAACTTGGCAGAGGCTCTTCGAGCCGGTTATTCCGGCGAAAAACTGGATCTCGTGGTTGCCGTCATGACCACGTCACTCGCAATTTGCGGTGCAATACCGGGACAAGGTGTTTCCGGGCGTGCCCATCGTCTTCATGTCAAATATCAGCCCGCTTCCTGACAAGATATGGCCGGGAGTGACAGGTGTCCAATCAGCCACGGGAGTTCGAGGAGACGATAGACCTGGCACTTCGTCTCCACCCGGATACGCAAGCGGTTGCAGTGATCAGTAAGGCATCCGGCCCGGATAACGACTGGTTCCAAGCCGAGCACTCCGAACTGCTTCGCCATCGAGACAAAGTGACGGAGATCGACCTCCTTGGACCTGCAAGCCCTGAATTGCTTCAGAGAGTTGCGGAACTCCCGCCTCATACTGTGGTTTTGTTTCAGCTCTATCCCGAAGATGCAAATCAGCCAGCGTTCGGAGCCATGGATGTCCTCGCCGCAGTCGCAGAGCGGTTTCCCACGTATTCCATCTTGCCGCACATCACCGTGGGCCACGGGGGTGTTGGCGGGGCGTCTTACGATCCCCTACAGATGCCGGTCTTGGCTGGACAATTAGCAGCACGGGTACTGTCTGGTGAGCAAGTAGACGACATTCCCGTTGTGCAAAATTCCAAGGCTGTCGTATCCGTGGATTGGCGGCAGCTTCGCCGATGGAACATCCCCGAGTCGGCTTTGCCGCCGGGTACCCGGGTCTTATTCCGCGAACCCACACTTTGGGAGCAGGGCAGGAAGTACTTCCTTGCGGGATTGCTGTAATTGTCCTGCAGTCCTTGCTGATCTTTGCCTTGTTCTGGCAGCGGGCGCGCAGGCGAAAGGCCGAGATCGAACTTGGAAAATCGGAAGCAGAAATTTTCAAAAGCCTTTCGAAGAGGTCCTCTCGCAATCACCATAGTCAGTACGAGCGACGGTCGCTACATTGATGTGAACGAGGCCTTCGAGGTCCAGAGTGGTTGGAAGCGCGACGAGGTGTCGGCCGTTCCCCGCAGGAGATCAACCTTTGGGTCGATCCTGAACAGACGAACTGCCTTTATGAAACAGCTCGTCGACCAGGCAATGTGAAGGATTTAGAACCAGATTCCGTCGCAAGGATGGTCAAATTCGAACAGGCCTCGGATCTGCCGAATTGATCGACGTCCATGGTGAACCATGTGCCCTTTCGGTGATCGCTGACATCACCGAGCGAAAACAGGCCGAAGAGGCTATGGCTGGCTTCAGCCGCAGATTGATCGAAGCACAGGAAGCAGAACGAACCCGGATCGCCAGAGAACTGCACGACGACATTAATCAGCGCCTTGGCCATGGTGGCGATCGGTTTGAAAACAGCAAAGGAAGGCCTTCCGAATT
>CAVUOS010000003.1:0-29888 GCA_963743105.1 Terriglobia bacterium
CCACGGGGAATTGACGAAAAGCAGTGGAGCGTTTACCATGGGCGAACAAAAGGCGAATATAGATGGCTTCTCTGCCCCTGCTCCGCGTCAACGAAAAAACCCGGCTCGTCGGAATCGCCCGCCTGGCCTCTGAAGGCGAATCCATCCGCGAGGGACACAACGTTGAATACTTCACGCTGCCGGCGAAATCCCTCCTGAACCGCTGCGTCAGCAAGCGCCAAATGCCTTTTACCTGGACAATCAATCCCTACCGCGGCTGCGAGTTTGGGTGCCGCTACTGCTACGCGCGCTACACGCACGAGTTCATGGAGATGCGCGACGGCATGGAGTTCGAGCAGAAAATCTATGTGAAGCAGCATGCCGCCGAACTGCTGCGCCATGAACTCCGGAGGGTGAAGCGCGACGAATCAATCGCACTGGGAACCGCCACGGACCCATATCAGCCGGCCGAACGCCGCTATGAGGTCACGCGCGGGATCCTGGAGGAGTTTGCCCGGCATCGTGGATTCGAACTCGGTATTGTGACGAAATCGAATCTTATCGTCCGCGATCTCGATCTGCTGAAGGAAGTTGCGCAGGCGAATCGCCTCTCAGTCCACGTCACGGTCACGACTCTCGACGTGAATCTCGCTCGCATTCTTGAGCCTCGGGCTCCGCGCCCTGACCTCCGTCTCGATGCTGTTCGTACGCTCGCGGAGGCTGGCTTGCGTGTCGGCATCAGTTGCTCGCCGGTTGTCCCGGGAATCACGGATTCGCCGGGCGATCTCGAGGCCCTCATCCGTGCCGCCGCGGATTCAGGTGCTGACTACGTCTTCGCGAATCCGCTCTTCCTGAAGCCCTGTTCGGCTGCCATATTCCTGCCGTTCCTGGAGCAAAACTTCCCGCACCTGGCGGACAACTATCGCCAGCGCTACCAGGATCGCGCGTTCCTTCCTCCCGCCTACGCCAAGCGGCTCTCACAACTGATCGCGCACCTTCGCGAGCAATACAAGCTCACTCGCGCGCACCGCCGAGAACGCTCCGCATTTGCCACGAAGTGGCCGGTGCAAGGACTTGATGAGCAGTTGAGTTTGTTTTGAGATCTTTTCTTAGAGCTGATATCCAGGAGTTCCCAGGGAAAGACTTACGGCTTCACGTTGGCGTCGAGGAACTGGAAGACATCAGGCTCCCATTCGGGAATGGCGAGGTACAGCAGGTTGTGACCATCGTCAGTGGACTTTCCAAGCGCAGGGTAAATCTTGAGGACGTGCGGTTTGTGGAGACGCTCGAGTTCGGCGGCGATAGCGGTGCCGGGGGTCGTGTCATAGTCGTTGGCGGCGTGGATCAGCATGATGGGTGCGGATGTTTTGCTGACTACTTCCAGGACGCGTTGGCGGAGTTCGTCCGCGGTTCGCCAAGAGTTGGCTCCGGCGCCAAAGGTGACCTCGGCACGGATTGCGGCGTCGCGCTCGCCCGAGAGCAGGGTGATCACGCCGCCAAAGGAATGGCCGACGATCGCGATACGCTTGGGGTCGATGCCCGGGGCAGTCTTTAGAAACTGTAAGCCTGAGAGGGCATCGTCGAGATGGTCGGTGGTGACCAGCGTGTAGTGCAGGTGCTGACGCGCTTCCTTTCCTTTGGCAGATTCTTCGCGCTGAAGAAGGTCTTGCATGAACGGGGCCTGATCCGCGGAAAGGCCCTGCCCACGACGACAAAGATAGAAGAAAGCATAGCCGTGTTTAAGGAAGAGTGGGGCGAGAGTTGCGGCCGCCTCGGCCATGGTTTGCCCGGCGGTGTGCTGGGCGTCGGCGGCTCCAGACCCATGATTGAACAGCACCGCAGGAAATGGGCCGGGGCCAGCGGGTTTCCAGAAATAGGCTTTTAGGCGGAGAGTTCCACTGCGAACCTCAACAATCTGGGGCGACGCGGATGGCGGACGTGAAGGTAAAGACGACTGGGCGACACCTGCGTTTGAGAGCAGCAATGCGAAAGCACAGATGATGACGAGAGTCCTCATGGCGAATTGGGCGCGCCAGACCCGAGCGATCATACCCGAATTCCGGCTTCCGAGCGTGCCCGGTGACGAGAAAACTCCTATAATCGCATTGATCGAGATGGCCACCTCCACCGGACAGCCTCCCGCCCAGCCCGTTCCGATTGGCGTGCACTTGCGCAATTTCTGGCGCCGAGTGACCGAAGGGCTCGAGGTCAGCCAACTCTGGTCGCAATTCGAATCCGAGGCCCGCGCCAGCTATCGGCTCTATTCCCACGACGTCGCCGCCAAGACACCCGAAGGCCTCACCCGCCGTGGTCATCATCTGCATGTCATCAAGGAATTCTTCTGGGCCGTATTTGAGAAGCTGTCACCGGCGCGGCGCGTCCTGCTTCTTGTGGCGCTCCTTCTTCTGATCATTCCTCACGCCGCCTTTCAATATTCCGGCGAGGGAGGCAAGCTCTACACCACGGAATTCGACCTCCATTTCTGGGGCGCTCTGATTCTTCTGCTGCTTTTGATCCTTGAGATTGGCGACCGCGTGGTCATGAAGCGTGACCTGCAGATAGCGCGCGAAATCCAGACCTGGCTGCTTCCTGGCGCGCCGCCGCAGATTCCCGGACTTGCCGTCGCCTACGCCACGCGCCCGGCCAACACCGTCGCCGGCGATTACTACGACGTCTTTCCCCGGCCCGGCAAGACGCCTGAAGAGAATCGTGTTGTTCTCGCCGTGGCCGACGTCGCGGGGAAAAGCATTCCCGCCGCCATGCTGATGGCAACTTTTCAGGCGAGCTTGAAGACTCTGTCGACAGCTCAAGTCCCCCTGGCAGAACTCGCGTCGAACATGAACCGCTACGCCTGCTCCAACAGCCAGGGAGGGCTGCGCTTCACCACGGCGTTTCTCGCCGAATACGACGCGGTACATCGGACGGTTCATTACATCAATGCGGGCCACAACAATCCGATCTTGCGGCGAGCCAGCGGACAGATCGAGCGCCTTGATGTCGGCGGCCTTCCCTTCGGCATCATGCCCGAGGTCACGTATCAGGCTGCAACTGTTACTCTCGCTCCCGGAGACTGGCTCATCATCTTTACGGATGGATTAGTGGAAGCTGTGAACGCCCGCGATGAAGATTACGGAGAGATACGACTGTTGACTGCGATTGAGGCGGGGAAGTCACTCCAGCCCAACGACCTTCTGAAGCGCCTGATGAGCGACCTCGATGTCTTCGTTGGCAACACTCCACAGCACGACGACGTCACCTGCATGCTGCTGAAGGCAGAGTAACGACCTGGGTTCTTTTCGAGCAAGCCGCCCGTTTGTTGTAAACCCCTACAGGTCTGTCATGCAGGAAAGACTTAGTTGATAGTTGGAGTCAATCAGCTCTCCTTGTCGCTCTCGTCTGCAATGCCAATCTTCGATAGTCGATAGCGGAGGGCATTGCGCGACAATCCCAGCAGCCGAGCTGCCTGGCTCTTGTTCCCGTTCGTCCGCCGCAAAGCTTCCTGTACCATCTCGTCTTCCCACTGCTCCAGAGTCATGCCTTCGGGAAGAAATCCCGGCGCTCCGTTCCCCGATTTCGAGGGCCGAGCATCGATGTGAATGTCGGAGGCTTCCAACTGCGGCCCCTTGGAAAGAGCGCACGCGCGTTCGACAATGTTCTGCAACTCTCGCACGTTTCCCGGCCAGTGATAATTCGCCAGCATCTGCATCGCCTGGGGAGTGATCCCTTCGATAGGCTTCCCGGATTCTCCGGCGAATCGCGCGACGAAGAGGTTCGTCAACTCCGGGATGTCTTCTTTTCGCTCGCGGAGAGGCGCAATGTCGATCGGCACAACGTTCAGCCGGTAATAAAGGTCTTCCCGAAACGTCCCCTGCTCCAACGCTGCGCGCAAATCGCGATTGGTGGCGGCGATCAAGCGGACGTCAACCTTAACCGTCTTCGTCCCTCCCAGCCGTTCGAACTCGCGCTCTTGCAGAACGCGCAGCAGTTTCACCTGTGTCACCGGAGGTACGTCGCCGATCTCGTCCAGAAAAAGCGTTCCCTTGTCCGCCAGTTCGAACTTCCCGGGCTTGCTGGCCACCGCGCCGGTGAATGCTCCCTTCTCGAAGCCAAATAATTCGCTCTCGAGCAAATTCTCCGGGATCGCTGTGCTGTTGATCTTCAGAAATGGGCCGTTCGCACGCCGAGACTTTTCATGAATCGCACGCGCAAGCAGATCTTTGCCCACTCCGCTCTCGCCTCCGAGCAAGACAGTCGAGTTCGTGGGAGCCACACGGTCCACTATGGCCAACACTTCCTGCATCTTCGGACTGCGGGCCACAACATTGGGATGTGCGTAGCGCTTGCCCAGTGCCTCCCGCAAAGACCGGTTCTCCTCCCGCAAATTGCGGACGTCCAGTTCTTTGCGAACGACCATCCGCATCTCGGAGAGAGAAAACGGCTTCAGCACGTAATCGCTGGCGCCGGCCTTCATCGCCTCGACAGCGGTTTCCACACTTCCAAACGCCGTCATGACCACGACGGGAAGAGCCGCATTCTGCCGCTTGACCGCCTGCAGGAATTCGAGCCCGTTCATGCCGGGAAGTTTCAGGTCGGTCAAGACGAGATCAATCGGGTTCTGTTGCAGCAGTTTGAGGCCGGTCTCTGCATCCTCCGCAGAAAAGGTCGTGAAGCCATCCTCGCCGAGATTCAACTCGAGCAAGCGGCGCATCTTGGCTTCGTCTTCGACAATCAAAATGGCGGGCATTCGTTGAATATCCTCGATTCAGCTGCTTCTCACGAAATCACCAGATGTGTCTTTTCCGCCGCGGGCGTCTGCTGGCTTGCTGCCGGAAAGAACATAACAAAACACGCGCCCCGATTCTTCTGCCCGTCTCCGGACGAACTCGAAGAGTCTTCAATCCGGATTGAGCCATGATGCCCGTCGACAATTTTGGAGACAATCGACAGGCCCAATCCCACGCCGCTCTTCTTGGTCGTCACGAATGGATTGAAGATTTGCTCCCGCATTTCAGGCGGGATCCCGGGCCCCGAATCGGCGATGCGCACCTCCACTCCATCCACATTCTTTCGATCGCGGGTGCTGCCTCGTGCGGTGTTCACGCTGATACGCAACATACCGCCGCCGTCCGCGCCCATTGCGTCGTACGCATTTTGGATGAGGTTGACGAATGCCTGTTCACACAGGCTCTCGTCCATCTCCACCCGGGGCAAATTCGACGGATATCCCTTCTCCACTCGCACCGGCGCTCCCTTCCATAGCTGCGCCACATCATTTAACGCTCGATCCAGCACAGCCGACAGGTCGCCTGCAGCAAGATCGGCGTGCAGGGGCCGTGCGAAATCGAGAAAACGGGTGACCAAGCGCACTCAAGCGGTTCGTCTCGGTTGAAATGTAGCCTGCCAATTCTGTAGCCAGGGGATTCGAATCGGCAAGTTTCTGCGCCAGCATCTCAGCCGAGCCTTTGATCACGCCCAGGGGGTTGCGAATCTCGTGCGCCAAGCCTGCAGACAGTTGGCCGAGCGCCGCCAGGCGTTCTGATCGCCGCGCTTCCGCCTGTGCCTGCTCCAGCCGGCGGTTGGTTTCCGCCAGCGTTTCGGACAGTTCCTGGTACCGCTTCGTTTGTTGCCGGATCTCTACGCTGAAGCGATTCACCAACATCGCCGCAAGAAAGATGAAAAGGATGCGGATCGCCAGTTGGCTGAAACCATCAATCCCGATCTCAAATTCCTGGAGCGCTGGATACAGGTACGAGCAGTACGCCGCGGACGCAATCGCTGTCCATGCTAACGTTGCCCAGGGACCAAAATATTCAGCGGCCGTTACCGCCGGCAGAATGTAGCTCGGCCAGTAGCTACTGTTAATGCTGATCTCGCCAGTGTGGTCGATGAGTAAAGTAGCAAGCGCAATCTTCAGCAGAACCACGTATGCCGGGCCACGCCGTGGCAGTTGCTCAATCAGCAGTCCCTCTCCTAACTGCAGGGCGCCGAATGCCAACAAGATCGCTTGCTTGTGGATTTCCTTCACCGGGGGCACGACCGCCAGCCCGGCGAGGAAGGCCAGCATGAGGAAATCCATCCAGTTGATTGTCGGGCGCTTTGCCTCGCTCATCGCCATATCAGATCAGGTGATAGTCCGTTTCGCAAAAGTGTCACGGCAAGTTAGCCACGTTCGCCCTCTGTCATGCTGAGCGGAGCTGCCCTGAGCACAGCCGAAGGGTCGAAGCATCCCTGCCCAAAATACAGTGCCGGAGGTAGGGATTCCTCGCTTCGCTCGGAATGACGCTCGGGACGAATGTGCAACTTCCCGGCAGTCTTCCCTGGACACTACAACGCCGGGAGAGGGTGAACTGCTCCCGGCGTTTCGATCCTTCGTTCTTCGGTTCGCACTCGTACCTCATGCGAACCCTATCACAGGGCAAGCCCTGAGCGTCAACATCACTTCTTCGGCGGTTTCTCCTGCCGTGGCTCCGGCCGTGACGGTTGTGGCTTGGGTTGCGGCGGAGGTGCAGCCTGCCTCTGTTCGTGCCACTGATTAAACTTCTGCTCCTGCTGTTGCTCCTGTTGTGGCGAGCGCTGCTGCACCGGAGGCGCCGGACGCACTAGCGGATGCGTCTCCTGCGCAGACGGTTGTTGCGGCGGATGGAACTGCCGGTTCTCCGGCTGCGTACGATTCGGCTGTGGCTGCACATTCCGATTCTCTTGCTGCGGCACATCCCGGTTCTCTTCCATCGGAGTTCCCTGCTGCTCATACACCCGCGGTTGCGGTTTGAGCATCGGCTTCGCCCGATTACTTTCCTCGGCACTGTTACCGCTTTGCGGCTGCCCGAACGAACGGAAGCCTTCCTGGTTCGGTTGCTGGCGCGTGTTCTGATTGACTGCAGGAGCTGGCCGCGCCGGTGCCATCGGCCGAACCAGCGTCTGCTCGTTCAGATGTCCGCCAGCCTGCGCCTGCCGCTGATCAATCGAGCGCACTGGCGGAGGAGGCGTCCTGACGGCTACCACCGGACGACTGATCACCGCGGTTGGCGGCCTCACCGAGACCGGACGCCCCGCTCCAATCACGCTGGTCCGTACAGGTTCTACCGCGACGGAGCGAGTCACAGGTGCAGCCACTACTTCTCGCGCCTCGACACGCATAATGTTCTGCGCCACCGGCCGCGCGTTCACAAAAGCCTCATGCGACACCACGGTCACACCGTTGGTGACCCGCTGGTTCACATACGTGATGTTGTTGATCGTCGTGCTCCGGTTGGCGATCACCGTGTTGTAGACGTTCGTCACCCTCGTGACATTCACTGTCGTATTGGTAATGTTGATGTTGTTCACATACGTACGGCTCACGTGATAGCCGGGCACGTACACTTCTCCCGGGGCCAGCGGGAACCATCCCACGCCAACTCCAGCCGAGAAGTGGAATCCCGGGCCTCCGCCGACAAACGCTACCAGGGCCGGCGCCCACACGGGTCGCACCACCACCGGGCCTGGTACCCAGAACCACCCACTATTCACAAAGGCCCAACGACCGTAGTGGAACGGCGCAAAGCCCCACGGCTCATCTTCCACCCACGTCCAGCCCCAGGGCCCAATGTAGACCCAGTGTCCGAAGCGGTACGGAGCCCATCCCACCACCACGGCGCGCGGATGCCAGCACGGACCATAGCCCGCGACATAGCTCCAATCGCCGTATTCATCGAGATCTTCGTAGCCGGTCATCTCGCGGGAAACATAATTTGCCGAATCGGCGCGATCTTCACGCTCGTCCCGCTCAAACGCCCAATCATCAAACCCGTCGCGATCGGCGATCTGGTTCAGGTCGTAGTCGAGATGATCCTGATCGCCCGTAAAACTCGCCGCTTGCCCCGCGACCACGTTGTAGGACAATCCACCGCCGGTCACCTGCCCGCGTCCGTGCCAGGTCGTAACCTCGGTGCGCTTCCCGTCCTGGCTCACGTCCACGCGGTATTCGCCCGGTTGCAGCAGAGTGAACGCGATGTTCGGCGTGTCGATCTCGAAACTGTCGTCGTCGTCCAGATGGCGCACGCGAACGAAGAGCGATCCCTGGGCGAGCCGAATCTGCGTGGTGTTGTCGTCGAGGGCGAGGAACGTAATTCCCGTCTGCGATCTCAGCCGGATCGCCGCCGAACCGACGTGGACTTCGGCTCGCGAATTCTCGTCGGACCACAAATCGTCGCCCGTCACGATCGGCCGGTTTTGAACTGCCGTGACCCAGTCATCTTCTCCCGCTGGACGAAACGAAACCGATCCTTGCGAGTAATTCAGCCGCGCCACGCGATCCGGAGGATCCTGCCCCTGATCCTGATCGTCGCTGTCTTGTGCTCGAGCAGTGGTAGAAAGTTGAAGAAAGAACGCAAAGCCCGCCAGTAGCACCATCCAGGCCCACAACTTGTGCGTTTTCATATCTCCGCCTCGACGGAACCGAAATCCGTACACGTTGATCTTACTCACGTCCCTATAAACACCATAGGGACGGTTTAGTTTCCGGTGCGCGAAGTGCTTCCCCACCATGCACTTGTGGCAGCGATTGGCTAGTATCCGCGCGCGATCCGAAGATAGATTTTGCCAAAAATAAAACGAGGCGAGCATCGCTGCCCGCCTCGGGGTTTTCTCTGTGATCCTCGGTGTCCTCTGTGGTGAATCGCCCTCGGACGCAGGATCAGTTCTTCATCTTCGGCCGCTGACACGCATCCACGATCTTCGTCGGATCGATCGCGTCCTTGTCCATCTGCTCTTCCATGATCTTTCCATCTTTCCCGATCAGGAAATTCACGCGGCGGGGCGCCTGATATTCGTCTTTGTAGACTCCATATTCGCGGGTGACTTTGCCGCCCCAATCACTGAGCAGCGGGAAGGTAACTCCAATTTGATCGGCGAAGGCTTTGTTCGAGAACCAGCTATCCATGCTCACACCCAGGACCTGAGTGTCGGCCGCCTCCAGCTTTTGCAGATTCTGCTGGAAGTTTTTCATTTGCTGCGTTCAACCACCGGTGAAAGCAAAAACGTAGAATGCCAGGACGACATTCTTTTTACCCCGATAGTCGCTCAGCTTCACCTCTTTCAAGTCTTTGCCGTCAGAATATTTCAGTGCGAAATCAGGAGCGGTGTCGCCGACTTTGGGCATGCTCGGACCCTCCTTATTGGTTTGGGCGAATGCAGGGGTCGTCGTTGCGAATGCTCCCGCCAGCAGGAGTGCAGCCAGCAGGCCTGAAAGCTCTCTTTTCATGTTGGAACTCCCCCCACGGGAGTCCCGCCTAGCTTAACCTGCCTGAGGCATCACAGTAAACTCATAGCCACCTAAACTCGTGGTGCCGGCATCCTAGCGCCCGTCGGGGAGACAACTTGCCCTCGCGCGGGGTTACCACGAAGCAACTTGAGTAACTAAGCGCTCCTCTGTTTCACATTGCCGAAAGTATCCAAAAAACAGTACAGTTCCCACAGATCAGGCGCGCTACTTTCCGCCGGGCCCCGAATCACGCGATGAGCATCGCCACTCTCAACGACATCTTCTTCGCCGCCGTCGAGCGCAATCTCGATAAGGTTATGGTGTACCGCGAGGCGGGAAAGTGGCTGCCCATCTCCTCCCGCGACTTCGGACAGAAAGTCGCGCGCACCGCCGGCGCTCTACGCTCGTGGGGCATTCAACCGGGCGATCGCGTCGCCATCCTCAGTGAAAATCGTCCCGAGTGGCCGATCGCCGATATCTCCAGCTTGCTGCTCGGAGCCGTCACCGTTCCCCTCTATACAACGCTCACCGCCGAGCAGACCGCCTTCGTGCTCAGCGACGCCTGCTGCCGTGTGATCTTCGTCTCAACCGACCAGCAGTTGCATAAAGTGATCTCCATCCTTCCGAAGACCCGGATCGAAAAGATCGTGGTGATGGATCACCTCGAATTCACTGGAGACCTGGCTCCCTTCGCCGACACATGTGTGACCATGCTCCATATCACACGCCAGGGCGCAGAGGAACTCGGGGCGGAGATCGAACGACAAGCCCGCGCGATTACTCCCGACAACCTGGCCACGATCGTTTACACCTCGGGCACCACCGGTACCTCGAAAGGCGCGATGCTGACCCACGGCAATATCGCGTCCAACATCCAGTGCTCGCTGCTCGGTTTCAACATGCGACCGGGGCTCGTCAGCGTTTCGTTTCTCCCCCTCTGCCACATCACTGCCCGCCACGTGGACTTCTCCTTGCTTTATCACGGAGTCACGCTGGCTTATTGTCCGTTCATCGAGCGCCTACCGGAAGCCCTGCTCGAGGTCAAGCCATCGCTGTTTGTCGCGGTGCCGAGGGTTTACGAAAAGATTTACGCGCAAGCCGAGCGTCAAGCCCAGGGCTTCCCCAAACGCACGATTTACGATTGGGCCCTCGCCGTGGGGCGCGATCACAAGCCTGAGATCCTTGCGGGAAAGATCCCAACCTCACGTCGTTGGAGACTCGCTTACAAGCTGGTGTTCTCGAAGATTCGCGCCGGCATGGGAGGCCGGGTTGAGACGTTCATCTCCGGAGGCGCGCCGCTCGGCCGCGAGCTCGCCGAGTGGTATGCCACAGTGGGCATCCGTATCCACGAAGGCTATGGACTGACCGAAACTTCACCGGTCATCGCAGTGAATACGCCGGCGAATCATCGCATCGGAACGGTGGGCAAGATCCTCCCGAATCTCGAAGTTCGCATCGCCGAAGACGGCGAAATCCTGGTGCGCGGACCGTCAGTGTTCAAAGGGTACTGGAACCGACCGGAGGAAACCAAAGCGGCACTCGACGATGGCTGGTTCAAAACCGGCGATATCGGCAATATCGATGCCGATGGATATCTCTCCGTCACCGACCGCAAGAAAGACCTGATCAAAACATCCGGCGGAAAATTCATCGCGCCCCAACCGATCGAGAACGCCCTCAAGCTCAATCCCTATATAGGAATCGCCGCGATTTTGGGCGACCGGCGAAAGTTTGCGGCAGTGATGATCTCCCCCAATTTCGCGCGCCTCGAAGAATGGGCGCGCATGAATGGGATTGCCTACTCCTCCCGCAACGAATTGATTGCGAATCCGAAAGTGCAGAGCTTGTATGAAGGAGTCGTGGAGGAGCAGAACCAGAATCTGGCGCGGTTCGAGAAGCTGAAACGAGTCATCCTGGTTCCGGACGAATTCACTCCCGACAATGGAGCACTGACGCCGACTCTAAAACTCCGGCGGCGGGTCATCGAAGATCGCTACAAGAAGCAGATTGACGACCTCTACGCGCAGGCGGAAGCTGCCACAGTTCCATAGCATGCGGCAACAGCCGCCTCGGCTGTCTAGCCGCATGGTTCCGCTCTCGCCGCTGAGTTCTCCCCCGCCTATCGAGCGCACAGGTTCGGTAAACACTTTGCGCTTCATTGCCCCGGGCCTTCCACGGTGGAAAACAATTAATCTTCCGTTCATCTCCACTCAACAACCCTTTTCTACAAAGAGCTAGCCGCAATTTTAGCAGTCCGAAGAAGGAGAGTGCGATGAAGAACTTCACAAAAGCTCTCGAGTTGTGCGCTTTCGCCCTGCTGCTTGTCGCGACGCCTGTCGTCACCCAGGCGCAGATGAGCAAAGTGAAAACCGTCTGGATCATTCTGATGGAAAACCACAATTGGACCGGCAACAACTCTGGCGCCTCGTTCGGCGCTCCTGACATCAAGGGCAACCCTCTGGCTCCATACATTAACGGGCAACTGCTCGCAACTTCGGCCCATGCCGAGCAGTATTACAATCCTCCCGGGAACCATCCCAGCCAGCCAAACTACTTGTGGTTGGAAGCCGGAACCAACTTCGGAGTTCTCGCCGACACTCAGCCCGGCCAGCCGCAACTCACTACGCACAAGCACCTGGTAAAACTTCTCGAGGAGGCGGGGATTTCCTGGCGTGCCTATGCCGAACCCGATTTCGGCAGCCCGGTTTATGATGTTTGCCCACTGGATTTTACTTACCTCGACGTCGAACACCTCGCGTTTGTTTACTTCAGCGATGTCAACCACGGACTAAATCCTAAATCGGCGGAATGCATCGCTCACGTCCGTCCTTACTATCAACTCGCGACCGACCTGGCCAATCAGACCTCGGCCCGTTTCAACTTCATCACTCCGAACTTGTGCCACGATGGGCACGAAGGTGTGTCTCCCTGCGATAAAACCGAACCTCACGACAACACTTTTCGCAGCGACACCTGGCTCAAACAGAATGTTCCTCTCATCACGGAATCGGCCGAATACAAAGCGGGAGGAGCGCTGTTCATTATTTGGGACGAAGCTGAGGATAGCGGCGCCTATAGTGACGGCCCGATCGGCATGTTCCTGTTATCGCCCTTTGCCAAGGGCGGAGGGAAAAAGCCTTACAGCGACACCATCTACTACGACCATAGCTCCACACTGAAAACGGTCGAGGAGATCTTTGGAGTCACGCCACTGCTAGGAGCTGCCGGAGACGCCGCCACACGAGACTTGAGCGATCTGTTCAAGAACGAATAGCTCAGTAATCTGAACCAGCCAATAAATGGGGGCGTGCGCGCGGGCCATTAGCGTTGCGCACGCCCCGCACCAACAATTTCTGTCTTACCTGCACATCCGCCTGTCAAGCGTCGCCCGCTTTCTTTACAATATCCCTATGTCGGACTCATTGACCATTGCCGGACGTTCCTTCCGCTCCCGGCTTATCGTGGGCACGGGAAAATACAAATCGTTCCAGGAAACCACGCGTGCCCTCGAAGCGAGCGGCGCCGAGATGGTCACGGTCGCTGTTCGCCGCGTCAACCTCGACCGCAGCAAGGAATCGCTGCTCGACTACATCGATCCTAAGAAATACTTTCTACTGCCCAACACCGCCGGATGCTACACGGCCGACGAAGCCATCCGCGCTGCGCGGCTAGGGCGTGAAGTCGGGCTCTCCGATTGGGTTAAGCTCGAGGTCATTGGTGATCAGGCCACTCTGTATCCCGATGTGCAGGCCACGCTCGAAGCCACGCGCGTGCTGGTGAAGGAAGGGTTCACTGTTCTTCCCTACACGTCCGACGACATCGTCTTCGCCAAGCGCCTGATCGATGCCGGCGCAGCGACGATTATGCCGCTTGGCGCGCCCATCGGCAGCGGCATGGGCATCCAGAACGTCGCACACATTCGCATCCTGCGGGAAATGATCAGCGGCGTGCCGCTGATCGTCGATGCAGGAGTAGGCACGGCTTCGGATGCGACCATCGCGATGGAACTCGGTGCAGATGCCGTCCTGATGAATACCGGCATCGCCAATGCACAAGACCCCGTGCGGATGGCCGAAGCCATGAAGCATGCGGTCATCGCGGGACGTCAGGCGTATCTGTCTGGCCGCATGCCGAAGAAGCTTTACGCGACGGCTAGTTCCCCTCTCGAAGGCGTCGTAAAATAATCGGCGCAAATGGAACGACTTTCACCCTCCGCTGTGTACAGCAGCCTTAAAGGGAAGGTTGTTCTCGTCACTGGAGGAGCCACCGGAATCGGCGAGGCCATTGTCGAGGCCTTTGTTCTGCAGGGAGCACGCGTAGTTTTTCTCGACATTCAGGATGAGACCGCCAATTCGCTGGTGCGGCGACTGCGGCATCCCGACTGGATTCCAGCCGAATACTTCCATTGCGATCTTGTAAATACCTCGGAGTTCCAGTCTGTCATTGAGAAGATCCTTCGCTCCTCCCCGGTGATCGACGTACTGGTCAACAACGCCGGCAACGACAAGCGGCACAAAATTGAAGAAGTGACTTCGGAATTCTGGGATTGGTGCATACAGACCAATCTGAAGCACCAGTTCTTCATGGCACAAAGCGTTCTTCCCGGCATGCGGCGTGTGAAGCGGGGATCGATCATCAACATGAGTTCGATCGGATGGGTGATTCCATCTACCGGGATCCCCGTCTATGTAACTGCCAAAGCGGGGATCGTTGGTATGACGCGTGCGCTGGCTCACGAGGTAGGTATGGACGGCATCCGAGTGAACTGTGTGATGCCAGGAGCCATCTCCACCGAGAAACAACGCCGGCTTTGGTTCACGGAGGAGTACAAAAAGGAAATTCTGAGCCGGCAGGCGATCAAGAGAGATATTCAACCGGAAGAAGTCGCGAAACTCGTTCTCTTCCTGGGCTCTGACGAGAGCTTGGCGATCACGAATCAGAGCTTCGTGATTGACGCCGGCTGGGTGTAAGCAGGTTCTGTCATGCTGAGCGGAGAACGAGATCGCGGAGCGAACTCGTTCGGAGTCGAAGCATCCCTAGCCAAAGCGCGCAGCCTGAGGTAGGGATTCCTCGCTGCGCTCGGAATGACAGCCAGGATTGCCGCATAGTGCTCAATGGCGGGTGTTCTCATCCCAGTTGTGACTCTCTCAAAAAAGAATAAGGGCGGCTGGCAAGCCGCCCTTCGAAAATCCGCAAATGCTCTTACAGCATCTTCACGCTGGACACCTTGATGGAGTCCTTCCCCACCGTTCCGGTGACCGCGACGTGATGCCCTTCGTGTCCCTTCAGCGCATCCGGGTTCTCGACCGCCAGAACCTTCTGATCGCTATCAGTGACGACGACCATCTTTTCTCCGCCAGCGAGGCACTTCTTCGTGCAGGCCTCACCACCCGCGTTGGCGCCCTTCGCTCCGCACTTGGCATCAGTCACCCATCCGTTGACGGTTGAGCTCTTCCCCATGTCATCCAAGGCCAGCGCCGACAGGGCAAGTACGAAGCACACGGCAAGACAAATCAGCAGCACTTTTTTCATGATCTTATTGTTCTCCTTTTTGCAGTTCCGATTGCGGCCCCACACCGCAAGAGGTTTGGACACCAGGCGATCATGCCGTCGTGTGTGGACGGCAGACCCCTTCCTTGGTCTTTGAAGTGAAGCTGAGGAAATATATCACAGGAAAACAAGGCTTATGTCAGCGGACAGCCGGAAAACGCTACTCCGAAGGTGCATGTCTGAAATGGCCGAGAGGACTACTTCCTTGCAGTGTGATTCGCAGGCTGAACCGGTTTCGCGGGAGCAGGTGGAACATAAATATACTCTCCTGGCTTCGCGTATCCCAACTGCTCGCGCGCCTCTTTTTCAATCGCAGTCTGATTGCTCTTTAGCCCCTGGATCTGCTGCATGTACCGCTCATTCTCCTGCTGCACCTGTACGGTCCTCTTGTGCAGTTCCTGATACTCCGCACGCTTCTGCCGGTAAACCACCATCCCGTTCGCGCCAAACATAACGTGGACAAACAACCATCCGGCGAGCAGAGCCACAACTCCGGTTGCGATCCGGCGCCGAAATGTGTAGATCCGGAGGCCGAGCGGCCGTACGCGCTCGATCCACGAAGCCGCCATGGCCTCAGCCTGCGGCGCGCGCTCGACCATCGCCCGCACGCCGTCTTCGGCACTGGGAAACTTCGCGATTTTGGGAAACGGCTTCACGAAAGCGTTACTCGAAAATCCAGCTCTTGGCTGCGGTGCTCAGCTTCTCAAGGCCCTTCTCGCTGCGGGCCTCGGTATAAACGCGCACCACCGGTTCGGTGCCCGACAAGCGGTAGCAGACCCACGATCCGTCGCTGAAGACGAGTTTCAATCCGTCGGTGCGGACGACCTCGCTTACCGGATGGCCGCAGAATTCGCGCGGATCAGACTTCAACTTTTCAGTGAACTTCGCTTTGACCTCGGGCGTCAATCGGAAATTCTGCCGCTGCGGGTAGTAGGAACCTACTTTGTCACTGATCGCCTTCAATTGTTCTCCCAGCGATTTCCCTCTTCGCGCCACAGACTCGCAGCAAAGCAGCCCGGCCAGAAGTCCGTCTTTCTCCGGAACGTGGTGGCGGATCGACAGTCCCGCGCTCTCCTCGCCGCCGATTGCAATCTTGTCTTGCATGATCAATTCGCCGATGTACTTGAACCCGACCGGCGTCTCGTGCAGTTCGACCCCATGAGCTTTCGCCAGCGCGTTGACGAGATTCGTGGTAGCCACCGATTTGGCCACGCCGTTCTTCCAGCCACGGCTCTCGACCAGATAATCGAAGAGGATAGCGATCACATAGTTCGGTTGCAGGAAGGTCCCGTCTCCGTCCACGATGCCAAAGCGATCGGCGTCTCCATCGGTGGCGATTCCGATCTGCGCTCCGGTCTCACGCATCTTCTTGCGCAGATCTTCCAGCAGGCGGTCATCGGGCTCCGGCGCATGTCCGCCGAAAAGCACGTCGCGGTAGTCGTGGACCGTTGCGACCTGAACTCCAGCGCCGCGCAGCAGTTCATCGGAGTAGCCACGCGCCGCTCCCCACATTGGATCGACAGCGACCTTCAATCCAGCTTTCTTGATCACATCCAGATCCACGACCTCGCCCAGGCGCTTCAGGTATGCGGGCTTGGGATCCAGCGATTCCTTGGTTGCGGGAAGAGGGATCATCATTTCCGAGGTCGCCGATGTATCTCCGGCCGTAATCTGGGCTTCGATCTTCCGAGTCACTTCCGGCAACGCGGGGCAGCCATCGGGAGTCGAGAACTTGATGCCGTTGTACTCCGGAGGATTATGGGACGCGGTAAAGTTGATCACTCCGTCCGCCTGGTTGGCGACTACGGCATGGGCAAAGGCCGGAGTCGGCGCGGGATCGGCTACGACGAGCGGTGTTATCCCCTGAAAAGCAAGGATGTCGGCGGCCATCGCGCAGAAGCTCTCGCCCAGGAATCTCGGATCGCGCCCGACAATGACCCGCGCGCCTTTTCGCTTTTGCGAAGCCACATACCGCGCAATCCCACTGACCGCGCGCTGCACGTTGGCGAAGGTGAACTCCTCGGCCATGACCGCCCGCCATCCCGATGTGCCAAACTTGATTTGCGTTAGCATGTTCGACCTCTCCTGCGAAATGCTAATCTCTCCAACAACCAGCTGAAAGCTGACAAGGCTGACAGCCGAACGGCTGATTTTATATGACTGACAAGCGAATCGTCCTCACCACCTGCGGTTCAGAAGAAGAAGCGGACAGGATTGCCCAATACCTCGTCGAAAACCTGCTGGCCGCATGCGTAAACATAGTTCCCGAAATAAAGTCCGTTTATCGTTGGCAGAATAAGGTGGAATCGGCGGGAGAATGGTTGCTTATCGTCAAGACGACTGCGAAGAACTTCGCCGAGGTTCGCGATGCGATCCGTGGGCTCCACTCCTACGAGGTTCCAGAGTGCATCTCGTTGTCCGTAGACGATGGAAGCACTACCTATCTGCGGTGGATTGATGACTCGGTGAAGTGAGGATTTCAGGCATCTCGGGCTAGATCGCGCTCAGCGCCTGATCCAGATCGTCGAGAATATCGTCCACGTCCTCAATTCCCACAGAAATCCGCACCAAGCCATCCGTAATCCCGATTGCTTTGCGGCCTTTCTCGCCCAATGCTGCGTGCGTCATCGTCGCTGGATGGGAGATCAGCGTCTCGACTCCACCGAGGGACTCGCCGAGCGAGCAGACCTGAACGTTCTTCAGCATTTTGCTCGCGTTCTTCAGCGAGCCGGTCTCGAAGGTGATCATCGAGCCAAAGCCGCTCATCTGGCGTTTGGCCAGCGCGTGCTCCGGATGATCGGGCAGTCCGGGGTAGAAGACCGCTTTAACCTTTTTGTGTTTGGACAGGAAATCCGCTACGATCCGTCCGCTGCGGTCGTGGATTTCCATGCGCGCGGCAAGGGTCTTGACTCCGCGCAGGATCAGCCAGCACTCGAAGGGAGACAAGATCGCTCCCGCAGCTTTTTGCAGGAACGCGAGCTTGTCGGCGTGCTCCTGATGCTTGCAGACTACGACTCCGCCAAGTCCGTCGCTGTGTCCATTGAGGAATTTTGTGGTGGAGTGCACAACCAGATCTGCGCCCAAAGGCAGCGGCTGCTGGAAATATGGAGACATGAACGTGTTGTCGACTACGAGCAGCACCTTCTTGCGGCGACAGATCGCGCTGATCGCGGACAGATCGCTCAATCGCATTAGCGGGTTGGTCGGCGTCTCCACATACACCATGCGCGTGTTCTTGCGAATGGCGCGCTCAACATTCTCCGCATCCGAAGTATCGACGTAAGAGAACTCCAGTCCGAATCCGGACATGACCTGGTTAAACAGGCGCGGAGTTCCTCCGTACAGGTCGTTGCCGCAGACAACGTGATCGCCGGACTTCAACATGCTGACAATGGCGTTGATTGCGGCCATGCCGCTGGCGAAAACGCGCGACGCGACTCCGCCTTCGAGTGCGGCGAGGTTCTGTTCGAGGCGCGTGCGGGTGGGATTCGAGACGCGGGAGTATTCGTATCCTTTATGCTCGCCGATGCCCTGCTGGACGTACGTCGAGGTGGGATAAATCGGGACAGTGACGGCTCCGGTGAGGGGATCGGGTTCTTGTCCGGAGTGGATGGCGCGGGTGGCGAAACCTAGGATCTTGATGGCTTTCATGAATTTCGTTTTGCGATTCCGGGTTTGGGGTGAGTCCCCTCCCCTGCCGATCTATTGGGATCTGTGATTTAGAAGGAAATCGAAAAATAGTCCTTGTGCTGCAATAGGATGCGGGCAAAATATTGAGCCGCAGGGACTTAGCTCGTTCGGATTGCCATAAGCCCTTTTAGAATCTGCCGTCAGCTTTAAAGATCAGCATGCAAAATCTTGAGCGAGAGGAGTTTAGCTTCGCTTCAGGATCTTGTTTTCCCAGCATAGGAAATCTTTCACCACAGGGGACACAGAGGGGCACAGAGGAGACTCTGCGACTCCATGTGAATGAATCTTGCTTACCTTTAGCAGGATTATTGAAGTTGCGCCTCTAAGTCAAGGTCATGTGAACATCGGCGGGCTGTGGAAAACTCGCGCATGATCGTGAGTCGCCACTTCACCGGAGGTTGCCTTGGCGAGTCCACCGAAGACGAAGGATCATATCTCAGGGCTCTTCCTGCTGATGAACGCGGACGATCAGTCGGTCATTTTTCCGCGTTTTCCAAATTAGAAAAGGGGTTCTTTTGTATTCTTCGTCGACACTGAGATATGCACCTAGCGAACCGCTATAGGTCGGATGGGGCTCCGCAAAAGCAGTGAAGGTCTCCTCCAGGATACATTGCGTGCCACCTGTTTTTGTCAGCTTAATCTCTACCGGATAGCGCGGGGGCCATTCTTCCACGTGCGCACTGAAAGAACAGATCACGCCCCGGCCCTTGCGTAGTTTTATGTCCTGAGGACTTTTGTTTTTGAAAACGACGAAGGTATCGTCAGCCTCCTGGGGCAACTCCCGTTTGTGGTGGTCACCGCCATCAGCCGCCTTACCTTTCTGTTGGTCACCGCGATCGTGCGATGAATATTGATTCGGGGCGACGTTGACCTCTACGCTCGGGGAAGCGGTCGTCCCTACTTGGGACTTGTCTGGCATCATAGGTTGGACTGTGACGGCTGGTCCTTTGACCTCAACAGGCGGAAGCGTGATGGATGGCGGGCGAACGTCGACATGAACCATGGGAACGCACGACTGGCGGTCAGGCTGCACTGCGGCCTTTATGACCTTCGGAAGTTCGGCGATTACTTTGGCACAGGCTTCATCTTGGCATTTAGCATCCGTGCCTCCTAGCGAGGAACCGCCCAAAAATCTTCCGAAAAACGCAGCCCACGCGATGACGAACAGAGCGATGACGTTAACGATGCCGAGAGCATCTGCTCCCTTGGGACTCGCCTTCTTCTCCTCCGACTTCCCGAATACATCTTTTGCCTTCTCCCATTGGATTTTGGATAGCCACCTAGCGATCGCGTTTCGACGATGAACGATATCATCGTAAAGATAGAGAAAGTCCGGATCGTCGAGAATATTGTCAAACAGTAGCTTGCGGGCGGTGTTGCCGAAGAATTTGCGGATCGCGGGATCTATGTCCTCTGCTTTCTCGGGCGCGGAGTTACCGCCGCGGTCAGAATACAACTGGACAAACCCGGGATCTTCTTCGAGCGCATCAAGAAGTCGGTCAACTGCGGCGCCTCGAGGGAGCGGTAAGGTCAATTCCACAGCACGATCGAAAATATCCCGAAATCGACGATCGGAAAGCAGATCTGCTATTACGGCATCGGATATGGGATATTTCGATTTGACCTTTGCGCTCAGTAGTCGTGCAAAGAGCAAATCGGGTTCGTGGACCGGAACTTTGACCAATAAGAGTAAGGCCGGGATGACTACGAGGATCAATGCGGTTATCGCGATGAGAAGGTTATCGGAAGCCGATAGTCCGCGAACGAGAACGGCGAGCCAGGGAGGGAGGGCAGCACCCGCGCCCTTAGACTCGATCTCGAGAGTTAACAGTATGAGCGCCAGGAGTTCGATGATTATGGCGGCAAACCAATGTGACTTTTTTGGGGTAATTTCTGTCCTGCCAGCCTCTTCAGGACCATTGCTATCGGACGGGATGGACTTAGAAGGGTCTCTGAACGGTTTTTTGCGGAGGAGCTCTATGTAGTCCGAGCAAAACAGGTTAAGTAAACGACGTATCTCTTCCACTTGGGCGGGAGTAAGTTCCACACTGGTCTCCGCTGCGCCGCTGGTTTAGTGCGGGCTCCGATCCAGATTAGGGGGAGATCCACTATTTGCCTCTGAAATCAGTCGAAAGTCAAGTGGAAACAAACTCTTCGGTGAAGACTTATAGGACCTAGTGTAGTGCATCGGAATTAGCGAGCGTTAAATACTGTGCCACGATCCGCGCAATCCGTGGTGTTCGGCGAGGAGGTCAAAGTCTTTAACCACAGAGGGCACAGAGAATCACAGGAGAGACCGGCTAACTCATAAATGTCGATCTGTTTGACCCACTACACTAGATGCCGCCTTCAAATATCTTCTTCGACAAATACCGTTCCGCCGAATCTGGAATGATTGTTACTACCCGCTTGCCTGCGCCTAGCCTTTCTGCAACTCTCAGGGACGCAAACACAGCTGCGCCTCCGCTGGAGCCTGCCAAGACGCCTTCCTGGGCGGCAAGTGCCTTCACCATTCCGAATGCGTCTTCGTCCATTACCATCATCACTTCGTCGCACACAGACCCGTCGAACGTTTTCGGAATAAAGCTGGAACCGATCCCTTCTACTTTATGCGGACCGGGCTTCCCTCCTCCGAGGATTGATCCCTGGGTTTCGACGGCAACGCCAAGCACTTGCGGAGACTTCTGCTTCAAAAACCTTGCAACGCCCGAGAATGTTCCGGCAGTCCCGCAACCGAGCACGACGGCATCGATCTGGCCATCCATCTGGTCGTAGATCTCCCGGGCGGTGGTTTCGTAGTGGTAATCGGGATTGGCGAGGTTTTCGAACTGGCCCGCCATGAATGCGGAGCTGTTTCCAGCCACGAGCGCCTTGGCGGCATTGATGGCTCCCTGCATGCCCTCGGCATCGGGAGTACGGAAGACCTCCGCGCCGAGGGCGCGCATGATCATGACTTTCTCTTCCGAAAATTTCTCAGGCACGAAGAGCTTCACCTTGTATCCGCGGTTTACTCCAATCAGCGCCAGCCCGATGCCGGTGTTGCCGGCGGTGGCCTCAACAATCGTTCCGCCCGGCGCGAGTTTACCCTCCTGCTCGGCGCGGCGAATGATCCCGATCGCAGCGCGATCTTTCACACTCCCGCCCGGATTCAGATACTCCAGTTTGGCAAAGACGTCCGAAGATCCGGACGGCACAAGTCGCTTCAGTTGCAGCATGGGGGTTTCGCCGACCAGTTGGGTGATGTCGTCGGCGACGCGCAGGCGGGACATTTCTGAGCTTTTGGAACTCACCTTACAGGGTACGGGGGAGCGCCCCGTATCGTCAACGAAGCGCGTGACCGAGGCCGGTGCCACGGGCCCCTCAAGTTGTTCCTCTACCTGCCGATTCTTTCCATGGAGCCTGACTCAAGGAGATTTTTATGCACCGGCGAATCCTGAGATGGACACTTCTGTGCCTGTGCGCAGGTCAAATGGGCCGGGCACAGGACTTCAAGTTGTTCGACCGAACTGTACAGATTCACGGCTTCGCCTCGCAGGGATTCGTTTACACGGACCGAAACAACTGGCTGACCATGCATAGCAGTCACGGCAGCGGGGCATTTACCGACTTCGGTGCCAACGTCTCAATGCAGGTCACAGATAAATTCCACTTTGGTGCACAAGTTTACGACCGCAACCTGGGCAACCTGGGAGAGTGGCACCCTTCGCTCGACTGGGCGTTCGCCGACTACCGGTTCCAGTCATGGTTGGGCATTCGCGGCGGCAAAGTGAAGTCGGTATTCGGGCTCTACAACAACACCCAGGACCTCGACTTCCTCCACACCTTTGCTTTGCTGCCGCAAAGCGTTTATCCGGCAGATCTGCGGGATTCTACGATCGCCCATCTCGGCGCGGACCTCTATGGACGATTCACGCTGGGGCACCGGCTCGGCGAGATCGCGTACACAGCCTATGCTGGACATCGGAATGACAGCATCTACAGCGGTTACACCTACGTGTCGGCCGAATACGGAGTCAATCGGCCCCAGTACGGCGGGTTACAGTATGGCGGCGATCTCCGCTGGCAGACCCCGTTGAAGGGCGTCCTCGTGGGGGCGTCACGAAAAAACGAAGATATCTCGGGCAAGGGGACATTTCTGAATCCGGCGGTCAGCCCTCAAACCCTTCCCTACACATCGGTCACGAAAGCTGACTGGACCAACCAATTCTACGGACAATATAGCCGGGGGAAACTGCAGGTCGATTCCGAGTACCGGCGCTTCCTCTACGACATAATCATCAACGGCACCCTCCTTGAAACAGCAGTCGATGTACGCGGTTGGTACGTCTCGGGAAGTTACGGGATTACCAAACGGCTGACCTTGGGGTCCTACTACTCTCGCTATTCGATCACCAGAGCGAGTAGCGGTCCACTCGCGGCGCTGTTCCCTGACCAGACCGATACAAGCCAACCCAGCAATCATGTCTACGACAAGGTCATCACTGGAAGGATAGATCTGAACCGGTTCTGGAACGTGAAGGTTGAGGGTCACTTCATGGATGGCTATGGCGCGAGCACGTACCCAAACGGATTTTATCCCCAAGTCAACGCTCAGGGGTTTGTTCCAGATACCAGAGCGCTGGTCCTCAAAACCAGCTTGAATTTCTAAGGAGAAGAAGACGGGAAGCAGGAAAGTGTCATGAAGAATTGGAGATCGCTTCCCCTCTTCGCTGCCGTGATATTCGGCGCTGTGCCATCACTGGGCCGGGGAGTCAAAGTAATTGCGAATCCCAGCCTGCCGGCGGACTCGATTACCGTCGCGCAACTGAAGAGCATCTACATGGAAGAGCAGAGGTCGATTAACGGTTCTCACATCGAACTGGTGCTTGCGAAAGGTGGGTCGGCGCATGAAGTTTTTCTGAAGCAGTACATCGGGAAATCCGACGACGCGCTGCGAACTTACTATCGCACCCTGGTCTTCACCGGTACTGGTTTAATGCCCAAAGTGCTGGCCTCGGATGGTGACGTGCTCCATTACGTAGCCAATACCAGGGGAGCGATCGGATATGTCAGCCCCGACTTCCCCGCGAACGGTGTGAAAGTTCTCACCATCCTGGAACCCGGAGTCAGCGCCGAACGACAGCTCGTCACGCGCGTCGAACCCGACTACCCGGAGACTCTGCAGCGACTCCGGATTGGAGGAATTGTGCGTCTCCAACTCACCGTCTCTCCCAAGGGGAGTGTCGAGGCGGTCGCGGTTCTTGGAGGCAATCCGATTCTGGCGGAAGCTGCCGAGAAAGCCGTCAAACGCTGGTCATACGCGCCAGCATCGTCGGAATCCATCGTTCAGGTCACCATTCCATTCGAGGCACCTCGCTAAACAACTAATCTCGTCCCTCTTCGCCCTGTCCTCCGAGTGACGGCAGTACTTGTCCGTACGCGTCCCCACAAGCTTGCCGTTATAATTGCACGCCATCGACAGAGGCACTTGCCACGAAAGGACATGCATGCGACGCTTCGCCGCGGTGCTGTTGATTCTTGTACTGATTCTTCCTTCTTCTGTGTTCGCCGCCGATGAGCCGACCCTCGCCGGCTACTCTCCACGATCCAGCCAGACTGAGCGTGAGTGGGAAGCCAAGTTCCGCGCCATTCCCGACACGGCCAACCTGCGCGAGGACATGCGCCGGCTGAGTGCGCGCCCGCATCATGTTGGCTCGCCGTACGACAAAGATAACGCCGAGTGGATCCTTGCGCGCTTCAAGGAATGGGGCCTCGATGCGCACATTGAAACATTCAACGTGCTATTCCCTACTCCAAAACTGCGCGTCCTTGAGATGGTTGAGCCCACCAAGTTCACCGCCAAGCTGGAGGAGCCGGCGCTGGCCGTCGATCCGACGTCGAATCAGAAGGCGGAGCAGCTTCCCACCTACAATGCCTATTCCATCGACGGTGACGTCACCGCGCCACTGGTTTTTGTGAACTACGGGCTGCCGGAAGACTATGAAAAGCTCGAGCGCCTGGGCGTCTCGGTTAAGGGTGCGATCGTCCTCGCGAAGTATTACCACTCCTGGCGCGGCGTAAAGCCGAAGGTTGCTGCCGAGCACGGGGCCATCGGATGCCTGATCTATTCCGAACCGCAGGATGATGGCTACACCCGCGATGTCGTGTTTCCGCAAGGTCCGATGCGTAATCCGGATGGAGTGCAGCGCGGTAGCGTCATGGATTTCGCTTCCGCGAGTCCGGGCGATCCACTGACTCCCGGCGTGGGTGCGACGCCCGATGCCAAGCGCCTGTCGCTAAAGGAGGCGAAGAGCCTGTCGAAGATTCCTGTGCTCCCGATCTCCTATGGCGATGCGCAGCCTTTGCTTGCGGCCTTGAAAGGGCCGATGGCGCCCGATGAGTGGCGCGGAACACTCCCGATTCCGTATCACGTGGGGCCGGGCCCCGCGAAGATCCACCTGAAGTTGGAATTCAACTGGGACATCAAGCCCGTCAACGACGTCATCGTGAAGATTCCGGGGAACGTCGCCCCCGATGAGTGGATCATTCGGGGCAATCATCACGATGCATGGGTGAACGGCGCCGAAGATCCTGTCTCCGGCACCAGTCCTTTGCTGGAAGAAGCTCGCGCGCTGGGAATACTGCTCAAGCAAGGCTGGAAGCCGCGGCGCACAATCATTTACGCCGCTTGGGATGGCGAGGAACCGATGCTGTTGGGATCCACGGAATGGGTCGAGGCCCACGCCGAGGAGTTGCGCCAGCACGCAGCCGTATACATCAACACCGATGGAAACGATCGTGGACTCTTCGAAATGGCCGGATCGCACAGCCTCGAGCAGTTTATCAACGGGGTCGCGCGCGATATCGAAGATCCCGAAACCAAGATGACGGTGTGGCAGCGCCAGCATCTCTCGCAGATCGCGAACGCGAAGGCAGAGGATCGCAAGGAGTTGCGGCAGCGTGCGGATCTCCGGATCGAAGCGCTCGGCTCCGGAACCGACTTCACTGGATTCCTCGATCACCTCGGCATTGCCAGCCTCAACCTGGGCTATGGCGGCGAGGACGAGGAGGGTATCTACCACTCGATCTACGACGATTTCTACTGGTACACGCATTTCTCCGACACCGATTTCGTGTATGGGCGAGCTCTTTCGCAGACAATCGGAACTTCGGTCATGCGGTTGTCTGACGCCGAGGTACTTCCCTACGACTTCGTCGATTTCGCCGATACCGTGCAGAAATACATCAAGGAGTTGGAAAAGCTTCTGGCCGACAAGCAGGAAGAAATTCACGAGCGGAATCAGGAACTCGACGAAGGAGTATTCAAAGCCACATTTGACCCTCACCGGCCAACGGTCGCACCGGCTCACGAGGAAGTCCCACCGCATTTGAATTTCGCTCCCATGGAGAATGCCGCGGAGTTGTTGACGCGCAGCGCCGCACGCTACCAGAAAGTGCTGTCGCAGAAACAGGCGGGATTGAGTGAGATCCAGACGGAGACGCTGCGTGCGCTCAATGCAAAGTTGATCGACAGTGAGCGCCGGCTGACGAATGAAGACGGTCTCCCGCGGCGTCCCTGGTACAAGCATCTGCTCTACGCTCCCGGCGTTTACAGTGGATACGGAGTGAAGACGGTGCCCGGAGTGCGCGAAGCTATTGAGCAGAAGAAGTATTCAGAGGCAGAGCAGGAGATCGTAAGAGTGGCGAAGGCTCTGGAGCGGGAATCCGAACTGATCGACTCGGCCGCGCAACTGCTGGGAAAGGGCGGCGACTAATTTCGCTATTTCGCGGCGCGGGCTGCTTCGGCGCCAGCGTAGTATCCGCTCTTGGTGCGAACCACGAGTTTGCTGTGGCCCTTCGCCTTGGCCTCCACCCGGATCTGGCGAAACTCGCCTGCCTTCTTGGGACTGGCCGGCTTGTACCCAATGGCGTACTGGTTGCGGATGTCGTTCGCGATGGTGCGGCTAATATTGTCCACTTCATCCAGGGTCTTCGGGAAGAAGGCGATTCCGCCGGTGCGATCGGCGATGATTTGCAACGCTTTCCTGGCACGCTTGGGATGGTCTTCGTCGCCCAGGATTCCAATCGCGTACACCGATGGCCCGCCCTCCACCTGCAACTGCTTGACCGCCTGCTCCAAAGTCTCGCTGCTGGCGTTGTCTTCCCCGTCGGTCACGAGAAAGACGACTTTCTTTTCCAAACGTGCATTTCGCTTCAGATGGTCGGCTGAAGCCACGACGGCGTCGTACAGCGCGGTTCCACCACGGGCGTCGATCTTCTCCAGCGCCTCCTTCAACTTCAGCAGGTCGTGAGTGAAATCCTGATCGAGATACTGTTCATCGTTAAAATTCACGATGAAAACTTCATCCCGCGGATTGCTGGAGCGCACCAGGTTCAGCGCTGCCTGATTCACTTTGCTGCGCTTCTCGCGCATCGACCCTGAGTTGTCGATCACAACGCCCATCGCCACAGGAATGTCGACGTGGTGGAAGGAAATGATGTTCTGCGGCTTGCCGTCTTCGAACACTGTAAAGGCATTGCGCTCCAGGTTGGTGATGATGTGCTGCTTGTCATCGACCACCGTGGCATGGAGCATGACTTCGTCGACGTCTTTGCGAAACACAAAAACGCCCTCGTCGGGAGTCTTGCCCTGATTATTTTTATCCTGGGCTTCGGAGGAGGGGGATTCGTTGCCGGCAGGCTTGCTTTGATCCTGCGCCGCCGGCTCCTGCGCCCGGCCTGACACACACGGCACACTTCCGACGCAGAGAACCAACGTGAGAAGTAGCAGAACCCGCGAGGTCTTATTCCGCTGGCGCGTAGTATCCCGTCCTGGCATACACCCGTAGAGGTGGCAATCCTTTCGGTGGCAGCAGCTTCACTTTTATCTTACGCCATTTGCCGTCGCGCACCACTTTCGCTGGACGGTACCCAAGTACATACTGATTTCGTAACTCAACACCAATCTTGGTGGCCACATCCGCCAAGTCATTGGGATTGTCGATGGTGAAAGCGCGGCCGCCGGTAAGTTCAGTGATCTCGCTCAGCAATTGCGGTCCGAGACGCTCCTCCGTGGCCGAAGCGTACCGGTCGTAAATGCCGATCGCGTAGATCATAACGTCGGCTTCCTTGACTACAGACTTGATCTCATTTTCGGTGTAGCGGCTGTGATTGTCGCCGCCGTCGGAAATAATCAGCAGGGCTTTCTTGGCAAACTTGGCCTGTCGCATCTTGCTGACACCCATGTAAATGGCATCGAGAAGGGCAGTGCGATGCTTGGGCACTGCGAACACGAGCTTGTTCTGGATCTCATCGACGGAATTGGTGAAGTCGCTGACCGCCTCCGGCTCGTCCGAGAAGGTGATCATGAAGAACTCGTCCTGCGGATTGGCGGTCTTGAAGAACTCCACCACCGCTTCCTTGGCGCGGTCCATCTTGCTGGTCATACTGCCGCTGGAATCAAAGATGACCCCCAGGGAAACGGGAGCGTCTTCACTGGAGAAGGTGCGAATCTCCTGCGCCGAACTACCTTCGAACAGCTGGAAGTTCTCCTTTTCCAGGCCCGTCACCAGGCGATTCATCGGGTCGGTGATGGTTACTGGCACAAGCACCAGGTCTACATCCACTTTCAGTGGACGGACATGCGCGCTCAATTTGTCTTTGGTCGAGACGACGTTCTCTTTCGGCGGTTCTTTTGGCTTCTCGACCTCGTGCGACTGGACGTGCACATCGTTGACGTCAGTCTGAGAGAACGATGCCACCGTCAGGCAAACAAAACCTGCCACCGTCAGGAACCCGCAACGCATAAGATTTCGGGTGATTCGGCGTTTTTGCCGCACTACTTTTGGCGGATCCCACGGGAGACCCGTAATGCCGCTTCGAACTAGGGCCTCAGGGCGAGGTGACCAACGCCCTTCATCCAGGCGGGCCATAAACACCTTCTATGGGGCGGATGTTAGCACAGCTTTAGGCCGGTGGTGCAGAGTTTTTGTCAAATTTCGGAGACAAATTTGCCGAAAGTCGCACTGGACGCGGAATTTCGCTGCCTCGGGACAAGTCGCTGCCCTGTCAGTCATGACAGTTCCAGCATGCACGCGCCCGGCACTCGCCCCTAACTTGTTACAATCAAAGGTTTCCTATGGCTGACATCCGTCCATTTCGTGCGCTTCGCTATAACCAGCAGAAGGTAACCGCCGTGGATGTGGTTACCCAACCTTATGACAAGATCACTCCTGCCATGCAGGAACGCTATTACGCAGCCAGCCCGTTCAACCTCGTGCGGATTATTCTGGGCCGCCGCGAGGCTGAGGACAATGCCACGGACAACGTATACACGCGAGCGGCGGCATTTGGGCAGATATGGAGGGAGCAGGGAGTATTCGAGCAGGATGCGGCGCCTTCGATTTACGTCTACTCCCAGACATTCACGACTCCGGGCGGGAAAACGTTCGAGCGGCGGGGATTCATTGCCTTGGGTCGCGTGGAAGATTACTCGGCCAAGATCGTGTTCCGGCATGAGCAGACGCTGGCTAAGCCCAAGGCCGACCGGCTCGATCTGCTGCGCGCGACGCGCGTTCACTATGAACAGTTGTTCCTCCTGTATGAGGACTCGGGGGAGATCGATTCTCTGCTCGTCACTTCCAATCGCCCGACGATCGACGTCGCTGACCAGTACGGAGTAGCGCACCGCGTCTGGCAGGTCTCTGACCCCGCGGTCATCTCGTCGATCCAGTCGAAAATGCGCGACCAGAAGTTGGTGATTGCCGACGGACATCACCGCTACGAGACAGCGCTTAACTTCCGTGACGAATGCCGGTCCGCATCGAATACTCCCAACAGCGATGCTCCGTACGAGTTTGTGATGATGACCTTCGTCAACATGAACGATCCCGGACTGCTGATCCTTCCCACGCATCGGGTTGTACACTCGCTTCCGTCCTTTTCGGTCGATAAGTTCCAGAAAACGAGCGGCGAGTACTTCGAGGTGGAAGAAGTCGATCGCGCAATCGACGCTGCGAAGGCAACCGAGTTGCTGCAGGCGCGCGGACGTGCGGGAACGGCGCTTCTTGCCATCACCGCCAACCGCGCTTTCGTGTTGCACGCCCCCAAACCGGCTGGAGCCAGCTTCCTTTCCGGACTCTCGCCGCGCCAGCAATCCCTCGACGTCGTGCAACTGCACAAGTGCCTGCTGGAAGGTGTGCTGAAACTCTCCGAGGAATCGATCCGCAATCAACAGAACCTGTCGTATGTGCGGGAGGCTGCCGAGGCGATCGCCGCAGTTCGTGGAGAGGGGGACGGCAAGCACGCGGCTAACGTCGCTTTCCTGATGAATCCTTGCCCCGTCCACAAGATGCGGGAGGTTGCGCTGGCGGGCGAGGTGATGCCCCAGAAGTCCACCGATTTCTATCCCAAGCTGCTCAGCGGACTCACCGCCTATGCGCTGGACTAG
>CAVUOS010000004.1:0-177998 GCA_963743105.1 Terriglobia bacterium
CAGATAATTGTCGTAGTAGCCGAGCCGTGCCGGACCGCCTTTGGTCGCATAGGTCGAGTCGGGATCCGTAGTCGAGACTTTGTCTTGCTGCGCAACCGCAGGTTCGACCGGGTTCTCCCGCTCCAGTTCGACTAAATACTCGCGCACCGTGTGGTTCACCTTAGCCACTTCCGCCAGTTGTTCGGGGGGAACGCGGCTGTGATGATCCGCATTGGCCTGAATGAAACTGCCGTCCACCGACATGTGCTTGCCCTTCACCAACCCCGCTGCCACGCAACGGGCGACGATCTCCTCAAACAACTCCTGAAACAAATTCGATTCCTGGAATCGTCCATGCCGGTTCTTGGAAAACGTAGAGTGGTGGGGAATCTCTTGATCGAAGCCCAGTCCGGTGAACCATCGCCACGCCAGATGCATGCGTAGCTCTTCCACCAGTTTCCTTTCACTCGTCACACCGTAGAGATAGCCGACCAGCAGCATGCGCAGCAGCAGTTCGGGATCGATCGATGGCCTTCCCGCGTCGCTATAGCGGTCCTTCAACTTGGCTCGAATAAATTCGAAATTGACGTGGCGATCAATGAGGCGTAGCAGATGATTTTCGGGAACCTGATCTTCTAAGCGGAAGTAATAAAACAGCGACTCCCCGCGGGCTTGGTGTCCCATCATGAGCAGGCCTCCAAAGGCAATCGTGAACAGCAGCATCGAGTACTCTGGCCTGCTTATAACCCGAACCTTACAACCCGACAAGCATCAACTGAGGGACTTTTTCAACAGACACAGGCGATTACACTCAAAACCCTCCCGTGCGGGCGTCCGTCAGTTGGGCTTGCCGGCGTTCTTTTTGCGTTTCGCCCAGCACTCCATGTGGGCCTCTTTGCCTGGGTTCCGCTAGTGATCCTCTACCGTTCGGGCTTCTTCTCTGCTTTGGCCTCGTTGTCGAGGTAGCAGGCGAGGTGGGCCTTCTCGCCGGAGGGCAGGCCTTTGTAGGGCCACTGCTGCTGGGTGATCGGCTGCTTGCAGAAGATGCAGATCGGTTCTTGCTGAGTCTCTTCCCGCACGGAAGGACTCCTGTCCGCTGTCTAGGACATCGCGGTTTTGTTGACACCTTAGCACGGAGTCGGGTGGCGAGTCAGTGACGGACTGCACACTTACTGCTTCACCAGTTTGTTAAGCGACTGATGGTCCTTCTCGGTCCATGGTTTAGGGTCCCAGCGGAAGAGTTCCTCTGGCGAAATCGTGTCATCCTTCGCTACGAGCAGCTGGCGCACTGCGAGCAGTGCCTTATAGATATGCGGAATGGGAGCGGAGGGGTGATTGAGGGCGTCGTTGATCGCTCGGAGAATGGGCGCATCGAGCCATAGGGCGAGTTCCCAGTACTTCTTTTGGAGTTCGTGCCGGTGGAGGTTTCGATCGATATTTTTGTCGTAGCTCGCTGCCAGGAAGAACGACAGCAAGTCTGCGACCTGGGCGGCCTGCTGCTTTCTTTTTTCCTCCCAAGTTATTTGCTGCTTGAAAAGCTCGAACTCCTTTTTGTAATCGGCGCTGATGCTTTCCTTGAGACGGGTTGCAATCCATTCCTTCAAGAGAAAGCCCAGTGCTGATGTGAGAGCTGTGGTGATGGTCGACGTAAGCAGTATGTCGGTCCAGTGCATGGTGTCTCCGATGCTTCGTGGGCTCGTCTGCGAGTTTGGCGCACTCGAAAGGTTGTGTCCGTGATCGTGCTCACGCCTTTGGCCCGTTGGTGATGTCGATGGCGAGTTCGATCCACTGGAGGCGGGTGGCTAGGGCTATCAGGGATTCGTTGGTGGGCGTGGTGTAGCGGTCGCGCATGCGGCCTAGGGCGTTGGTGACGGAGCGGTGAGCGAGGCCGAGGTGTCCAGCGGCTTGCTTGTGGGTGTGGCCTTCGGCGATGAGTGTGAGAATTTCTCGGTCGCGCTCGGTGGGATTACGCGGCGCCTGAAAGACGAGTAGGCGGGCGGGCTTCATGGGTTTGTGGAGTTTAGCGCCTTCTTGGTTTGTTTGCGTGTGCTCAAAATCACGCTCGCTTCACTCGCTGGACGGGCAAAAGCGCCCGTCCCCACTCAGGCGGGCACCAAACTTTACATCTACGCTCCTACCGGCTGCGGTTTTGTCGCCAGCAACTGTCTCAACACATACTGCAGAATCCCGCCGTTCGCGTAGTACAGAGCTTCCTGCGGCGTGTCGATGCGCACCAGCGCTTCGAACTCGACGGCGTCTTTCCCTTTTTGCGTGGCTTTCACCTTTATAGTCCGCCCGGCGGCGAAGTGGTCGACCACGTCGCGGATGCCGGCGATCTCAAACGTTTCCTCGCCCGTCAGCTTGAGTGAGTCGGCGTTTTGTCCTGCGGGAAATTGCAGCGGCAGGACGCCCATGCCGACCAGGTTCGAGCGGTGGATGCGCTCGTAGCTTTCGGCAATGACCGCGCGAACGCCGAGAAGCGCGGGGCCTTTGGCGGCCCAGTCGCGCGACGATCCGGAGCCGTATTCTTTGCCGGCGAGGATGATGAGCGGCGTTCCGTCGGCGCGGTATTTTTCGCTCGCCTCGAAGATCGACATTTCGGTGTTGGTCGGCAGGAAGCGGGTGAAGCCGCCTTCGCTCGCGACCAGCTTGTTGCGCAGCCGCACGTTGGCGAAGGTGCCGCGCACCATCACTTCGTGATTGCCGCGGCGCGAGCCGTAGGAGTTGAAGTCTGCAGGCTTCACGCCATGCTCCTGCAGGTATTTTCCGGCAGGGCTGTCTTTCTTGATCGAGCCCGCGGGAGAAATGTGGTCGGTGGTGACGCTATCGCCGAGAACGGCCAGGACGCGGGCCTTCTTGATTTCCCCGACGGGCGACGGTTTCACCGCCATGTCGTCGAAGAACGGGGCGCGGCGGATGTAGGTAGAGTCCTTTTCCCAGGAGTAGGTCTGGCCCTTGGGGACGCTTAGGCCGCGCCAGCGCTCGTCGCCCTGAAAAACTTCGGCGTAGGACCTGGAAAACATCTCAGAGGTAATGGAATGCTGAATCGTATCTTCGACTTCGCGCGAACTTGGCCATACGTCGGCAAGATATACCGGCTGGCCGTCGCGGCCCTTGCCAAGTGGATCTTTGCGAAGATCGATATCGATTCGTCCGGCGAGCGCGAAAGCGACGACGAGCGGCGGAGACATCAGGTAGTTGGCGCGGACTTCGGAGTTGATACGTCCTTCAAAGTTGCGGTTTCCAGAGAGCACGGAAGCGACCACAAGTTCTTTCTCGTCGATCGCCTTCGAAACTTCTTCTGGGAGCGGGCCCGAGTTGCCGATGCAAGTGGTGCATCCATAGCCGACGAGATGGAACTTCAGCTTTTCGAGATAGGGCATGAGGCCGGCGTTATCGAGATAATCGCGAACGACTTTCGATCCGGGAGCGAGCGAAGTCTTCACCCACGCAGGAACTTGCAGGCCTTTCTCGACGGCTTTCTTGGCGAGCAATCCGGCGCCGATGAGGACGGAAGGATTCGAGGTGTTCGTGCACGAGGTGATCGCAGCGATGACGACGCTGCCGTGCTTGAGCGAGTCTTTCACAGAAACCGGAACGTGCTCGTGAACTTCGGGATCCTCGACTCCGACCGCGGCGGGATTTCCGCCTTCGCCTTCCCAGCGTCCGCTGTTCGTGGTCGTAGCCGTGGGTGCCCCACTGCTATCCGAAGTTGGAAGAAGTGGGTCTGTTGCGGTTCCCACGGTTCTTGCGGCGGCCTTCGGTTTGATCAACGACGGCAGCGCTTTGTTGAACGACTCTCCAGCTTGCGAGAGGACGACGCGATCCTGCGGACGCTTCGGTCCGGCGAGCGAGGGTTCGACCGTCGCGAGATCGAGCGAGAGCAGTTCGGAGTATTGCGCTTCCGGAGTCTTCTCGTCGTGGAACATGCCCTGCTCGCGGCTGTAGGCTTCGACAAGGGCGATCTGTTCTTCGGATCGTCCGGTGAGCCGCAGATATTTCAAAGTCTCTTTATCGATGGGGAAAATTCCGCAAGTCGCACCGTACTCAGGAGACATGTTGGCAATGGTCGCGCGATCAGCAAGAGGCAGATCGCGGAGCCCCGGCCCGAAGTACTCAACGAACTTGCCGACAACTCCGTGCTTGCGCAGCATCTCGGTAATCGTCAGCACGAGATCGGTTGCCGTCGCTCCTTCGCGCAGCCGTCCGGTCAGCTTTACGCCTACAACCAGCGGAATCAGCATGGAAACAGGCTGACCCAACATCGCCGCCTCGGCCTCGATCCCGCCCACTCCCCACCCCAAAACCCCCAACCCATTCACCATGGTTGTGTGGCTGTCTGTGCCTACTAGGGTGTCGGGGTAGGCTACGCGCGTGCCAGGACCTTCGTGGACGAACACTACACGCGCAAGATATTCCAAGTTCACTTGATGGACGATGCCCGTGTCGGGAGGAACGATGGCCAGGTTGCGGAATCCGGTTTGACCCCATCTAAGAAAGGAGTAGCGCTCTTTGTTGCGCTGGAATTCTAAAAGAGCGTTCATGTCGAACGCATCGGCGGTGCCGAACTCGTCGACCTGGACGGAGTGGTCGATCACTAATTCCACCGGCTGGAGTGGATTGATCAGCGAGGGATCGCCACCCAGTTGCTTCATGGCGTCGCGCATGGCGGCCAGATCAACTATGCAGGGAACTCCGGTGAAATCCTGCAGCAGGACGCGGCTGGGAGTGAAGGCGATTTCCTTGTCTGGCTTGGATTGGCTGTTCCAGTGGGCGAGCGCGCGGACTTCTTCTTTGGTGACGTTGCGGCCATCTTCGGTGCGCAGCAGGTTCTCCAGCAGGATACGAAGGGAAAAGGGCAGGTGCTGGGTGGAGATGCCTGCTTTATCGAGCGCGTCGAGGCGGTAAATTTCGTAGTCTTTATTGCCAACTTTGAGGGACGCGCGGCTGTTGAAACTGTTCAACGACATGACGGCCTTCCTTGCGGGATGACTGGGATGGATTGCAACCTAATAGTGTAATTCGGAACGAGGGGGAATTAGTAGAGGTCGGAGCGCTGTCGGTCGTATTGCGATGGCGCGCTCGGCTTCGCCTTCTCTGGACGGACGACGGCATCCGTCCCTAACCGGGCGGTAGAGGCGTCTAGCCTTATCAATTGACTAGATTGGTTTTGGTTGGGTGTTGCGGGCTTCGGTTACGTTGGAGGGTTGGTCGTCGAAGGTTTTGCCGGGTTCGAAGGCGACTTTTTCGTGCTTCGAGCCTCGCTTGCGGATGGCGTCGTGCCAGCCGTCGTCCCATGCGATGCGAGCCTCGCCGTCTACTAAGGTCCATGTTCCGTGCGAAGAGCCAATCGACTTTCTGGCGCTCCCGTCAGCATTCAGGGTGATGAAGAAATTGCCCCCATTGCCTTCACCGACTTGCCACTTGCCGATGAAGTGGGCGCGGCCGGGAGTGGCAACACTGGCGGCGGACTCCGAGAATTCGATGTGATCGATCTCTGCCCGAAGTTTTTCGCGATGACCGTCTTTGAAGACGATCGTGGCAGGGGATTTCAGATCGATACGCGCTATTTCGCCTGCGGCCAGGGTCTGACGGTGACCATCTTTGTAAACGATGACGACTGGGTCGTGCTCGTCAATGGGAGAGGCGATGGCGCTCGGAACTGCGCCGAAGACTAGAAGAACGGGAATCGCGGTGAAGCGGATGAGGCTACGCATGAGGTGCTCCCTGACAACAGGGTGAACAGAAACTGCTCCGAGTTATGATACGCAGAAATTACCCGAAAAGTTCCTCTGCACAAGCTGGAAGACCTTTAACCACAAAGGGCACGAAGGTTCACAAGGAAAACCTTAAAACCCCTCTGAAGGCATTAGTGCCTGCTGGCTTGCGCCGATTCTTTCAGGTACGCCAGAACTTCTTCGGCATGGCCGGCGGGCTTTACCTTTTCGAAGATGTGCTGGATCTTGCCGTCGGGGCCGATAATGAACGTGGTGCGGGCAATGCCCATGACCTTCTTGCCGTACATGTTCTTTTCCTGCAGGACACCGAAAGCGATGGCGACTTTCTTGTCGGCATCGGCTAACAGAGTGAACGGCAAGGCTTCTTTGTCAGCGAATTTTCTTTGCGCCGAGGGCTTATCCGGGGATATGCCAAGCAGCACGGCGCCGGTCTTTTGAATCTGTTTATATGAGTCGCGGAACCCGCGAGCTTCCACCGTTCAACCGGGCGTGCTGGCCCGGGGATAGAAAAACAAAATGACGGTCTTGCCGCGCAGGTCTTCCAGCGATATATCTTTGCCGTTCTCATCCGGCAGAGTGAACTCAGGGGCTTTATCATTAACTTTCATGCAAATACCTAATGGCCAATTCTCGAAGATTCTACACCGCTGCGTTGCCCGCTGGAGTGCAACGCTGGTTCCGGACGATCGTAAACAGCTGGCACCCATTGTTCTGCTGATTGCGATGGTTGCGTGCTGCGCGACCATGGCATTCGCGCAGGAGGAGCGGCCGCAGATTGTCCCGGGCGAGAGAAAGGCTCAGAAGAAGAAAGATGCCGGGCCGCGGGCCGTTGGAGTCCTGCAGATGGCCGCGAACGGCAAGGCGTCTCTGGTGCCGGTCGCAATCCTGATCAATGGGCGTTTCTGGGACGCGAGTGCGTACAAGGCGGATCCCGTACCGATGGCGCTCGACTCGGGCACGGTGTATGAGGCGGAGCGGGCGGGCAATTCGCTGGGACTGTTCACGGTGGGGAGCGCGCTGCATAGAAACAAATCTGCGCCGGGACCCACAGCCCCATGGATCGGGACAGGGACGTGGCGTGCAAATGGGTCGGAGCCCGATACGAAAGGTGCCAAGGCAGAACCGGTGCCGGTGGGAATCGATACGAGCGAGGGGCCACCGAGGCTTTCACGGGATACCGCGGCGAAGGATAAGCCGGCCGGGGGCGGAACTTCGCCTCCGACAAATGCGCCCGGATCGAGTTCGCCTTCTAGTCCTCCGAAAGGGGGCGCGCCATCGGGCTCTGACGACGAGCCGCCGCGATTGAGCAAGCCTGCTTCACCCCCGGAGCCACCGGCTAATTCAGCCCCGAGTGCAACTCCCTCCGGGCCGGCCGGCGAATCCAAGCCGGAAGATGCGAAAGCCAGTGAGGCTAAGGCGGACGATCGCGGGAAGGTGGCTGCGTCTGACAGCGGAGCGAGCGGAGGGAACCGTCCGCGACTGCGCCACGGGAAGCCGGCGGAATCGTTTGCAGACGATGATGTGCCGGGGTACAGCAAGCTGGGCGAGAAGTCGTCGTCTGCTGATTTGAGTAAGGCCGCCGTCGCTACCCAGGGAGACGTACAACTGATTCCGGCGATTTCGGATGCCGGCGGTCCGGAGATTCGTTCGTTTGTCTTTCAGTGGCTGAAGGGTGAGGAGGACGATCGGCGGAAGCAGATGACGGATCTTGCCAAGGAACAGCTTCGCGCCTACGTCGCGACGCGAACGAAGGCTGATACGACCGCCAAGACGGGGCGTCCGGGTGCTGCGAAGAACGCGGTGAAGGACCCGATTCTCGAGAACGTGCACATGGTTGCGTATGATCTGTGGCTTTCGAATCAGCCGGTCATGATTCTCAGCGCAGAGGGGCATATGCCAGCGCCAGCGCCCGGAACGGCTCATTCCGAGGTTGAGTCGGAGATGCAATACTCGGTGATGCTTGTGGCTTATCCGGACATCTACGGCAATTTGCACAAGCTGCACGTGGGGATTACGGATAAGTTCCATCTGGATTTAAGGCCCCGGCTGGAATTAATTGACGCCGTCGATGCAGATGGGGATGGGCGCGGCGAGTTGCTGTTTCGCGAGATGTCGGACCAGGGGGAGGGATGGGTGATTTATCGTGCGACCGCGGACAAGTTGTGGAAGATGTACGACAGTTTGAGCCCGCAATAGGAGCACGGACGCGGCAAGGATCCGATCTAGCGCAGTCGTTGACGTCGTTCCATCGGAGGGTTCAAGACCGCGTCTTTTGCGAGTCTAGGCCAGGGCTAGAGTAGGCTGCGGAAAAGACTCTCTCCCGAAACATATCTTGACCTCAGCGGGATTCTGCAGTCGAACGTCCGATCTGATCGCGCGGCAGGACGTGACAGCGCGCAGCGTGCGCCAGATCTAGCCAGCGGATACGTGCGCGAATTTCGCGAAGAGCGCCTAAAAACGAGGGGCGAACAGACGGCCTGCGTCAGATTTGCTGATCACCAACGGTATTATTGGTCGCTCTGAGATTCCGACGTTTTCGATAACAAGCGATTCCGATCAAGGTCAGACGCCCACGTTTGCATTCCTATAATCAAAACGAAAAGGACGAGGACTCCTACTAGTCGTTTCATACAACGCAACAACGAGAAAGCTCCCTCTATTCGACCAGCCCGCGTTTGCCTGCAATGACACGCTTTCGTGATAGTTGGGTGGAGTCGAGAAGAGGCGCAGTGACGTTAGCCTCCCGGTGGCGATGGGTCAGGTTTTCACCTGGCCGCCTCAGTCCGGTTTGACGTGGTTCTGTTTCCTCTTCCCGCTCATCGAACTGGACAGGCACATTTCGTGCATCCAGCTCTCGGAGAAAGGTTCACGGTGTTGCCCACGGAAAACTGGCAGTTCGGTGAGTAAGCCGAATCAGACCAAACGTATCGTGCAGGAACTGGTCGGAGTACCGCTTGCTACCTGCTCCCTTCCGTTGATGTTTGGCGCGCAGCCACTGGCGAAGCCGTCGGCGAGTGTGTGCTTCCACTGCACGGTAAGCTTGGCTGACAGGACCCAAGCAGAAGTAGTTGGCCCATCCGATGATTTGTCGGTTGAGCTGTTCTACCAACTGCTCGGCCGTCTGCTGAGTTTGGCTTCGTCGGGTCGCCTCGCTGAGCGCCCGACAGATGCGTTGTACCCGTTTCTTGGACGGAGTCGTGCCTAAGTAGGCTCGCCCTGTCCTCGGCGAGTAGCAGCGACCAAACGTATATCCCAGAAAGTCAAACTTCTCTTCCGGCAGCTTGCAGACCCGCGTCTTCGTTTCGTTCATCGTCAACTTCAGCTTCGTCATCATGTTCCGCATCGTGACAAGAGCATCCGTGGCTTTGTTACGACAGCAGATCACAAGGTCATCAGCATAATTAACGATGTACGCTTTCAGACGCTTCTCGTGCCCCAACTTCTTCCAGCCGAGCACGAACCGACGCATGTACAGATTACTCAGCAGCGGGCTGATCGGAGACCCTTGCGGCGTGCCCCGACCATTATCCCGATTCTGTGTGCTTCGATGCTTGTTTCCGCGCTCATCCGTTTCTTCGACCGGAGCTTCCAGCCACATCTTGATCAGATGGAGCATGTTCCTGTCGACCACCCGGCGAGCTACCGACTTTAGAAGCTCGGCGTGCGGCAGAGTGTCGAAGTACGAGCTGAGATCTGCGTCTACGATTTCTCCATGGCCAGTGTTGATCAGCTTATGGACGTGTCTTACTGCGTCCAGTGCGCTGCGGTCTTTCCGGTAGGCATACTGCTCTGGCGGTAGATCGGTCTCGAAGATTGGTTCGAGCACCAAAACTGCTGCCATTTCCGCTGTCCGATCCCGGATAGCGGGTACTCCTAACGGACGCTGTTTCCCATCCGGCTTCGGTATATAGACGCGCCGCACAGGAAGTGGTTGATAGGTTCGGCTCTTCAGCTCTTGCGCCAGTTCGTCCAACCATCGCTCCTTGCCGTACGCCTCGATGTCCTCGAACGTTTGTCCGTCGACTCCTGCTGCTCCACCATTGGCTTTGCAGCATTCGTAGGCGAAAGCTAGAACGTCCTTGCGATACACCTTGTCATACAGCGCATAGAAACGAAACTTGGGCGCTTCCTTCGCTTTGTCGTGCAACGCCGTCTGCAACTTCTGAACACTTTCTGGGGTTGTTAGGTTCAACGCCAATCCCTCCGTCTTCGTCGCTTCTTGCGTTTCCTTTCAACTAAGGCCCCTTTCCTCCACCGGCATTACCCGGCTTCATCGGTCGTACGGGCCTCTCCGCCACCCCAGACGGCCCAGCCTTTCTCTCGCGAGTTGCCAGTTGATCGCGACTGCGATCACCGTTGGGGCTTCCCGTGTTGTGTCTGATCCCCTATGTCTGCATGCTGTCGCCACTACCCCGGCAGGTTCGAGAGACGAAATCGCTCGGTGCTCATCCCTCGTCGTCGGCCTTCCCCAAATTTCGAGTGGGTCGGCTCCTGCATTATCGTTTTCGAGGCTTGCTCAGCGTTTACTCGCGTTACGGCCTGCAGACTCGCCAAGTCGCCTATGCGACCCTCTACACCGGAGGCCTCGGCGGCTTTGTCACCTCCACCGCCGCTCCGATTGCTACCGGGTGGAGCGATCCAGTTCCCGGGCGGGTCTTTCTCTCCCGCTGTGGATCAACACCTTTTCACGGCGCACCGAAAAATCCCTGATTACAACATCTATCTAGACTTTGGCGATGCCAGCCGCATGGATCCGATTCGCAATGCAGGACACTGTCATTTTTGACAGGCACCAGCCTCGCCACCAACTTCCCGGCTAAAATTTTCCTCCTACCGACGAAAATCCTCTTCTGCAGTCGTGCATCTAATACAAACCGTAGAGACGTGTACCTCCCAGTTGCAGAAAAATCCATGTCGCTTTTGGAAAGCGAGGAGGAGTGTTTGTTGTGAGCGGCCGTAAAGCAATCCTAGTAGAGACCCGAAGTTTCTCGAAAGCGAACATATTTTTGAGTCTTGGTTTTGCCCTCGTTCTGCTTAGTTGCTGTGCGATGGCGAGTGCGCAGACCGGGGAGTCGACTGAGCCTAGTCCATTGCCCGGACAGACATCTGCCGAGGCTCCTTCTCTCACCACTTCGGACGGGTCAGAACAGAAGGCACAGGATCAGGGCACCCAGGCAGCCAACCCGGGAATCGTCATCGGTACAGTCCTCGACCAATCGGGAGCGGTGAGCGCGGGCACGGTGATCCGGCTTACTCCGGAGGATAAATCCGCTTATCGAGAGGTAATTTCCGGCGACAATGGGCAGTTTTCCTTCTCGAACATTCCCCCGGGCCACTTCCAATTGTCGGTGAGTTCGATGGGGTTCGGAAACGAAGTGTACTCAGGGGATCTCGCGCCTGGGCAGACCTTGCTTGCGCCACCGATCGTTCTCTCAGTGGCCACGGTCGTGACCGAAGTAAAGGTGACCGTAGACCCGGTGCAAGTCGCCACCGAAGAGGTTAAAGAGCAGGAACACCAGCGCGCGCTCGGCTTCATCCCCAATTTCTATGTCAGCTACCGCCCGGACGCGGCCCCTCTGACTACGAAGTTGAAGTATCAACTGGCGTGGAAATCATCGATCGACGTGGTTACGATTGGCGGCGCTGCTTTTCTTGCCGGGCTTCAGCAGGCGGGGGATGAATATTCGGAGTTCGGGCAGGGGGCGCAAGGTTATGCCAAGCGTTTCGGCGCGGTCTACGGGGATGTGTTTGCGTCTACGTTTCTCTCGGGTGCCGTTTTCCCATCTCTCCTGAAGCAGGATCCTCGTTATTTTTATCGCGGGACGGGGAGTACCAAGAAGCGCTTACTTTACGCGATCAGTAACTCGGTCATGTGTAAGGGCGATAACGGACGCTGGCAAGTCAACTACTCCAACATGGCGGGAGTCGTCTCCGGCGCGGCGCTTGTGTCCACCTATTACCCATCGAGAAACCAAGGGATGCAGATCCTTCAGAACAGCCTGGTACGAATGGGCGAAAGTTCCTTGGCGGGTGTTATGCAGGAATTCGTTTTACGCAGGCTCACCAAAGGTCGTCGCCAAGACTCGACTGTCGCGCAGTCGACCGACACCCTCTTGGTTTCCGGGCCCGGCAAGCCTTAGGGCTGCCTCTGGGCCGTAAGAGGCAAGTTGGACACTCCTGCGAAGGGACGGGTTAAGGGCCCAGACTACTTCCGCAACACCGAGAACAGGATCGCAATCGCGAACCAGCCCTAGACTGTGCACGTCGGATTCCAGAAGGTGAAATCAATCTCTGGAAACAGATTGTGAGACGTTCTCTAGCAGTCGTTTACGTACAAATACTCTGACTGTTGCAAGATTCCCATTTCGCTCAAGGAAATCTGTTTATGCGTTGGCTTCGCCGCTGGCGTTGGGCGTTACGACGTCAAAGGGGTCCCGGATTCGAGAATTTCCTGGACGCATCCATCGGAACACTCCCTCTTTGAGCAGCCTCAGGATCGTTCGGCGATTCTCGAGAACGACCCGCAGCCACGACGACTTCCTCAGCATCGGAAAATAAATTCCGCGAAAACAAAGTCGTGCCAGGAAAATATTGAAGCGATCCCCCACATGCTGATCGTCCAGCGCCGCAACTGCCTGAGCCAGCGCTTCCGGGCTGTAAGAGTGAGCCCAGCCGTAGTTCACTTCGGTATGCGCTTCCTCTATCGTCATCTTCAGCGGAGTGTGCGCCATGGTGAACGGAACGAAGTCCAGCCAGTGCCGAGGGCGCGTGAGCCGTCCGGCAGCCTCCAGCCGCTTGTATAAAGGCGTTGCGGGTAACGGCGTGAGCAGTCCGAAGATGGGCAAGCCCGGAGGCCATGTGCGGACCTGCTGCAGGGTGCGTTCCGCGACTCCCGGCGTGTCGTTATCCATGCCGAAGATGAACGAGGTGATCGCGTAGATATTGCGTTTTGCCAGACGCTCCAGCACGGCGGCATACTCGCTGGGCTTATTGAATCCTTTATTCACGTCCTTCAGATTGACCGGATCGACAGACTCCATGCCGATAAAGATCCACTTGCCTCCGGAGGCAGCGATCAAATCAACCAGTTCTTCGTCACGCAGCAGATTGGCGCTGATCTGTGCCACCCAAAAGACTTGGGCTTTCGCCGCAATGATGGCACGCAGCAGTGATTTGGTGCGCTTTACATTAATGGCAAAGTTGTCGTCAATGAAGAAAACCGCGATCTGGCCTCCCTCTTTGCGGGCGCGGGCTTTCAGCAGGAGCAATTCGTTGACGACGCTTTCATTCGTGCGGAACCGAATGGAGTCGCCGAAGAATCCGGTGACCGTGCAGAACTCGCAGCCGTACGGACAGCCTCGTCCCGATTCAACCGGCACGATGCGAAATGTTCCCCAACCTTCCCGGAAATTCTTGAGCAAGGGGTGCATCAGTTTGGGAATGAGATTGAACTGGCGAAGATCAAGCTTGTCCCATGGAATTGTGGGATAGGAATTCAGAGAAGGCTTGCGCTCCTTGCCCATACCATCAACAGGCACGTAGATCTCCTTTAGCTCACCGCGAGCAGCATCTTTCACGATTTGCGGCCAGGTCTCATCGGCTTCTCCCAAGGCAACGGCATCGGCATGGCGCGGGCCACCATCGCGGCCGAGAGCTTCATCGGCCTCTTCGGTCACGTGCGGCCCTCCCATAACCACCGGAACTCCCGTCGCGCGAATAGCGTCAGCCATGCGATACGCCCTGGCGACCATCCTGGTCATGGCACCGATACCGACCAGTCCGATGTTCTGGTCGCGGACGAATTGCGCAATTTGGGTTTCGTCCATCGGTTGGGCATTGCCATCGATCAGCAAGACTTCATGTCCGGGAGGTGTGAGTGCTTGCAGCAGGAACATCCAGAGGTGGGGCATGAAGTTGCGGGTAACCCCGTTGTCAGGGTTGTAGAGGAGAATTCGCATGACGCTCCTTTAAAACTCTCGCTTGCCAGGCTGAGTCAGTCACGACGATCCCGGAAGGCCGAACATCTCAGATGTATCCTGCGAACTAAATGTTCGGGTCCCCGTCCGTATCTCGGGTTCCGAACGTCATACACGCAGCCTTGACCATCGATGACTCCTACGTTTTCCGCTCTAGGAGTTTCCAAAATGATGGACGCGGATCAGCGATCACCGAGGAAAACAGACCGTCCGTCCGTTCCGGTTGCCTTAGAGCGGTAGTCACTGTCCCGTACCGTGACCGGTGACCGCTTTCCGGGCTGCGTTTGGATCAATCCCATGGTCTAGAGACAACCGTCAACTGGCTTCAGATTCGGTCCTGGATCCCCAGTCGTCGAAGCTCTGGGCCCCGCCTTTCAAGCGGTTTTTCACCAGGTTGGTCCAGACAAACTTGATCACCCGCGCATCGTTGTAGCAGTATGCCAGGTTGTGATTCAGGGTGGAGAAGCAGTGTTGCTGGCATGTTTTCTTCATAGATGCCAGTTGTCTGGCTTCGAACTTGTGGCGATCAATGTTTCCCCAATCGTAGTTTGAGGCATACATAGGGAAGCATGGCGCAACGGTTCCGTCGGTGCGGATGATGACGTTGTTCTGGCCGGCGCGGCAATTCCATTCAGCAAACTGCAGATTTCCCTCGGCGTCCTGCACGATTCCGGGGGAGCCGGCCAGTTGTTTGGTAATGTCTCCGTTCCTTCCGGTGCCATCCCCGTTCCAACCCACGCTCCTAAGGTCGGCGCCGCCAGCCATGCGCACGAAAGCCTTGATCTCCTGCAGGCGCTGGATGGAATTAACCATCTGATATCCTGCCTTGTTTTTTTCGATCAGCCAATCGGCCAGGGAATCGATCCGCGGCCAGTCCTCGGGCCGGATGTAGGTAGGATTGTCATTCAGATGATTGAAGTGCTCGTCCTGCTCGAGCATGGGGGTTTCGTTGATGTGATAGTCGGTGGCGATGCGGTTGGCATGAGCGTACTCGGTGATATGGCGCACGTCATCCATGTTGTTGCGGCAGATGTTTATGTTGAAGAAAACCATGTAGCCGTACACATACTGCTTCTTCATCAGGTATTCGATGTGGTTGCGTACGGGGACCACGGCCTTGGGTAGGCTGGGCTTTTCGTCCCAGGCGTCCACGGCGAAATTGAAGATGGCTGTGCCGGCGTCTCCCAGGCGGTCAGCAACTTCGGGGCGCAGCAGGCGGCCGTTGGTTCCGATGTAGACCCAGAAGCCTTTCTTGGCCGCGTAGTACACAACTTTGTGCGCGAATTGCGGACGCAGCAGCGGTTCGCCGCCCATCAGCGCAAGCACCCGGCAGCCATGGTCATGCAACCAGTCAATGGAACGCCGGGCCACATCCTCGGTCATGCCTTTTACCTTGTTGTTGAAGGCCCAGCAATACCAGCAGTCGAGATTGCATTTGTACTCGACGAACAGGTAAGCAGTAATGGGATGGAAGTCGCCGGTCAGCATACGCGAGCGTATGTAAGGAAACAGCCAGCCGCGCATCTTGCGGTAGACCTGGGGCAGCGTCCAGTCGCGCTTCAATGGGATGGTCGCCGGGCCGGGATCGGACAGCTTTTCCAGATATTGAGGAAAGACAGGTTCAGGAAGAGTTTGGCCCTTGGGCGCAGGAACTGCGACCGGCCTGGGTGGGTGCATGAGTAAATTGTGGATGTCTACGTCAATGCGGAACTTCGGGGCGGTAGCCATAGGTATTTCTCCGCGCCTTTGTCTTCACGCTATTTGAGACTCAGAAACCGGGACACACGTTGCAAATTATCTTACTCACATTCTCCTTTAACTCGGTCTTGTGACAGAGTCGTCTGCGGCTGTCCTCGGTTAACGGCCATGAAAATGGCGAGTTTGCGGATTAGAAATCAATGACTTGCGGGCGCTCACTATTTCTATGCTGCGTGATGCGCCGGAGGCCCATGACACGGCTGTCGACAAATCCCCATTCCACTCATCGACACGGCGGCAGGGATTTTGAGGTTAAACGTCTGTATTGTGTCAGTCAGCAAGGGTTTGTTCTGTAGTAGGACGAATGACCTCACCACCCTCACTCGATATTCTTCGCCCTTTCGTAGGTTTACGTGGCGGTCCAGCCACCATCAATGAGAAGAGTATGACCCGTAATCAAGGATGCGGCCGGGGAAGCAAGAAAGACGACGGCGCCTGCAACGTCCATTGGCTCACCAATGCGGTGTAGCGCCGCGATGCGTTCGATTACGTTACTGCGGAATGCCGGGTCTGCCAGCGCCGATTCCGTGCCCGGCGTGTCAATGAATGTTGGTGCAACGGCGTTGACTCTGATGTTGTATTTACCCCACTCGACGGCCAGACATTTGGTCAAGTGCGCAATGGCGGCCTTCGTCATGCAATAAACGGATTCGGTCGGCAGCGCTACAAAGCCCGCCTGCGAACTCATGTTTATGATGCAGCCGCGCTTTTGGCGAATCATCACGTGCGCAGCCGCCTGGCTCGCAAAAAATGTCCCTTTAAGATTCACCCTCAGCGTCAAATCAAAATCTTCCTCACGCACATTTTCCGCAAGGTTCTCCGGAGCCAGGCCCGCATTGTTTACGAGGAGGTCGAGTCGGCCGAAATGCGCCGCCGTGTCGTCGATGGCGCGAGAGATTTGATCGAGTCGTGTCATGTCCATCTGCAACGGCAACACATGCCTGCCTTTGCTTTCAATTTCTCTGCCCAGTTCGCCTCCGGTTTTCACATCCCGCAGACCAAGCGCTACATCAGCGCCAGCATGAGCAAGCGCCAGAGAAATGGCGCGGCCGAGGCCGCGAGCAGCGCCAGTCACCAGCGCCACATTACCGCTCAGGTCAAAACGAGGAAAGTCAACGGCCACCGCAAGCATCTCCGCCCGGCTGCTGGTCCAGCAGGATGTCTTAATATACGTCAGTCTGGCTCGATGATGTTTGGCGTAATATCTGGTTACCGCAACTATGCCCACGTCGCTTCTGATGAAACCAGTTTTGGTCTGTCACAAATGCCAGTGGTCAATATTCGGACCCAGAGAGCACTCTCTATTACAAGCTTTGGCTCGCATGTTACCTAGCAATGACCCCAAGAAGAAATCTTCCACGGATACTCATTGCCGATGACCACACGCTCGTTGCCGAAGCATTCAAGAACCTCCTCGATACTTAGTAGTGCGGACATCAAATCGAAGCTTAGGGTTGTTCTCGGAGAGTGGGCGCGAGAGAGCGATGCCGGCGCAGAGTCGATCTATGTTGCTCTCACTGTCCGGGCGTCTGATTCTCGGACTTCTCCTGGGAATGTCGTGCACCCGCGATTGCGTGGGGTATTCCGTCCTTACGCATGAGGCTATTATCGATGCCGCATGGAAGGACGGAATTGAGCCCGCTACTCTTGAGCCGATTCCCTTACACGACTCCGGAGCAACTGCTCGCAGGCCCATGCCTACGCCTATGGAGGCGCCATCATTCAAGACATGGGCTACTATCCTTTCGGCAGCCAATTCTTTAGCGATCTCACGCACTATGTGCGCAGCGGCGATTTTGTTCTCGCGCTCATCGCCGAGTCCCACGATCTGAACGAATATGCCTTTGCGCTGGGTGCTCTTGCCCATTACGCCGCCGATACTACAGGACATCCCTTGGCGACGAACCTCTCGGTTGCAATCATGTACCCTAAGCTTGCGAAGCAGTACGGGCCCGTCATCACTTATGACGAAAAACCATCGGCACACGCGCAGGTTGAATTTGGCTTCGATGTCGATCAGGTCGCAGAAGGAAACTACGCGTCGCGCGCCTATCATGACTTCATCGGCTTCGAAGTATCCAAGCCCGTTCTGGAAAGGGCGTTCGCCGATACCTACTGTATCGACCTGTCGAGTATCTTTGTAAGCGTTGATCTGGCAATCGGCAGCTATCGCCACGCGGTTTCATCGGTCATACCCAGAACGACCAGGGTGGCATGGCATTTGAAGAGACATGAAATCAAGAACAGCCACCCCAATGAGGTCCGGAGCCAATTCATTTACAACGTATCGCATTCTGACTATCGCAGAGATTGGGGAAAAACGCTATGAAAAACCATCGGCCTCTGCCCGTATCAAAGCGTTCTTCTTGCGTCTGGTGCCGAAGGTAGGCCCCTTCAGCGCCCTTGCATTTCATCCGCCCACACCAGCCGTAGAACAGTTGTACATGCACAGTTTCAACGAAACCCTGAAAGATTATCGAGGGATGTTAGTTGCTCAACAGGAAGGCCGCCTCCACTTAGCCGAACGACAACTTTGACACCGGAGAACATACTGAACCTACGGCCTACCCGTTTACCGACCGAGCCTACGCGGAGTTGCTAGCCAAGGTCAGCGGGAAACCAATTTCGGACACATTGAGCAGTGACATCCTCGCATTTTATGCCGATCTCGAGGCACCGTTCGCGACCAAGAAGGACCCGAAGGCGTGGCAAGATGTACTCGATGAACTGGGCAAACTGAAAGACTCGACGAACTCGACGACAACCGGCATCGAGTTGGAGCATCCTCAGTGATCATCGGTGCGCTGTCTGATAACTGTGAACTGACGTAAGAGACACGGTTGGCGTTATATCCCACGCCTGTTAACAAACAGTCAGAGCTACGATGTAGGGCCATGCCAGACGCGAAATCCCAAAATTCAGGGTTATAAAGAAGGTGAATCGATTTCTCCGGTCGATCCCGAGGCCCGGCACTGGTGGAACATCAAGCCACTTTGGACTTTGGAAGCCATTCAGGAAGCGTGGAGCCGCAAACTAGACCTCTCAGCTCTCTCGCACCGTGCGGGATTTTGAGTGAAATGGCGATTTATCATTCGTTATCGGACTGTCTTACCCAGGTAATGAGCAGCGAGCCGATCACTCACGCTTAACACTCCCTATTTCTCAACATTATCCGTGTGAAATTTGCCATTGCCGTTGAGCTGAACGATTACGGTACCTTCCTTCGCCGCAACAAAATGAGGTACGCCGGCCGGGATGACGATGAAGCTGCCCGCGGGGTACCCTTTCAGCCTTGTGGAGTTGAATTTCGTTCCCTCGCCCAGATACCAGGTTCCTTCGATGACGGTGACCAGTTCGTCCTTGGGGTGCGTATGCGCGAGGACACGTTTGCCGGCGGGCATCTTGACACGATCGACCCACGCGCCGCCCTGACTTGAGTCCCCGAGCAGCTGCGCTCGCTCGCGGCCGTCGGTGTAGTACGACGGGGTGAACCATCGCACTTGCAGGGGGGTGAACGCGATTATCTCTTTCTTGGTGGTGTCGGCCAACATCAACGTGATTGCCGCAAAGACGAATACTGCGAACATTATCCTTTTCATCACCTCTCCTCTCAGCGATCATTGTCGCAGGTAGCGCCGACGACGTTACGCCAACAATGCACTCCCTCGCGATAGACTGTTGCGCTGCGACGTAAGTCAATACTTGAACTTCGATATGCGGATCGTGTTCGCAGGCTTCCTGATTGCGGTTTCGACACTCGGCACGACCAAAAAGCCGTGCCCTTTAAAACCCTCCCTACTGAGATACCTTGCGTGTGATTCAGTAAGGGTCATCCATGTGTAGAATAGCGCCCGTATCGAGAAACAAAAACCAAAAGGGACGGGCATGCGCAAAATCTCGTTTTTCCTCACTGCTCTGTTGTTCGCGTACAGCTGGGCATCGGCCCAGGATCATGATTTCAGCAAAGTTCAGATCAAGGTCACGAAGGTGGCCGGGAACGTTTATATGCTGCAGGGCGCGGGTGGGAACATCGGCGCGTCGGTCGGTGAAGATGGCATTGTCGTAGTGGACGATCAGTATGCGCCGCTGGCGGACAGGATTCAGGACGCGCTGACGGGGATCACCGCATTGCCGGTGCGGTTCATCATTAATACGCACTATCACGAAGATCACACGGGCGGGAATGCGTATTTTCAGAAGCAGGCGCCGATCATCGCGCATGACAATGTCCGCAAACGGCTGGAATCGGGCGGCGTCGCCGGAAACGGAGGATCGGTTCATTTTGATGCGAAGCCTGCGCCGAAGGAGGCTCTGCCCATCATCACGTTCGATCACGATGTGACTGTGCATCTGAACGGCGAAGACATTCGCGCGCTTTATTTCCCTGCCGGGCACACCGACGGTGATTCTGTGATCTTCTTTCCCAAGTCCAACGTCGTGCACATGGGCGATGATTTTGTAACGTATGGATTTCCATTCATCGATATCGACTCGGGCGGCAGCATTGATGGCATGATCGACGGAGTGGAGAAGGTCATTGCGCAGGTGCCGGCGGATGTGAAGATCATTCCGGGACATGGACCGATTTCCAGCGTTTCGGATGTTCGCGCTTATCTGGAGATGTTGAAGGGCACCCGCGAAGCCGTGGCGAAGGCGATCAAAGACGGCAAGACGCTGGATCAGATGAAACAGGCGAAGCTGCTCGATCCCTGGAAGAAGTATGCGGGAGACATGATCAACTCGGATGCGTTTGTGGAGACGATCTACAACTCTTTAACCGGGCAGAAGAACGGCAAGTTCATCAAGCACAACTGACGAGTTGCGTTGATCGTCCGGCGCGTTACTGTGCGCCGCCGGTGGGGATCTTCAACCGGTCCCGCTCTTCAGCCAGTTTCCTCTGCAATAAGGGGTTTACGAGTGACACCGGGACCTCCGTGTCTCCGACCTTGAATTCTGTGGGGTCGAATGTGGCGTAGCCGTCTTTTTCGCCCATGTGTCCGGAAATCGTGACCCATACGTCTTTGCCGCCAATCTCAGTAAGGAACCGCCCGTGAATGAGGTCGCCGTCCATGGTGACCTGCTGGTCCTTGATGTTGGGCGCGCCGCCGCCGACGTTGGAATCGGGAGAGAGGTTCGCAGCCCCGGCTGCACTGCCCAAGGTTTTCGCGAGCATGGAGCTCAATGCGTCGGAATTGACCGGTCCTGCCGGCGTGGGATTTGCGGCCGCGGCGGGGGCAGTCGGAGCCGCGTCGAATCTCGCGGACGGCTGTGGACTGCTGGCTTGGGATTGTGTCTCGGTGTGGGATTCCGCGATCTTCTGCTCAGATGACAGTGCGTGCTCCACGATCACCGCAGGAGCTTGCGGCTGGGCCACGGGCGCGGGCTTCTTTAAAACCAGGATGATGGCGACCAGGGCGGCAATTAAAGTCGCGATGCTGATGATGCGGTCGAGTTTTATTTTCATGGCAAACCCTGTCTGACTGGTGTCGCAGGTCTTCTTCACGTGCCGCCGCTTCGCAGCTGGTATCCCTGGTGCCGTTCTATTCCCCGCAACGCTACCCAGGCTATGAAACCCACTCCACATGGGCCGGCACGAGAACAGGTGGGCCCAGAGTCATGCTATCGGGATGCAGCGGGGAAGATCAGATGACCAAAGTCACAGGTGGGAGTGTTACTCGTCCCGACAAAAAAAGCCCGGCGCGAAGCCGGGCTCAACCCAATCGATAATCGGTCCCCACCACCTACCCGCACCTTCTACCGGTGCGGATCAAACTCCAGCCGCTCGGTTTGCCGCGTCTTCGTCTTCGCCGGTGCATACTTCCACTGCTTCACCGCCGCGATCGCCGACTGCCCCAGGATCGGATTCCCCCCGAGCAGCTGCGCGCTCTCCACGGTTCCATTCGCCGCGACGTCTACCTGCAGCTTCACCACTCCGCCGATATACAGCCGCTCCAGCGTTGGCGGATACTTCGGCTCCACTCGGGTAATCACTTTTCTCTCACCCGCGCTGTCTTCACTCTGCGAAAACACTGGCACACTCACAACCATAGCGAAGAGGCACAGCACCAAGCCCGTTCGCGCCACCCTCCGAGTACTCCCTGTGAACCACTTTTCAAGTTGGCTCATTTCGATAACCCTATGTTGAGGCTGTACACCTCTTGCGTGCTGCGATCCCGCACAAACATCCATGAACCATCCGGCGCCTGGCCAACCCAGTATCCCCATGGCCCCAAATAGCGATCAATATGGCGAAGAACGTATACACGCTCCGCATGATCTTCGCCCAGCCTCACCCGCCGGATTGTTTCCTCGTCGGTCACCAGGTCGTCGAAACAAATCGATTTGCTGTCGCTCGACCAGACTGGATAGTTCACTGCCCCCGCGGGCTCCGTAAACCACGTCGACCACTGCTGCGTCTGGAAATCGAACAGCATCATTTTCGTGAAGTCCAGCGACAGCGCCACAAGATAGCGTCCATCGGGCGACCACCGCGGACTGAACAGTCCCTCTGATCCGGGAATCTTCGTGACCTTGTGCGCCTTCAGGTCGAGCATGTTGATGCTCATGTCCGGCGTTCCAAACACGTAGCCGTAGATCATCCGTTTTCCGTCGGCCGACCAGTTCGCATCGATCTGTCCGTGATTTTCGACATACACCGGAGCAGCCTTGCCACCTTCCGGTTTAATCAGCATGATCTGCGAAGGCTGTCCCGTCCGACTGCTCATGTACGCGATCCCCTTGCCATCCGGAGCCCAGCGCGGCAGTGCAGCCCGCTCCGGCGCGAACGTCAGTTGCAGACGCTCGCTGCCATCTGCCCGGCTCTTCCACAACGTTCCGTCCGGGATTACCACATAGCTCACCCACTTCCCGTCGGAAGAATAATCCAGGTCGGTCGCGGAAATTCCGGAAAGCACCTTCTCGTAGTTCTGGTGCGCGGCATCGTACTTCACAAGTTCCGCCGTAGGCTTCACGCCCAGCGCCCAGATCTTGTCACTCTCCGCGGCCGGCCACGGGCTGCCGAACGACATCGGACCATCCGTCACCTGTTTCGGCTCTCCGCCGCTCTCCGCCAGAACCCATAGCGTCGTAATCGGCGGCCAGCTGTGCGTCGCCTGGAAGATGTATGACTTTCCATCCTTGCTCCACACTCCACAGCACACCGTCTGCGCCTTGCTCCATCCCAGGAGCAGCTGGTGGAGATTCGATCCATCCCTTCCCACTTCCCACAGCATGGATGTGTTCGTCTCCACATCGCTGACGCTGAACCGAATCTGTTTTCCATCCGGCGAGAACCGCGGGCTGAACGGACGCCCTTTTACTGTCGCCAATTTCTTTTCGCTCGTCCCCTTCGCCGAAGTAACCCAGATCCCATGCCCCTTAACGGAAACGAGTTCTTCTCCACCAGGAGACCAGGCCGCATCGTCGGCCGCGAGTTCGCCCAGACGCGCCGACGCCACTCGATTCAGCGGAATCGTCCACAGCTCGCGGTTCTTTGCGCCTGCGCGTATTGGGGACGCCAGCAGGCTCTTATGATCCGGCGACACGTCCAGCGCCCGCACATCTGCGAACGGCGTGGTGATCGTCGACTGCTCCCCCGTGCCCGGAACGATCTTTGAGATAATCTGGTGTCCTTCCTTCTCCTCCGCCACATACAGCGCGGACCCGTCCGAGAACACCGCCGTCTTGGCTAAGCCGTCATGTGTGATTTGATTTGCGGTTGCAAAACTCGGCGGAGTGGCTGGCGCCGCGCCCTCACCCAACCAGAAGCCTGCGCAACCCAACACCAGGCAGGCAAGCAAAAGACACAAGAAACCTCGCGAAACTTTCATTCGGAACGCCCCTCTCTGAGACCCGCACTTCCGCCTCAGTTCCGACATCTTCGCTGATATTAATAAAGACCACCCCCGCCGGCGCCCCCCCTCAGGTAACCGCCCCAAACGAAAGTAACGCGCCCATCGCGCATAGAGCACGGCTCGTGTAGGGACGGACGCCTTCGTCAGTCCAGCGAAGGCGAAGCCAAGCACTCTCACAGCACAGACCTTGGCCGCTAAAACTGGACTAAACATTGCCGTGTCGGCCTGGAGTTCGCATGTCCAAATCTGCCAGAACTCTTCCCTGCGCCCCCCCTGCTCACCCTCGCCGCTTGCACTCCCCGCTCTGAAATCGTCCTGCAAGACGCTCCCTGACTGGGCACGGACTACCGGAAACCCCCTAGGACGGGTAGGGATAATTACCGATGCCCGCTTTACTCCTGCCGGTGCAAAATGATTGTTTGCTGAGAGTCTAGAGTGAGCGTTGGGTCTAAGCGAGATGCCCCAGGCCAGAATTCTTTTAGTCGATGACGATGCCCGTGTCCGCCGGGTGATTTCCTCCATGCTGTCGCGTCACTCGGGTTGGGAAATCTGCGGTGAAGCCGCCGACGGCCAGCAATCCGTCGACCTCGCTCGCGTTACCAATCCCGACGTCGTACTCATGGACGTCAGCATGCCCGGCATGAACGGCCTGGATGCCACCCGCATCCTGCGCCGCGAGATCCCGCGTATCGACGTCATCCTGGTCAGCCAGAACGATCCCAAAGTCATCTCTCGCCAGGCCGCAGACGTCGGAGCACGCGCCTACTGCAGCAAGTCCGACCTGTCCCGCAATCTGGTTCCCATCATCGAGCGTACTCTCGAAGATCGGCTCAACAAACGCACCGATATGGCTTCCCATGGTTTCGAGCGCAGCCCCAGCCATCAAGCCAGTAGCCTGCTCGCCGCTATCGTCGACTCTTCCGACGATGCCATCATCAGCAAAAACCTCGACGGCATCATTACCAGCTGGAACCCCACCGCTCAGCGCGTCTTAGGCTACTCGGCCAGAGAAGCCATAGGCAGCCACATCACTCTCATCATCCCCAGAGACCGCCTCTCCGAAGAGGACACCATCATCGCGCACGTTAAGCGCGGCGAACGCCTCGAGCATTTCGACACTGTCCGTCAGCGCAAAGACGGCACCCTCATCGACCTCTCGCTCACCATCTCGCCCGTCAAGGACTCCTCCGGCCGCATTGTCGGCGCCTCCAAGGTCGCTCGCGAGATCACCGATCGCAAACGCGCCGAACGCAGCACCGCCCTGCTCGCGGCTATCGTCGATTCCTCCGACGATGCCATCGTCAGCAAGACCCTCGACGGCATCATTACCAGTTGGAACAAAAGCGCCGAACGCATGTTCGGCTATCGGCCTGAAGAGGTCATCGGCAAGCACATCACTCTCATCATCCCCCGCGATCGCCGGGACGAGGAAATCAACATCATCGAACGTCTGCGTCGCGGCGAGCGAATCGAGCACTTCCAGACCGTCCGCCAACGAAAAGATGGTTCACTCGTCGATGTCTCCCTCACTATTTCCCCGGTTAGAGATTCCGCCGGAAACATCATCGGAGCCTCCAAGGTCGCGCGCGACATCACGGAGCAGGTTCGCGCCGCCGAACTTCTCCGCGACAGCGAAAAAGAATTCCGCCGCCTGTCTCAGTCCCTCGATACCGAGGTCCGCTCGCGCACTCGTGAGTTACAGGAACTCTCCTGGCAGCTCATGCGCTCTCGCGACGAAGAACGCCGTCGCGTTGCCCGCGAACTGCATGATAGCGCCGGCCAGTCGCTGGCAGTCCTCGGCATTGAAGTCGACCAGCTCCTGCAGAAAGCCTCGGCCGCTCCAGAAATCGCTGCTGACATCGAACGAATTCGCGAGACCGTTCGCCTGTTACACAGTGAAATACGCACCACGTCCTATCTCCTCCACCCCCCGCTATTGGACGAAAGCGGCTTACAAGCTGCCATCAGCTGGTACGCCGGGGGCCTCACGGAACGGACCAGTCTGCCCATCGATCTTGAAATGTCCGACACTTTCGGCCGGCTTCCCCGCGATCTCGAATTGGCAATCTTCCGTTTCATTCAGGAAGCTCTCACCAACATTCACCGCCACGCCAGCGCGACGAAAGTCTGGATTGTTCTGTCGCGCTCGCAATCCAGCGTCACCGCCGACGTCCGCGATGACGGATCCGGCATGTCCCCCGAACGCCTTCGCCAGATCCGCTCCGGAGGATCCGGCGTCGGCATCCGCGGAATGCGCGAGCGCATCCGCCAATTTCAAGGCGCCATGGAAATCCACTCTGATTCCGCCGGCACAAAGGTCTCCGTGCAAATCCCCATTCCCGCCGATCAAGAGTCTGCCCCTCCCATGGATCTGCAAGCCACGCTCTGAGAATCAAAAAGGCAATAGGAATCGGCCCGCGAATTTAGTTTGAATCGGCTGCCCCACTTCTCCCTGATTTTGGGAGAAGTGGTGATTTTCGAGAGAGCAACAGTTGAAAGCTGCCCCATCCGCGACGGCAGCCCCCACAACGAACCATGTGGCGACGGGCGCCTCGCCCGTCCCGCCGAAGCAAAGCGAGGCGGAACTTCCCCAGCCGCCGAAACCTGGCAATCAGGAACGCGGAACTCGCCCGCCACCCGCAGAATTCTTGTCATTCCGACGCGGCGCGCCAGCGCCAAGGAGGAATCTGCTGTCCACCGGTCCGGAAATCTCCGCTGAGGCAATCGATTTGGGCAGCGGCAGAGCTTCACCGCTTGCGAAAAAAGCAGTTGGTAAATCGTTTTGAAAGGGCGCGGCTTCAAGCCGCGCCGCTAAGTTCCCAAAATCAGCCTGGCTTTAGCCGCTGAGGGACGCTGTCCGCAAAATGCGTTTCCCGCATTGTGCCAACCGGTACCCCATTGGCACCACTCCAGCCGCGAAGCGGCGAAAAAATGCAGCCCACAGCGCAAGCCGTGGGTAGCCGCTGGGATATTCCCCAAGCCCCGAAGCAGCGAAAGAAACGCTACTACACAGATGCCTAACGTCTGATCTCTCCAGCGCACCAGGAATCAATAGAGTCAACTCAAAAGACATTCCCACCCGCAACCGAAATCGAAACAATATTCATCCAATTCACCCATCAAATCCGACTTCAAAATCACCCGCTCGTTCCACGCATTAACCATCTTGATCCCCCAAAAACAAAGGCGGCCGCCTGGCCACCGTAAAGAGTGGGTACTGAGTACTGGTACCATCTCTCGCTCGCCCACTGGCGTCTCGGAACACAGTTAACTTTCACGCTTGGTTGACTTGCCATGCCCCCCGACCTAACATTCCAGCCTTATGATAGGCCGGACTATCTCGCATTACCGCGTCATCGAGAAGTTGGGTGGCGGGGGCATGGGAGTGGTCTACAAGGCCGAAGACACTGAACTCGCCCGCTTCGTCGCGCTCAAATTCCTTCCCGATGAGGTTTCTCGAGACCGACAAGCTCTCGAGCGCTTCCGGCGGGAAGCTCGCGCAGCCTCCGCTCTGAATCATCCGAACATCTGCACCATCTACGAAATTGGGAAGACCGAGGATCAGTCCTTCATTGTCATGGAGTTTCTGGACGGCTTGACCTTGAAACACAAAATCGGCGGCCGGCCGATGGAGCTCGAAGAAATACTTTTGTGTGGGATCCAGGTTGCTGACGGGCTTGATGCGGCCCATAGCGCCGGCATTGTTCACCGCGACATTAAGCCTGCGAATCTATTCGTGACGAAGCGGGGACAAGCCAAAATCCTCGACTTCGGATTGTCCAAATCCGCGGTCTTGGTTAAAGATGATGAGCTGGGCGAGGCATCGACAGAATCGCTCCTGATCACTCAAGACCAGCTGACTAGCCCTGGCTCTCCCGTTGGTACCGTTGCTTATATGTCGCCGGAGCAGGTCCGTGGAAAAGACCTCGACGCACGCACCGATCTTTTCTCGTTCGGAGTTGTTCTCTACGAAATGTCCGCAGGACTGCTGCCATTTCGGGGTGAGAGCGTAGGCGTCACCTTTGCTGCCATCCTCGAACGAGCACCTCTGTCGCCACTGCGCTTGAATCCTGATTTGCCATCAGAACTCGAAAGGATCATCCTCAAGTGCCTCGAGAAAAATCGAAACCTGCGCTACCAACATGCTTGCGAGATTCGAACCGATCTCCAGCGGCTGAAGAGGGATTGTGAAGCCCTCAAGTCGTCTGCGACAAATCCTGCCAATCTCAAAAAAAACCGAAATCAAAAGCTGAGAGTGCGCGCGGCTGCTACCCTCATTCTTCTCACGGCATTCGGTCTCTTTTTTTGGCTCGCTCGTGGCACATCCCTGCTACCGACCTTCAAGAATAACGACATAGGAAACGCGCATCTGCAGAACGCAATTGCCGTGCTTCCTCTGTCCAATATGAACGGCGACGCAAGCATTGACTATCTGAGGTTTGCAGTAGCGGACGAATTGACGAACGTCCTGTCTTCTTCCCGGTCTCTTGAAGTGCGGCCTTCCTCGCTTACGCGAAAATACGTCGTGCTTGATCTCGATCTGATAAAGGTTGGGCAGGAATTACACGTTGGCCGTTTATTGACCGGATCGTTTCGTAAGCAAGGCGACGAGTTGATGGTGACGCTGGAGTCGATCGACGTTTCCACAGAGCGGTTGCTCTGGCATGCAACCATCGCTGAGAAGACTGGCAACATGATCGGGCTCCAGCAACAATTAGCAGCACAAATCCAACACGGCCTCATGCCCTTGTTGGGAGAAGCCGGCAGCCTTGAAACGGCGTCGCGTCCGAAAAATCAGCAGGCCTATGATTTCTATTTGCGCAGCGTCGCGGTGCCCCACGACCCACAGCCGAACAAGGAAGCAATCAAAATGCTGGAATGGGCTGTTGGCATGGATGCGTCGTACGCGCCGGCATGGGAAGCCCTAGGCCAGAGATATTACTTTGACTCGATCTATGGTGGCGGCGGCGAAGAGATGTTCCAGCGCTCGAATGCAGCATACGAGCGTGCAATCTCGCTGGACCCGAACCGAGTCATGGCCGCCAGCAGCTTGATCACTAATCGGGTGGAGCGCGGCGAGCTCAGGCGCGCCTACGACGCGGCCACAGATCTTATACGGAGTCGTCCACAGAGCGCCGATGCTCATTTCGCATTGGCCTATGTTTTGCGCTATGCCGGGATTCCTGACCAGTCAACACAGGAATGCAACGCGGCACAGCAACTGGATCCTGGGAACTTTACATTTCGCTCGTGTGCGTGGTCGTTCCTGCAAATGGGACGCACTGATAGGGCGATGGTGTTTGTACAACTGGATGCGGGCTCCGAGTGGGCCGCCTGGGTTACAAGTTACATCTACCTAGCGGAGGGCAAGATCGACCAGGCGCGAGCGGCCGCGAAGGCGATGGGGAACGGCTCGACGTACCACAAGTCACTTATGCAGGCGTGTACAGCTGCGCAGCGTCCCGCTGACTTCGCCAAGATCGTGCGCGAAAATGAGACTTCCGTCATGACAGAACCTGATCCGGAGTCCTGGTATCATGTGGGCGCATTGATGGCTGCCTGCGGCCAGAACGAACCTGCGTTTCGTTTACTTAAAGCGGCCGTCCAACAGAATTATTGTGGGTATTCTTCTCTGCGAGACGATCCCTTGCTAAACGACCTGCGAAAAGACACAGCGTTCGATCAAGTCCTTACCGCTGCAAGGAACTGCCAGGCAGTGCTCAAGGCTCAGACACACTAGAGTTTGCATTCGAATGACGTCACTCGTCACGCAAGAGATCCGACTGGGATGTTCGTCGCCATTGCGGATTAGAAAACGGCGAACCAGACTGATTACCCCAGCCATATCCAGTTCCCACAATCCAACCAAAAAGCAGGTCGCTTCCCCCGCCTCGTGTGCTCGACAGATCCTCCCTCACGACGCACTTACCACACTTAACCATCTTGGTCCCCCAAAAACAAAGGCGGCCGGCTGGCCGCCTTTAATCTAACAACTGCCAGCTGAGAACTCTCTACTTCTTCCCCCTCAACATCTCCACCACCCTCTCATAATCATCCACCGTCGAATACTCAATCACAATCTTCCCTTTACCCTTCCGATCCCGAATCCGCACTCGCACCCCGAGCATCCGCTCCAGATCCATCTGCGCCGACCTTACATTTGGATCCACCCACCGTGCCCCACCGGTCTTCTGCTCTTTCTTCACTCCCGGCATGTCGGGCAGCGGATCGAGCAGCCCGTCCATGCGCAGCACCAGCATCTCGATCTGTTCGATGTTCATCCCTTTATTCACCGCATACAGGGCCGCTTCCGCAATCCGGTCATTGTCTCCCAGCTTCAGCAACTCTTTTGCCTTCGCGAAAGTGATCCGCTTCTCCATCAGCATCTGCATCACTTCGCGCGGCAGCTTCAGCAGTCGCATGTAATTTGCTACCGACACGCGCGACAATCCCACCCGCTCGGCAATCTGCTGTTGCGTCATGCTGAACTTGCTGCTCAAAACGCGAAACGATTCCGCCTGCTCCATCGGGCTCAGATCTTCGCGCTGCAGGTTCTCGACGATCGTCATCTCCGCCGCCTGCTGCTCCGCAACCCGACGCACCAGCGCCGGAACGTGCGTCTTCCCGGCTTTCTTCGACGCATGCAATCGGCGCTCGCCCAAAATCAGGATGTACCGCCCCTCCTCCGCCGCCGGACGCACCACGATCGGCTGCACCACGCCGTTCGCCTTGATCGAATCCGCCAGCTCCTCCAGCGCGTCATCATCGTCCACAAGCCGCGTCTGAAATGGATTCTTGTCTACGTCGGAAATCGCCAGATTCACGACCAGGTTCGAAGGCACCCGAGTGTCCGCTACCGCCTGAATCTCGATCACCCCATCCTTAGGTGCGTCCCCAAACGGATCGTAGTCAACGGACCCAGTGGCAATCGCCGAAGCGGGCGACGCAGGGACCGCCGCCGGCGTAGCCGCGCGCATCGTCGCACCTGCAGCCTGTGTAGGAACAGTCTGTATGGGGACAGGGTGTGTGGAGACAGCCGCCATCGGCTGTCCGGCGGAGCGAAGCTCCGCTGCACTCGTTGCTCCAACCCCCAAGTTGGACTCCCCTGCCATCCCCGCTGTGGAAGAACGGCCCTTCAGGGCCGCGTCAGGGGAATCCGAGCCCGGGGCTTCAGCCCCCGTGGTTACTCTTGCACCGGGAACGTTGCTCGCCGCTGTCCCATCCTGCGGACTGTTGACCAAAGGCGGTCTCACCACCCGCGGCCCCGGCAACAACGACTCCAGCCCCCTTCCCAGCGCCCTGCGCTTCTCCACCTTCTCCTTATCCTTCTCCGGATGCCCCGCTAAATTCCCCGCCGTTGCAGTCGTCACGTTCTCAGTCCTCCCACTAACCTTGTCGTCCTATCTATTTCACTTTGTCATCCTGAGCGAAGTTGCCGCATGCGAAGCGGGCGGCAACGCCGTCGAAGGATCCCTTTCACTTCAAACCGCCTCCAGCCTGAAGAAGCCCCTAAATGTATATCGATATACATCAATTTAACATATCGATGTATATCAATATATTAAGCGCTCTTATCCATCTCTGCGGCCGCGGGAATCTCCTCCACCGCCGCGTCCCCTCTGTGCTCCTCTGTGCCCTCTGTGGTGGAATGTTGTTCCGAGGCCTGAGGTCCGGCGCCTGACGCCTGCCCTGACGCAGGAAGAGTCGCGAGGTTCTCTGCCGGCTGAGAGCTCACAGCCGGCGGCTGCCTCTCAATGATCTCCTTCGCCAGCTTGATATAGCTCTCCGCGCCCTTCGACCGCGGATCGTACACCAGCGCTGCCATGCCGTGGCTCGGAGCCTCGGCCAGCCTGATGTTGCGCGGCACAGTCGTCTCACATAGCTTCTCGCCAAAGAAATTCTTCAACTCAGTCATCACCTGCTGCGCCAGGTTCGCGCGCTTGTCAAACATGGTCAGCACCACGCCCTCAATGGCCAGCTCAGGATTCAGCGCGGCGCGTATGCGCTCAATCGTATCCAGCAGTTCGCTGATACCTTCCAACGCGAAGTATTCGCCCTGCATTGGAATGAGCACAGCATCAGCCGCTACGAGCGCGTTGAGCGTGAGCAGGTCCAGCGCAGGAGGACAATCCAGCACGATGAACTGGAATCGGTCGCGCAGAGGCGCGATCGCATCGCGCATCCTGAACTCACGCCTGTCAGCGTCAACCAGTTCAAGGTTTGCGCCGATCAGGTTTTTGTGCGATGGAATCAGCCAAAGCTGCTCAAGCTCTGTCGTGAGCAGCGCCTCTTCGCCTGTGGCTGCGCCCATCAAGAGGTGGTAGGAGCTGACGCGCTCAGGATCCTTCACGAATCCCAAGCCGCTCGTGGCATTCGATTGCGGATCGCAGTCGACGAGCAGTGTGTTGACTTCAGCAGCCGCAAAGGAAGCGGCCAGGTTGATGGCAGTCGTAGTCTTACCGACGCCACCCTTCTGGTTGGCAACAGCGATAACGCGTCCCATGGAATTGTAAGGAGAAGCAGAGCCACCCGCAGCATACTGCGCTTCAAAGCTCAATTCAATTGATAAGTGTTGTGCAAACAGGTGAATTGATGTGCAAAACCAGTCCGAATGTTCCTGCAGAAACACTTCGTCTATTCGAAACGTGAGAAATGTTCCTGCAGGAACATTTCTGAAGAATAAGGATGATGGCTCGAGGTGGCTTGGGGCTGAATGTTCCTGTAGGAACACTTATACGTTTTGGAGACAACATCAGAACATCCTGAGGAGATCATGGGTCGTACACGGGATATGACGTAGTGTTCCTGCAGGAACACTCGTTGACTTGGGCAACCGGCGACAGTGGGATTTTTAGGCCGAAGAAGCCTCGGAGCCAAACACTTCGCGGCAACCGTTCCTGGATGAACACAGTTGCGTTCATTGATCGCTATTTTCAATGATTCTAGCGAGAAGTGTTCCTGCAGGAACACTGTGGAAAACTTTAAGGGGCAGTGTTGCAATTTTAAACACTTACAAAGGTATGTTCCACTTGAATGGCAGCGTAGCTTATTTTTGATTGCTTTACAGTGATTCATGGCTATAAATGGTCCTATTGGCTCCACTTTTACTAGTTTGGTTCATCCCTTCGACGTTTTACGCACTGCATTACGGCTTGCACGCGATCGCCAAAACGCGGGACCGGGACTTTGGGACAGGGGTAGACTCCGCCCAGGTCCAGGTTGGGAGAGCTGATTGGACTTGGGGGAGCTGGGCTTGCCCGATCAGGAGGGCCAGGCGGCCTCCAGGCGCGACCAGACCCGCCCCTACCGGAAGGATCGATGCGAAGCGCTCGACTGCCCGGAGGGTGACCACGTCGAAGGACGCGCCGGTCAGGGATTCGGCGCGGGCCGTTTGTATATTGACGTCCGTCAATGTAAGCGCGCGGGTGACTTCTTTGAGGAACGTTGCTTTCTTCTGGTTGGATTCGATAAGGGTAAGAGCGACCCCGGGCGCCCAGAGTTTGACGGGGACGCCGGGGAATCCGGCGCCGGAGCCTACGTCGGCAAGGTCAAAAGCCTTCACCGCGGAGGATGCTGGGGACGCAGAGCGATTGGGAAATAGGAACCTTGCGACGAAGAGGCTTTCACCGAAGTGGCGGGTGACGAGGTCCTCTTCGTCGCGGATCGCAGTCAGGTTGATGCGGGCATTCCAGCGTTGGAGTATATCGATGTACGTCGATATATGTCGCAGGTCATCAGCCGTTAGTCCTTGCTTGTTGGCCGGATCCAGGAACGGCTCCAGCAGCTCGCCGATGAGGGCCTGGTGCATGCGACGGCTATTGTATGGGGCGGGATGGAATGGGGAAAGCGGGAGCTCGACAATCGTGTCGGGGCCGTCCGGGGCCAGGTGCTCGGCGGCAACGGTCCTTCACCACAGAGGACACAGAGGAGCACAGAAGTCTTCTGGGCCGACAGCGACGAGACGTCCGCTTTACCGGGTCCCTACACGAGTGGGACTGGGACGTAGTGACGAGAAGATATTTCGCAGGTGAGGGCGGGGACAGCAGATTCCTCCTTGGCGCTGCGCGCCTCGTCGGAATGACAAATCACAAGGGTTCTCGGGTTGGGCAGGTTCCGCCTCGCTTCGCCCATTCGGCAAGCTCAGGGCAGGCTTGGCGGGACAGCCGGGGCGGCTGTCTCTACGTGGATCGTGGTGGACGCCGGCAGGTCGCGGGCGGGGCGCTCCCGCGACGCACTCAAAACTATTGGGTTGTCAAGGTGGGATCGAAAGAATTATTGGAAATTTAACGGGAGTCCTTCGGGGGGGATTTTGCATCCCAATCCTCTATGAAGCCGAAGAATCGGAAAATCTTTGACGAAGAGTATCGAGTGGTGGCAGTTGAAAGTCAGAGACTGACCATTCAAGGGGTGCGCAGCGGGGAAGTGTTGACGATTGTCACACAGGACTCCGAGGCTCCGCTATCAGCGGCAGACTATCCACCAGGGAAATTAATTGCGTTGAGCGATCCATCGGGTCCGCTGCCGAACTAGTATCTCAGGGGATCGTCTTCGTCAGATGCGCATCGGCATGACGATGTAGCGGTACTTATAGTCATCGCCCTCGGCGGGGCGCAGTTGGCCCGCTGACTGGGGATCCTTCAACTCCAGGCGCACTTCGCTGGTGCCGGCGGCTTTCAGAAAATCTACCAGGTACGCGGCATTGAAGCCGATGGTGAGGGGCTCTCCGGTGTAGGGAGCTTCCAGGGAATCCTCGGACTCGCCGGCCTCGGTCGAAGACGCGGAAATCTTTACCTCGCCCTTTTCGAGGCGCATGCGGACGGCGCGCGAGCGCTCGTCGGCAAACTGGGCCACGCGCAGAATCGCTGCATTCAACTCGTCGGCATTCAAGGGGACAACCTTGCTGTTGTCCTTGGGCAGCACAGCCTCGAAGTTCGGGAATTGGCCGGTCAACTGACGCGAGGTAAGCAGTCGGGGCCCGATTCGGAAGAAGAGGGTCGATTCATCCTTCGCGAACTCGATGGTCTCGGCGTCGGTCGAGTCGAGCAATGATTTCAGTTCGTCCATCGCCTTCTTGGGGACGAGCGTTTTCATCTCACCCGAGACACCATCGAACTTTTCGCCTGCGCGTTCGCAGTGGGCCAGGCGATGACCATCGGTGGCAACCATCGTGATGGACTCCGGTTTGAGCAGCATCAGCGCGCCATTGAGGGTATAGCGCGACTCTTCGTTGGAAATGGCGAAGCCGGTGCGGGCAATCAGGCCGCGCAGAACCTGTGCGGGAATCGTAATGGCCCCGGACGTTGGGAAGACTGGAAGGCTGGGGAAATTTGATTTCGCCATGCCCACCATCTTGGTGTTGGAACGGCCGCAGCGGATGCTGACCCAATGGTTCTCGAGCAACTTGATGGTGATATCGGCATCGGGCAGCAACTTCACATAGTCGTGCAGTTTGCGCGCCGGGATGGTGCACGAGCCTTCCTTCTTGACCTTGGCACTGCAGGAGGTACGGAGGCTGAGATCGAGATCGGTTGCCGTCAGCGACAGGCGGTCTCCGACAGCCTCGAATAGATAGTTGGACAGGATTGGAATCGTGGTCTTACGCTCGACCACACCCTGTGTGGCGGTCAATTCCCGCAGCAATTCGAACTTGCTGACCGTGATCTCCATGGTACCCGCGGCAACGGCGGCCTCCACCGGCATAAAGTTCGTCTCCCCGAATCTCGCCAGATACGTGCTACTTCTATTACTTCCTTATATCAAATGCAAAAGCAATAAAACCAGCAGTAACAGTAGGCGGTGCGGAAAGGTGGAAAACTTTTTCAACCGTCCCGTTTCCATCGACTTCCGGCTGCACCCTTGATGTGAGTAATTGGCCCATTTTGCTGCGGAGCCCCTACTGTAACTCGCCGATCCATTTGGTTTCGTTCAGTCTATTCACAACTTCCACATCGTATTCACAGGCACCGTCTAGGAAGACCGGATGGCAAAGTGGAAATCTCGCGCGACGCCACGATCTATCCGCCTAATTGCTCGGTGAGTTTATTGATCAACCTGTTCAAATCTTTGTCGTTCTTGCGAACCTCTTCGATCTTCTCGACGGAATGAAGTACGGTGGTGTGATGCTTGCCGCCAAACTGCCGTCCGATTTCTGGAAGCGAGGCCTCGGTCAGATGCTTGGCCAGGTACATGGCAATCTGCCGCGGATACACGATCGCCCGCGAATTATTTTTTGCTTTGATCTCGATCAGTCGCAGGCCGAACTGTTCAGCCACCATCTTCTGGATGGATTCGATGGTGACCTTGCGTGCCTGCGAGTCGATAAAATTCTTCAGCACCTGCTGCGCGTAGGGCAGGGTGATCTCGGCGCCGATCAAGGAGGAGTGTGCAACAAGACGGATCAGCGCTCCTTCCAGTTCGCGGACGTTCGAGCGGATGTTGGAGGCGACGTAGAGAGCGACGTCGGTGGGTAGTGTTACCTTCTCCTGCTCAGCCTTCTTCTGAAGAATCGCGACTTTGGTCTCGAGATCGGGCGGCTGGATATCGGCGATCAAACCCCACTCGAAGCGGCTACGGAGGCGGTCTTCGATTTCGGCGAGCTCTTTGGGGGAGCGGTCGCTGGCGATTACTATCTGCTTCATTGAGTCGTGCAGGGCATTGAAGGTGTGGAAGAACTCTTCCTGGGTGCGCTCCTTCTGGGCGAGGAACTGGATGTCGTCGATGAGCAGCACGTCGACATTCCGGAACTTGTCGCGGAAGGTGGTCATCTTGTCGTAGCGCAGCGAGTTGATCATGTCATTCGTGAACTTCTCGCTGGAGACATAGCAGATGGCGGCTTGGGGAGTGCGGCGCTTGACCTCGTGGCCGATCGCCTGCATAAGGTGAGTCTTGCCCATGCCGACGCCACCGTACAGGAAGAGCGGATTGTAGGCCTTGGAGGGGCGCTCGGCGACGGCTTGGCAGGCGGCGTGGGCAAACTGATTGCCGCTGCCGATGACGAAGGCGTCGAAGGTGTAGCGCGGATTCAGTTGCGCAGCGCCGTCCCAGTCGAACCGGGATTGGGAGGGACCGGATGTCACGGGCCCTGAGGACAGGCCGCCATCATGGCGGATCGGGGTCGCCGCGGGATCATCGTCCGGAGTGACGAATCTCACATCGTTGAATCCGAGGCCGAGAACGTCGATGGCTTCCTGGATGAGATCGGCGTACTTGTCACCGGCGTGACGAAACTCTACCGTGGGAACGCGGACGAACAAAACGCCGCCACTCGAGTGACTGTAGCGCGTGGGTTTAAGCCAGGTGTCGTAGGAGTGCCGGTTGATCTTTTTTTCCAGAGCATCGAGAATGCGCGCCCAAGGGTTCGGGGAGAGGGTCGTTGTGCCGGTTGCTGACATATATGAAATTTCACCAATGGGGCGTCCCGCGGCTGGGTGAGAGCGCCTGTTAAAAACTGCCGTTGATCAGTAGCTGGAACCGTTAATTTTACTGCGGAATGCGCCTGTTTTATCGGTTGCGGCGAAATATTTCGCGAAGCTCAACGCAGGACCAGTCGTGGATACTAGCACAAAACTTTTTGTCGTGTGGAAATCTTTCGGCTGGAATTTTTTCCGCGAGCCTCTATTCAGAACCGTAGCGCATCACTTGTCAAGTACCGCGCGAGTTAATGTCGCGCGCGCGGTGCACTTCCATTGCACGAGTTCGCGAAGAGGAAGAGAATATTGCAGCGCTCGGAAGCGGTGAGGTCGTGCTCGCCTCAAGCTCGTGCTGAAGTTTCGCTCTAAACGCCGTTACTGCAGGACTCTCGAAGCAGCGGGAGCTGCTGAGCGGTCCCTCGGGCTAAAGCCGCATTGATTCTTGCCGTCTGACGCGGCCCTCAAAGGGCCGCTCTTCCACAGAACCCTCAGCGGCTAAAGCCGGATTGATTTCTGGAACCCAGCGGCGCAGCTAAAAAGCCACGCCCTTTCAAACCAATCGCGACGATTCAAACTAATGGTGAGACAAATTCGATAGGATGTGAGTCTCGTAACAGACTGTTTTGCTAAGGCTTCATTGCGAGACCGCGGCGCTCTCGACAAGCCAACCCAGCAGTGCGGGAAGACAGAATCCAATGGCGTTCAAGATTCCGTGCGTGCGCGCCATCTGCGGAATCGGCAACACATCACTGCCGCGGAAGTCTGCAATCGCGTACGCACTCGAGAGGATCATCCCCGCGAAGACACTCGCGGTCGCAACATAGAACAGGACACGGGCCGTGGTTGACCCGAGTCGTTTGGCGCAGGATCGCAAAACTACCGCGAAGGCCGCCACGCTCAGCGAGAACACTACGCCTGCCGCCATCTTCAGCAGCGGGGAAATAACAAAACCGACGGCCACCACAAGCGGCATGCAGACGATAACCGCCACGAGCCACTTCAGCCAGGTACGCTCCCTTCTCTGCTCGGCGAATCGCAGCATCGCCGCGGCAATCATCGCGGTAGCAAATCCTGCGTAATGAAAGTGGACGGCGGTCAGCAACCCGATTGGCTCCTGAATACCCATTGGCCGCATCCCCAACCGGGAAGCCACGAACCAGGTTCCGCCGATAAGCAGATCGAGTTGCGCGATCGAAACAATGATTCGATGAAATGTGGAGCGGCGATGGTTCTCGTGGGATCTCGCGAGGGAAGAGAGATCGACGAGGCCACTCACAGTCATTGATAGACAGACGATTATCCACGCGCCAGCCAAACATGCCGACAGTCGGCCCGGTGGAAGCCACAAGGCAACCAGGGCGAGCACCGCGGCGACCGGCTGCAGCCGCGCGGCAAACCGAGCGGGCGGAGTGTCATTGCCGAGCACGCGTGCGAGTTCCATCCCCAGAGGAACGATTACCAGGGGAGCGAACAGAAACATCAACTCGATGGCGCCAATCGGAGCAACGCCGATTCGCGCTAGCACCGCGATGGCCGCCCAAAGAAACGCACCGAAGCTTGCGCACATCTGGGCCCACGAGTCCTCAACAGTAATCGCTTTCATGGTCAGCGAAGCCCAATAGTTTGAGTTCATAAATTCACCGTTTACAGCGGCCGCAACGCCGCCGCCCCAAACACCGCCACCAGCACGAACAGCGCTACCAGGTACAAAGCATCCAGCACGCGGTTTTCGCGCCGGATCTCGCGATCGTAGTAGAAGATCTGCAAGCCAATCCGCAGCAGCCAGAACGCGGCCATGAATCCGCTGAGGAAGCGGCCGATCGCAGTGGCTCCCGCTAACTCGCGTGCGAACCTGAAACACAGGGCCGCGAACATTCCCAGCACGATCACGATGTACGCCCAGTGCACGTAAAAGATCTGGCGCACAAAGGGCGGCACTCCGGCCAAGCGCTCGCGAACGCGCAACTTCGCCGGCAAAGGAACATTTGCGGCGATGATGCACAACTGCACTGCGCCCGCTGCCCAAATCGCCCGAGTCATCCATGCAGCGTTCATAAAGCAACCTCATGTGTCTAATACGTCAGACAGTTCTGTATGTATAGAAATACATAACCAAAAAAATTCACCCTGCCTTCTTCCGCATCTTTGTCCCCATGCGCAACAGCTTTCTGACGGTTCCGGTGGGCAGGCGCTTCATCTGGTCGTGCAATTCCGTGACAGCCTCGAAAAATCCAGCCATGGCCTCGAGGCGATCGCGGGTGTAGTCCGTACCCGGCTCTTTAGGATCCAGTTCCGCCAGGCAGCGGCGGAGCATCTCGCGCGTAGGATCGATCTCTCTGCGTTTTCTCTGCTCGATGACGAGGCGGAACATCTCCCACACATCCTTCATCGATTCGTAGTGTTCGCGGCGGTCGCCGAGCACGTGCACGGCGCGAACGATTCCCCAGGTCTCGAGTTCGCGGATCGAAGTGCTGACATTGGAGCGGGCGACGCTGAGCGTCTCGGCGATCTCCTCGGCCGGCAGCGGCTTGGGGGACAGGTAGAGCAGAGCATGGATCTGTGCGACGGTGCGGTTGATGCCCCACTTGGTGCCCATCTCGCCCCAGTGGAGGATGTATTGCTTCTGCAATCCAGTAAGTTCCGCCATATCGGTTCTTTCAGTATCGACAGAATACACTGAAAGGTGCCCGATGTCAACCGCAATTCCCGCTTCTCCCAAAGGTAGGAGAAGTGAGGCACCCCGGCGGGTGGCGTCTTGACCGAAGGGTGGGTGTGACTTACATTGGCGGCACTTCAATTTCGGAGGGGCTACGTTATGCTCGACGGATTCAAGAAATTCATCCTGCGTGGAAATGTTGTGGACATGGCGGTGGGCGTGGTGATTGGCGCGGCCTTTGGCGGCGTAGTCGGTTCCTTGACCAAAGGCTTACTGACGCCATTTATCGGGGCTCTTGTGAAGTTGCCAGACTTTTCGAATCTTAAATACAACGTTCGGGGCAGCGATTTTCTCGTTGGCGACTTTCTCAATGCTGTCATCTCCTTTCTGTTGATTGCGGCGGCGGTTTATTTCTTTGTGGTGTTGCCGATTAACTGGCTGATGGCGCGGATGCATAAGGACGAACCAGCAGCTGCACCGACAACGAAGAAGTGTCCGGAGTGTTTGAGCGAGATTCCGATTGAGGCGAAGCGGTGCGCGCACTGCACGCAGCTGGTGATGGGCAAGGCGGCGTAGGTTTCGGGCTTCGCCCGCGCGCGATTCCTCGCTTGGCCTAAAGCGACCCGACTCAGGATGAGGTCCTATCATGGAGCTCTACAAGAAAGGCTTTCGAATCGAAATCAAACTTTTAGATGCCACCGCTTGGCTTCTCCTTCGCGGGCGCGGACGAAGGCGTCCGCCCTACACGAACTAATTCACGTAACATGGAGGGATGAGTTTTTCGCGGGCCGCGGTATTGGTGTGGACCGTGCTGGTTTTCGTCGCTGCCGCCAGCGCGCAAGTTTCCAGGCAGACGCAATCATCTGAAACATCCTCCTCAAAACATACGAAGGGATCGTCGGCGCGGCTGGTGGCGGATGTGGATGCGGGCAGTGTTGCGAATGGGGTTTATCGGAATCGGGGGCTGGGTTTGTCTTGCAAGGTTCCGGCGGGATGGGTGCTGCGGACCGAGGAGATGAATGCGCGGGAGGAGCCGGACTCCGCTGCGGGAGAAAATCTCCATTCCCAAAATCCGGGAGATGTGAGGCACCCAACTTCTCAATCCTCAGCGGATACTGGAGGCGGGCGCGTGTTGCTGGCGGCGTTTTCGCGGCCTCCCGAGGCTAGGGGGAGGATGTGAACGCCTCGATTGTTATCGCCGCGGAGAGGGTGGCGACTTATCCTGGGTTGAAGGAGGCGGCGCAGTACTTTGGGCCGCTAACGGAAGTCGCGAAGGCGCAGGGGTTTAGTGTGGATGAAGATCCCTACGAGATTCAGGTTGGGACGAAGGTCGTGGTGCGAGGGGATTTTCACAAGAATGTGGGGACGCGGGTGATGCGGCAGTCGACTCTGGCGTTTCTGGCGCAAGGGTATGCGGTCTCGATTACGGTGATTGGCGGGACCGGGGATGAGGTGGAGGAGTTGGTGGATGGGGTGGGGTTTGGGGCCAAGTAACTTCTTTGTTGCCGCGCATTTTCCGGATTAACCCGGACCCTCGAGCTACTCGGGGCTTCCGAAGAGGGTAGGGATCCTTCGACTGCGCCGCGACTCGCTTTGCTCGTCGCGGCTTCGCTCAGGATGACATTCTTATTGCAGGGATGTTCGGTCTATTGGTGGATGACCGCGTGCTCCTTCAAGTCGATGGTGATTTTGGGTGGGTGGAGAAGCGTGTTGTGAATGAGGCAGTGATGCACGGCACGCTCGACGCCCAGCCGGTGCTGGACGGTTAGCTCCAGCGGCGTTTCGATTTCTATGCGAAAGTTGTCCAGGCGGGCGGGGTCTTTAGCTTTGTCGGCCAGGACGCGGACGCGAGTGCCTGCGGTGGCTAGCTTGAATTTCCGCAAGTATTGCGCGGTGTAAAAGCCGGCGCACGAGGCCAGCGATGCGAGCAGCAATTCTGGGGGCGTCATGCCCTCGTCGAAGCCTCCGTTTTCGGGCGGTTGGTCGCATGCGATCGTGTGCTGGCGTGCTTTGATTTCGAACTGCACGGCTCCAAGATGTTCGACTGTGACTTCCATGATGGCCCTCCGTATGTCGGGGGCTAAAGCCCCCTGATTCATTTCGCCGTAACGCGGCGCTAAAGCGCCGCTCTTCCACGCAACGCTCTTCCACGTAGCGCCCTTCAAACTGGCCCCCCCGTCCTTGCCTCTTCCGCCCTGTGGGGGCTGGACGTCTTTCTTCCATCAATCCCATGGCTTGCGCCACGGGCTTCATTCTTGCGCCGCTCCGCGGCTCGGGTGCTGATCACGACGTGCGCCTTTCGGAGAGCAGTTAGTTCGACCCGCGTGTGAGTGCGGCGTCGAGATGCGCTCTGACCAGCTCACGAGCACGATGCAGTCGCGACTTCATGGCTGCGCGAGAGATCCCCAGCTTGTGGGCGACTTCGTCGCCGGATTGATCTTCGATATCGCGCAGCTGGTAAACCGACTGATATAGCGGCGGCAGGGCGGCGACTGCGTCGTCGAGAAATTGCTTCATCTGGCGGCGCGCAAGCTGCAGCTCAGGAGTGGGCTCAGGGCCGGGGATCTCGCGGCCTTCATCGTCCAGGGCCGAGAGTTGCAGCAGGGGCAGCAAAGCTTCGCGCTCTTTGAGTTGCCAGCAGACGCGCTTGGCGATCTGGGCGAGCCACGCGCGGAACGCGGCGGAATCGCGCAGCTGATTGAGATGGCGATAAGCGCGCAGCAGAGCTTCGACAAGAACGTCCTCTGCATCTTCGCGATTGCCGCAAACGCGGATCATCTGACGATAGACGGCATCCTTGTGCTCGCGCGTCAGGTTGTCGAAATCGGCGGGCTCGGGCCGGCTCGCGTCGAGAGGCATGAGGACATTCTCACAGCATGCCGTCGCTCCTGCTGTGTCCGGAGTCACTGGCAACTCCGTGAAAGGTCGGGATTCGGGAGCCGGGTTTTGCAATGAGTGGATTTGTTCCAGGGCATTCTTCCGAGAATCTCGGCCATGGGACAGATGTCGGTGAGGCCCGCGAATGTAAGGCCCAGGCCGATGAACGCGGAGAGAAAGAGCCAATGCGGATTGACGGTGAGCGCGAGCGCGGCGCCGATGAGCACGAGCAGCCCTGCGCCGAGTCGGACCTGGCGTTCGAGAGACCAGCGGGACCGGACGCTCTGGACGATGGGGAGGCCGGCTTGAATCCAGGCGCTCGTGCCGCCTTCCAAAACCGAGAGATGAAGCTGGCATGGCTCGAGAAGGCCGGCGGCCATTCGGGCGCGCTTGCCCATCTGGCAGATGAGGACGATTGGCGTGGCCGAACTGAGGTCGGCGAGGCGGGACTCGATCTGGTCCAGGGGAATGTTAACGGCGCCAGGGATGTGGCCGGAGGCGAATTCGGAGGGAGAGCGGACGTCGATGAGCTGCGCCTGGCTCGACTGGGCATGGAGCGTGGCAACGGTAATAGATGGAGACAAAATCTCCTCCTACTTAGGAAGAGCGGGCGGGAGGGGAAAAGGATTCAGGGGAGCTTTGCCAGCCATTGAGTTCGGAAGGGGGATGGGTTGCTGGTGTTCTTGTCTACAGCATCGGCGCTGGGATCCGTCGAAAGGTCCCTGGCTGGCTTCGCCAACTGCGGGATGACATTTCTCGGCGCGGACGGATGAAAAGATGACAGTCTCGCGGGCGGCGGACGGATAAGACGGACAAAAAGAGGTTGGCTTACTCGAGGGGGTCGGGGTGGAGGCTCAGGTCTTTTTCGCCGGCGGCTTTTTTCTCGGCATACTTTTTCATCCAGGCTTCCCAGGATTTGCCGGCGGCGGTGTCGCGTCCGCTGAAGGCGAGGGCGGCGATGTCGGAGTAGGAGATCGCGACCTTTTCGTTTGAGTTCTTGGGATAGAGGCGGACTACGGAGTCTTTCAGCGTTTTCGCGGTGCGGCGGTCGAAGAGGTAGCCTTCGATTTTGGATCCGTCTTTGCGGGTGATGGTGATGTCGCCGCGGTAGTCGAAGGCTTTCTCGAGGGCGGCACGGATTTCGTCTTCGGTAGCGAGTTGAGGGATCCAGCCTTCCAGGTTTTCGTGCGCTACGCCGGGGGCGACTTCTAAGGCGTCGGGGTTGAGGTACCGGCGTGCGGGGCCGCGTTTGCTGATTCGTGATCGAGATGGCCTGCGGCTTTGCCTGTCATGAGTTAAGCACGGTGGATGTGTCGTTGGCGTTCCTGTTCATAGCATCAACTCTCGAATCCGACGTAAGGTCCCTCGCTGGCTTTGCCAGCTGCGGGATGACAAGAGTGCTGGCGATTCTATAATGCAGATTCTTTACTACGCGCGCGTTTCTTGCAGGCTGTGCGCGTTTTGAGTTGGCGCGATTTGGATCAGCGGGTTCACCGGGGCTTGCGGCTCTTCCAGCATGCGCAGCGCTTCTTCATCTTTGTAGCTGGTGGAGAGCGTGGCTTTCACTGTGGCCAGGAATCCGGCTAGCGAGCTGAACGTTGCGTTCACGGCGCTGGCTTCGTAGCCGCTGTGGACCATGCAATTGGCGCAGGCTGGGTTGCCCGATTCGGTGCCGTAGTTGGCCCAATCCGTCGTCGACAACAGTTCTTGGAAACTTTCTGCGTAACCGTCTTGCAGCAGGTAACACGGCTTTTGCCAGCCGAAGACGTTGTAAGTTGGCATGCCCCACGGGGTGCAGGGGTAGGTGCGCTTGCCCATCAGGAATTCGAGGAAGAGCGGCGAGAGATTGAACTGCCAGGTCTTCTTCCGATTCGAGAGGATCGCGCGGAACATGCGTCTGGTGCGGGCGCGGCCGAGGAAATGCTTCTGGTCGGGAGCCTTGTCGTAGGAGTATCCCGGGGAGAGCATCATGCCTTCAACGCCGAGGTCCATCATTTCGTCGAAGAAGGCGCGGACGGATTTCGGACTGGCGCCATCGAAGAGCGTGGTGTTGGTGGTGACGCGGAAGCCGCGCTTCAGGGCTTCTTTAACGGCGTCGACGGCGATGTCGTATCCGCCTTCGCGGCAGACGGCCAAGTCGTGCTCTTCGCGCTGGCCGTCGAGGTGGACGGAGAACGTCAGATATTTGCTGGGCTTGAAGAGGTCGATCTTCTCTTTCAGCAGCAGGGCGTTGGTGCAGAGGTAGATGTACTTCTTGCGGGCGACCAGGCCTTCGACGATCTTGTCGATTTGCGGGTGCATGAGGGGCTCGCCGCCGGGGATGGAGACCATGGGCGCGCCGCATTCGTCGACGGCGCGGAAGCATTCTTCGGGGCTCAGATCCTTCTTCAGGATGTGGGCGGGGTATTGAATTTTGCCACATCCGGCGCAGGCCAGATTGCAGCGAAAGAGCGGCTCGAGCATGAGGACCAGCGGATATTGCTTGCGTCCGGCGAGCTTTTGACGGAGGACGTAGCTCGCTACGGTCCACATTTGGGAGACGGGTACTGGCATGTAGTTAGGGAACCCTTTTGGTCATTTTATCAGGGAATGAGGATCGAGTTTGAACGGGGGATCGGTGTGGGCAACGGGAGGGCGACCACGGGCGCTAAAGCCCTGATTCTTTGAGCGCTCACCGCGACCCTGAAGGGCCGCTCTTCCACGGTAGATTCGGGATCTATGTGGCTATTAGGGACGAGGTTCGTGGTTCGGGGCGCTTGGCTTCGCCCTCGGTGGACGGACGAAGGCGTCCGTCCCTACACGGGGCCTTGCCTTGGGGCGGTCTACAAAGTCTGCAACCTCGGGATGGGTTGGTCCGTCTAAAGGGCGTGCACTTTCGCCTGACCCCTCGTACCAGGGGACTCTTGTCGCGCGGGAGGAAACCCGGTACCCTAAAGTCCGGCCGTTTGTATGTTTGACCCCCACCCAAACCTTGCTGATGAAGTGAACCGAGTGATTATCCAGTCGGAGATCGAGGGCGGAGTGTTTTTGACTGATCTGCCACCGGCGACTGTGCTCGAGATTCAGACGATGCATCACTGCTACAAGGCGGTGCTGCTGGGTGGAAGCGAGGCGCTGTTGTCGGGGCATCCGGAGTTTTGTCCGGAGCCGGTGCAGGTGGCGATCTCGGGGTCGACCTGGGGCGGCTCGATGCTGAAGCTGCAGTTTGTGGGGCGGGGCATGCATCTGGAGTTTCGGCATCCGCAGTATCCGATGCCGATTGTGACGTCGCCCATTCAGGAGATACGCGACAACGTGCGGATTCCGGCGGTGGAGTTGGATGGTCGGGCGCACGGGGCGCATTCCTAGGCACGCGGCTGAAGCCCCAATTCAGTTTTCCTTCCTAACGCGGCGCTGAAGCGCCACTCTTCCACGATGGTTGCAGCATTTGTTGCTGCCTAAAGTTACTTCCGTCCAATCGGAGTTCCAAATTCCTTGTGGTAAGGTTCGTGGTCGGGGCGCTCGGCTTCGCCTTCGCGTCACGAACGAAGGCGTCCGTCGCCACACGGGTTGTTGCCCAGATCAGCTGTCTCTACGTGGTCTGTGCTTGTACTGGCATTGACTTGCTTGGGGCTAGGCACTAGTATTCGGGCGAGCGGGCTGCGCCCGTCCATCATGCCGCTACGTATCGAACCGCGGGAAGTTGCTCAAGTCAGCATTCTGGATGTTAGAGGCCGTATTGTGCTGGGGGAGGAGATTCACGCCCTACGGGATGCGGTGCGCAATCTGATTGCTGATGGGAAAAAGAAGATCATCCTCAATCTGGCGGATGTGGATTACATCGACAGCTCGGGAGTGGGTGAACTGGTGGGAGCCTTCACCACCGTGCGCAATGCCGGCGGAGAGTTGAAGCTGCTGAACCTGACGCAGAAAGTGCATGACGTGTTGCACGTAACCAAACTGTATACCGTGTTCGATATTCGTGAGGATGAGTTCAAGGCGGTGAAGTCGTTTGATTATTACTTTGCGAAATAGAATTCACCGGGGCTAAAGCCCAGTTGTTTTCCTACCTTTCGCGACGCTGAAGCGCCGCTCTTCCACATCCCCACATTGTCCTCATCCAATGCGTATGCACCTGCGGCGGACTAAACGCGGCCTTCGCCCGCGGGACGGACGAAGGCGTCCGTCCCTACACTGATGCTGAACCGGTTTTGGCACGTTACATGAAGCTCTCCAAGCGGTACGATAATCCGTAGAAGTCTTCAGGCCACGTAGTTGTTCGTGCGGGGTGGCTGTGTCGTGAATGACGGCAGTGCCGATCATCGAAGGTTGCAGCAGAACACCGCCCGCGAACTAATCTGGACGTCACACCGGACATTTCAGGGATGGACCTGCTCGCAGTGCGAGTGGAACTATCCGTTGCCAACGCTCCTGACGGATGCGGACGCGCGCACGGCTTACGACCGGCTGGCGGCCGGGAAGTTCCGAGAGCACAATTGCGCCGAACATTTGGCGCGGTTTGAGATGGTGGAGGATCAGGACAGCTTTACGGGACGCATCCGAAAACTGGTCACGCAGGGGTTCAAGCCGAAGGACGCGGTCGAACTATTCTTGCAGGACGTCGCGCTCGAGTATCGGAATGACCCGAAGACGTTGGCTCGGGCGAAGGCAGAGGGAGAGGATTTTTTGCGCAGGCTGAAGACGGGGTTGATTTGAAGAGCGCTCACCACAGAGGGCGCAGAGGAACACAGAGTGGAAAACCGCACCGGCGCTTCGCGCCGGGGACGGACGAAGGCGTCCGTCCCTACACAATCCATGTACGTTCGCACAATCAGTTATTGATTCCCATTTGGGTGAGGATGTAGGCGTAGTCGAACGACGCTTCGTGGAGGCGGTCGTATCTTCCGGATGCTCCGCCGTGGCCTGCCGGGTTTAGATTTACCTTAAAGATCAGCATGTTGTGATCGGTGCGTGTGGCCCGCATCTTCGCCACATATTTTGCGGGCTCCCAGTACATTACCTGGCTGTCGTTGAACGACGTTTTCACCAGCATGTTGGGATACGCCTTCGCCCCGACGTTATCGTAAGGCGAATAGGTGATCATGTAATCGTAAGCGGCGGGTTCTTTCGGATTGCCCCACTCCTCGAATTCACCCACCGTTAGTGGAAGAGATTCGTCGAGCATGGTGTTCATCACGTCGACGAACGGGACTTTAACCACAGCCGCGTGAAACAGATCGGGGCGCATGTTGAGGACCGCACCCATGAGCAGGCCGCCGGCGCTACCGCCTTCGATGACGAGCTTGTCTTTCGATCCGTAACCGCGCTTGGTGAGGTCTTCGGCGACCGCGATGAAATCGGTGAACGTGTTCTTCTTGTTCATCATTTTGCCGGCATCGTGCCAGGACTTGCCCATTTCGCCACCGCCGCGGATGTGGGCTACGGCGTAGACGACTCCACGATCTACCATGCTGAAGATGTTTGAGTTGAAAAACGTGTCGATCGAGATGCCGTAGGAGCCGTATCCGTAGAGATAGAGCGGGCCGGTTCCGTCGAGCTTCGCGCCTTTGAGATGCAGCACGGAAACCGGGACCTTGGCGCCATCGGACGCGACCGTATAGATCTGCTCGACTTCATATTTGCTGCGATCGTAGCCTCCGGGAACTTCTTTCTGCTTCAGCAATTGGGAGGCGCCGGTCTCCATGTCGTAGGAGAAAACCGATTGCGGTGTGATCGGAGACTGGTAGCCGTAGCGGAACTCCGTGGTGTCGTACACGCGATTGGTGTAGGGATTAACGGTGTAAGCAGGCTCGGGAAAGGCGAGGCGGCGGGAGTGTCCATTGCGCAGGTCGACCACGCGGATCTGCGGCAGGCCGTTCTCGCGCTCGTAGAGGATGCCGAAATTCTTGAACAGATCAATGTCGTCGAGCATGATGGCCGGGTTGTGAGCCATGACTTCGTGCCAGTTCTTGCTGCCGGGATCGGTGACGGGAGCGGTCACCAGGCGGAAGTTGCGCCCGGCGTCGTTGACGCGGATGTAGAACGAATCGGCATTGTGGTCGATGTAGTATTCAACTCCCGGCTTGCGAGGCTCGACAATCTTCCACTCGGCCGTGGGTTCCTTCGCGGGAATATAGCGGGCTTCGCTGGTGGTGTGGCTGCGCAATTCCATGACGATGAAAGCTTCGCTGCGTGTTTTGAACGCGCCCACGATAAATTTCTCATCGGGTTCCTCGTAGACCACGGCGTCAGGATCGGATGATCCGGCGGTGTGGCGATAGAGGCGGTACTGCCGCTTCGAGACGGCATCTTCCTGCGTATAGAAGATGGTGCGATTATCGCTGGCCCAGACTACGGAGCCGACGCGCTCGGCGTGATCGGTGAGCGTCTTGCCGGTGCGGAGATCTTTTACCGCTAGATTGAATTGGCGGAATCCGGTGTTGTCGTAGCTATAGGCAAGAAGGTTGCCGTCGGGGCTGACGGCGAAGGCTTGCACGGCCATGAAGGCCTGGCCCTTCGCCAATTCGTTGACATCAAGAAGAACCTCTTCGTTGGCGTCGGCGCTCATTTTCTTGCGGCAGCGGATGGGGTACTGTTTGCCGGCTTCGGTGCGGATGTAATAGAAGTATTCGCCTTCCCTGTAGGGAACTTCCACGTCGGTTTCTTTCACGCGGCTGAGCATCTCGTCGTAGAGCTTTTTCTGGAAGGGCTCAGTGGGCCTCATCACCAAGTCGGTGTAGGCGTTTTCCTGCTCGAGATAGGCGCGGACCTCGGGGTTGGTTTTCTCGCGCAGCCAGAAATAGTTGTCGGTCAGCTTGTGGCCGTTGATCTCGGTGACGTGGGGGATCTTCTTGGCGACAGGCGGCGCAGGGAGGTTGTCGGCGGCGGTGAAGGCGAGCATCGAGATGGGCACCAGTGTGAGATAGAGAAAAGAGTTGGTCATAGGTTACGCCGAGTTTGAGCTCGAACCCGAGTTCGGGACAAGCGGGAACGATAATACGGGGGGGCGAGAGAATGCAACGTAATGCTTGTGTAGGGGCGGACGCCTTCGTCCGCCCCCGGCGCGAAGCGCCGGTCTTTGTACTAAGCGGGGTGAGTAAGTAGTCTGCGTAGAAAAACCGGGAAGGGCACGAGTTTACTCGTGCCACCAAGCGCCGAAAATCCGCCGCGCTTAGCGCCTGAGGTCCGCTCTCTTTCTTTGCACTTCGTTGATGAGGGCGCAGCCGAGCGTGAGGAAGGCTTCGTGGACGTCCGCGCGGCGTTCGGAGCGCAGCGCGAGGCGGCGGAAGCGATGCAGCCAAGGCCAGAGTGCGTTCGACAACCCTGCGGAAGACGCCGAGGCCGCTGCCGTGAGGACTGCCGGCCTTGGCCACCACCGCCACGATGCCTTGTGCGGCCAATCGCGCGCGGCGGGCACGAGACCAGCGCGATCACCTTGCACCCTGCCGCTGGCTGGTTTTCAAACGTTCGCTGATACACTTCGTTCGGGAAGAATACGAATCCATGAAACCACCAGCGAACGTAAAGACGCCAGGGCAATACATCGCCTCACTCCCCGCCGATCGTGCGAAGACGATCGCGACGGTGCGCGCACTCGTGAACAAGCACATTCCGCGCGGCTACGATGAGTGCCTCGTCTGGGGCACGATCGGCTGGACGATCCCCCTGTCTCGATATCCGGACACTTACAACAAGCAGCCGATCTGCTACGTCGCGCTCTCGTCGCAGAAGAACTACTGCTCGCTCTACCTGATGGGCGCGTTTTGGAGTGCGAGTCAGCTCGAGCAGCTGAAGGCGGCGTTCAAGGCGACGGGGAAGAAGCTCGACATGGGGAAGTGTTGCGTTCATTTCGAGTCGCCGGACGATTTGCCACTCGAAGCGATTGGCAAGCTGATCTCGGCAATTTCGAGCGAGAAGTGGATCGAAATGTACGAACAATCGCGCTTGATGACCAAGGCGGGGCAGGCGCAGATGGCGAAGCAAGGCGCCCCATCGGCGAGGCGGGTGGCCGCCAAGCGCGTGGACACAAAGCGTCGGCGGTAAACTTTCCCAGCCGGGTGGCCCACCTTTAGCGATCTTTGCGTGCACCGTTCCCACAGAGGGGTGCCCCATCCTTGCGTTTTTTGCAAGGGTGGGCGGCGATGCTGCGTGTGCTATTTGATTTTGTTTTGGACACGTGATCAAACCCACTTGGCGCCGGCATTTCCCACTCCCGCCCTTCGCAAAAAACGCGAAGGGACACGACACCCACTGTGTTGGTAATACCCGCAAGATCAAAAGCCTGGGCCACCCGCCCCATGCTGTGCGCCGTCGTCCCGCCGGCGAAAAAGGCGTGCTGTTGCTACGAAGGATACCGGGACGCGTGGAATATGCTCACCAAGAGCAGGTGTGAACTGCTGCAGTGCGGGCACGTGACGCAGGAACAGGTGCCGTGACTGGGCAGCGTTCCAGAACATTGATATTGGTACAGCAGAGCGGGCAGTCTGGCATCCAGGCGTTCATTGAGTGTTATGGGGGATTTATCAACAGTTACAATTTCGGGATGAGCCGATTACCTAAACCGTTTAGGGGGGCACTTCCAGCAATTCTTGCACTGTTTGCTGGCGCAGCCAACGCTCAATCACCGGCTGATCGAATGCAGCAGGTGGTTCAGCCTTACGTCGATGCCCAGATGTTCATGGGAAGCGTATTGGTGGCCAAAGCTGGAAAGGTACTCTTCAGTAAGAGCTACGGGATGGCCGACCTGGAGTGGAGCATACCAAATTCCCTCGGTACTCGATTCAACATCGCTTCGATGACCAAGCAATTTACCGCAGCCTCCATTTTGCTCCTTGAGGATCGCGGAAAATTGAAGACTGATGACCTTGTAAAAAAGTACCTAACTGATGCACCTGCATCATGGGACAAGATCACTATCTATCATTTGCTGACCCATACCTCCGGCATCTCTGACGATGCAGCTAAGTACGAACCCGGCACCCCAGACAAATTGGTGTTTCGTGACGTACCGCTGAATTTCCAGCCCGGTGAACAATGGGCATACACGAGTTTGGGATACATGGTGCTCGGGTACTTGATTGAAAGAATCAGCGGGCAGACCTATGAACAGTTCGTTCAGCAGAATATTTTCAAACCGCTAGGGATGAACGATTCAGGACTTATGTCCTTTGTAACTATCATTCCGCGACGTGCGTCTGGGTATTGGCCCGGCAGTAATGGGTTCGAAAATGCAGAGCGTTGGGATCCGAGGATTGGGTTTTCGGCAGGCTCTCTGTATTCCACCACCGAAGACCTGCTCCGATGGGAAGAAGGACTTTTTGGTGGCAGGCTCTTGACACCCGCGTCCCTGCACAAAATGACCACGCCATTCAGGAGTGACTATGCTTGCGGATTACACGTCAACCGCGTTAACGGCCACTTGATGATCGAACATGACGGAAACAACATCGGGTTCAACGCAGACATGGCTTATTATCCCGAAGAGAGAATTGCTGTCATCGTTCTCGCAAACCTTAATGGTACGGTCACAGGCGAAATGACGAAGGCACTTGCGGCTGTGGCACACGGTGAGGCACCTCCGACTCCTTCCGTACACAAGGAAATCCCAGTGTCGAATGGAGTTCTGGCCCGGTACGCGGGGACATACCAGTTCCCGCAGTACAGCCTGAAGATGGTGCCCGAAGGCAATCATCTCTTGGTGGAGTTTGACGATGGTAGTACGCTTCCAGTTTTTCCTGAGTCGGAAACGAAGTTTTTCTCCAAGCCGTGGCCCACTCGGTTTGAGTTCTCACAAAACGGAAATGGCAAGTTTTCCTCTCTCACCCAATACGAAGGCGATAAGGAAGAACACGGGACGAAGAAATAGGCACGCGCGCTCTCAGTTGTCGTAACCGACGATTTCGCTCAAATTTTCGACTTCTTTCGATTCGTGTGCTGCAGAAGAACACGGATATGGAGGTCATGATGACCTAATTAATTCGTGGACGAGCTGTGTCAGTCGATGAGGGCGGGCCCCTCGAGATCGGCTTTCAGGAGCAGGTCTCAAACCACCTCCAAGCTGCTGCGGACAAAAAAATCCGTGGTGGTGAGCGTTGGAGGAAAAGCGCGAGGAAAACTTGTGCAGGTGTGCATCCGAGAGACGAACGAAAGTGAACCTTTTGATGACGCGTCGTTAAGAAATCAAGTGTCGTCGAAACCAGAGGCGGGAATCGGTTTCTGGGACGAATCTGCTAGGTGCCTGGTGACTGAGCAGGTGGCGACCGGCGTATAGAGGGCGTGAAGCGGATGCAGGCGATGGCACGGAACTGCAGGAACCAGTCTCCGATATTAAGGGAGAAGCTCAAGCGGCCAAAACCGCGAGGCGAGAGTACCGAGCGGAGCACTGGGGCGGACCGACTCGTAAGAGCGAGGAAGGCCCTGTAACGGGGCTGGAGCAAAGGGGTCGGGTCAGGCGGTCGCATCTAGCGAAACAACTGGTAACAGGATGAACTCGATGCATGCGACAAACAAACCGTTCAACATCGATAAGCGTTTGGTGTACGAAGCCTATAAAGCGGTCAAATCCAATCGTGGTGCGGCCGGTGTGGACGAGCAGACGATCGAGCAGTTCGAGGCCGACTTGTCAGGCAATCTGTACAAGATCTGGAATCGGATGAGTTCGGGAACCTACTTTCCACCGCCGGTGCGCGCCGTCGCCATTCCTAAAAAGAGTGGCGGAGAAAGGATTTTGGGTGTGCCTACCGTGGCCGATCGCGTGGCACAGATGGTTGTAAAGCAGGTAATTGAGCCGATTCTAGACCCAATCTTTCTGGCAGACTCCTATGGATACAGGCCGCACAAATCAGCCTTGGATGCCGTTGGGGCCACGCGAAAGCGGTGCTGGAAGTATGACTGGGTTTTAGAGTTTGATATCAAGGGCCTGTTCGACAACATCGACCACGAACTTTTGTTACGGGCCGTTCAGAAACACATAACGTGCAAGTGGGCGCTCTTGTACATCGAAAGATGGCTGAAGGCGTCCATGGTGAAAGAAGATGGGACCACGATGGAGCGAAGTCGCGGCACGCCTCAAGGCGGAGTGGTTAGCCCCATCCTGGCCAATCTGTTTATGCACTACACGTTTGATCTCTGGATGGCAAGGACACATCCGAATCTCCCGTGGTGTCGATATGCAGATGATGGGCTGGTGCACTGTCGGACGGAGCAAGAAGCGGAGGCCATCAAGGCTGAGCTTCACGCACGGCTGACGGAGTGCCACCTGGAGATGCATCCAACGAAAACCAAGGTCGTCTATTGCAAAGACGGAAAGCGGAAAGGCAAATACCCGAATGTCAAGTTTGACTTTCTCGGGTATTGCTTTCGGCCTCGTCTGGTGCGACGTTTCCGAGATAACTCACTGTTTGGAGGCTTTAATCCAGCAGTCAGCCCCTCGGCGATGAAGGCTATGCGCGCGACCATTAGGGACTTGAACCTACGACGTCAAACCCAGCTGTCCTTGCAGGACATCGCCCGGCAGATCAATCCTCTCCTCCGGGGATGGATTGCGTACTATGGGCGCTATGCCCGCTCGGCGCTGTATCCCGTGCTGCAATACGTCAATCAGACGCTTATGGCATGGGCGCTGCGTAAGTTCAAGCGCTTTAAACGTCACAAACTCCAAGTGAGTCAGTTCTTGCAACGGCTTGCGAGGGAATGCGTGGATCTCTTTGTACATTGGCAGATCGGGATGACTGGCGTGTTTGCCTGATGGGAGCCGAGTGAGGCGAGAGCTTCACGCTCGGTTCTGCGAGAGGCCGGTGGTGCAACTCCGCCGGCCTACTCACCATTTCACATCTGAAGCATTTGAGGCCGGTCGGCGGGTGGCACGGGCTCTTGATCATCTGACTCAGCTGCAAAAGAGGGTGCCCCGTCCGTTCGACTGCGATCAGGGCAGGCTCGTCGCGCATTTTGCGAAGGGCGGGAATCGCGCTGCAGGTCGCGAGATTTTACAGCGCGTCAAACACCTTCTTCCCCACCGGGAATTCTACATTTCGCTTTCAGCTTGCCCTGAAACTGCCGAAGGCGATGCGATTCCACGGACCCGAACCTCAGTATCGTCGAGCAGGAATCAGTGCAGGCTTACTCACCGGCGCTTCACGCCTGGGGCGGACGAGGCGTCCGGCCCTACACAAAAATCTGGGCAGGTCTACGGGGTCGCCTGAGTAATTGGTTTGCTTCTTCCTTAGTTGATCGCTTAACCCGTTCTACATCCTCCAATTGATAGTTGAGAACGGCTCCTCATCCGAAGATGGCAGATGCGCTCGGATCAGCCGGATCGGGGCATTTCGATACGCTTCGCCGGAAAAGGGGAAAACAATTTCATGAAATCACTCAATAGCATTCTGATAGGAACGGTGCTTGCTATCACGCTGGCATGTACGAACACAAAGGCTCCCGACGTTACGGACAACATCCGTCACGCGTTGGACAGTGCTGGACTGTCGGATGTGCATGTGAATCAGGATCGCGACAAGAACGTGGTGACGTTGACGGGCGACGTTGCGACCGATGACGACAAGGCGCGCGCGGAATCGATCGCCAAGTCGCAGGCTGGCTCGGCCGTCGTGGCAGATGAGATCGGAGTGCGTCCGAAGGGCGATGAAGGCACGGCCAAGAAAGTCGACTCTGCATTGGATTCCGGCATCGACAAGAACCTGGAAGCGATGCTCGTGGAGCACAGGATGAATCGCGCTGTTCACTACGATGTGAATAACGGAGTCGTGACCTTAAAAGGCAACGTTCCTTCGCAGGGGCAACGATCGAATGTGGAGAAGCTTGCGCAGCAGGTACCGAATGTGAAGCAGGTGGTGAACGAGCTCGAAGTTAAAAACCAGAGGGCAACTTCGACGAAGTAGCCGGGGAACACACCCGCGCTTTCGCGCCGGGGGCGGACGAAGGCGTCCGCCCCTACACAAAACCGGGACTATTTTGCGGGAATTAAATCGAACTTGCCTGAAGATTCCTCATAAAAAACGGCCCCTTCCTTCTTATCTCCGCCGCTCGAGTGTTTGTGCCCTCCGGGCACTCGTAAGAAGTCACCTGGACCGATACGCTTCTCGCCCGCTTCGTCTTTGTATAGATACGCACCCTTGACGCCCACAATCCAGACATCGTTGGTGTGAGTGTGCAAGCCGGCTTCGTATCCGGGCGCAAATTTGCTGAATGTTCCGTGTGCGCCAGCGTTGGCGTCGCCCCAAACCGCCGCTGCGGTAACAGCCGCGTTACCGGGTTGCATTGCAGTGTAGGTTGCGAGACTTGAGGAAACGAAGATGACTTTGCCACCTTGCGCCTGTCCCTGAAGCCGTCCGACGGACCAAGCCACGATCATTCCCACAACGACTGCAACCATCAACAGTGAACGTTTCATCAATTCTCCTTTGGAGTAGTTTGCCGCTTGCGAATGGAGCCGACGCATTCTACATGGCAAACGGGCAGGAACCAAGGAGGATCGAAATGCTGGCTCTGCTGATTGGAGTGGGCTGAAATACTCTTGCAGGTTGCGCTCGACATGGCCCGGTGAGAGGACAGGCGCGCTCGCGACAGAGCGGCAGAGTGTCGATGCTGCCGACCGGCGCTTCGCGCCGGAGGCGGACGAAGGCGTCCGCCCCTACACAAAAAGCGGGGCAGCCGAAGGCGGCTGTCCCCACATGTTTCCTTGGATTATTGAATCAGCGTGCCGCCGTTGCCTCCATTGGGCTCGGCCTCTGGGGCGATTACCACTGCGGCGGCTACGCGGTCGCCGGGCTCCATCTGCAGGAGGCGGACGCCTTGGGCGTTGCGGCCGGATTCGCGGATGGTCTTCGAATCCATGCGGATGATTTTGCCGTAGTGGCTGATCAGCATGACTTCGGAGGTTTCGTCGACCTGCGCAATGGCAACGACTTTGCCGACGCGCTCGGTCGTCTTCACGTTGATTACGCCCTTGCCCCCGCGGTTGATCAAGCGGTATTCGTCGGCGGGGGTGCGTTTGCCGAACCCGTTTTCGGTGACTGAGAGGATCAGGTCCCCCTTGACGGCTACGTCGATGGCTTCCGGCTCGGGCACTGAAGTGCCCGGGACAGCCGAGGCGGCTGTCCCCACATGTTCCGTGGTGGCTGCTGCGCCGGGTTTCACCGTGGTCGCCATGCCTACCACGTAGTCTCCCTTTGCCAGGTCGATTCCGCGTACGCCGAAAGCTCCGCGGCCCATGGGGCGAACGTGGCTTTCGTCGAAGCGGACGGCCATGCCTTCGTGGCTGGCCAGGAAAATGATCTGGTTGCCGTCGGTGATGCGGGCGGCGACGAGTTCGTCTCCCTGATCAATGCCGATAGCGTTGATGCCGTTGGAGCGCACGTGCATGAATTCGCGAACTTCCGATTTCTTGACCGTGCCGTTGCGCGTCGCGAAGAAGACGTACTTGTTCTCTTCCTCGAGATTGCGGACCGCGACAAGCGTCTTTACCGTCTCGCCGGGTTGCAGGCCGACAAGGTTGCCGATGTGCTTGCCTTTGCCAGCAGCGCTGACGTCGGGCACCTCATAAACCTTCAGCCAGTAGACGCGGCCGGTGTTGGTGAAGATGAGGATGTAGGCGTGAGTCGATGCGATGAAGAGATGCTCGACAAAATCCTCGTCACGCGTCTTCATGCCGGTGCGGCCCGTGCCTCCGCGGCGCTGCATGCGGTAGGTGGAGATGGGCGTGCGCTTCAGGTAGCCGGAGTGGCTGACCGTGACGGCGACCTGCTCGTCGGCGATGAGATCTTCCAGGACGATTTCTGCAGCTTCATCTTCGATGCGCGTGCGGCGCTCGTCGCCGTAGAGCTTCTTCACTTCTTCGAGTTCTTTGATGATGACGCCGCGCAGCTTCTTCTCGGAGCCGAGGATCGATTCGTATTCGGCGATGTTGTCGCGGACTTCCTTCAACTCGTTCGAGATTTCATCGATCGAGAGCTTGGTCAGGCGATGCAACTGCAGTTCGAGGATGGCATCGGCCTGCCTGGCGGTGAAGGGCTTTTCGGGATCGACTCTGGGCGCGCGGCCGGTGGTGTTGATGTCGATCTTCTTGCCGCCGAAGTAGAGGATCAAGTTTTCGCGGGCGTCGGCGCGGTTGGCGCTGCCGCGGATGATGGTGATGACGCTGTCGAGGTGATCGAGCGCCTTCAGATAGCCTTCGAGAATGTGCTCGCGGTCCTTCGCCTTCTGCAGAAGGTACGCAGTGCGGCGGCGGACGACGTCGACGCGGTGCTCGATGAAGTACTTGATGGCCTGGATCAGGCCCATCTCGCGCGGCTGTGCGTTGACCACCGCGAGCAGGATCATCGAGAAGCTCTCCTGCATTTGCGTGTGCTTGAAGAGCTGGTTGAGGACGATCTGAGGCTCAACCCCACGCTTGAGTTCGACAACGATGCGCATGCCGTCGCGATCGGACTCGTCGCGCACGTCGGAGATGTCTTCGATGTCTTTGTCGTTGACCAGTTGCGCGATGCGCTTGATCAGGACGGATTTGTTGACCTGATAAGGAATTTCGGTGACGATGATCGCCTGGCGATCTTTGTTGATGTTCTCGATGGCGGCCTTGGCGCGCATCATGAAGCGGCCGCGTCCGGTGCGGTAGGCTTCGAAGATTCCTGAACGGCCGTGGATGATGCCAGCGGTCGGGAAATCGGGGCCCAGGACGAATTTCAGAATTTCTGCGAGCTGCGCGTTCGGATTGTTGACCAGCGTGATGGTGGCGTCGACGATTTCCGTCAGGTTGTGCGGCGGAATTTTCGTGGCCATGCCGACTGCGATTCCGTCGGAGCCGTTAATCAGAAGATTCGGAATGCGCGCGGGGAGAACATCCGGCTCAACTTCGCTGCCGTCGTAGTTAGGATGGAAGTCGACGGTTTCTTTGTCGAGATCTTCGAGCAGCGGCGTGGAAACCTGCGCCAGCTTGGCTTCGGTATAACGGTCGGCTGCCGGAGGATCTCCATCGACGGAGCCGAAATTTCCCTGACCGAAAATCAGCGGGTAGCGCAGCGACCAGTCCTGAGCCAGGCGGACGAGAGCGTCATAGACCGCGAGATTGCCGTGCGGATGGTACTTACCCATGACTTCGCCGACGATGCGGGCGCATTTGCGCGTGGCCCGATTGGGATACAACCCCATTTGTTGCATGGTGTAAAGAATGCGGCGGTGGACGGGCTTGAGTCCGTCGCGAACGTCGGGGAGCGCGCGGCCGATGATCACCGACATCGAATAGTCGAGATACGACCGCTTCATCTCCTCTTCGATGTTGACGGGTTGAATGTTCAGCGCGCCGGGGCCGGTACCATCGCCACCCGGCGGAGGAGTCAAGGGGAGTTCTGGATTCTGGTCGTCAGGCATATGTAGTAATCAGTTTTGAGCAGTGAGCTATGAGCTAAATCAAGTTCCGTTCGAGCGGGCATCTCCAGTCACTCTCCAAGTTGCGTAACTGGTGTGTTTACAGGATGTTATGTGCCCTGGGAACTGTTTGAATTATACCACGAAATTGGGGGTTAAAAGAGGGGTGATCAGGCGGATGCGAGCAGCCCTGGATTCGGATTTACCGAGGAAAACGTTCGCTCAAAAAAAGGCGGGAGAAATTAGGCATGCGCCTCGGGGGCTGAAGCCCAGGAAGATGAGCAACGCATGTCGCGGCGCTAAAGCGCCGCTCTTTCACCTTCGCTGGTTCCGAGATGGGAAATTCGTAGAAAAATTTTGCGAATTGCGACATCCGTCACAGAGAGTTCATCGCTGCGGCTGCTAGGCTGCGCTCAGTATGAATCGAATTCCGTCACTGGATGGCGCACGGGCGATCGCGATTTTGATGGTGGTGTGGGGGCACTGGGCGGAGGTGCGGTTTCAATCTCCGATTGCGGGGGCATACGCGAGCCTGGGACGAAGAATCTTTTTTGTTTTGTCCGGATATCTGATCACGATACTGCTCATGAAGGAGTACGACCGGACGTCGACGATTGGGCTGCGAAGATTCTACGTGCGGCGGGCGTATCGAATTTTGCCGGCGGCGATTTTATTCATGGTGCCAGTCATTGCGATCTTCTGGCATGAACTGCGCTGGTATCACATGGCGGCCGCGGCGCTGTACCTGGTGAATTACGACTTTTCACACCCCTGGTTCCTCGGACATTTGTGGTCGCTCAGTGTGCAGGAGCAGTTTTACTTTTTGTGGCCGGGCGTACTGCGGAAGTGGCATCGGCACCGGGTCTGGATCGCGGTTGGGGCGATTGCGGTCGCGCCGCTGTTTCGTGTGGCCTGTCACTTTCTGGGGCTGCATGGCCGGGCGGACGAGGCCTTCCCGGCCGTGGCGGACATCCTAGCGATCGGATGTTTGCTGGCGTTCTTTTCGAAACGGATGCCGAAGATCAAGGCGGGATGGGCTGTGCTGATGGTGTTGCCCGTCGTGCTGGTTCCTTTCTATATGGGCATATTACGGTTTCACCTCACGGCGATTGTGCTGTTTGTGCTGTGGCCCGTCATGCACTTTTCTATTGCGGGATTGCTGTTGCACGTGGTGCAGCGGCCGTACTGGGTTCTGAATGTCGGGCCTGTGGTGTGGCTGGGGAAGATCAGCTACGGACTTTATCTGTGGCAGCAATTGTTTGCGTTTGGCGAGCATCCGAGGCCGTGGTATTTCCCGCTGCTGGCGGTTCTGGTGGCGAGCGCCTCGTATTACCTGGTGGAGCAGCCGATGCTCCGGGTGAGGGAACGCTGGGCGCAGCGGCGGAGGGTGGTGGCGCTGGCGGCAGCAGCGTGAGGAGTGGAGCCATCACGCTATCTTTGAGTGGAGTCTGGTGTCGCCTGATCACGCCAATGCCATCGTGTCGTGCGGGGGCTAATGCCCACTGCTCTGATGTCCTTACGCGGCGCTGAATCGCCGCTCTTCCACGGAACTGCTGAGCTTTAGTTCGCCTGACCCGATTGCGGGAGCTGGAAGGTTATGCCGCGCTCGTCATTCTGTCTGCGGGTGGCCTCGAGATCGAGATCCATAATGGGGATCTTGCGGCGGTGCCCGGGGGTGAGGTCAAACAGCGTGGGACCGAGGATGGCGTAATTTGCGACTTCTACCGTGCGGCCGTCTTTGAAGACCAGAAGCGTCGGCGGCAACGGAGGATCAGGATCTACAGCAGGAGCGTCTTCCTGCTGAGCCCGCTGGGCAGCGTGCGCGGGCGCAGGTTCTTTCACCGGTGGAACGTAGGAGCGTTCTCCAGCGCCGCGTCGATCGAATACAGTAGGGCCACCCTGGTAGTCCGCGTCATTGTCGGCGTCATCTTGCTGGTCGTCCGCTGGAGCGCCTTCGACGGCGTAGGGCACGGGCACGGCGTACCAGGCCGCGCCGACGTTATCGTTCTGGTGGTGGTGATGGTGGCCATCGCCGTTGCCGTTACCATTTCCATTACCGTGGTGGACGCCATTGCCTGCAGTAGTCGATGTCAGTGGAGGCCGGAATGGTGGAGCGTAGCCTTGAGGTCCGAGCGACGTAACGCTGGAGCGCGGACCGTTGACGACGTTTCCCCCGAAACCGGGTGAGGTCACGGAAGCGGGTGTACCGTTGATCTGGCCCAAAGCAGGCAGCGCCAGAAACAGGGCAACTGCCAAGGAGCCGAAGAACGCGACCGGGGCTGAGATTGAGGGCCGCATAGGTTTATGATACTCCAAAAAAGGACTCACAGCGCACCTCAGGGATAGAACGAGTCGGGTCGCCACGTTTGCGAGAATTCATAGAGCTTCTTCGCATTCGGAACCGGGGGTTGAGCCCTTCCCTGCGGTTCCCTGACGCGGCATGAACCGCATCAGGCCACCATTTATACGAGTATGCCGGGCTAACATGTTTGATGCAGAGCAAATGAAATCCGTCTTCCGATTTGCGATGCTGGCGCTCATCCTGGTCGTGGTGGCCATGTTGTCGGGGCTGACCGCGATGCGGTTCGCGATCCACGGGCAGGAGGTGGCGGTGCCTCCGCTGGTGGGGCTGACCCCTGCGGAGGCGGAGCGGGCAATTTCTGGGTTGGGACTGCAGATGTCGATCGAGCGGCAGTATTACAGCCCGCAGATCCCTGAGGGGCGGATCATGTCGCAGCTTCCCTTGCCCGGGACGAAGGTCAGGCGGGGGTGGCAGCTGCGGGTGGCACAGAGCCTGGGGCCAACTAGGGTGGCGGTTCCCGATGTGACCGGACAGAGTGAGCATGCCGCCGAGTTGAACATAAGGCGGCGGGGGCTGGACATCGCGTCGATGGCGGAAGTAGAGACCGCGGGCGTTCCGGCGGATCAGGTGGTCGGGCAGAATCCGACGGCGAATGCCACGCAACTGGTCGCACCGAAGATCAACCTGCTGGTCAGCAGCGGAGCTGAGGCGCAATCGTATGTGATGCCGAGTTTTGTGGGTCAGCCGCTGGGGAGTGTGAGCCGCACGCTGCAGGATGCGGGATTCAGGTTAGGGAACGTGATCGTCGCTTCTTTTGTCGAGTTACCAGCTGATCAGAGTGCGGGGGCGACGGCAGGTCCGGCTCCTCCAGTGCAGGCTTCGCCGGCGAGCATTATCGTGTCGCAGAATCCGGCAGCCGGGCAGAAGGTGGCGGCTGGGGCCACGTTGAGTTTTGAAGTCCGCTGAGGCGGGGGCTGAAGCCCATAGACACTGCCTAGACCATCAGAGCTTATGCTTTAAGTTATCAGAACGCCGAGTTTGGTACATACATTCACCTGGCTAAGCTGCTCCCGTGATGACGGTCACAGACTTCACAATCTATCCCGAGTAGATTCTTGACCGTCGACTAACGCCCCCTTCCTTCCTTCCCTCGGGGCGACCTCATCGTTGCATATCCGCAATGCGTATGTGCTTCGGTTCGAGTCTGAAAGGAGAAATCATGCGAATAAAGCCGATTGTGGTCGTGACGTGTTTTGCACTTCTCATAATGCCAGTCTCTCTTGCATACGCAAATGACTGTGGGAGCCGCGATCGAACCGTAACTGTGATGACGCGGAATCTGGACGCAGGTTCCGATTTTGGTTACGTAATTCAGGCGGCATCAGACCCCAACACAACTCAACTGCAACTTCTGCTGGCCATCAGCAACACCTACCAGGAGATGATCGCCAGCGACATTCCGGCGCGAGCGAAGAGAATTGCGATGGAAGTCCATGCTCGCCAGCCGGATCTGATCGCTCTGCAAGAAGTCACCACTTTGCGGACAGGAACATTTGGAGCACCCGCCGACACGGTGGTCGTGGACGGACTCACAGCCCTGCTCGATGCTTTGGCAGCGAAGGGGCTAAAATACAAGGCCGTCGCTGTTCAGACCAATGCCGTTGTCGATCTTCCGGCTCTTGACGCGACGGGCGGTCTCATCACCGTTGGATTCACCGACTATGATGCGGTGCTGGCCCGGACCGGCCTTCCTGCGTCTGAACTGAAGATCTCTGATGTCGCCATGGAGCATTTCAATCTCGTGTTGCCTTTCACGGTGAATGGCCAAACGATTCCATTTCTTCGCGGATGGATTTCCCTGCAGGCTAAGGTGCGGGGTAAGCAATACAAATTTGTCACTACGCATCTCGAGACGTTCAGCCCGGATATTCAAGCTGAACAGACAAGCGAACTACTGGCCGGTCCCTTGAGTTCGGAACTGCCGGTGATTCTGGCTGGCGACTTGAACTCTGACGCGAACCAGCCGTCCTGGGCAAACGGGCCGGCGTTTCAGATTCTGGAGGCGGCGGGGTTCCAGGACGTCTGGAGCAAGTTGCGGCCTCATGACGCAGGGCTCACCTGGCCGCTGTTTGCAGAAGATCCAAACGGGCCGGCGACTCTGCGACAGAGAATCGATTTGATCCTAACTCGCGGCGACGATCTCAAAGGAAAAGCCATTGTGCGCACGGGACTTTCACCGTCGAAAAATGGCGTATGGGGATCAGACCACGCCGGAGTGTTGGGAACATTCGTTCTCCTGCCGTAGAGTCGTGTCGCGTTCGTCGAAGCAGCCGGGCCGCATCAAGGCGGCCCGGACTTTCATCTTTCGCTGCTGTTTGCCGCCGCTCCACACGCGCTTCGTTAGCGGTTCACCAGTGCCATCATGTGCTCGGGGTAGCGCTGGCCTGCGGCGGCGTCTTTGGGGAAGACCTCGTCCAGGCGCGCAAGATCTTCTTGTGACAGATTGAGGTCTACGGCTGCGGCGTTCTCTTCCAGATATTTTCTGCGCTTCGTGCCAGGGATCGGCACAATGTCGTCGCCTTGCGCCAGCACCCAGGAGAGGGCCAGTTGCGACGCCGTGCATCTTTTTTCTTTTGCGATCTCTTCGACCTTGTGCAACAAGTCCAGGTTCTTCTGGAAGTTTTCTCCCTGAAAGCGCGGGGAGTTGCGGCGGTAGTCGTCGGGGGCGAGATCGTCGAAGGTGCGGAACTGGCCGGTGAGGAATCCGCGGCCGAGCGGGCTGTAGGCGACGAATCCGATGCCGAGTTCGCGGCAGGTTGCGAGGACTCCGTTGTCCTCGGGATCGCGAGTCCAAAGCGAGTACTCGGTTTGCAGCGCGGTGATGGGATGAACCTTCATGGCGCGGCGAAGAGTGTCGGGTCCGGCTTCAGAGAGTCCGAGGTAGCGCACCTTCCCTTCTTTGACCAACTGCGCCATAGCGCCGACCGTGTCTTCGATAGGAGTGTTGGGATCGACACGGTGCTGGTAATAGAGATCGATGGTTTCGACTCCGAGGCGGCGGAGGCTGGCTTCGCAGGCCTGGCGGACGTAGTCGGGTTTGCCGCTGACCCCGCGGGCGCTGGGATTCTTGGGATCGCGGATGAAGCCGAACTTCGTGGCGAGTACGATTTCGTCGCGGCGGCCTGGGATGGCGCGTCCGACGAGTTCCTCATTCTTGTAAGGTCCGTAAACGTCGGCGGTGTCCAGGAAGAAGATGCCGAGTTCGAGTGCGCGGTGGATGGTGGCGATGGATTCGGTGTCGTCACCCGGACCGTAGAACTCGGACATGCCCATGCAGCCGAGACCTTCGGCGGAAACTTCCAGGCCGGCGTGACCGAGAAAACGCGTTTTCATGATGGCTCCTCGCGGGATGAAGTCGAGCGGGTAGTTTAGTAGATGCGTGGGCTTGGTGGGATGGTGCCAACGAAAAATCGTTCACCACAGAGGGCACAGAGGAACACAGAGGAAATCAAGATCTATTTCACAGGCCGATGCGGATGCGGGGCTTGGCCTCAGGGAGGACTTCGCCGATTTGGACGGCGGGGACACCGGCTCGGCTGAGGGCTTGCGTTAAGGCTTGGCTCTCGGGAGTGCAGATCAGCAGACCTCCGGCGGTTTGCGGGTCGTAGAGGATGGTGCGGACGTCTTCCGGTACTTCGGGCTCATATGCGACTACGCATTCGGCGAAGTCGCGGTTGTTCTTCAGGCCTCCGGGAATGTGGCCGGCGCGGATGCAGTCCAGGGCACCGTCCAGGAGGGGGACTTTGCCGGCTGAGAGTGCGGCGGAAACATTCGACGCCAAGAGTATTTCGCGTAGATGGCCGATGAGGCCGAAGCCCGTGATGTCGGTCATGGCGTGGACGTCATATGGGTGACTACTTGATTGGTCATGGCCAGAGGCTGTCGAGCTTTGCTCGACCGGACGGCCGAAAGCGGCCGTCCCCACATGGTCTGTGGTGATTCCTGTGTAGCCTGCGATTACTTCTGCGGCTTCCTTGTTCAGGGTGGTCATCGACTTTATGGCGGAGTCGATCCAACGCTGCTCTGCTTTTTCTTTTTTGATCGCGGTGGAGATCACGCCTGTGCCCAGGGCTTTGGTGAGGATCAGTTTGTCTCCCGGTTTTGCGCCTTTATTCTGGTAGATCCTGTTTGGATCGATAACGCCGGTGACGGAGTAGCCGAACTTGGTTTCTTCGTCGCGGATGCTGTGGCCGCCGATTACCGTGCATCCGGCCTCGATCATTTTAGAGAGGCCGCCGGCCAGAATACGCTCGAGAATTTCCAGATCGGCTTTGTCCGGGAAACAGACCAGGGCCAGGGCTGTGAGCGGACGGCCTCCCATGGCATAGACGTCGGAGAGCGCGTTGGTAGCGGCGATCTGGCCGAAGGTGTAGGGATCGTCGACGATGGGAGTGAAGAAGTCGACGGTTTGCACGAGCGCCTGTTCGGGGCTGAGTTGATACACTCCAGCGTCGTCGGCATGGTCGAAGCCGACTAGAACGTTAGGGTCGTGTTGCCGGGCTAATTTCCCAAGCACTTTGTCCAGCGCCGCTGGACTCAGCTTGGACGCTCAACCCGCAGCTTTCACCGACTCCGTCAGGCGGAATGGCTTTATATCGGGCACTGGCTCATTCTACCCGGACTACGAAGAGCCTTCACCACAGAGGACACAGAGGAGAGGCTTGCGGCTGCTAGTGCGGCCTGTGGAAGTCGAACGTGGTTGTCGTGCCAACGTCTTTGTTCTCGAACACGACGTGAATGGTTTTGCCGTCCGGTGCGACGGTCAGGCGGGCGACGCTCACGATTTTATCTTTGCGCTTGTGGGTGAGTTCCACGGTGTTCGGGCTGAGCAATTTGGCGGCGACCAGCGTGTTGCCCGGATCGTCCTCGACGGGATAAAAGTTGCCGTCGAACTTGGCATCGAATTTTTCGCCCAAAGGAGTTTTGCCGCTGAATCCTCCCGAGGTGCACTTGTAGGTGATTAGCGAGCCGTTGTTGGAGCGGTTGACCTGATAGGCGTGCCAAGAGCCGGAAATCAGGTGAGCGTCCGGCGGGGCCTTTTCGATTCTATGCGCGAGCGTCTCGATTGTTACAGGCTCGGCTTCCGTCGTGTCCTTAATCTGCTGGGATAGAGTGGACCCGTCGGGCGAAACGGACGCGAGTGCCGTGAACATCGTTTTGCCGGCCTTCTTGGCGGTTATTTGCACGGCGCGGGCGTCGACCACTCGCACATTGAGCGTGTCCCAATAGTCTCCATCCGTGACTTTGTGATCAAGGCCGTCTGCTTTGACTTCGACATTCGCCCAGTCGGAGGAGTGAAAAACTCCCTGGGCAAGTGAATACTCAATGGGTTTCTGGGGAACCGGAGGATCGAGCACCCAGGTGCCGTCGAAGGGGCTCTGACCGAAGGCGCCGGGAGCCAACAGCAGTAGAATGAGCAGCGCTTTCATCCGATGTCCGCCCTCGTGGTGGTTATGATATCGCCGATCCTGGGATGGATGCTTATTTCACGGCGACGTCGGTGATTTTGATGTCGGGGTATTGGTGGTTCCACTGGGCGGATATGCTGTCGAAGGTGAGACGGAAGGGTTCGGATTGGCCCGAGCCCAGCGGGGCCACGTTGAGATCCACAGGTTCGTTGTAAGCTCCGTTGTTGCGGAAGAGGCGCAAGGGCAGTTCTTCGCGCTGGGCCATCTGGCCCATGGAATCCAGAAAATTTACTTGCACGATGACGCGGGTCACGGTCTTGTTCCCCGTGTTCGTGATGGTGCCGTCGATATAGCTCACCGTCGCGCCGATGAAATTTTCGGCGGCACTCATTTTGAAGTCGGAGAGCTTGAGTTGCGCGATGTAGGGGGACGGCGGCTCGACCTTTTTTGGTGGCTCGCGCAGGAGGAAGGCAGCGGCCAGAGCTAGCCCGATGACAACCGCGACGGCGACGATGATGATCAGGCGGCTGTTGTCGCGTTCCTGGGCGACCGGGGTTTGCTGGCCGAGGCTATCCATGGGGGAATTGTAGGACGTTGGGAATTGAATGTCGATTTCCGGAACCCCAAAACAAAGGCTTGAACCACTCGGGGCGCCCTTCGACTTCGCTCAGGGCAGGCTGTGGGACACGAAGGAAGATCTTCGAGCTGAGTTGAAGCATCCAATTCCGCGGAGGACTCGATGGCCCAGGATCCGCACGCTTCTCTACGCCAACATCTGGTGGAACTGCTCATTGGAGGTCATGCCCACGCCAAGTTCGAAGACGCAATTGAAGGCTTGCCAGCCAAGCTACGCGGAGAGAAGCCGGAGAATTTCCCGCATTCTCCGTGGATGATCCTCGAGCACCTTCGCATTACGCAGTGGGACATTCTGGAATTCAGCCGCAACCAGAAGCACGAGTCGCCTAAATGGCCGGAAGGCTACTGGCCGGAAGCCGAAGCCCCGCCGACGGAAAGCGCGTGGACAAAGAGCGTTGAGCAATTCCACTCGGATCTGAAGGCGATGCAGCACTTCGTCAAGAATCCAAAGACGGATCTGTTCGCGAAGATTCCGTGGGGTGCCGGGCAGACGATTCTGCGGGAAGCCCTGCTGGTGGCGGATCACAACTCTTATCACGTCGCGCAGATCGTCGATGTGCGGCGGTTACTGGGGGCGTGGAAGGGCTAATAGCCGCATGGTTGTCATCCTGAACGTAGCCGCTTTTCAGGCGGAGCGAAGGATCTCGCACGAGTTCTTCTGCGCATCCCAACAGCCCACTGGCCGCTTTCGGAACACGACTTTTACTCCCTCGCGCCAGCGCTCGTCAATCCCTACGAAGGCCCACTCGATCTCCGGCGAGATGTAGCGCAAGATGATGTCGGTCGCCGGATGCACATGCAATGCCGGAGCGACCAGGAATAGCAGAGGCGAATCCTCCGACAACTCGCGGCCGCCAAAATATCCAAACCTCAGGAACTCGCCACGCCCGTGATGCCACTGCACTCGCGCCCAATAGTCCAGGCCCTGCAACGGGAGGTGAATGTCCTCATCTGCTTTCAGCTCCACCACTGCAAGCCGTGCGTCGCGGGTCAGCGTGAGCACGTCGATCATCGCGCGATCGGCAGCGGAAAACGCGGGAACCTGCGAATAGACCGATTCGGTTTCCAGGCGCTCATCAATTACGCTGACATCGGCGCGCACCAGCGACTCCAGCCACCGCTCGGGATGCATGCGAAACAAGCGGTCGTGGCGCGGCCCGTACGGATGACGGGCGTTCCGCAGGGCAGTAAGCAACTGAACGAACAAGGGCCAATTACGATCTTCCAACACGCGCTCTTCCGCGCCCACGCCAAACACGATTTCCTGGCGGCTGCGAAACGTGACCGCCTCGGCGCCCATGCGCGCCCGCGCAAACTCAAGTCCCCGCCAACGAAACGCAAGCTCGGCCGGAGACAGCACCGCCACTTCACAGTTCTGCAGAATGGTCTGAACGCGAGTGATGGATTCGTCGAATCTCTCGAGCGCCATGGTTTCGTTGGTGGCGTGCATCAGCCGAGTCGCGATGTTGCCGCGATCGGTGCAGTCCATCTCGATGACTGAATCGTGCCGCTCGTCAAACTCGAACAACCGCCACTTGGCTGCCGCCGGATTCAAGTTCGCCATGCGCTCTCGGACCAACGCCGAGGAACCCGCGGGAACAAAGAGAACGAGCCCCTCGACATGGAATTTTCCTGCGCCGATTTTTCCAGCGGAAGATTCGCGGCACACGTCGAGCCACAGAATTCCGAAGGTCAAGGCCGCATCGATGGAACTCTGGGTCTCGGAAGCATTCACGCCCAGCACCGCGCAGGCTGTCTGTCCTTGTCGCAGCAAGCCGCGGGCATAAATCGGGCCAAACGATCTCTCCAGATCGACTCGGGTGGTGAGGCGGGAGATCGCAAATCCGGGAAAATGTCTTTCGATCGCCCGTTTCAGTTTGGCCTCGTATGCTGTTCGCGCGGCCCGCTTGGCTGTAGGAGAGCGCCGGTCGCGCTCCCGGCAGATCTCCAGCTTGGTGGGATGCGGCTGTCCGAGGCGCTGCACGGCCAGGCGCAACATGCCGTTCTTGACCTCCGCATCGAGCACGCGGCGCACGGTATTCCTCTCCGGCGACCAGAGATGCAGCAGGCACTTGTTGTGCTCGCCGCAGATGGAGTACTTAGCTTGCGCCAGATCGAATATGACGGCGCCATCCTCGAGCACGACGGCGCCCGAGGCCTCGCTCAAGAACTCTTCCAGGGTACGGGTAAGCGCCTCGGCATTCATGCCGCCATTGTCGTAAATTGGCACGATCGAAGTCTGTGACGAATGAACATTGGGGTGTGGAAAACGTCAGAAGACGCGGGAATCCGCAGCGGGGCCTGCACAAGCGCACACAACTCCAAGCGCAGTTTCGCTGTCCACCCGTCCGGCGAATGATGTTACCTGCGTACCGCCGCGATTCCCGCGCATCCCCGTCTCATCTGTGCTGTATGGGATAATGAAGCATTGGAGCCAGCCCCGAGTCCGTACGACACTCGCCGGCATCTAAACCACGTGGATAAATATAAAGATAAAGCCCGCTTTTTCTTCGAACATTACGGCCTCACCGAACGCGATCTGGAGCGGTATCTAGCCGCCGCCCTCTCGGCCGGAGGCGACTACGCCGACCTTTATTTCGAGTATCTCTCGTCGACCGCGCTCTCGATGGACGAATCGATGATCAAATCGGCGAGCCAGGGAATCTCCGCCGGGTGCGGGGTCCGCGTGGTCAGCGGCGAGCGCACTGGATACGCCTACACCGACGATCTTTCTTCCGCCCGCATTCTGCACGCGGCGCGGACTGCCGCGCTGATCGCGAGCGCACCGGCAAAGGCGACCGTCGCTGGATTTCAGCAGACCGCGGCGCGCAGCCTCTATCCGGTGACGCTGCCGAGCGTGGACGCGGAGATCAGTGCCAAGGTCGAGTTGCTGATGCGAGCCGACAAGACGGCTCGTGGGTATGATCCGCGCATCAAGGAAGTCCGCGCCAACTACGCCGACGAGCTGCGCAACATCCTGGTCGTCGCTTCCGACGGCACCTTCGCCGAAGACTCCCAGCCGCTCGCGCGCATGAACGTGAGCTGCATCGCGAAGACCGATGGCAACTCCGCCCGCGGTAGCTCTGGTGGCGGAGGGCGCGTGGCTCTCGACTTTTTCTTCGGTGACAAGAATCCCGAATTTTTCGCCCGCGAGTCGGCGCGTCAGGCGATCCTGCAGCTCGACGCCCGCGAGGCACCAGCCGGAGAAATGGAAGTCGTGCTCGGTCCCGGATGGCCCGGCGTCCTGTTGCACGAAGCTGTCGGACACGGACTGGAAGCCGATTTCAATCGCAAGAAGACTTCGGCATTCGCAGGGCTGATCGGAAAGCGCGTGGCCAGCGAGAAATGTACGGTGGTTGACAACGGGACGATGCCATGGCGACGGGGATCGCTCAACGTCGACGACGAGGGCGAGCCCACGCAGGAAACGGTTCTGATCGAAAAGGGAATTCTGAAGGGATATCTCAGCGACAAGCTTTCCTCGCGGCTGATGGGCATTGCCGACACGGGCAACGGACGGCGCGAGAGCTACGAGCACATTCCAATGCCGCGCATGACAAACACGTACATGCTTGCCGGGCAGGACAATCCCGAAGATATCATCCGCTCGGTGAAGCACGGAGTATACGCCGTGAACTTCGGCGGAGGCCAAGTCGATATCACCAACGGTAAGTTCGTCTTCTCGGCTAGCGAAGCCTACATGATCGAGGATGGCAAAATCACCGCGCCGATCAAAGGCGCGACGCTCATCGGCAACGGTCCGGATGTGCTGACCCGAGTCTCGATGGTCGGCAACGATCTGAAGCTGGATGAAGGCGTAGGCACCTGTGGCAAGGATGGGCAGGCCGTGCCGGTTGGCGTGGGCATCCCAACATTGAAAGTTGATCGCCTCACAGTGGGTGGAACCGCGCGGAAGGATCCCGGCGGCTTCATGCAGTAAAATTCATTCGCCACTGATTTTCACGGATCTCACGGATTTTTCAAAATCTTATCATCCTGAGGAAGGCGAAAGGCCTGTGCGTTTCCCCTGTGCCCCCTGTGGTTAGAGATTTATCTATGACCCCAACTGAACTCGAAGCTAAAAACACGAAACTCGAAGCTGACCTCCGCGAAGTCGCACAGGACATCGTGTCCCGCGCCATGAAAGGCGGCGCTACTGCCGCTGAATGCGTGGTCCGCGAAGGCGACGAATTCTCCACCCTCGTCCGCCTCGGCCAGGTCGAAACGCTGAAAGAGTCCGGCTCGAAATCCATCGGAGTCCGCGTGTTCTTCGGACAGCGCGCCGCCAGCACATACTCGAGCGACTTCTCGAAAGAAGGCCTCGATCGCATGGTGAAGTCCGCGCTCGAACTGGCGAAGATTACGTCCGAGGATCCCTTCGGGGGAATTCCCGACGCCTCGCAACTCGGGCAACTCGAAGGCAATCTCGATCTCTATCACGAGGACGTTTACTCCCTGCCCGGCGCCGATCGCATCGACTACGCGCGCCGCACCGAGAAAGCTGCGCTCGATTACGACCCGCGCATCAAGAATTCCGAAGGCGGATCGTTTGACGCCGCCACCGGACACAAGGTCTTAGCCAACTCGCACGGGTTTGTCGGTGAATACTCTCGCTCCTACTGCTCCGTCGCCGCAGTCCCCATCGCGCAAACGGAAGAAGGCGCGATGCAGCGCGACTACTGGTATTCGGTCGCGCGCACGCTGAAGAAACTCGACGCCCCCGAAAAAGTGGGCCGGATCGCGGCGGAGCGCACGATCCGCCGGCTTGGTGCGAAAAAAGCCAAGACCGCACGGGTGCCGATCGTTTTCGATCCGATGGTTTCTACCTCCATCCTTGAGCACATCTTTGAAGGCATCAACGGAGACTCGGTGTACCGCGGCGCAAGTTTTCTCGCCGGCAAACTCGGGCAGAAAATCGCCGGCGACAACGTGAACGTCATCGACGACGGCACGATTCCCGGCGGATTCGGCACCGCTCCCTTCGACGGCGAGGGCATCCCTATGCGGCGCACCGTTGTTATCGAGAACGGCGTGCTCAAGTCATACTTGCTGAACACCTATACGGCGAAGAAGCTTGGCCTGCAAACGACGGCGAATGCCGCGCGAGGACTGGCAGGCACGCCCGGCATCGGCCCAGGAAATTATTTCCTGCAGCCGGGCGCGAAGAGCCCGAAAGAATTGATCGCTGGAATCAAAGAAGGCTTGTACGTGACCGAGTTCCTGGGGCAGGGCGTGAATCTTGTGACTGGAGATTACTCGCGCGGCGCATCGGGGCTCTGGATCTCCGGCGGCGAACTCACCTATCCCGTGGAAGAAATCACGGTCGCGGGGAACTTGAAAGACCTGTTCTTCAACATTTCGGAAATCGGAAACGATCTGGAATTTCGCGGTTCGGTGGCAGCCCCCACAATCCGCATCGATGGCCTGACAGTCGGCGGCGAATAGCTTGTGCAGGGACGGACGCCTTCGTCCGTCCGGGTTTTTAATTGGCTTTTAATGTGGGGACAGCCGCCTCGGCTGTCTCGCTCGCAACGCGAGCGTGTCGAACTCTTCCCAGAAATTAGGTGCTGGGCAAGCCCCCCATCCCAGTTCATGACATAAAATGCATTGTCCCGTCTATTTGTCATTCCGACCGCAGGGAGGAATCTGCTTGTGGCCGGCACGGTGGCACTGCAGGCGACAGCAGATTCCTCAACGCCTTAAAGCCGTTTCGGAATGACAAAACTGAATGTCTTATCTGCCATTACTGAAGAACGAATTCACCACAGAGGACACAGAGATCCACAGAGGATCACCGCGGAGGTGCGCTCATGAAGTTCGCCAAAGTCGTTTTCCGGATTGCCGCCATCTGGGGCATTCTCGTCATCACGCCTCTGTATTTCCTGTTTGACACGATCAGCCGCCAGGACCCGCCTCCCATTACGCATCCAGGGTTTTATTATGGGTTCGCGGGCTGCGCGCTCGCCTGGCAGTTGGCCTTCATGGTCATCGCAAGAGATCCGGTCCGCTTTCGCGCGATGATGATCCCTTCAATCTTCGAGAAGTTCAGCTTCGCCGTCGCCCAGACCGTGCTGTTTTTTCAGCACCGACTTCATCCGTCCGACCTGTTCTTGGGAGCAATCGATGGCCTTCTCGGTATATTGTTCGTGCTTGCGTTTCTTCGAACTTCGACGAACACAATGTCGCCGGAAAAAGCCTGATCTCACCGGGAGCCACTCATGAACCGCCGCGCATTCCTGAAATCCGCTAACCTCGCCGGACTGGCGATCGCGCTTCCTTCTGCTACGTTCGCCGAGGAGAAGAAAGCAACTCCCGCGAACGCATCCACGAATCCCAACACCATTCTGCTCAAGGACTATCGGCCGCGGTCGATTTACAAAGTTCCGGTCACACACATCGAGAAGGCGAAGTTCCCGATCATCGACATGCACTCTCACCCCGAGCCCAAGACTGACGCCGAGATCAGCACATGGATCAAGAACATGGACGAAGTGGGCGTGGAAAAATCCATCGTCCTCACGATGTCAACGGGAAAGCCATTCGACGAGATCAACGCGAAATATTCCAAGCATCCAGACCGCTTCGAAGTCTGGTGCGGCCTGGATTTTTCGGGACACAACACACCCGGATTTCCTGATGCTGCCGTTCGGGAACTCACCCGCTGCCACGATGCTGGAGCGGAGGGGATCGGCGAAATCCACGACAAGGGGCAAGGCCTGCGCTCGGGAAAATCGACTGCGCCCGGCATTCATCCTGACGACGCGCGTGTGGACGCGATTTGGCAGAAAGCTGGCGAACTCCGCATGCCCATCAGCCTGCACGTCGCCGATCCCATATGGATGTACGAGCCGATGGACAAGCACAACGACGGGCTGATGAATGCCTATGCATGGCGATTGGATAACCAACCCAACATCGTCAAGCTCCCCGGCATGATTGAGATCCTTGAGCGGACGGCAGCGCGGCATCGTAAGACGACGTTCGTCGCTTGCCACTTCGCCAATCTGGATTACGATCTCACGCACCTGGGGGAGGTTTTCGACCGCAATCCGAATCTTTATGCCGACATCTCTGCCCGGTACGCGGAAACCGCGCCGATCCCCCGCTTCGCTGCGCAGTTTTATGCGAAGTATTCGGACCGGCTGGTTTATGGCACCGATATGGGATACGACACGAAGATGTACCGCATCACCTTCCGCATTCTGGAGTCTCAGGACGAGCATTTCTACGAAAGCGAGCAGTTCGGGTATCACTGGCCGCTTTACGGGCTGGGGCTCAGTGATGAGATTCTGGAGAGTGTGTATCGGGGGAATGCGGCTAAGCTGCTGGCGGCGAGATCAGGCTAGAAGCTGGACCACAGGGGGTAAAGCCCGGTCATCATCTGTGCTTTACGCGGCGCTGAAGCGCCGCTCTTCCACGGTGCTCTTCCACGGTGCTCCGCAATGTGATTAATGTTTACGCCGCAGAGCTGGACTTCGTCCGGCGGACAGCCGAGGGCGGCTGTCCCCACATAAAAACCTGGACGGGCGACGGCGTCCGTCCCTACACAACCAGGCTACTGGCGCGGACTCGCAGCGGCTGACGTTGCCGGGCCCGACGACGGCGCGTCGAACGTGCTGCCGATGGCGTCGCCGGAAAGGACTAGCTCCACGCGACGGTTTTGCTGGCGTCCTTCGGCGGTGTCGTTGGAGGCGATGGGTGCGGTCTTGCCGAAGCCGTGCGCTTCAATCGAACCCGAGGAAATTCCCTGCTGCACGAAATAGTCGCGAACCGCCTGCGCGCGCAGCTCCGAGAGGCTCTGGTTATATTCGTCGCCGCCGACGCTGTCGGTGTGTCCTTCAACGGAAACGTGCAGGCTGGGATATGCGAGGATGATGCCGGAAACTTTCGCCAGGCGCTCGCGGGCTCCGGGAGCAAGTTCGTAGCTGCCGGTGCGGAACAGCACGTCCGACATATTGGCGACGAGTCCGCGGGCGGAATCGCGCGTGGCAAGAATCGAGTTGAGCTGCTGCAACAGGCGTTCGCGAAGGTCCTGTTTCTCCCGTTCGGCCTGCTGGCGGAGATTTTCTGACTGAGCGGCTGCGGCGCGAGCCTGAACGGTCTCGGCGGCGAGCGCCTGCTGTTGCGCGACGGCTTCCGCTTTCGCTTTCTCAGCTTCTTCTTTCTGGCGGGCGGCTTCCTGCGCGGCGGCGAGCGCTTCCTGCTTCATCTGCTCAGCTTCCGCCTTGGCTTGTACAGCGTCGGCGCGATCCTTCTCGGCTTGCAAGCGAGCCTGATCGGCAGCCTGGCGCGCGGCTTCCGCGTCGGCGCGGCGCTTGGCTTCTGCGTCGGCATCGGCGCGGGCCTTCGCTTCGCGAGCTGCGGCTGCGGCTTGCGCTTCCTCTTCTGCCTTCTGTTTCACCGCCATCACACGCGCTTCTTCGGCCGTCTGCGTGGCTTCCTTGGCGGCGGCCTCGACAACGTCCTTCTTCTGCTTCTGGCGATAGAACTCTTCGGCGTGCAGCAACTGCTGTCCGGCCTTGGAAAGAATCGAAGGAGCGTATTTATCGGCTAACGCGATATGCGCGATGCGGACCGCATTGCGCGCTTCGAACAGTTCCAGCGGAGTCTTGCTGTCGATGCCGAAGATAGCGTCCTGAATGTGCGCGTTGGTCGCGGAGTACGTGCCGCGAGTGACGAGTTCATATTTGGCTTCGATGTTCTCGGTGGCGGCGCCGCTGATCGACGAGCTTTCGGCGACGACCATGTTGCCGGGCTGGCTCACGGCAAAGTACGGCTCGGCGGTAACGATCATGCCGAAGCTCTGCAGGTCGGTGAAGGCCTTCACCTGCGCGTTGCCGTGATGATCAAGCGTGAGTTCGCCGAGGTTCACCGGGCGTCCCTGGGGCGAAACGGCCCAGAGAACGTAGGTCAGATATTCGAGGCCGAACTTGGTGGCGTCTTCGAAGCCTTCGAACCTGGCTTCGATCTGGAAATTGGTCTTCTTGCCTTCGACCTTGGCTTCGCCAGTGGCGCGCTGCATCAGGTCGCTGCCGTGGAAGTCGACGCGAGTCGATCCGCCTTGCAGGCGATAGTGCATAGCCTTGGTGGTGCGCGTCACCGTGGGCGCGGTCGAATATGGTCGACGTTGTAGTGGTCGTGGTGACGGTTTGCGCGGACGCAAATGCCGCGGCGGCGGAGAAGACAATGGCCAGGAACATTTTTTTCACAGTGTTTCTCGATCTGGGGGAGATAGAGATTTCTAATCATCTATATGGTGCGGGATGAGTGTCCGAATGCAAAGGCCAGGAAGGGTGGGGACTTTAGTAACTGTTAGGGGGAGCCCGTTGTGGCGCGAGGCGAGAAATCCGTTGTTGCTCTCGTCATGACGGTTCTATACGGTTTGTGATTCGACTGCTTCACGCATGTTGTCATTCCGACCGGAGGGAGGAATCTGCTTGTGGCCGGCAGCGCGTCGGCGCAAGCGACCAGCAGATTCCTCAACGGCTAAATTCCGTTTCGGAATGACACGAGGTTTTTGATCGGCTTCTAAATTCTTTTTTAGCCTTTTTTAGCCCTTGTCATTCCGACCGAAGGGAGGAATCTGCTTTCCTTTCCACGCGCATCACTGCCGGCCCGCCCCAACCCTCCGCCAGGTCCTCCCAAGTCGGATTGCGTTCTTCGATCAGAGCCAGCTTCTTCTCGCGTCGCCACTTCTTCATCTCGGTTTCCCGCGCGATCGCGTCCCCAACGTTGTGAAAGCTTTGGAAATACACCAGACGATGGACGCGGTAGCGGCGTGTGAATTCTCCGCCCTCGCCTGCGCGGTGTCGCAGCACACGCTGCATGAGAAATCCTGTCACGCCAACGTAAAGAACGCGGCTCTTGCTGGCCATGATGTAGACGTAGTAAGTGCGATGTTGAGCCATGAGTCTTTCGCTCCTTTGCTACCGGCCGCCCGGCTTTGTCATTCCGACCGAAGGGGGGAATTTGCTTGTGGCCGGGACCCGTGGCGCTGCAGGCGACAGCAGATTCCTCAACGGCTAAATGCCGTTTCGGAATGACAAGAAGAATGTAGAGATTTGTTCAGGGACTTGCTGTGGCAGATGTCACAGTCGGCTGTGCAAAAAAGGGTTGCTCGTCGTCGTGGTAACCCCGTGGTTGTCATTTCGACCGCAGGGAGGGATTTGCTCGTGGCCGGCAGCCGTGGCGCCGCGCGTGACAGCGGATTCCTCAACGGCTTAAGGCCGTTTCGGAATGACAAGAATGTACGATTTGTTCATTTCCGTGGTGCAAACAATTTTCGAGTTACGGGATGTACGCGATCGTGCCTTTGGGGCCTACGACTAACGCCCCCCCTTCGGGGTACGGGCTGACGGCGTTGAAGGCGAAGCCCTGCTTCTTCTTTCCGTTGATGCGGTGGGGATCGTTGGGCGGTCGGAAGTCGAAGATGAAATCCTCACCGATGACGAAGAGGCGCTGGGGCGCGATTGGGGTCTTGGGGCGTTTCTTCCGGTTCGCTTCGGCCAATCGTTGTCGGTTCTTGCCGCAGGCGCACGTTCACCTGTTGGTCGTAGGCCACGGCAGAGAAGTACGCTTGCGGATGCAGGCTGGAGAGCGTCCAGGTCTTGCCGCCATCTTCGGTGAATGCCAGGTTGGGGCCGTCGTCGTTGGGACGTTTGTAGTCGCCGCCGGCGATGACGCCGTGAAGCGCATCGCGGAAGGCGATGGAGAAGATGCCGGCGGATTCGGGACCGTGGAGGATCGGAGTGTTGAAGACCTCCCAAGTTTTTCCGCGGTCGGGGGAGTGGAAGACGCGGGCCGTTTTGCCACCGGTGGCGAACCAGATGTTCTGGTCGTGGGGCTGAAGCCCCTTTTTCCTCTGCGCCTGACGCGGCGCTAGAGCGCCGCTCTTCCACGGTGCTGGACGGTGCACTGACGCTCCCCGCGGTTTCCGCCCGCAACCGTGCCAGGCAGCTATTGCTGGCGGCGAAGGCGCCTTCTCCTTCGCTGGCTTCGGGCAGTTGCGACGGCGGGATGACGTGCCAGGATTCGCCATCTTCGGTTTGAAGCAGTTCGAATTTCAGTTTCCCCTTTTCATCGAGGATAGGATCGCCGAGGACGACGCCGTGTTTTGGATCCCAGAAGGCGATGGAGTCGAAGAATCCCTTGGGGTTCGAGTTGGTGAATTGCAGCTGCCAGTGCTGCCCACCGTCGGAGGTGTGGTAGATGCGCGATTGATCGCCGGGGCCGGCGGACATCAGGAAAGCTTCATCGGCCGAGAACGCCACGACGGCGCGGAAGTCGAGCGCAGAGGCGTCGGGGACCTGGCCGGGAATCCACGTTCGCCCGCCGTCCGTGGTGCGGAGATACGTGCCGTGCGTGCCGCTGGCCCACGCAACCTGCCGCGAGACGGCGCTGACGCCGCGGAGATTCTCGGTCGTGTGGGAAGTTTGGACTGTGCCGGATTGGGCGGCGGCGGTGGCGACTAGCGAAAGCAGGAGCAGAAAACGCATGGAATTTCGCAGTGACTGAAGATTCTTACCACAGAGGACACGGGGGAGCACAGAGGAATCCCGGGCGTGAATTACTGAGCTGCCGGCCCGATGTTCAGGTGGCGGGGCGGAACGCAAGAGTCGCTCCAGACAGCCAGCAGATACCGCCGCTAATCAAGATCACTTTGCAGTGAAGTCCACGAAGGACGCGGTTTTGCCGATATAGATACGCAAGCTGCAACGGGCGCCGACGTGGGCAAAGGCGACTTCCAGTTGGTCGGTGGCCGATTCCACCTGAGCGGTTTCCATCTGGGCGCGGGCCATGTCCTGCTTCTCATCGTATGCCGAGCCAGCGGTGACGTTCTTGTTTACCACGATCGACCAATTGCCGCGGGCGGGGATCGGATAGATCGTATAAGCGCCGATAGGAATCATAGAGCTGCCGAGCGTCAATTGCGATTCGGTGAACAGGGTCATGGGCGTGCCGCCTGGGGCCCACGGTTTGCCGTTGGAGGGCCGTTCCTGCTTGGCCGAGACCGGCGTGTAGCGGATATAGACCTGGCGTCCGTCATCGAGATTGCAGGTTGTAGTGGATTGATTGCCGGATTGCGCGGCGAGGAACGGAGTTAAGAAAAACGATATGAGTACTGCTCTCCAGACGATCGTGGCCGACATGTGGAAAGCCTCCCGCGCAGAAGTGTATCGCCGGAAGGGGTTTTTGGGGAAGGTATTTAGCGAGAGAATTCCGTTCATCTGGGCTGAAAGGCTTGAACCACGAAGGGCACCCTTCGACTGCGTTCAGGGCAGCGGAGGTGCACGACGGAAAACCATGGCTTCAGTCTCGTTCGTGATGGACCTTCGGTGACGTTTAATGCTGCCTTGGCCGTTGCTACCGTCAATGGCAGGCACGGGTGCGTCAGGTGCCGGCGAGGGGAGTCAATGGCGAAAGCAAAACTGAGAATTCTTTATGGCGAAGGCGATGGGGACGTATTAGCGCAACAGGCCACGGCGTTCGAAAAAGCCGGGCACGTGGTGCAGAGGGCCGAGGGACGCAAGGGAGTGGACGAGGCGTTGAAGAAATCCACGTTTGACCTGGTAGTTCTGGGATCAACATTGAGCCGCAACGACCGGCACCATCTGCCCTACATGGTGAAGAAGGTGAATCCCGAGACCAGCGTGCTGGTCATGCATGCCGATGGAAGCCGGCATCCCTATGTGGATGGTTGCGTCGATACCGGATCGAGCATGGAGACGGTGCTGAACCGGATCGAAACCATGAAGATTGCCGGGATGATGCCGCAGGCGGCAGCGGCCGGGGCAGGAAGATAGAAAGATAAAGCAGTAGCCGTGGCCTGTAACCAGTGGTTGGTTCAACAAAGGGCGGCTTGCGGCCGCCTTTCTTTATGAGCACAGGTAGATTCGGCACATTGGGATCACAAGCGGTACGAATCAGGGTCGACAACAGGTGGTCTGGGAAGGCGATCTGATCGGTGCCACTTGGCCCGACCAAGGCGGGCGGAACGATGAAAGTGGAAATCGCTTCGATCACGCGTGGACGTTCCGGCGATGGAACCTTGCTGGTAATAGTGGAAAACTCCTCGCGGTTCCCCATCCCGCGTGAGTTCCCACTCATGAAGAAGCCCCGAAAGTGGGATGCACCCGTGATCAGGGAAGGGTTCGCGGGGCTGGCTTTCCGGCCCCACTCTTGTAGTCCTTTGGATAAACGACGAGGCAGCGGTTCGCACCTTCGCCTTCGCTTTCGGTGTGAAGGTCGGCCTGGTCACGCAAGGCCAAGTGGACGATGCGGCGCTCGCGCGAGGACATTGGGCTGAAGGTGTACGGAGTTCCGGTCTTGCGGACTTTCTCGGCGGCGACGTCAGCTGCAGCGCGCAGTTCCTGGATGCGCATCGAGCGGCGATTCTGGCAGTCGAAGCAGACTTTCTCGTGCTCGCCGGAAGCCAGATGCAACATCTCGATCGCGAGCAGTTCAAGGGCGCGCAGCAGCTCTCCGCCGCGGTCGAGCAGGAGCGGGGAGTCGGGCCCGGAGAAGTCGACGAGAATTTCAGGCTTTTCCCAGTCGCGATTCTCCGGGAGAGGCGGGTCGACGATAATGCGGTATTTGAGGCGGAGACCGCCATGGGTGACGACGGCCTGGAGGAATTGGTTGATCTGGTTGGCGGCAGCAACTTTGTCCATAAGAAGTTTTCAGCTATCAGGAGCGAAAGCCCCAATCTCTATTTGTGTCTGATACGGGCGCTGAAGCGCCGCTCTTCCACCAGCTACTTGTCTTTCTTTCTGGCGCGCTTGGCCATCATCTCGCGCATTTCACGGCCGAGCGACGTGCGATTCATGACGGCCTGCTGGGCAATCGAAATCAGGTTAACCACGGCATAGTACAGGTTCAAGCCCGCCTGCAGACGGAAGAAGATGAAGCCCATCATCAGCGGCATCATCACGTTCATCATTCGTTGCTGCGCGGGATCCATGCCGGCCTGCGGCGTCATGCGCTGTGTGACCAGGCTGCTGATCACCATCAGGATCGGCAAGATATAGATAGGATCGGGCGCCGACAGGTCGTGAATCCAGAGCCAGTGCGCGTGCCGCAGATCCAGAGCCGCCGACAACATGCGGTAATACGCGAACAGGAACGGCATCTGGATCAGCAGGGGCAGACATCCACCGGCGGGATTGACGCCCTCTTTTTTGTAGAGCGCGGCAACTTCTTCATTCATCGCCGCCTTGCGCGGATCGCGCAAGCTGTACTTCTTGTATTTCTCCTGAATCGACTTGATCTGCGGCGCGACGCGCTGCATCTTGAGCATTGACTTCATTTGCGTGATGCGCAGAGGCAGCAGGGCCAAGCTGATGATCAACGTCTGCAAAACGATGGCCCATCCCCAGTTGGGGATCAGGTGATGGTACGTCCAACGCAGCCAGACGAAGAGCGGCTTGGCGATGATGCCCAACCAGCCGAAGTCAACCAAGCCGTTGAGATCGTTGTCAGCGCCCGAAACGCCGGGAACAGGAATCTTCTGCAGTACCTCCAGCTCCTTGGGACCGGCGAAGAGCCGCTGAGAAGTGGGGCCGTGCAGGTTGCCGACTGCCGCGCCGATGACGTCGACGTTGATTGTCTCCTGGGGCTTCTTTGGGTCCTTCGGAATCGGCATGCTGTGATTCAGAGTGACCATCGAAGCCGCAGCGGGATCGTCAGGGATGAAGACAGCAGCAAAGTACTGATCAGTGGGGCCGGCCCAGTGGAAGGGGCCGGGTACGGTCGCTCCGCCAATCACCTGTGTGCACTTCCCGAACAGAGAGAACCCGCAGCGGGGCGGCACGCGCTCGATATTCTTGTTGAACTGGTAAGCAAGCAGCGAAGTCGCGTAAAAAGCTGGCGATATCTGGTCGCCGAATCCGGAGGGCCAGGCGAGAAGCGATTCCTTCGGCGAGCCTTTGTAGCTGACGCTGGCATCGACTTTCACGACGTAGGTGTCATCGAACTTGAACGTTTTGTGAACGACGAGATCCTGGTCGGAATACTCGAAGGTAATCTGCTTACCGTCTCGCGATGGAACGTAGAGCGCCGAGTTCAGGCGTCCGCGAAGATCCTCGTCGTAGGTCCAGAGCGAGAGCGGGTAGCCGTACTGCGACGTAGTCGTGGGATTGACCAGGTCAAGCGGACCGTTCTCGGCGTCGTTGTCGAATTTCTTCAGGATCCACGATTTGACCTGCGCACCGCGGTTGGTGAAAGTGACGCGGTAGAGGTCGCTCTCAATGACGGTCTCGGTTTCGCCAACGGCCTGCTTCGTGACTGCGGGCGCTGACGCACCCACGGGCGCGGATGATGTCGGTTTCGTCGCTGGAGGCGCGGGCGGAGTCTGCTCGGCTTGAGCTATTTTCTGCGGAGGCGGGGGCGTGGGGAAATACTTCTTCAGCAGCGGCTGCGCCAGAAGCATGAAGACGAACGAGATCAGGAAGATCAGGAGCAGGCGTTTTTCGCTGCCTGGTTCGGTTTGAGGATTGCGATATTCGGCCAAAGTTTCGTCGTTTCCTTAGGTTGCAACGCCGTGGCAATTCGTCGTTAGTCGTTCGTCGTTGGCCCCTGGCTCTCGAACCACAGGATCGTAGCCGCCTTTTACGAATGGATGGCAGCGCACCAGACGCGCCGCAGCCTTCAGTCCGCCGCGGACAACACCATACCGTTCGATCGCTTCCATCGCATATTCCGAGCACGTCGGGGTGTAACGGCATGACGGTGGGAACACCGGCGAGACGGCCCACTTGTAGGCTCGCAGCAGACAGAGTGCGACGGGTTGTGCAAAAAGGCGCATATCACATTCCGGGCTCAGGTCTTGCGGCTGCCAGCTTCCTCTCTATGACTACGAAAGCTTGACGCACTTCGTTCAGCAGAGCATCGAAGCTGGTGGTTAATAGCACCTTCTTCGGATTGATCACCACGTCGGCGCCTGGGCCCGGCCGGGGCCGGGTCTGCCGAACAGCCTCGCGCAGGCGCCGCTTCATACGATTGCGGTGGACGGCGCCCCCCAAAGCCCGACCCACGGTGAATCCGACGCGAAGACCGGAAGTTGTTGGAACTTTCGCAGCTCCAGTGGCTTGCCGGTCCAGGTAGAAAACAGTCATAGAAGCCGAGAAATGCCGGCGTCCTTGCTTGTACACGCGCTCAAAGTCGGCGTGGCGTAACAACCGCGCGCTCCGTTGAAAAGTCGCTTTCCCCTTGCGCGCCTCTACCCCCGGATTCGATGCTTCGGGCACACTGGCGGTCACAGTGCCTCTTTGACGACGGTAACGATTTGGCGATTGAGGCAGTTGCGGGCGAAGGCCCGCACCACACTATTCGCGGAAACCTGGTTTCACAGAGACCCGCTTGCGCCCCTTGGCGCGGCGGCGGGAAAGAACTTTCTGGCCGCCCTGGGTCTTCATGCGCGTGCGGAATCCGTGCTTCTTGGACCGCTTGCGCCGGTTAGGTTGGAACGTACGCTTAGGCATGAAAAGTAGCTGCTCCTGATTCGTTCGACGGTGTTAGGGCAAACTAAAAGTATAAATCAGGGGCTGGTTTCGCGCCAAACCCCAGCAGAGCCCGGATAAGATTCGTAGACCAAGGCAGCTCTCAAGTTTTACGAGGATTTTGCCCGTCGGCCCTCTTCCCGACTTTTTGTCATTCCGATTACTCGACTTTTGTCATTCCGACCAAAGGGAGGAATCTGCTTGTGGCCGGCACTGTGACGCCGCAAGCCACCAGCAGATTCCTCGACGGCTACGCCGTTTCGGAATGACAAAGAACTCTCGTAAGCCAGGCGGAAGGATGTCCTTCGTGACCCTTCGCCTGCCCTGAGCGTAGTCGAAGGGTGTCCTTAGTGGTTAAAGATTTTGTTCGGGAATTGGAACGCCGGTAGGGTTTACAAGCATCACCCGCGAAATATGTACACTATTGGACGGGGCGGGCTTCGAACAAAACGGGTTGCCCGCGATTCCTTGACTCAGTTTAAACCGGATCCTGAAAACCCAAGCGGCGCTATGCCGTCCGAGAATGCGGGGGTGTCCCACACTCCGGGAGTGAATCCTTACCCGCCGCCCGAACTCAGTGCAAACGACCGCGACAGCGAGGTCAATAAGGAGCTTCGGCGGCTGAATCGGGCCTTACGGGCCCTGAGTGCCTGCAACCAGGCGCTCGCGCAGGCGAGCAGCGAACAGGAACTGCTGAACCAAATCTGCGAAATCATGGTACGAGTGGGTGGGTACCGCATGGCGGGCATCGCCTACGCCCAGCAAGACGAGCAAAAAACGGTGCTCCCCGTGGCCCATGCCGGATTCGACAGCGGCTACCTGGAGACAATCGGAATCAGATGGTCGGATACCCCCCCGGGCAGGGGCCCCATAGGCACAGCGATTCGAGACAACCGGATTTGCATTTTCGGTGACACCGCCCATGATCCGCGATTCGCAACCTGGCGCGAGGCGGCGCTGCAGCGCGGATACGCCTCGATAATTTCCCTTCCACTTCGAGTCGCCGGACTGCCCTTCGGCGCCCTCGCCATCTACTCCGAGCACGTGAACTCTTTCGAGAAATCAGAAGTCGAATTGTTGACCGAGATGGCCAACAATCTATCGTTCGGGATCACGGCGCTTCGCTCGCAGGAGGAGAGCCGGCGGGCGACTGCAGCGCTTCAAGAAGCGGAGGCCAAATACCGGCAACTCGTCGAGCAGGTGCCCGCGATCTCCTATGTCGCGGAGGCCGGCGCGTTCGGTCCGTTTCTTTACATGAGCCCGCAGGTGACGACCATCCTGGGCTACAAGCCCGAAGACTGCCTCGCCGATCCACACTTTTGGTGGGAACACCTGAATCCCGAGGATCAGCCGCAGGCCTTGCGCGAGGACACTTGGGAAGAGGGACGGCTCTTTCAGATTGAGTACCGGATGCGCCGGCAGGATGGCGAGGAAGTCTGGGTTCGCGACGAAGCCATTATTGTGCGCGACCCGCAAACGGGAAAGCGCCTGACTCGCGGAATGCTGGTGGATATCACCGAAAAGAAACATGCCGAAGAGGCTTTGCGCGAGAGCGAAGAGCGCTACCGGAATTTTGTTGCGCAAAGCTCGGAGGGCATCTACCGGATGGAGCACGACCCGCCCATTCCGTGTCACCTGTCGATCGATGAGCAACTGGCTTGGGGCTACAAGTATGGATACATGGCCGAGTGTAATGACGCCATGGCGCGAATGTATGGGCGCCCTTCTGCGCAGGAGTTAGTTGGAAGGCCACTGTCGGAATTTTTGGTTCTGCACCATCCGGTCACGCGGCAGTTCATGGAAAGATTCATTCGCGGAGGCTATCGGATCAGCGATCAGGAATCGATCGAGCTCGACGCGCAGGGACAAAAAAGAATCTTTCGCAACATGATGGTGGGAACCATTGTGGACGGGCACTGGGTGCGCACCTGGGGTATCACCCGCGATGTCACCGAGAGACTTCATCTCGAGGAACAGCTGCGGAACGCACAACAGCTGGAGGCTATCGGCCGCCTGGCGGGCGGGATAGCGCACGATTTCAACAACATCCTGAGCATCATCATGGGACACGCGGAACTTTTGCTGGCGACCGGAGTCGATGAACGGTCGCGCATTGGGCTGGAGCAGGTGCGGCGCGCCGCCGAACGGGCCGCTTCTCTCACGCAGCAATTGCTGGCCTTCAGCCGCAAGCAGGTGCTGCAACCAAAAGTGCTTGATTTGAACGATACGGTTGCCGATGTACAGAAGATGTTGTCGCGGGTGATCGGCGAAGATATTGAGCTGATCGCGAGACTGCATCCATCGCTGATGGCGGTGAAGGCGGACCCGGGGCAGGTCGAACAGGTATTGATGAATCTGGCGGTCAATGCGCGGGATGCCATGCCGCAGGGCGGTAAACTCGCGATGGAGACCTCGAATGTGGAGATTCACGCGGATGAGGCCCGCGATCTGGATCTCGCAGCGGGCCGCTATGTCATGCTCAGAGTGACCGATACGGGTAACGGCATGGACGCGGTCACGCTCGCCCACATCTTTGAGCCGTTCTTCACAACCAAGCCCATGGGCAAGGGGACAGGCCTGGGGCTCTCCACGGTGTACGGCATCGTCAAGCAAAGCGGCGGAGGGATTCAGGTCGAGAGCGACCCGGGCCGCGGCACGGCCTTTCGCATTTACCTGCCCGCCACCGACGACAGCAGCATCAAACAGGGGGATCGGATGACGAACTCCCATGTTGTCGGTGGGTCGGAGACGATTCTTATCGCCGAGGACGAGCCGGACTTGCGCGAACTCACGCGGATCTTCCTGGAGAGTTTCGGCTACAAAGTTCTGGAGGCCGGGAGTGCTGAACAGGCGATTCGTACGGTGGAGGAATTCGACGCGCCGATTCATCTGCTGCTCACCGACGTGATTATGCCCGGGCTGAGCGGGCCGCAATTGGCCGAAAGCATCCTGCGCAAAGACCCACGCACCAAAATTGTGTACATGACCGGCTACACCGATGACATGGTCGTGCAGCACAAAGTGCTGGAGCCCGGCGTGCAGCTGCTGCAGAAGCCCTTTTCCAGGGCGGAATTGGCGGCGAAAGTGCGGGCGACATTGGACGGCAGGGGACGGAAGTCAGGGTTCGGGGGCCAGTGATCAGGGCCGGTGGTCGAGAGTCCGAGAGGAATTGCTTGCCCGGGATGTGTGTAAGCCCTTGATCCCGAGAGTTGCATGCATTGCGGAGTCCGCGGTTACTGACCCCTGATCCCCGTCCGCTTCCGGTAAAATTTCTTGGGAAACTCCATTCAAGGGAAATCGAACTCATGATGCAGGAGAACGGCGGGGCTGTGCGCGAGACAAGAAAAATCTGGGTTACGCTGACGGGACTGCCGCTGACCGTGAAGCTGAATTGGCCGTTTCATCCGTCTACGTCGGGCGCTGATTTTTGGGTGCTGCATGGGGATATCCAACTGGAAGGCTCCGACGGCCTGCATGCGCCGGTCGCGGTGAACATGTCACAAACGGTGAAAGAGGTGATGCCGTCGCTGGAGCCGAAAGATGTGGAAGCCCCGGTCATCAATGCGCTGCGCAAGGAAGTGGACCGGCGCCAGATTGAATTTCTGAAATCGGGAAAGCTGCTGCCGGTGCCGTTCTCCAGCCGCCATTTCGACTTCAAGCGACAGCAATGGGTCTTTGGCAAAGCAACGGACGAGGCCATGGCGGAGTTCATCGAGCGCAAGGTTTTCTGGCAGGCGAAACTCGGCGGCGAGCCGCGCGTGTGGATCGGGGATCCGGCCGAAGCCCAGTATGTGCAGACCACTCCTGCGCATCTGATCGAGATTGCGGCGCGGCTGGTCGCCGCCCAGGGATTGCTCCGCATTGAAGGCGAATATGCCGAGGCGACTTCCGGGCTTACGAATCAGGCCGACCGTTTTGAGATTGCGCGGCGCGCGGCAGTCGAGGAGTTGGAGAAGAAGCACGCGTTCGAGCGAGGATAGTCAGCATCGAGCCGCGAGTGTCGGTCGGGAGCGGTGTGCCAATTTTCTAGCTAGAATGCCGCGGCGCCGCTTTGCTTTCCGTTCGCACATGAGCCGTTCCGGACAAATACCATCGCAGCGATTCAGAGTTGAGAGGAGATTCCAGATGAAATCCAACCCTCGGTACTTTGTCTGGTTGGGGCTTTGACATTGCTGCCGATCGGGCGCGCCGCCACGAATCTACTGCGGGATTGGTTGGCTCTTGAGCAACCGCGTTCAGCGCGAGTGCGAGAAACAGGACATAAAAAAATCTCTTCACTGGCTCCTCCCAAGTTATCTACAAGGGTGACGTTGCCGTCTAGTCTTGCGCAGGATTTCATCGGATAATCGCGGGAGGGATTCTACCCCAAGAAGTGACGGACCTGCCTGAACGGATGTAAGCGAGAGGTCAATGCTGTGCAATTGCGGATTGCTGAACCTGCCGACGTCCTGCGTCTCATGGACTTGATCAACTCGGCCTTCCGGCAAGCCGAGAGCTTCATTATCGACGGCAACCGCGTTGATCTCGAATTGCTTCAGTCGCTGTCAGTAAAAGGAGAGTTCCTCGTTGCTGAAGATGACACTATGCTCGTCGGCTGCGTCTACCTGGAGCGCAGGGGCGACCGAGCATACCTGGGCCTGCTATCCGTCGATCCAGCGCGCCAGAAAGCAGGCATCGGCTCCATGCTCATGCGCGACGCCGAACTGCGCTGCACCAAGGCTGGATGCCGCTTCATGGATCTCAGAATCATCAATCTGCGAAAAGATAATCACGCTTTTTATAAACGCCGCGGCTATGTCGAAAGCGGCACCGAGCCCTTTCCCTCCGACCTGGACACCAAACTCCCTTGCCACTTCGTGAACATGTCGAAGCCGCTGGTCTGACGCATCATCCCACCACCGCGTCGGCTTCGATCTCCACAAGAATCTCTGGCGAGATCAGCGCGGCCACCTGGACCATCGACGTCGCCGGACGGATATCGCGGAAGTATTCGCCATGCGCCTTCCCGACCTTCTCCCACTCCGCAATGTTGACTACGTAGATGCGCGTGCGCACCACGTCCTTCATGCTCGCGCCCGCTTTCCCCAGGGCGATCTCAATATTCTTCAGCGTCTGCACCGTCTGCGCATAGACATCCCCGATGCCGACGATCTTTCCATCCGGTCCCGTCGCCGTTGTGCCTGAGACGTGTACGTACGAGCCCACTTTCACCGCACGAGAGTAACCGACAATCGGTTCCCACTTGACCCCGCTTGCTATGTTCTGCCTTTCCATGCAACGCCTCCGTGGACGCTAATTCTACCTTTCGAACAACAATTATGCGCACGACTAGCAGCCAGCACCTTCAAGTGCCAACAAGCTACAGGCAATTCTGCGCATAAATCATGCGCGAATGGTGTTCTTTCTAATGGAGCGGGTGCACAACTCGTTCAGTACCCACGTACGTCCAAAGTATTAGAGAAATAAATGGCACGGATAAACAAAAGTCACTTGCGCTTGAACAGCAAACTAGGTTATGTACTGTCGCGAGGGGCTGAAATTCCGTGTTTGGCGCGGAGTTCAGGGGGGCCTAGATGATACCGGAATCGCATCCATTGCAGGAGTTGTTTCAGGACCTGGTGGGACGGCACTACGCGGAGGAGATCGGCATTCGCGATCCGCAATTGGTGGCTTACGTCTCTCACCTGCTGTCTGAGTTCTGCGACACCGAGCAGCTGTTCAAGATTCACGATGCATTCAATCGTCCTCTTAGCGACATCGGCGAGATGCTCCTCGAATCTGATCCGGTATACGGCCCGGCTCCGTCATTTGACCGCGAGCGCCAGGTGCGCAAGCACATCGGCGACTACACGCTGTTCTTCGCTGGAATGTTCCCCGAGAGCCTCAATCATTTTCGCCTCCGCCGCCAGCGCCTTGAAAACTTCGTGGATTGGATGAAGGCGGGTAAAGAGAGCTACTACATCGTCTCCAAGTTCGAGCACTTCGAATACGCCAAGGTCGCCCCCCTCTTTGCCAACCTCTCGCGGAATTTCGAAGGATGCGTGTTCGGCCTGAACAAGGTGAAGAACGAACTCCAGGAGATGCAGCATCCCATCGTTCGCCGAACCGATGAATTGATCATGTAGCAGGAAGCGATTTTTCAAGAAAAAGCCACAAAACCCCTCACTCCTCTGCGTACTCCGCGTCCTCTGCGGTTTTCATTGCGCTGTTACGCGCCCACTTCCCCTGCGCTTCCCAGCCGATAGAAGCTGAGCCCCGTACTCCCTTGCACGAGACGCCGGAATCTCCGCAGTGGCCCGAATTCCTGGCCGGGATCGAACTTCTTTTCATGCTCGGCGATTACCACCGACATGGCCCAGATCAGCGACGATTCCGCCAGGGCGCCGAGCGTCTGTGTATAAGCGTCCTTCTTCCGATACGGCGGATCAATGAACACCACATCGGCCGCCACCCGATCCCGCTCCATGCGCCAGAACGCATGCGGCAGCTCTTGCTGCACAATCTTGAAGCCCGCAACGATTCCCAGGCTGTGAAGATTCTTCCGGATTGCCTCAGCCGCCGCGCCCGAGCTTTCCACGAAATGGACTTCCTTGGCGCCACGGCTCAACGCCTCAATACCCACGGCCCCGGTTCCGGCGAAAAGGTCGAGCCACACGCTTCCTGCCAGCGCTTCGGAATTCCCCGCCGTGAGTACGTTGAACAGGGTCTCCCGCATGCGGTCCGATGTCGGACGTATGTCCATGCCGCGAAGGGACCGCAGCGGCCGGCTTCGGTATTTACCTGCGATCACACGCATCGCTCTGCACTTTTGAATACCGCAGACACTATATCCAAGCATGTAAAATAAGAGTAGCGAAGGCCTATGCGAAGCTGGTCTATTTCCGTGGGGCGCTTGTTCGGGGTGGATGTGCGCATCCATCTTACGTTTCTCATCTTGCCCGTCTTCATTTACTGGACCGACTACGCGACGCGCCAGCAGAACGCCAACGGAGCGCGGGACCTGGCGTTAGTGGGCATTATCCTGGCCTGCGTGGCAGCTCACGAGTTCGGACACATGCTGGCTGCGCGCCGCTTCGGACTGGTTCCTAAAGCGGTGATCCTGCTGCCGCTCACCGGCGTTGCGCTCTATGACGAGTCGCGCGTCGAGAAGCGACCGCCCGCCCTGATGTGGAAGCGCGAAGTGCGGATCGCGCTCATCGGTCCGCTGGTGAATCTGGCTCTCGCGAGCCTCGCGGCCGCCGTGATCACAGCCGCCAACAGCGGAATTGAATTGTGGAAGTGGCCTTTCCTCTCGGGACAGAGCTTGGCCCGCAGCATCGTTTGGGCAAACCTCTATTTAGCGGTCTTGAATTTTTTGCCCGCTTACCCACTCGATGGCGGCCGGCTGGTGCGCGTGTATTTCGCGCGCTCGATTGATGTGTCTTCGGCCACGCGCCGTGCAGTCACCATCAGCACCGCCATGTCGATGGTCCTGATTTTCGCCGGGATATTCAGCAATCCCTGGCTCACGATGGTGGGTGTGATTATCTTTTCGGCGGCACAACTCGAGGAACGCGCGCTGGTGTTCCAGTCCGTGCTCGATAATGTCCGGCTCGAAGAGGTAATGCTGACTGATTTCGCCACGCTCTCGCCCGCCGACACATTGGAGGATGCGCTGGAAAAGGCGGTGCATTCGCTGCAGGACGATTTTCCCGTGGTGCGCGGCAGCGATATGGTGGGAGTCATCTCGCGCCAGCGCATTCTCGATGCGCTGCGGGCCGAAGGCAATGGCTACGTTCAGGCAGTGATGAGCAAGATCTTCGAGGTTTCCCTCCGCCAGGACTCGCTCAGCTCGGCCTTCCGCAAGCTGACCGGGCGCAGTTCCAGCATTATCCCAATCGTCGAAGACCAGCGCCTGGTGGGCATCGTCACGCTGCAGAACCTGATGCACTCAATGACACTACTGGCCGAAAGCCGCAAAGTGCGTCGGGACGAAGCGGAATCGTGAGCGATTGCAGATTCAAACCTTCGATGGAACCCAGAGGCAATCTAAAATCTAAAATCTGAACTCCCTCTAGAACAGCCGCACGCCTTTAGCCCTCTGCACCGCCGGAATCCCGCGTAGTCGCGTCAACACTACATCCGACACGGCCCCATCCACGTGGACCACGGCAATCGCTTCCCGCGGTTGATCGGAAGTCTGCTCTCCGCTTCGCCGGCCCAGCGAGAAGTCCGCGATGTTGATCGACTCCTCTCCCAGGATCGTCCCCACTTTCCCGATCACACCGGGCACGTCGCGATTTCGCATGTAAATCAGATTGCGCTCCAGCGGAGCCTCCACGTCAATGCCATCCACATGCAGCAGCCGCGGAGCCTCTCCATGCAACACGGCGCCTTTGACCATGTGCTCTTCGGTCGATGTTTTCAGGAAAATCGAGAGCACGCTGCCTGCGCCGCCTGTCGAAGCCTTCTCCTTATGCGACTCCACAACACGCAGCCCGCGCTCGTCTGCAATGGTGGCGGCGTTCACCAGATTCGCCTTCTCCTCCAGCGCCTGGTTCAGGATGCCTTTGATCGCACCATTGCGAATCAACTCCGTCTTCCATTCGGCAATGTGCCCGCTGTAACGAATCGAAATCTCCTCCAGCGATCCTTCCGAAACCTGCGCCAGGAATCCCCCCATACGCTCAGCCAGAACGATGTACGGCTGCATCACCGCATATTCGTCGGCCGACACGGAAGGTACATTCACCGCGTTCTGGATCACGCCATGCTTCAGATATTCCTTCACCTGCCGCGCAATCTGCACTCCGACAGCTTCCTGCGCCTCGTGTGTCGAACCCCCGATGTGCGGGCTTAGAACAACATTTTCGAGCGCGAGCAAAGGCGAGTTTTTCGGGGGCTCCTCAACAAACACGTCAATGGCCGCAGCCGCGACCTGGCCTTGTTTGAGCGCCTGCGCCAGGTCAGATTCATTCACCAATTCGCCGCGCGCGCAGTTCACCAGCCGGACTCCCTTCTTCATCTTGGCGATAGAAGCCTGATTGATCATGCCGTTGGTTTGCGGCGTCAACCCAACGTGCAGCGTGATGTAGTCCGCCGCCGCATACACTTCATCGAGCCCCGCCAGCCGGATGCCTTGCTCCTTCGCCACCGACACGGAAACGAACGGATCGTGCCCGATCAACTCCATCCCAAACGCACGCGCCCGCCGCGCCACCTCCATTCCGATCCGCCCCAGCCCCACAACTCCCAGAGTCTTGCCGCGCAGCTCGGTTCCCTGCAGTGACTTCTTCTCCCATTTGCCGGCGTGCATCAGCGCATCGGCGCGGCAGAGATGACGCGCCATGGCCAACATCATCCCAATGGTCTGCTCGGCCACCGCGACTGCATTCGCCCCCGGCGTATTCATGACCGCGATGCCTTTGTGCGTGGCCGCTTCCAGATCGATGTTGTCCACGCCCACGCCAGCCCGCCCGATCACACGCAGCTTGTTCGCATGGGAAAGCAATTTCGCGTCCGCCTGTACCGCGGAGCGCACGATTAGAGCATCGGCAGATTCGAGATGTTCAGCCAGCTTCCCATCCAACTGGTCGGCCGTGAGCACGGTCCATCCCGGCTCCTGCAACTGCGCTACCGCTGACGACGAAATCTTCTCCGCCACAATGATTTTCATGAATGCGTTCCTTTGTATGTATATGAAACTGCTGAAGAAAATCTGCCCTGACATCCATTTGACGGGATAATGACACTTCCCTGACATTCTCGCCGCGCCCGTTCTCTAAACTTTCCTCCAACGGGCCCCCCGCCCATGGGAGAACACCATGAAAACCGTTAACACAATCCTGCTCGCGACATTGATTTCTATTACGCTTGCCTGCGGCTATTCCAAGCCATCTGGCTCAGGGACAAGCAACATGCCCGCCATCTCCAATCTCAATCCGGGTAGCGCAACCGCCGGAGACCCGGCATTCACGCTTACTGTGACCGGTACCCATTTCGCCTCGAAAGCCACCGTCAACTGGAACGGAACTGCTCAGCCGACAACCCCGGGCATGGCCGGACAACTGACCATCGCGGTCCCCGCGTCGGCAGTCACTACTGCCGCTACGGTTAACATCACGGTCACGAATCCGGCGACAACCAGTGGTGGCATTTATGGCGGCGGAACACCAGCCCAGACCTCGGGTCCGATGACGTTTACCATTCACTAAGAATGGCGACACGGACGCTGCCTGAATCCAGGCTCCGTGTGCACGTCTACCGCGCCGCCAGCGTCGCTTCGTGACTGCGGGCGTACGCCTGCTGGGCCGCCCGAACGGCTGCGCCATATTCCACGTTCTTGTCGGTAACTCGAGCCAGCACGTGTTCAAGCGCCCCTAGAATGCCGATCGTGTCGAGATAGTCGTAGTAGCCGATGTGCGCGATGCGGAAGAGTTTGCCCTTCATCTCACCCTGTCCGTTCGCCACCACGGCGTCGAAGGACTCGCGGAACTCCTTCACAATTTTTCCCGAGTCTAGTCCGTCAGGGGCAGAGATTGCCGTGAGTGCGGCCGCTGGCGCCGAGGCGTATAGCTTCAACCCGAGCGCGCTCGCTCCCGCGCGCGTCATCTCAGCGCATAGCTCTGCGTTGTTGACCAACTCCTCGCGGCCCTTGGCAAGATCGCCCTTGCCCATGCCGCGCACGAATTCGAGCGCTGCTCCGAGCGCTGCAAATAACGATGTCGCCGGCGTGTAGGCTGTCTCGCCCTTGGCCGCCGACTTCTGCTCCTTGCGCAGATCGAAGTAGTAGCGCGGCGAGGTCGTTGCATCCATCCGCTTCCACGCCCGCCCGCTGACCGCGCAGTACGCCAGCCCAGGAGGCATCATCAACGCTTTCTGCGATCCGCCGATGATCACGTCCACGCCCCAGCCATCGACATCAAGGTGCGTCGTGCCCAGTCCCGTGATGGCATCCACAACCAGCAACGTGTCGTCCCCTTGAGCCCGCACAATTTTTGCGATCCCGTGGACATCGTGGCGCGCTCCGGTCGAACTCTCCGTCGCCTGTACGAACACAACTCGGACATCGGGAGTCACCCGCGCGCGAATGTCTTCCAGCGAAAACGTTTCTCCGTACGGCACACTCAGCACGTCCACGTTGCAGCCGAAAGCCTTCGCCAATCCTGTCCAGCGCTCGCCGAACTTGCCCGCCGTCAGCACCAGTACCTTATCTCCCGACGACGTCAGATTCGAAACCGACGCTTCCATCACGCCTGTGCCCGAACAGGCCAGCACCAGCACATCATTTTTTGTGCCAATGAATTCCTTCATGTCGGCGAGCACGCGCTGAAACAGCGCCTTGAAATCGGCTGTGCGATGGTGCGCCGTAAACGAAGCCATAGCCGTCTGTGCCGCCGGCAACAGCGGCGTCGGCCCGGGAGTAAAAAGACGATTCTTATGCAACATAAGCGGAGTCCTTGGGTGTAGGAATAGTCTCTTAGTTTATAGGAAGGCTCGGCGCAGAGCACGTCCGGGCGATCGAACGTGTAGCGCAAACTGCGGTCTTATGCGGTGATCTCCGTCACGCAGTGCGGCCGAAAAGACTCGGCGCGCCTTGCGCTTTGGGTCAGGTCACATTGTGTGTAATTCCTTACCGCTCGGTCTTCGATGCAAGAATCTCTGGCTTGTCAATCTTGGGCGGCTCAGCGAGAAGCTCTTGCGCCTTGGCAATCTCTCCGTTCAGGTGGGCGTTGCGCCCGTTCTCGTCAGCAAACGTATCGAAAATGCCGTACTTCCCCGGTCCCATCTTGATGGCGTACCAGGTCATGGTGCCGGGCTCACGCTCGGCCAAAGGCTGTGCGGACTTCAAGAACTGCTCAAGTTCGGTTTCTTTCCCAGGCTTCGCTTCCAGCTGGGCCCAGATTGCAAGTTTCGACATGATGATTCCTCCATCCCATGTGATGCACCAGATTCAACCTTTGTTCCGCTGAAAATCACGCCGGAAAACCGCCGCTAGCCCAATCACTAGATATAAAGACCCAAGAGTACACGAAGGAATTCCCCGATTTTCCTTCGTGTACCTTCGTGTCCTTCATAGTTTCAGCTTTTTTCCAAGCACCGGAATATCTTCCAGCTGTTTTGTCTCTCACCCCCACCATCTATAATCCCCCCATGCCCCTAGTCGACCAGATCCAAAAAGACATCGTCACCGCCATGAAGTCCAAAGACGAAGCCCGTCTCTCCACGCTCAGGATGGTCAAGAGCGCCCTCCAACTCAAGACCGTCGAAAAAATGTCCCCGCTCGACGACAAAGAGTCCCAGGCAGTGCTCGCCACGCTGATTAAGCAGCGCAAAGAATCCGTCGAGCAATTCACCAAAGGCGGACGCCAGGAGATGGCCGACAAAGAAGCCGCCGAGATCGTCGTGATTGAGAGCTACTTGCCGAAAGCCTCGAGCGAAGCGGACATAGCCGCCGGAGTCAAAGCCACAATCGCCGAAATGGGCTCGCCCACCATGAAAGACATGGGCACGGTGATGAAGAATGCCATGGCGAAGTTCGCCGCAGCAGGCATGCGCGTCGACGGGAAGGTGGTCAGTGAGCTGGTGAAGAAAGAATTGGCCGGGAAGTAGTTCGCTCGAATGCCTGCTTATTATGCGGATACCGTCGGAAATTTCCAAGCGGCACAGCTCGACACTCTTGAGCTGATTCTGCACAAGGCATACGAATCGGATCGCTACAAAGACCTGATCACCACCCAAATAACAGCCTGGCGCACCCAGATTCAGGATTTGAAGGACGCGCTGGGCTCGCCCGATTTAACGGCATTTGCTCCGGACAAATGGGGAATAGCAGTCGAATTTGTAGTTCCCCGTAAAATGGGCCGAATCGACACGGTGCTTTTGGTCGGGAATTCAATCGTGGTTCTCGAATTCAAGGGTGAGAGCGTCGACTCAAGTGCCGCCGACCAGGTCGAAGACTACAGCTTGGACCTCCTCTATTTTCACGAGGGCAGCCACGGCCGAACTATTTACCCGGCGGTGGTCGCAAGGACTGGAACGGAACCCTGGATCCGACGTTCTCAGATGTTCGGAGAACTTCGCCCGACGACATTCGTTGATACCAAGCAGCTTGGCACATGGCTTGTGACGATCGCGCAGAAACACTGCGCCGAACCCCAGTGTTCCATCGCGAATTGGAACCTCGGAAGTTATCGACCGGTACCCACGATTGTTGAAGCCGCCATCGGTATGTTCGCGGAGATGCAGGTCGACGACATCGCCAAGGCTGGATGTGACCCAATCAACCTCACCGCGACCGTTGAAACGATTCGAAAGATCGCTCTTGAATCCGCTCAGTCAAACAAGAAAACTGTCTGCTTCGTCACTGGAGTTCCTGGCGCTGGCAAAACGCTCGCTGGCCTCAGGCTTGTCCATGACACGCAACTAAGAAAAGACACGGGGAGCGATTCCGTGTTTCTGACTGGCAACCTACCCCTCGTCAAGGTGCTGCAGGCAGCCCTCGCTCGTGACGCATGGCGACGCCGGAAACAGGGCCTCAGGGCATCGTCACGTGATCCGAAAACCACCATCAACACTGTGCTCGGGTACAAAAAAGAACACACTCGTAACAAAAGCGCGCCGCACGAAAAAATCGTGGTGTTCGACGAGGCTCAGCGCGCTTGGGATGCTGACAGAACTGCGGAATACCTTAGCGACAGCTCAGCCGAGTATCTCGGCTTCTCTGAACCCGATCTCATGCTGTCAATACTGGATCGGCAACCGTGGGCTACGCTAATAGCACTGGTGGGGGGCGGGCAGGAGATTAACAAAGGGGAAGCCGGCCTGTCCGAATGGGGACGGGCCATCAAGGAAAAGTTTTCCCATTGGTCAATTGCAGCACCGCCCCAAGCGCTATCTGGCGAGTACGGTGCTGGCGCGAAGCTCTTTGAAACAGAAATTGCGAGCGGTATAAATCTGACGCTTCATTCGCCACTCCATCTCGACACTCCGACGCGCCAATTCCGGGGAAAGACGATAGCTCGCTGGACGGAAGGTCTTCTTCGAGGCGATGCTGCTGAGTGCCGGAGAATCCTTAACGAAAATCCTGAATATCCTATACGCCTCACCCGCAACCTACCGGCTGCCAAGTCGTGGCTTTACGCGACGGCGCGTGGTACGGAGCGATACGGTTTGGTCGCATCATCCGAAGCAAAAAGACTGAGAGCCGAAGGATTGGAACTGCCACCGGCCCGGGCCGACGGTGTCGAACATTGGTTCTTGCAAGGAAAGGGCGATGTGCGATCGTCGTTTCAGCTTGAAGTAGCCGCAAACGAGTTTCAAGTTCAGGGGCTGGAGCTTGACTGGACTTGTTTGTGCTGGGGCGGGGATTTTCTGCGGTCCGGTAGCGATTGGAGCCTAAAGAGACTTCGCGGCACCACTTGGCAGAAGATCGGCCAAGAAACAGCAAGAGCATATCTTGTTAATAGCTACAGAGTCTTACTTACGAGAGCCCGTCAGGGGATGCTTCTTTTCATTCCCGTCGGTGACGATGGAGATTCCACTCGACCATCCCGACCGTTCGATGAGACGGCACGGTTCCTAACAGAATGCGGTGTCGTACCTCTATAGCATCACTTCTCCCTCTGCCACTCCCGATAAGCCTCGCTCTTCGACACTCCCCGCTCCCTCGCCACTTTCTTCAGCGCAGCCTTCTCATCAATCTTCTCCTCCGCCATAATCTGCCGCACCCGCTCGCGAATTCCCTGACGGACGACGGCCGCCGTCGCCACATCTTGTTCCTCCGCTCTGCCGATCAGCAGCGTGATCTCGCCCTTCACCGCCTCCCGCGCCCTCAGCGTGTCCAGCACCTCGTTCGCCCGCCCGCGCAGAAACTCTTCGTGAATCTTTGTCACCTCGCGCGCCACTACGACATGCCTCGATCCGCCTAAGACTTCGACCACATCTTCCAAACTCTCCACAATCCGATGCGGCGCCTCGTAGAACACCAGCGTCCGCAGAGAATTCTTCACCGACTCCAGCGCCGTCCGCCGCTCCCCGCGCTTTGCCGGAAGAAACCCGCTGAAGCGAAACGAGTCGGTGGGCAGTCCGCTCGCTACCAGCGCCGCCAGAAACGCCGACGCACCCGGCACCGGCACCACCGGCACATGATGCCGGATCGCCAGCGTGATCAGCCGGTACCCCGGATCGGAAATCCCCGGCATCCCCGCGTCGGTCACCAACGCCACGCTCGCGCCCTCCTGCATCTCCTTGACCAGTTCCGCCGACTTCGTCATCTCGTTGTGCTCGTGATAGCTGGCCGTCCGCGTCGCGATGTTGTAATGATTGAGCAGCTTCTGCGTTTGCCGCGTGTCCTCGCAGGCGATGACATCCACTTCCTTCAGCACACGCAACGCCCGCAGCGTGATGTCCTCCAGATTCCCAATCGGCGTCGCCACCAAATAAAGCGCCGGTGCGGATTTCGCATCGTTCATGGCCGGAGTCTACCACCGCCGTAACTTTCCAACCCGCAGTCGGTTACTCAGAAGGAAGGACGTGGTTTTCCCTGTGCACCTCTGTGACCTCTGTGGTTAAGATGTTTTGCGTCCCATGAATCAGGAGCCCCCATGACGCCAGCAGCCTTCCGCAACCTAGCCCTTTCCCATCCCGAGACCGAGGAGCGCCAGCACATGAATCATCCCGACTTCCGAGTCGCCGGAAAGATCTTCGCCACGCTCGGTTACCCCGACAAAACGCGCGGCATGGTCAAGCTCTCGCCTGAAGACCAGCACTATTTTTCGAAGGATTACCCCGACGTATTCATTCCCGTGAAAGGCACATGGGGACGCCGCGGCGCCACCAGCGTCCACCTCAAAGCCGCGCCCAAGGAAGTTCTGGCAAAAGCGATTCACGCAGCCTGGCGCAACACCGCCCCCAAGCGTCTGCTAAAATCGGAGTGAAACGAAGTTGTCCCTCACAACCGTCTCACATCACATGCCACTCTACGAATATCAATGCAAGAAGTGCGGCCACCGCTTCGAAAAAATCCAGAAGTTCTCCGACAGGATGGTCAAGAAATGCCCGGAATGCGGCGGCCCGGTCGAACAGATGATCTCCGCGCCCGCAGTGCAGTTCAAAGGCTCCGGATGGTACGTGACTGATTACGCCAAAAAATCCTCTTCGCCGGGATCGGGCGGCGATTCCGGCTCCAAAGACAAGAAAGACGATAAATCCAAATCGGATAGCGGGTCCAAAGAGAGTTCGACTAAGGAAGGCTCGTCGAAGGAAAGCTTCTCGAAAGAGAGTTCTTCCAAGGAAGGTCCACGCCGAGGTTCTGGCCGGCACAAGTAAAGCGGCTTCGTCTTCGCGAGCCGGCTGTTACTGACCGCTGTTTACTGGCTCTTAAGCTCCCTCTCAAAGTGTTCCTCAATCATCGTGAACAGATGCACTCGCGCATCTTTCCCCGCGATGCTGTGCGTCTTGTTCGGATATATCATCAGCCGAAACTGCTTGCCGGCGCCGATCAGTGCGTTGATCATCTGAATGCTGTTCTGGAAATGCACGTTGTCGTCGCTCGTGCCGTGCACCAGGAGCAGCGCCCCATGCAGCTTGTCGGCTGACCTGGTCACATCTGACATTTCGTATCCGGCTTTGTCGTCCTTGAGCAGCCCCATGTAGCGCTCGGTGTAGATCGAGTCGTAGTTCACCTGATTCGTCACTGGAGCCACGGCCACTCCCGCCTTGAACCGATCCGAGTGAGTCATCGCATAAAGCGTCATTGATCCGCCATTCGACCATCCCCAGATTCCGATGCGGTCTTTGTCGAGTTGCGGATACTGCGCCAGCAACTGATCCAGCGCCGTCAGCTGATCCTTCAACTCCACCGCCCCGAACTCATGCCGGATCGCAGTCTGGAATTTGCGATCGCGCCCAGGAGTGCCGCGATTGTCGACCGAGAAAATGGCAAATCCTTTGCGCGTCAGGATCTCGTCGAACGGATCGGGAACTCCCTTGCGCACCGTCTGCCCCGCCGGTCCGCCATAGATGTTCACGATGAGAGGAATCTTGCCGCTCGTCGCGCCCTCGGGAGGCAACAAGAGCCGACCAAACAGTGTCGTCCCGTCATCGGCCTTGAACTCCAGAAACTTCGGCGCCCTCAGCCCGTACTCAGCAATCTCATCGTGCGCTTTCCAGACCGGATTGCAGCTTCCTCCCGCTGCGCAGAGCGACAAGACCGGCGCGGCCTGCGGGCCAAACGACATCATTGTGTAGTGCTTGCCGTCATCACTGAAGTTGGCCAGGTGTGTCCCTTCTTCAGTTGACAGCGCCTTGAATCCCGAGCCATCGAGTTGAACCGAGTAGATGTGAACCTGCCGTGGATCGTCCTTGTTCGCCTCGAAGAACACCGTTCCCGACGCCTCATCAACGCCCTTGATACCCAGCACTTCGTAGTCGCCCTTCTCCAATTGCCGCTCCAGCTTCGCGTCCGCTGCCATCGGGTTCTGCTTGTCGAAACTGTAGAGGTACATGTGCCTGTTTCCATCGCGCCAGCTCGGCCACAGGAACTGCCCGCTCGATTTCAGAAACCGGATCTCGGTGTGCTCAAAGTCGAACCACGCGCCTTCTTGCGTCTCCGTCAGCACCAGCCGCGGCTTCCCTGACTTCGTGTCTACGAAATACAAATCCATCTTGTCTTCGGTCCGGTTCAGCACCTCAGCCCAGATCACGCCATCCTTAACCCATCCAAAGCGCGGGATGTAGAAATCCTCATCGCTGGTCAGGGTGATCCACTTCACCTTGCCGCCCTTGTCCGCATCGACAACGCCCAGCTTCACCGCCGGGTTCGGATCGCCCACCTTGGGATATTTCTCCTGATCCACCGCCGGATGCGTCGGCATCCAGTCGGTGATCGGATACGTCGGCACATTCGTCTCATCCATGTGCAGGAACACGATCTCTCTGCTGTCCGGCGACCAGAAGTAATTGCTTCGCACAGACAGCTCCTCGGCGTAGACCCAGTCAATGTCGCCGTTGAAGAGATTCTCGCCGGTATCCTTGGTAAGCTGCTTCTCGCCCTTCCCGCTCACAGAACTGACGTACAGGTTGTGTTTCCGTACATATGCCAGGCGCTGTCCATCCGGAGAAAATTTAGGATCTCCGCTCGGATCGCCCGCGGACGTAAACTGCACCGCGGTCTCGTTGCCCAGGTCGTAAAGCCAGAGCTGTCCCTGGGAATCGAAAATCAGGTGTTTCGAATCCGGAGCCCAAATGTACGACGCCACGTGATAGCGCGTCAGCCGCTCCTTCTCGCGCTCGTTCTTCACCTTGTTGACATCCGGATCGAGCGAGGCCAGCTTCGCCGCGCTGACCAGCACCTTCTTCTCTCCGGTGGCCACATCCATGTACCACAATTCGCCCCGCTCGCCCTTCTCATCGCGCTGCACGAACGACAGCTTCGCTCCATCCGGACTCCATTCGGTCGTCTCCGGACCGCGCCCCGCCAGCCCTCCCGGCTGAAACATGGACTCAAGGGTCAGGGGTTTTGTCGGCGCGTTCTGCGATTGGAGCGGAACTGCCACGGCAGTAATCAATTCGAGCACGCAAAAGGACAGCAAAAGGCTCTTTCTCTTCACAGATGACCTCACGGGGATGATAATCACGGCTCTGGGACGAAGGAACGAGTTTAACACCGCCGAAACGCTTTCCAGGCTCGCCTCTGTGCCCTCTGTGGTTCAGCCTTTCACCGCTCTTCCGCATGCTAAAATCAATGCATCGGATGCTTCCAGACATAGAAAATCTGCTCAAACTGCAAGACACGGACAAGGAAATTCGCCGCCTGCATGACGAGGTGGCTGAGCTCCCCAAGCGCGTCGCCGTCATCGAGCAGAAACTCGCTGGCACCAAAGCCCAACTCGACAAGGCCCAGGCCGCCGTTAAGGCCGACGAAGCCGCCCGGCGCAAGTACGAAACCAACATCAGCGACCTGCGGGGAAAGATCTCCAAGTATCGCGACCAGTCCCTCGACGTAAAGACCAATGAGCAGTACAAAGCTCTCCTGCACGAAATCCAGTTCGCCGAAAAAGAAATCGGCGCGAACGAAGACAAGATCCTCGAACTCATGGTCAACGCCGATGCCCGCGACAAGGAAGTCAAAGCGGCTCAGGCGGAGCTGAAGGAGGAAATGGCCGAAATCGAGAAGGAGAAAGAACAAGCCCGCCAGCGCACGGCCGAAGACGAAAAGCTACTGACCGAAGCCCGGGCACGGCGCGACCAACTCCGTACCGGCATCCGCGAAGATTTGCTTCGTCATTACGAGCGCGTTTCGAAGTTCCGCGGCAGCGGCATCTCCGAGGTCCGCGATTCCAAGTGCATGGCCTGCCAGGTAATGCTGCGTCCGCAGACTTACAACGAAGTCCGGTCGGGCAAGGAGACTGTTGTCTGTGACTCCTGCCAGCGCATCCTCTACTTCAATCCGAAGGAAGAGTTGGTCGAAAAGAAGAACGCCGTCCATCGTCCGAAACGCCATCATCCCAAGATCGACGCCCCGCAAGCCTGGTACTACCGTCCCGAGTTCGCCGGCGACGGCGAGGTCTTTCTCTGCCTGACCAATGCCGGCGGCCAGGCCAGCCGCCGCGTCTATGACATCCACACCGGACGCCTGATCGGCGACATCCTCATCCGCGAAGGTGATTACCGCCAGGCCTTCCCCGAGGACATCACCGGCTCGACCCGCCTGAACGGCGACTGGAGCGAAGAGGAACTCGATGGCTTCGGCAGCGAACTCCCCATGGTGATCCTCGACTCCCTCCACACCGACCTGGACGCCGCCCGCCACGAGATGGATGAACGCGTCTCCCCAAACCCTGAAGATCGTTCGGTTGTGGCTCCCGGCTCAGCCTTGCTCTAAGCAAATCCGCTTTTTTCCGTACATGTTCAAAATTCTCCTCTTTCAATGCGGAATAGGGAGATGTCCCCTTGCGGATATTCAACAACAAGACAAATTAGCAGTCGCGACGGTCGCTTGCGTAGCCCGGCTCGCTTTCCGAATGGGTGATACGAATTCGCGGGGCGCCACACTATTAGATCGGAAAGTGGACGGGGCGGGCGAATTGGCTCGACGAATCCCTCCTCGACTAGCACAGCGTGCCAAAGCCCTGTCCCCCAAGAGGAGAGTAAAACGATGTTCCGTATTTCAGTACAGTCACGAATTCTCGAGTCGATTGCTATCACCATGCTTGTTGCTGGCCTGACCGCAGCCCAAGCTCAAATGCCCGCCGGACCGAAGCGCCCAGCGGCAGTTCCGGCCGACTATGTCATTACGCCATTCGGCTACTTCCATTCCAGCTGCGTTAAGCACCTGGCGAACGGAGACGATGTACGGAGAGATGAAAAGGCCATCCGGCACGCCAATGGAGGCGTCGAGAACATCCAGGTGTGTGCCTTTCCACACTTCAAAGCCGACGGAGCCAAGGTAATCGGAGATGAGCAAGGCGTTAAGGATCCCTCTATCGGCCATGCCTGGGTGGAATATGGCAGCACCACAATTAGTACTTCCTATGCCTATCTGTATGCCAACTGGAACGTGCCTCCGGCACCGAGCACCAACGATGGCCAGACTATTTACCTGTTCCCGGGCATGGAGGACTACTCCGATGTTGTGACGATCATTCAGCCTGTCTTGGGCTGGAACTCCGATTACGCTTCGGCATGGGGCATCGCCAGTTGGAATTGCTGCGTCAGCGGCACGGTCTTTGAGGCCCCACCGGCGCACGTCAATTCCGGAGATGTCATCCTCGGCTATATGTTCAGCACATGTGCTTCGGGAACGCTGTCCTGCCCCACCTGGGACATTGTTACCTGGGATCGGACGAACGGAAACTTCTCCCAGTTGGTCAACACCTCAAGTTTTGGACAGACTTTCAATTGGGCCTTTGCCGGTGCACTGGAGGTCTATAACGTTGTCCAGTGCGGCGATTACCCTTCCGGTGGCTCAACCGCTTTCTATAATTTGGGACTCTACAACTATAAGTGGGCCAAACTCGCTAACCCGGCATGGAAGGTAACCAACCTATCCTCGGGATTGACTCCACAATGCAGCTACAGCGGGTCACTGCCAAAGCAGCTAACTCTCACTTACTGATCGGCCTGTGAATCCAGGTGTGGGGCATCTCGGAATCGGACTCCGGGTGCCCCACTCTCCACGCAGCCAGACGTGGGTGCCAAGCTGTCACTCCCAGGCATTACCATGTCCTCATGCCCCCGACTCCTGCACAGTCTGAGTTCCCAAAAATCAAAATCTCTCCTCGTGGCATGACGCGCTTGAAATCCGGTCACGTTTGGGTCTACCGGTCCGACATCCTTTCGGCTGACTCGTGCCTCCCGGCGCCATCGTCACCGTGATCGATCAGCGTGGCAAATCCTTCGGCACCGCTCTCTACTCAAGTTCCTCACAAATCGCGATCCGGCTGATCGCGCACGAGCCGTCTCCGATTTCCCCGCGCTGCTGCGCCGCCGCATGGCCGACGCCATCGCCTACCGCGCGAAGCTTGTCCGCGACACCGATGCTTACCGCCTGATCTTCAGCGAAGCCGACTTTCTCCCCGGCCTCATCGTCGACCGCTATAACGACATTCTTTCGCTTCAGATTCTCACCCAGGCAATCGATGCCAACCCCATCCGCGAAACTGTCGTCTCTGAGTTAGTCAGTCAACTCAGCCCCGCGTCGGTGATCGAGCGAGTCGATCCACGCGTCCGCGAACTCGAAACCCTTCCACCCCGCGCCTCCGGTCTCATCCACGGAGACAAGACCGCAACCACTTTCACCATGAACGGCGTGCAGTTCCATTTCGACGCCCTCGAAGGCCAGAAGACCGGAGCCTTCCTCGATCAGCGCGAGAACTATGCGGCTGCCGCGCAATATGCCCACGGCGATGCCTTGGACGTGTTCTGTTATCAGGGAGGTTTCGCTCTCCACTTGGCCGGAGCATGCAAGCAGGTCACCGGCGTCGACAGCTCCCGTCACGCGCTGGAAGTCGCCGACCAGAACTGCAGCCCTGAACCGCCGTGAGATCGAATGGATCGAGGCCAACGCATTCGATCTCTTGAAGGACTACGCCAGCTTCCAACCACCAGTACGACACCGTCGTTCTCGACCCGCCCGCCTTCGCCAAGTCCAAGCGGGACCTCGACTCCGCTCTCCGCGGCTACAAAGAACTCAACCTTCGCGCCGTGAAGATGCTGCGCCCAGGCGGCATCCTCGTCACCTGCTCTTGCTCCTATCACGTGAGCGAGTCCAGTTTCCTTGAGATGCTGACCTCAGCCGCGCTGGACGCGCACCGAACCTTGCGCCTTCTCGAGGTCCGAGGTCAGGCCAAAGATCACCCTGTTCTGCTGAACGTCCCCGAAACTGCGTACCTGAAGTGCGTCATAGCACACGTAACCTAAAGTAAAATAAGCGAATATCAGTTATTGACAATAATACGCTCAACTTTTATGATTCTTTTACGCTAACGATGCGTCTAATGAAGTGAACCGGTGGAAGAACGGCGCTTTAGTGTCGCGCCTGGACAACCAGGACTTGGGTTTCAGCCCTGCCTTTCCTCCGGTCCGAAACTCAGGTTCTGATAAAAAACCCAAATATCTGAAGGAGGATTGAGCCATGACCGTATTAACCCGTTGGGAGCCGTTCCGTGAATTCTCTACCCTGCAGGACCGCATGAATCGCCTGTTCCGTGAGTCCTACAACGATGCCGGAAGGGATGATTCCCTTACCACCTCGAGCTTTGCCCCTGCCGTTGACGTCTACGAAGATGAGCACAAGGTCACGTTGAAGATCGAAGTGCCCGGAATCGACGAGAAGGACATCGATGTCCGCGTGGAAAACAACACCCTGACCGTCCACGGCGAGCGCAAGATCGAAAAGGAAGAGAAAGAAGAGAACTACCGTCGCGTGGAGCGTCAGTATGGCAGCTTCACCCGCACTTTCACTCTTCCTCAGACGGTCGATACCGAAAACGTCTCGGCGAACTACGACAAGGGCGTACTGAAGATCACTCTGCCGAAAAAAGCCGAAGCGAAGCCAAAGCAGATCAAGGTCAACGTCGCCTCCGAAAAGCAGATCGAAAGCAAAGGCCCCAGCAAAGCCGCGTAATTGTTCGTGTAGGGGCGGACGCCTTCGTCCGCCCCCGCGAAGGCGAGCGGTGCGGCGTACGAAGCTGACTCGCAGCCCGAAGCAACGTGCAAGAGCGGCGCTTTAGCGCCGCGATAGAACTAACAACGCATGCGGGCTTTAGCCCCTTGACAGCGGGAGGCGGCAGAGGTGACCGCCTCCCGATTCTTTTTAGCGCGACTAGCCGTTCGCACTTGGCATCTGTCTTATATGGGCCAAATGCCAATCGCCAACTGCTGATTGCTGCCAAAGATCATCCCAGAATTTAACAAGGAGTCATCATGCCCATCCGTTGGGACAAATTCACTGTGAAAGCGCAGGAGGCCGTCCAGCGCGCGAATGAGCTCGCTTCCGAGCACGGCAATCCCGAGCTGCTGCCAATTCATTTGCTCGCAGCCCTGCTCGAAGATAAAGAAGGCATTGTTCCGCCGGTGCTGGAGAAGATCGGCATCGGTCCGCAAGCCGTGCTGAGCGACGGTCTATGGAGAAATCGAGAAGCTTCCGAAGGTCTCCGGACAGGCCACACAGGCCACGCTCTCGAACGAAGCCAACAAGCTGCTCGAGCAGGCTTTCAAAGAAGCCAGCAATTTCAAAGACGAGTACGTTTCGACCGAACACCTGCTGCTCGCCATTACGCACCTGAAGCGCGACAATGCGCAGCAGATTCTCGCGCAGTACGGCGCAACCTACGATGCCATCCTGAAGGCGCTCACCGTGGTTCGCGGCTCGCAGAAAGTCACCGACCAGAATCCCGAAGCCAAGTACCAGGCGCTGGAGCGTTACGCTCGCGACCTGACGGAGCAGGCGCGTCGCGGCAAGCTCGATCCGGTCATCGGACGCGATGAAGAAATTCGCCGCGTCGTCCAGGTTCTCTCCCGCCGCACGAAGAACAATCCCGTGCTGATTGGCGAACCGGGCGTCGGCAAGACCGCAATCGTAGAAGGACTGGCACAACGCATCATCTCCGGCGATGTGCCCGAAGTTCTCAAGAACAAGCGCGTAGTCGCGCTCGATCTCGGGTCGATGCTCGCGGGTGCAAAATACCGCGGCGAATTCGAAGACCGTCTCAAAGCGGTCTTGAAAGAGATCGAAGATTCGCAAGGACAGATCATTCTTTTCATCGACGAATTGCACACGCTGGTTGGAGCAGGCGCGGCCGAAGGTGCGATCGATGCTTCGAACATGCTGAAGCCGGCGTTGGCTCGCGGAGAACTCCGAGCCATCGGCGCAACCACGCTCAACGAATACCGTAAATACATCGAGAAAGACGCGGCTCTCGAACGCCGCTTCCAGATCGTCTTTGTCGGCGAGCCAAACGTCGAAGACACGATCGCGATTCTGCGTGGCCTGAAAGAGAAGTACGAAGTGCATCACGGAGTGCGAATCAAGGATTCAGCGATTGTCGCGGCCGCGACGCTCTCACACCGCTACATCTCCGACCGTTTTCTGCCGGACAAGGCCATCGATCTGATCGATGAAGCCGCGGCATCGCTGCGCATCCAGATTGATTCGCTTCCCACCGACATCGATCAACTGGAACGCCGCAAGACCCAACTCGAGATCGAGAAGCAGGCGCTGAAGAAAGAAGATGACCCGAACTCAAAAGAACGGCTCGCGGTCATTGAGAAGGAATCGGCAGAGATTAGCGAGAAATCCAACACGCTCAAGGCAAATTGGAAGAAGGAGAAGGACCTGATCGCCCGCATCCGGGCGCTCAAGGAACGGATCGAGCAGCTCAAGACCGAAGAGCAGACCGAAGAGCGTAAGGGAAACCTGCAGCGGGTCGCGGAAATCCAATACGGCCTGATTCGCCAGGCCGAAGCAGAATTGGCCAAGCTCACCAAGCAAATGGAAAGCCAGGGCCAGCGCATGCTCAAGGAAGAGGTCGACGAAGAAGATGTCGCGCGCATCGTCTCCAAGTGGACCGGCATTCCCGTCTCCAAGATGCTGGAAGGGGAAGTGAAGAAGCTGGTCACGATGGAAGAACGCTTGCGCTTGCGTGTCATCGGTCAGGATCCGGCGCTGGAGCGCGTGGCCAATGCCATTCGACGTTCGCGCGCGGGGCTGAGTGATCCCAAGCGTCCGATCGGCTCGTTCATCTTCCTCGGACCGACGGGCGTCGGCAAGACCGAACTCGCGCGCGCGCTCGCCGAATTCCTGTTCGACGACGAACACGCGTTGATTCGCATCGACATGTCGGAGTACATGGAGAAGCACTCGGTCGCTCGCCTGATTGGCGCGCCTCCGGGATACGTCGGCTACGAAGAAGGCGGACAGCTCACTGAGCAAGTGCGTCGTCGCCCGTATGCGGTGGTGCTGTTTGACGAGATCGAGAAGGCGCATCCGGATGTGTTCAACGTCCTGCTGCAGATCATGGACGATGGTCGGCTGACCGACGGCAAAGGCCGCGTGGTCGACTTCAAGAACACGATCATCATCATGACGTCGAACATAGGATCGCAGCTTCTTCAGGCCGACGGGATTCGTTCTGACGCCGAGTTTGAGCTGGCGGCGCAGCAGGTGCAAAACTCGTTGCACTCGCACTTCAAGCCTGAGTTCCTGAACCGAGTGGACGACATCATCGTCTTCCGCCCGCTCGGGAAAGAGCAACTGGTCAAGATCATCGAACTGCGGTTGGAAGATGTTCGCCGGCTGCTGGCGGATCGCAAGATCTCGCTCGAACTTACCGATGCTGCGAAAGACCTGCTCTTCACGCAGGGATACGATCCGAACTTCGGCGCGCGTCCATTGAAGCGCTCGATCCAGAAACTGATTCAGGATCCGCTGGCGTTGAAGATCCTCGACGGAGAAATCCTGCACGGCGATCATGTGGTGGTCGACGCCGACAAGAAAACCGGCAAGATGATCTTCGAGGTCAGCAAGCGCGTGGGCGAGAAGGAACCAGCGAAAGCGAAACGGTAAGAGAAGCGCCACGGATTTGCCGGATCTTCACGGATCAATCAACTGCTTTCCGATTTATCCGTGATAATCCGCGTAGATCCGTGGCGAACTTTTGCAAACGCGTCGATCACGGCGGGCGCTTGCGCCAGATACCATCCGATTGCAACTCGTAAGGCAATCTGCAATCCGTACCAGAGAATTGGTACGCCGAGCTCTGCCATGGAAATCTTCGGGATGAGCGATGCGACGCTGATGACCATCACCAGCATCGCGATCCAGCGCGCCCAATTCTTCAGCCGAAACACGCCCCATGCAACGCTGGCGTAACCGCTACCTCCAAGCAGGAACATGTAGGGTCCGGCGAGCTCCAATCCGTAGAGGAAATGTTTTCCCGCCATTAACGAGATTGCTCCAGGCGAGATCAGCAAGACTGCAGCAATGGTCCATAGATAAACAGCAGTGAGCGCAAACAGACTTGCGATCACCGTGATGCCTTTCGGGCGCTGCATGGGAAACTCTTTCACCACAGAGGAGCACAGAGGTTCACAGAGTAAACCTCTGTGTTCTTCCGTGTCCTCTGTGGTGAGAGCCTTTAAGCCAGATCGAACAGCAGGACTTCCGCGTCTTCGGTGCCTTTGATGGTCAACTGCTTCTCGTCGCTGATCGCAGCACCATCGCCTTGGTTGAGTATCTTGCCGTTTAACTCGACTGTGCCGCGCGCGACTTGCAGCCAACCGTAACGTCCAGCGCCGAAATCGTGAGCGACTTCTTCTCCGGGCTTTAGCAGTGAGACATACAGCTTCGCATCCTGATTAATCTTCACCGATCCATCGCTCGCATTGCGAGATGCGATCAGGCGCAGCTTGCCGCGCTTTTCGCTTTCGGGAAAGCTCTTCTGCTCGTAGCTCGGCGGCAATGCGGCCTTCTCCGGCTGAATCCAGATCTGCAGCAAGTGCACTGGCTCTGTGGTGGATGGATTGAACTCGCTGTGGCGAATGCCGCTGCCTGCGGTCATGCGCTGTCCATCGCCGGGAAGAATCACCGATCCGGTTCCGAGGCTGTCTTTGTGTTCGAGCTTGCCTTGGAGAACGTAGGTGATGATTTCCATGTCGCGATGGGGATGCGTGGGAAATCCTGTGTTGGGCGCGACGTGGTCTTCGTTAATGACGCGCAGCGAGCGAAATCCCATCCACTTCGGATCCCAAAAATCGGCGAAGCTGAAGGTGTGTTTGGTGTTGAGCCAACCGTGGTTTCCTCCGCCACGTTCGGCGCTTGGACGAATTTGAATCATAGCTTGCTCCGTTCTTCCTGCCAGTAATCAACTGATACTTATTAGATGAGCGAGGGATTCAGGCGGGACCGGAGCGGCGAGGCAAGCAATTTTTCCAGGGCGGAAAGCATTGGTTCGTTCGGAAAAATGGGAAAGTTTACTGGTTAGTACCCCCACCCCCCTCCCCCTTGGATCTTTGGAATCATCGTGTTGGCAGGAATTGCCAAATAAAATCTTGGCGTTCACTCACTTACGGGCAAAATCTTGAGCGCCAGAGACTTAGCTCGGTTAGGACGGCCTAGCCTGAGCCAGCCACGGCGTCGCCGATGCGCAGGATGACAGAATTCGGATGTGGAGCGCAAGGTCAGATGTCACAAAGCAGCGAAGCTGTCCTGTGGATTTCTGTTAACGGTTCTATCACCACGTTGTCATTCCGGACGACGCCTTTCGCCGCGAGGAATCTGCTGTCCTCGGCTGCCTGCTTGCTGCCAGCAAAAAGCAGATTCCCCCCGCTTCGCGGTCGGAATAACAAAGGCTCGGGTCTGGATTTCTTGTTAACTGGCTTCCCAAACCACGTTGTCATTCCGGACGACGCCTTTCGCCGCGAGGAATCTGCTGTCCTCGGCTGCCTGCTTGCTGCCGGCAAAAAGCAGATTCCCCCCGCTTCGCGGTCGGAATGACAAAGGCTCGGGTCTGGATTTCTTGTTAACTGGCTTCCCAAACCACGTTGTCATTCCGGACGACGCCTTTCGCCGCGAGGAATCTGCTGTCCTCGGCTGCCTGCTTGCTGCCAGCAAAAAGCAGATTCCCCCCGCTTCGCGGTCGGAATGACAAAGGCTCGGGTCTGGACTTCTGTTAACTGGCTTCGCAAACCACGTTGTCATTCCGGACGACGCCTTTCGCCGCGGGGAATCTGCTGTCCTCGGCTGCCTGCTTGCTGCCAGCAAAAAGCAGATTCCCCCCGCTTCGCGGTCGGAATGACAAGACTCGGGTCTGGATTTCTTGTTAACTGGCTTCGCAAACCACATTGTCATTCCCAACGGCGCCTTTCGCCGCGGGGAATCTGCTGTCCTCGGCAGCCTGCCCGCGGCCGACAAAAAGCAGATTCCCCCGCTTCGCGGTCGGAATCACAACAACCTGAGACGGCAGATTCACCGGCGGGTCGCTTCGATGTGGCACACTGGAACGCATGCATCGGCTGACGCTTGGCGACTTTGAACTTAGCGTTTTTTCGGATGGGACTTACCTGCTGGATGGCGGAGCCTACTTTGGCGTGATTCCGAAGGTGATGTGGTCGAAGAAGGTCGCGGCCGATGAACGGAATTACGTCACTGCCGGATTGAACTCGCTGCTGATTCGCACCGGCAATCACACCGTGCTGGTTGAGACCGGGATGGGCAACAAGCTCTCGGATCGCATGAGGAAGTTTTACGGACAGCCGGCGATGCTGCTGGACAATCTTTCGGCCGCTGGAATTGCGCCGGAGGATGTCGACATCGTCATCAACTCGCATCTGCACTTCGATCATTGCGGATGGAATACCGTGCGGGACAAGAACGGGAAGATCGCGCCCACGTTTCCGCGGGCGAAGTACTACGCGCCGGAGGGAGAGTGGCAGTACGCGCGCAAGCCGAGCGAGCGGGATTCGATCAGCTACATTCCGGAGAATTACGATCCGCTGGTCGCCAGCGGACAGATGACGTTGCTTAAGGGCGGGGAAGAAATCGTACCTGGAATTTCGGTGAAGACGTTTCGCGGGCACACGGCGCATATGCAGGGGATCATCGTGCAGTCTCCCTCAGGGGCTAAAGCCCCATCTTCTGGCACGCTCAACGGCACGGCTAAAGCTGTGCCCTTATCAAACCGTTCTTCTTCCGACGGTGTTTTGCTGGATCGAACTCTCCTCACGGCTTGTTACATTTCTGATCTCATGCCCACGACCGCGCATATCGAACTGGCTTGGGGTATGGGATTCGATCTGTATCCGTTGGACACAATCGAGAGCAAAAAGGAGTATTATGCTCGGGCATTGCCCGAGAAATGGCTCACGGTTTTTACACACGACCCAAATGTGCCGTGGGCGTACATCGAGAAGGACGAATCGGGGAAGATGGTAGCCCAGGAGGTTGTATAACAATGTCCCAGAAGAAATTTGCGAAGCTTGGTGAAATGGCCATCGTAAAGAGGATGGTAGTTCTGTGCCTCGTCTTCATCCTGGCACCGTTGTGCGTTGTTGCGGCACAACAGGGCAAGAACTCCTCCGCAAAAGGGTCGGCTACGGGCCACTACGAAGGAACCGCCAAGAACAGAGCGGAAGAGGTCATCAACCTAACGCTCGACCTGACGGAGAAGGAAGGAGCGATGTCGGGGATGATCCGTTCGTCGCACGGAGATTTCCCCATCACCGGCGGCGCGCACCATGGAGAGGATGTGACGCTCGATTTCGATGCCAACGGATCGACGGGGACGATTACCCTGAAGGTGGCCGAGGACAAATTATCTGGGACGTGGAGCGCCGGCGATGACGGCGGCCCGGTCGATGTGAAGAAAGTGGCCGCGCAGGAAGAGGCGCCTAAGGGCAAGTCGTAGGCCAGACGGTCGGTTCTCAGTTCGTCTTCTTGATGCGGTTCACAATTCCGTAGAAATCGGCGGAGTCCCTGCGGTCACCGTTGAAGGTGCAGAAAAAATCTCCTCGCTGGGTAGTGCATCGGATATCAAGCTGTTGAGCGTCTTGAGTTGCGAACTCCTCGCATGTGAGGACCTCACTTGCGATGGTGAACACTCGATTGCCAACCGATTTTTTTCCGGTCTGATGCCTTGAAAGACGGCCGATCGTCTTGAGGCCGGTCACCGTAGAAACTCATCGACGAAATTGAAATTGATGGCCTTCTCCCCAAGAATATCCCAACTGTTCCGCGAAGGATTCCTCGCCATCGATTTGCCCACAGGTACGACCGATACGAGTTTGTGCCGGAATCGGGTTCGCTCATAACGATTGTCCACTTGGGCGGAACTGAAACTCTGTAGCGGATCAGTTTTCCAGAACCTGCGTGGAACAAGTGCGAGACGGGCGGCCAGGTCTGATCGAGAAACAAGCAGAAGAACATCACCGAAGTGGTGGGAAGCCAGACTGCCCAGCGGCGAGCAGTTGGCGCCTTCTGATTCGGCGAGGACTTCCGTCGTGTCGTTCTGCGAGCCATCTCTCTGACTCAGCCACGATGTACTGGATGCAAGTCATGCGTTGAAAAACCAGAAAGCTGCCGGCGCCAATCACGAACTGCCCGACAAAGAACGAGGCTATGAGAATTCCGCCGAGAACGAAATTGTCCTCCGGAATAAAGCGCGATAACGCGGCCAAAAGCAGCGCGAACGCGACAACCTGAAAAAACGATGTAAACGCCGAAGGCGGCGCGGAAGACAACCTCCTGAAGCAGGGTGAACAATCTGTCGGCCACAGAGTAGAGACACCTCAGGGGAACAGTATGTTCCACATTGGAAGGCTGCAAAAGCGTTGATGAAGTCCGGTATTTGCGCGCGGGCGCTCGTGCCAGCGCCCTCGCGGCAACAGCACGCTTTTACAGCGCATCTGGATTAAGGCTCTCACGCGACGATTTTCCGCGTGGGCCATGCTTTTGAAATCAGAGTTCGCGAGTGAGGATCACATGAAAAGACTTTCAGTCGTGGGCGGGATTTGTGCTTCGTTTCTGTTGGGAGCGACGGTCACGGCCGTCGCGCAGGACGAGCACAAGAACGACAAGCAGGACAATGCGCACCCGGAGAATCGGCAGGAACAGGCCCAACCGCAGGAGCCGGCACGGCCAAAGGAACAGCCCCGGCCAGACGACCGGAAAAATCAACCACCGCAGAGCGGGGATCGCCGCGAGATGACGCCGCAAAGCGAAGGACGACAGGAGCCGCAGAGCGGTGACCGGCATCCGCAAAAGCCGGAGAACGATCGCCAGGTGCAGCAACAGCAGGAGCGGCAGGACAAGGAAAACCAGCAGGGGCGGGAACAAGACCGGCATGAGCAGGCCCGGCCCCAGGAGAAGCAGGGCGAACAAGCCCGGGCAGAACGGCATGAGGAGAATCATCGGCGGATCCCGGAGGCGGACTTCCACGCACACTTCGGACGGGAACATCATTTCCGGCCGGGACGCGTGCAGGTGTACGGCGGCAGACCCCAATTTAACTACGGCGGGTACGTATTCGCGTTGGTTGAGCCTTGGCCCACCGCCTGGGCGTACGACGACGATGACTACTACATTGACTACGTCGATGACGTGTATTGGCTATACAGCTTGCGGTATCCGGGAGTTCGGCTGGAGCTGATTATTATCGGATGAGCTATGAGCGATTCGGGGTGGCGCGGGCGTGGGCCCCGCGCCACAAAACCAGCAAGCTGCTATAGTGTTGCCGCGCGGTGGAATGCTCCAAGCCGGCATGATCGGGCTTTCGGGCTCGGTTCGGCCTCTCTGGGGTTACCCCAGGGGAACGTAAGGACGCACGCTATTCGTCGCGTGAGCTCTAGTGCGCTCCCACGCACGGACGCTCACGCAGGGTCAGTCTCGTTGGAGTATTCCGCCGCCGTTTGTCATGCTCGATTCTTCCCTGATTGAGGCTCTGGCCCGCGTTTTGCTGGCCGGCGAACCGACGCCCAATCTCCTGTTCGATCGTTGCCGCCGGACGCTGGGCCGACGCTGGCGCTGGCTTCGGCCGCTCACGAAGCGATATCTCGATAAATTCGGAACTCACGCGTGGCCGCGACATCGCGAGGTGGTTCAGTTCCTGCGGCAGGATGTCGCGCTGCGACGTGCGCTCTTTAAATACTCCGATGAACTCACCGTCGCGGAGTGGTTGGCGCCGCCATCAACCATGTTCGCGAGCGGCGTGCGAAGCTGGAATGTTCCTGCGATTACATCCACCGGGGACCTGGGAAAGTGGTTGGGGCTGAATCCGGGCGAACTGCGCTGGTTCGCTGATCTGAGGGCGTTGGGATACAAACAACGTGAACCGCGGTTGCGGCACTATCACTATCAAATACTGGCAAAGCGCTTCGGCAGCGTTCGGCTGATCGAGGCACCCAAACCACGGCTAAAGGATCTGCAACGGCAGATTCTGCTCTGGATTCTGAGCGAAGTTCCGCCGCACCCGGCGGCACATGGATTCGTCAAAGGGCGCTCGATCCGAACCTTCGTGGCTCCACATGTCGGGAAAAGAGTAGTGTTGCGGATCGACTTGCAGGATTTCTTTCCTACGTTCGGGGGAGTTCGAATTCAAAACATCTTTCGCACATTTGGATATCCCGAAAGAGTGGCGGACTTATTGGGAGGCGTGTGCGCAAACGCAACGCCGGGAGACGTTTGGGCGGACTTGGGACCCGATGTTGACCTTGCACGTCTCGCAGAATTGCGGCGCCTTTACGCGAGACCGCATCTTCCGCAAGGCGCACCTACGTCGCCGGCGCTCGCCAACATCTGTTGCTATCGACTCGATTGCCGCCTCGCTGCTTTGTCGGAATCTGCCGGAGCGACCTATACGCGGTATGCGGACGACCGTGTGCCACGAGCACGAAAGGCTGAAAGGCTGAGTAGTGCGCAACTGCTTAACTGATGAGGGTAGGCCCCTCGGAGCCGGTCTGCAGGGACAGGTTCCAAACCACCTTCGGCGGCTGTGGACAAAAGCCATGGTCGTGAGCACAGAAGGAAAAGGCCTGGCAAGGACCAGGTCAGGTGACAGGCAAGAAGAGTACCGCAAGGGAACCACTATGGAAGTGTCGAAAGCGTAGGGACGATGTCAAAACCGTGGGGGAGTCGTTATCACGGGACCAAGCTCCGACGAAACCTGTTTACGGGCGGAGCGGCATCCGGCATGAGAGGTGGACTGAGCTTGCCAAGGAGGCGGTTGAGCGGAACGTGGGAACCTGAGACTCCGATGCGAACGGAGAAGTCACAAGTGGCAGAACCACAAGGACGAGAGTACGGAGGCGGAGACTCAGGGGCGGAACAGCGCGTAGTAGCGGGGAAGTCCTCGACAAAGGGATGGAGCGAAGGCGCTGTGTCAAGGAGCCTGATTCAATGAGCCAACCAGCAATGGGAGGAGCCCGATGAATGAGGCAAAGCCGTTTTGTATTTCGAAGAAGGAGGTTTGGGAAGCGTACGAGCGGGTGAAAGAGAATAAGGGAGCAGCCGGGGTCGATGGACAATCGATCGAAGATTTTGAGAAGAGGCTGAAGAAGAATCTTTACAAAATCTGGAATCGGATGTCATCGGGCAGCTACTTTCCACCACCGGTGAGGACGGTGAAGATACCAAAGAAAAACGGTGGCGAAAGAAAACTGGGTATTCCCACAGTAGCCGATCGCATTGCGCAACAGGTGGTTAAAGCGAGGCTGGAACCGGAAGTAGAACCGCTGTTCCATGCTGACTCCTACGGATATCGACCGGGGAAGTCGGCATTGGATGCAGTGGGTCAAGCGCGAGAGAGATGCTGGCGTTATGACTGGGTTCTAGATCTGGACATCAAAGGCTTCTTTGACAACCTTTCACAAGACCTACTACTTCGGGCAGTCAAGAAGCATGCCAAGGAGCGGTGGATCGTTCTCTACATCGAGCGTTGGCTGAAAGCGCCAGTGCAAGAAGAGGATGGGCGGTTGGTTCCGCGTGAGAAGGGCACTCCTCAAGGTGGAGTAGCCAGCCCCCTGCTGGCGAATCTGTTCTTGCATTATGCGTTAGATCGATGGCTGGCGGTGCACTATCCTCAGGTGCCATTTGAGAGGTACGCCGATGATGTCATCGCGCACTGTAAGACGGAGAAGGAAGCCCAGGAAATGAGGAAGGCCATCGCTGAACGTTTGCAGACTTGCGGACTGGAACTCCATCCGGAGAAGACGAAAATCGTCTATTGCAAGGATGATTTTCGGAAAAGGAAGAACTACCCAAACGAAACGTTTGATTTTCTCGGCTACAGCTTTCAGCCTCGGAGATCAAAGAATCACAAGGGGAAGTTCTTCATCAATTTCAGTCCCGCAGTCTCGAACAAAGCAGCGAAGGCGATTCGCGACACTTTTCGGCGCTGGAACCTGCCTAACCGCAGTGACAAGGCGATTGAAGATCTGTCGCGGATGTTCAATCCGATTATCCGAGGTTGGCTCCAGTATTACGGGCGATACTATCGCTCGGCACTTTACCCGACGATGCGCGAACTGAACCAAGATCTGGTCCTTTGGGCCAAGCGTAAATACAAAAAGCTGCGTCGCCATCACCGACGGGCGGCACGTTGGATCGCGCGCATTTCGCGGCGTGCTCCGGAGTTGTTTGCTCACTGGCAGATGGGGGTGCGGCGTGGCTCCATGGTGGGAGCTGTATGAGCTGAGAGGTTCATGTACAGTTCTGAGAGAGCCTCGGGGTGAAACTCCCCGGGGCTACTCACCTCGCGTTTTCGGGAGACCACGATTTTGAAAAGCATGTCGAACGGTTCAGTGTGACCGTGGCAGCGATCCTGCAGGAAGAGGGCTTCCGGGTGAATCACCGCAAGACGCGGGTGATGCGGCAAGGTGTGCGGCAGCATCTGGCAGGACTGGTTATGAACGAAAAGATGAATGTGGTGCGACGGGACTTTGATCGCCTGAAAGCCATCCTAACGAATTGCGCTCGCTATGGCCCGGACAGTCAGAATCGAGAGCGGCGTCCGGAGTATCGCGCACATCTTCACGGAAAAGTTTCATTTGTCGAGATGATCCATCCCCAGAAGGGCAGGCGCTTGCACGCGTTATCAGAAAAAGTCCGCTGGGAATAGAAAGAAGTCCCAATCGTTAATATATATTGATATAAATACAGGAAGTATTATATATTATAGAACGTATGGCCATGAGCATAAAGAACTTGGATGTAGAGCGGCTCGCGCGCGAAGTGGCAGAGAAAAGCGGAGAGTCCCTTACCGGGGCGATCCAAAGGGCACTCGCAGAACGGCTTGAGAAGCTCAAAACGGATGGACGTAAGCAGGCGACTATTGCACAGCTGGAAGACATTCTGCGTCGGGTGGATCAGTTGCCCGTACTAGATCGGCGGACGCCAGAGGAAATTATCGGATACGACGATCATGGTCTACCGCGTTAGCTTGCCATGGTAAGCGACACGTCAGCGCTGGCAGCCATCTTCTTTGGAGAACCTGAACGGCAGAAATTTCTCCAGGCAATCATTTCTTCCTCAACTCGGCTTATATCGGCTGCGACCGTTCTCGAGACTGGGATGGTTGTTGAAAGTCGACTGGGGGATGCCGCTGGCCGCGAGCTTGATTTGTTCTTGATTCGCGCCAATTTTCAGATTGTGGCCCTCGATGCCGATCAGGCAGAACTCGCGCGTTCAGCCTGGCGTCAATTCGGGAAGGGGCGGCATCCAGCTGCGTTGAATTACGGCGATTGCTTCTCCTACGCTCTGGCCAAGTGGACTGGCGAACCACTCCTAGCCAAGGGCAATGACTTCAGGTTGACGGACGTGGCCGTCCTACCGTGAAAAGCCTGAGGCGGCGCGCATCTACTCTTCTTCTTCCTTCACCTCGCCACGATCAGCCTTGGATTTCTCAATAATCTTCTCCTGCAGCTGCCCGGGCACGACGTCGTAATGGTGCATTTCCATGTTGAAGCTGCCACGGCCTTGCGTCATGGAGGTCAGCTCGACACCGTAGGTCAGCATCTCGGACATTGGCACTTCGGCCTTCACCACCGTGTTGCCGGCTTTGTTGTCCATGCCCTGGATGCGTCCGCGGCGGCTGTTGAGGTCGCCCATGATCGATCCGGCAAAGTCGTCGGGGACGGTGATCTCGACGTTCATGATGGGCTCGAGCAGCGTGGGCTTGGCGACTTCCATGGCTTTTTTGAAGGCAATGCGGCCGGCCATCTGGAATGACATGTCGTTCGAGTCCACATCGTGATACGAACCGTCGTAGAGCACGACGCGGAAGTCCACCACCGGAAATCCGGCCAGGTACCCGCGCCCGGCCGCATCCTTAATGCCCTTTTCGATCGCCGGGATATAGTTCTTCGGAATGGCACCGCCGAAAATGTCGTTCACAAATTCAAACTGACCGCCCCGCGGCAAGGGTTCCATCTTGATCTTGCAATCGCCGTACTGCCCGTGCCCGCCGGTCTGCTTCTTGTGCCTCCCCTGCACATCGGCCTTGCCGCGAATCGTCTCGCGGTAGGGCACCTTGGGCGCTTTCAGAACCACTTCCGTGTGATAACGCTTCTTCAGCTTCGCCACCACGACCTCGATATGTTGCTGTCCCGTGCCCGCGATCAGAAACTCCTGCGTCTGCGGATCGCGGAAGAAGCGCAGCATGGCGTCTTCTTCCATGAGCTTGTGCAGGCCGGGACCGAGTTTGTCTTCGTCGGCGCGGGACTTCGGTTCAATCGCAAAAGTGATGGCCGGCTCAGGCAATTTCACTCGCGGATACTGGATCGGAGCCGCCTTGTCGCCGAGCGTGTCGCCGGTGAGCGTGTCTTTCAATTTCGCAACTGCGCCGATATCGCCCGCGTGCAGCTCGTTGACCGGAATCGCGGTCTTCCCCTGCATGACTGAAATGTGCGAGAGCTTTTCCTGCGTGCCTTTGCTGAAATTCTGCAGCGTGGCGTCATTTTTTAGCACGCCCGAGAACACTTTGAAGTAAGAAATCCTTCCCGCAAAAGCGTCGGACACCGTCTTGAACACATAGATCGAAACCGGCTCTTCGTCAGTCTCGTGGCGCTTGGGGGCGTCACCATTGCCTCCGGGCGCGACTTCGCCCTGTACCCACTCGTGCTCGGAAGGCGCAGGCGTGTAGTCGATGATGAAATCCATGATCCGGTCGGCACCGATATTGCCAAGTCCGGAACTAAAGATCACCGGGAAAATCCTATCTTCGCGGATGGCGTTGTGGAGCGCCGGAACCAGGTCCTCTTCCCCGAGCGTGCCCGCTTCGAAGAATTTCTCCATCAGCTTGTCGTCGCCCTCGGCGACCAACTCGACAAGCCGCTCGTGCGCTTCCTGCGTCTGGTCTTTTAGATTGGCTGGAATCTCGGTTTCTTTTCCCTTGCCATTTCCACCCATGTCGTAGGTATAAGCCTTCATGCGGACCAGGTCGATCACGCCGGAGAGACTCTTCTCGGCGCCGATCGGCAGCTCGATAGGAATCACGTTGCGTCCGAACGCCTTCTCGATCGACTCCAGCACTCGAGCCGCGTCGGCCCGGTCGCGGTCCATGCGATTGACCACGATCAGCCGTGGAGTCTTGTACTCCTCGCAATCATTCCAAACCCGCTGGGTGACGACCTCCACGCCCGCGACACCATCGACTACCACGATCGCGGCATCGACCACAGGCAGGTCCATCTTGGCTTCGTGGACGAACATGTTGAAGCCGGGGGTATCGAGGATATTGATCTTCGTTCCGCCCCATTCCACGACCGCGCAGCCAGTCGAAATCGACATCTGGCGGGCAATTTCCTCGTCGTCGTAGTCGGTGGTAGTCGAACCGTCGTCGACTCGGCCCAGGCGCTGGGTGGCTCCAGACGTGTACAGCATGGCCGATACCAGGGACGTTTTTCCGGCGTGTCCATGGCCGACCATCGCGACATTACGGATGCTTGCTCCGGAATAAACTTTCAAGTTGGGCTCCTCCGGCAGGCGCGGGAAGGATGAGGCCCATGAAGGAATTAGGACAGGAACAGGCCAGCCCGAGATCACCTGCCAAAACTATGGATGCTACCACGCGGCAAGCAACCGTCTCAACCGCCATAGCGTGCCCCAACCCAGCGCTTCGGCGCGGCAGCACCCGGCCCCGCGCAACCTCCAGCCCGATCAACGCAACAAACCATGGTGTTTCTTCCCCGTTTTTACGGGGGGGGGAACATAACAGGAAAGACAGCGATAAGAACGGAAAGTTTGCGCTGTATTTAATTCCGTCAGGAGACGTCGGAGGTCCACCTTGTCTGAACCATTGCTACCCCATCCTGGTTTACCGAACAAGGCGTTTACGCCGTCTGGTATCATCGTTCGCGGTATGTTCGGCGGACAAAGCAGCGAAGAGTGGATCGCAAAGTACGAGCGAAGCCATCAGCACCCCGTCAACCGCCTGTGCCATACTTACGGCATCCCTACCATCTTGATCTCTATGGCCGTGTTCGCCGCCGGATTCATGCGTCACCGCCTGTGGTGGTGGGCACTCGCGCTGTTCATCTTGGGATGGCTATTGCAGTTCATCGGCCACGCCTTTGAAGGCAAGCCACCGGAGTTCTTCCAGGACTGGCGATTTCTTTTCGTCGGCGTGCGCTGGTGGTGGGCCAAGATCAACGGCAAAGCCTGACAGCATATCGTCCGATTCGTACTCAGCTGCTAAAGGGTGGGAATTTGATCGGCTTTAATCCTTTTTTAGTCCTTGTCATTCCGACCGGAGGGAGGAATCTGCTTGTGGCCAGCACCGCGGCGCCGCAAGCGACCAGCAGATTCCTCAACGGCTAAACGCCGTTTCGGAATGACAAGAAAGTTTCGTCTCTTGTTTGAAAAGTAAAATTTCTGTCTCATTGCGGCCAGGTCTTGCCCTACCGGCTTTTCTCCTTTATGCTCGACCCACCTTGGGGTTCTGCTTCACCGGATAGCATGCAGCGCTTTACTGCCAGATTTCTGCTGTTGATGGCGCTTGTCGGAACGTTCGTTCCGTTGGCGATGCAGGGGAAAGTTGCGTCCGCCCATGCGTGTTGTCGCCGTCAAGCCGCACATCACTGCCATGACTCTGCCGAGACCGATCCGAACCAGTCCGTAGCCAGCCGGACCGGGTGCTGCAATCACGATTGCTGCCACGCGGTGACCAGTGCGCAATGGGCGCATCCGTTGCCCTCTTCAGCCGCAGCCTCGGTACAAGATGCTGCAACTCGGGAAATTGGCGATGAAGCCGATCATCCCTTGTCGGCCTGTTCTTCCTTTCTTCACTCCCGCGCTCCTCCGGTCCCTTCCTCGCCTGATTTCACTACCTACTGAAACATCAAGCAGGCTTTGTCAGGTTTGAGCGACAGCCATAGCTGTCACTCCCCGACTAATAAGAAGAGACGTCACCGCCGTGCGTTCTCTAACTCGTGCGTTCTCCGGGAAAGCCGCTGGTGTTTCCGTGGAAAAACCATTCAGGGCCGCGTCCAGGGCAGAGAAAAAGTGTCGGGCTTGAGCGCCGGTGGGCATCGCGCGACATTGGAGATCGCATGCGCTTCATTCGAAGTCTACTGTTCGCAAAATTTCTAACGTTCGCGCTCGTCGCGTCCGCCTCAGTGGTCGGATCGGTACGCGGCGTGATTCACGACCCGCAGCACCGTCCCGTAGAGGGCGCCATGGTCATGATCAAGGCCAAGAATTCCGACTGGGCCTCGACCGTCAATTCGGATGCCGGCGGCAATTTCGTATTCAATGCGGTGCCGCTGGGCGAATATACCGTGACTGTCGCGGGTGTCGGATTTGAGCAATCCCACCAGAACGTGATGGTGGTCTCCGGTTCGAATCCCGTACTCCACTTCGCGCTCAACGTCGCCGGCGCGAAAGAAACCGTCACCGTTTCCGGAAGCACAGAAGAGGTGCCGACCGACACTGCCACTCCGACCACCGTAATCAGCCGACTCGATGTGGCACGTATGCCCGGGGCTTCCCGCACCAACAGCCTGGCGATGATCACCAACTTCGTCCCCGGCGCTTACATCACGCACGACCAGCTTCACATTCGCGGTGGGCATCAGACCAGTTGGCTTGTCGACGGCGTCCCCGTTCCCAACACGAACATCGCATCCAACATCGGCCCGCAATTCGATCCCAAAGACATCGATTATCTGGAAGTTAGCCGCGGCAGTTACGGCGCGGAAATGGGCGACCGCACCTACGGAGTGTTCAACGTCGTGCCGCGGACAGGATTTGAGCGCAATCGCGAGGCGGAACTGGTTCTCAGCGCGGGGAATTTCTATCAGACGAACGACCAGTTCAGCTTCGGCAGCCACACGGAGCGTTTCGCCTACTACGCCAGCGTGAACGGAAATCGCAGCAATCTCGGTATCCAGACGCCTGTTCCGGAAGTGGTTCACGATGCCGCGAACGGATACGGCGGCTTCGGGTCTCTCATCTTTAACGTCAATCCTTCAAATCAGCTGCGGCTTGTGACATCGCTGCGCAAGGATTTCTATCAGGTTCCCTACGATCCATACCCCGATGACATCGAAAATGGCGCGATTCCCGAGAACGATTTCACTCCGCAGTATCCCAGTATCGGGCTGCGCGATAGCCAGCACGAGTCCGATGCGGTGTTGAATCTCTCGTGGGTTCACACCTTCAATTCGAAGATGTTGCTTACCGTTTCGCCCTTCTACCACTACAACGCCGCCAACTACACGAGTTCGCCCGAGGACTTCGACGCAGCTGCCAGTCAGGATCGCAGTTCGACCTACGCAGGCGGTCAGGCGAGTTTTAACGCGAATTTTTCGAAGAATAATTTCCAGGCAGGGGTTTACAGTTTCTATCAATCGAATCACGAGAGCTTTGGAGCGACCTTCAGCAACGGCGACATCTTGCCGACTGATACGGAACACCCCACCGGCAGCCTGGCCGCTTTCTTTATTGACGACAGCTTCAAACCAGTCCCCTGGTTGACGCTCACGGCGGGTTTACGGCCGACTCATTTTTCCGGCAACCAAGGATTCTCAGAGAATGCGATCAGCCCGCGTTTCGGAGCATCGCTGACCGTCCCGCACTTGGGGTGGACGTTCCGCGCGTTCTATGGCCACTTCTACCAGGCCCCGCCGCTGGTGACGGCCTCAGGACCGCTCCTCGAATTCTGTACCGCGAGCGACTGCGGCTTTATCCCGCTTCCCGGAGAGCGAGACGAGGAGCGCCAGTTCGGCGTCATCATCCCGTTCCGCGGATGGACGATTGACGCCGACACCTTCCACACCCGCGCCAGCAATTTCTTCGATCACGAGGTAATTGGCGAATCGAATCTCTTCTTCCCGCTCACGATCGACAAGGCACGGATCGATGGCTGGGAGCTCACGCTGCGTTCGCCGAGGCTCGCGCACCGGGCGCAGATTCACCTTGCGTATTCGAATCAGATCGTCAAAGCAGGTGGCGGGATCAACGGCGGCCTGACGGATTTCACGACGAACATCTGCGATCCCGCGCCTGCGGGCAGCTTCTGCATCCTCGATCACGACCAGCGCAACACACTGAACATTGGCGCGGACGTTACGCTGCCATGGAATTCGTACGCGTCAACGAACGTCTACTACGGCTCCGGCTTTGCCAATGGCTTCCCCGACCAGCCGTATCCCGGAGACTATTTACCCCAGCACACAACGTTTGATCTGACGCTCGGCAAACAGTTTGGCGAACGCTTCTCGGCATCGGTAACTGCGCTCAACGTCGCCAACCGCAGGGTATTACTCGATAACAGCGAAACTTTCGGCGGATTTCACTGGAACCATCCGCGGGAGATCTTTGTGGAAGTGAGGTACCGATTCCACTTCTGATGGGAAGGCAAGAATCTTTCACCACAGACGACACAGGGGTTCACAGAGGACTTCAGACGAAGACTCTGTGCTTGCCTGTGCTCTCTGCGGTGAGGCGATCCTATCCGCGCAGCTTCTCCCTCACCATGTCCTCCACATCTCCAATCTTTTCTCCCAGCAGGTTCAGCTTGCGCGCCAGTCCCTGGATCTCGGTCTCGGCGCGACGGTTCACGTCGTAGTCGAGTTCACCACGCAGGCGGTCTTTTGTGTCCTGACGGTTCTGGCTCATCATGATGACTGGCGCCTGGATTGCAGCCAACATCGATAAGAAAAGATTCAGCAGGATGAAAGGGTATGGATCCCAGGCACGGTTCCCCATCAAGGTTGACACGCTCACATAGATCATTAGAGCGAAGAGGAACGAAAGGATAAAGGTCCAAGACCCGCCGAAACCTGCAACCGTGTCTGCAATACGCTCTCCGAACGTCATTTCTTCCTCGATGATTTCGTTGGGGTGCCGGTTCGCGCGGAGACGCACCAGTTGCTGTGAGGCGTGGAACTGCCTGCCGAGGACCTGGAGCATGTCCATGCCGGCCAGCGGCTTGCGCTGCAGCAGCACCGAAATGTCGTGGCGATCGACCTCGATGCACACCGCTTCATCGATCGCGGCCGCGTCAGTTTGATGCGGTGTCTGCTCCAGCATTGACGCGAATCCGAAGAACTCCCCGTGCGACGGTTCATCGATGACGATCTCCTGGTGTTCTTGATCGACCGTCGACACTCGCACCCGTCCGGACACAACGATATACGCTCGTCCGCTCGAATCGCCCATCTTGTAGATGCGCTGCCGCGGCGCAAACGTCTTCATTTCCACCTGACTGGCGAGCACCGCCATCTCTTCTTCATCGAGCAACGCGAACAACGGAACATGTTTTAGAACATCGGGATTGCATGGCATCGCAAGAGTCTCCGCATGAAAAATCCCGCGTAGGATTTCACAGTGGGGATGAAGAAATCCAGTGGGTGCTCGTGCTCCCGCGTGGCCAAGCGCGCCCCTAAGCGTTAAAGTGTTAACAACGTGAACATTCGAATCGGTCGTCGCTTAGTTGTCATCTTCCTGCTCTGCTCGGCCCTTGTCGCCACTTCCTGCCATCGTTCCAAACCGCAGGCTACCAAGCGCTATCCCTTTACCGGCCGGATTGTCTCCATCGATCCCCGGGCCGAGTCCGCGAATATCGACGGTGACCTGATCCAGGGATTCATGGAGCCGATGGTGATGACGTACAAGATCAAACCGGCGTCGATGTTGCGCCAGCTTTCTCCGGGGGATGCGATTTCCGCCGAAGTCGTGGTCGTCGATCATGACCCGCGCGATGAGAATGCGGATTCCGACTACTGGCTGGAAAACGTCAAGGTCACACGCCATGCTGGGCAGCCGCCCGCCGCCAGTCCGAAGGCATTCCACATGCCTTCGCCGGGAGAGGAGGTGCCTGATTTCGCATTCACTGACCAGGACGGCAAGCGGGCTTCGCTGAAGCAGTTTCGCGGGAAGACGTTGATGATCACGTTCATCTACAGGCGCTGCCCGTTTCCCGACTTCTGTCCGCGTATGAGCAGCAATTTCGCCGAGATCTACAAGCAACTCGGTTCGAATCCCTCGCTCGCTGACACACAACTGTTGAGTGTCAGCTTTGACCCGGAACACGACACGCCGAGGGTCTTGCGGGATTACGGATTCTCGGTTGCCCACACGCACGACGCTGCGCTGTTTCGGCGCTGGCAGTTCGTTGTCCCGAAGTCTGTTGATTTACCGAAGATCGCCGATTTCTTCGCACTCACGGTCAAGCCCGAGGGCGGCCTGATCACGCACAACCTCAGCACCACCGTGATCGGTCCTGATGGCAAGATCGTCAAGTGGTATCACGGCGGCGACTGGCAGGTTTCTGATTTAATAAAGGACGCCGCGAGTGCGCAGGACCGAGCAGTGAGCAATGAGCGGTGAGTCTCGAGCGACTTGTTTTGCTCACAGTTCTTTGCTTGTATCTCATTGCTAAACTAAGAGGAACTCATGAAATACGCTCTTCTCATCCTGGCCGTGCTCGGAATTGTCGTTTCTTCGCTCGCGCTCCGCGAGCACTATCGCGAATACGGCGACTCGCCCTGCAGCATCAATGAGCGCTGGGATTGCGGCGTGGTCAACCACAGCCCGTTTGCCGTGGTGGGCGGGGTCTTTGAACAGATGGGTATCCACACTCACATCCCGATCGTCAGCGGAATGCCGGTCGCCACGGCCGGAATCCTCGGGTACATCGTGATGGGCGCAGTGATCTTTCGACGCGCCTACCGTTGGCTGCTTCTCCTGACCCTTGGAAGCGTGGCCTTCTCGCTTTATCTCGCGCACATCGAAAAAGACATCCTCGGCGTCTGGTGCGTGTACTGCGTGATCTCACTCGGAATAGTTTGTGTGATGTGCCTGCTGAATCTCGGTACGGTGATCGCGCAAACTGTCCGCGGGCCAAATGCTGCGCGCTGAAAACCTGGAACTACCAAGGACACCGGCCGTCGCCTGATGTGCCTTAGCAATCGAATGCGGCGTGGGGGCTAGCACGATCGTGCTGCCAGCCCGCGTACACGTAATGCTCGCCGAACGCTTTTCTCAGCGCGGCGAAGGTGGGCTCTCCGGTGCAGTGGCCGGGCGCCACATAGTCCACCATCCAGGTGTCACGCAGTTCCGTCAGGCGCGACCGTCATCGATCTCTCGCAACAAACGGTTCTTCCAGGTCTGATCGATTCGCACACGCACATTTTTCTGCAGGGAGAGGATCCGGCGAAAGGGGCTACGACGCCAACATTCTGACCGCACCTTTGGCATTGCGAGCCGCTCGCGCCACAGTTGCCGCGCGGCGAGCTCTGGAGCAAGGCTTCACCACCTTGCGCGATGTCGAGACAGAAGGCGCGGGCTACGGTGACGTCGGAATCAAGCAGGCGATTAACATGGGGTATATTCCGGGCCCGCGGCTGATCGTCTCCACACGAGCGATTTCGACCACGGGAGGCTACATGCTCGAGGGTTATGCGCCGGCGCTCGAAATGCCGAAAGGGGCGCAGATTGTAGACGGTCCGGTGGAGGCTCGCAAGGGGCGAACAGCTCGACCACGGCGCCGATTGGATCAAGGTCTATATGACGCACCGCTCGTGGGTCGGTAAGAACGGAGAACTCGTTGCGCAGCCGACGTTCACGGTCGAGGAGCTGCGCGCCATCGTCGACGAGACTCACGGTTGGGGAAAGAAGGTCGCGTGCCATGCCTACACCGGCATTGGCCTGCATCGGGCACTCGACGGTGAATGCGATTCTATCGAGCACGGCTTGGACCTTGATGACGCGGCCATCACACAGATGCTCAAACAGGGGACCTGGTACGTGCCCACACTGAGCGTCTACTACACCGATTGGGCGCCCGCCGACACGCCGGACGGGAAGCGCGACCGCCTGCGAGCCTCTGTGCATGAAGTGTCGTTTAAGAAGGCGCTGAAGGCGGGTGTGAAGATCGTATTCGGGACTGATAGGGGCGGCATCCCTTGGACGGATGCCGATCGCGCAAGAGTTCTCCCGAATGGTGGAGTTTGGCATGCAGCCGATGAATGCCATCCAGAGCGCGACCTCGCGAGCAGCGGTGATGCTCGACCGAGAAGGCGAGATTGGCGTGGTTGCACCGGGCGCCTTCGCGGACATCATCGCGGTCCAGGGCGATCCGCTCAAGGACATCACAGCGCTTGGGAATGTCCAATTCGTCATGAAGGATGGGCAGGTGTTCCGGGGAAGGTGAAGGCTCACCACGGAGGACACAGAGGGCCACAGAGGAGAACCACAGAGTACGTCCGGCTGTGAGTTTTACTAGGAATTCTTTCCTGATTTCCCTTGACATCCGCTTGGCGGTGAGCATAATGCGTCAATCCAGTCTCCAGGTCTTCGGATCGAACCAGTTGTGGGAGGTATTTATGAGCGTGCTGGAGCTTTGTGACCGGGAAATCGCGGCGGTGGGACTTGACGCAACTGTTGCGGACGCCATCAATAAAATGCTCGACCATCATGTAGGGGCAGTAGCGGTAGTCGACAGCGATTACCGCGTAGCTGGAATCTTTACTGAGCGCGATGTGCTGCGCAAAATGTCGCTCAGCCGTCTCGATCCGCACACCACATCTATACGGGAGTTGATGACGACTCCGGTCGAAATGGCAACTCGCGGCACGGGAGCAGGCGAAGCGCTTAGCATCATGCTGGAGCGGCATTTCCGGCATCTGCCCGTCGCTGACGATAACGGAAAGCTGCTGGGGATTCTTTCCATACGGAACCTGCTGGAGTGGCGCGTCGACGATCTCAGCCACGAACTGGATTCGCTGGAACAGTACATGACCAATGACGGGCCCGGGGGCTAGAACGATTCGGCGCTCCCATCCCAGTCACAACTGAATGGCTACTTCCTCCGCCTTGTCGAAGACGATCGCCGTTGTACGCATGGCGGCATCCGTATTCTTCCTGCTATTCGGCGAGTACAAGGTTGTCGGGGCCGAGTTCGCCCGTGGCGGATTCCAGACCTATCTGCAGGACTACATCGCGAATAGTGTTGTCAGTTTCTACCGGCCCGTTCTGTCTGGCCTCGTCTTGCCCCATGCGGTTTTCTTTGGTTATGTCGTCGGCATCGTCGAGTTGATGATTGGTATTTCCTTGTTGCTTGGATTTTGGGTACGCGCCGGATGCATCCTGGGAATCGCCTTCTTAGTGAACATGGTCCTTGCGACGTGGTGGGCGCCGGGGCATGGAGTGCCGCTCTGGCGCTATTTCGGCGCCGAACTGGATCATCTTCCTTTGTTGTTACTATTGATCGTCTTTTACGCCGCGGATGCGGGACGCAGCTGGGGTCTCGATGGCCGAGTGCGCGCGAATCGCGGTTATCGATGAGAAAACTTTTTGGGAGAGAGAACGTCAGAATGAAGCAGATCTGCGGGTGGTTGGCTGTTGCGTTGTTATTTCTGGGCACGGTTGAGGGTCAAACGCGCTCTGTGGCCGTGCATGCGGGGCATGTGCTCGATGTGAAATCAGGCAAGATGCTAGCGGATCAGACGATTCTGATCGAAGACGGAAAGATCGTGAGCGCCGGCACGACCGCGGAGGCGAAGGTTCCTTCCGACGCAGTCCGAATTGAATTGCTGAATGCGACCGTGCTCCCCGGGCTGATCGACGCGCACACGCACCTGACCATGGATCCCAAGTTCGGCTACGAGCGGCTGGCGATCTCCGTGCCACGCGAGGCATTAATCGGCGCCAAGAATTCGCGGGCGACACTGCTGGCGGGATTCACGACTGTGCGCAATGTCGGGGCCTCTTCGTATACCGACGTTGCCCTGCGTGATGCGATTAATGCGGGCGATGTTCCGGGGCCACGCATGCTGGTAAGCGGACCCGCGCTCAGCATCACGGGGGGACATTGCGATAACAACATGTTGCCCTTTGAGTATCACGCCACGAGCGATGGCGTTGCCGATGGGATCGCTGCGGTGCAGCACAAAGTGCGCGAGAACATAAAGTACGGGTCGGATTTGATCAAGGTTTGTGCGACGGGCGGAGTGCTGTCGCTCGGCGACAATCCGCAGCACTCGCAGTTCACACTGGAAGAAATGAAGGCGATCGTGGCCGATGCGCACCGGCTGGGCCGCAAAGTCGCGGCGCACGCGCATGGGGCAGAAGGAATCCGATGGGCGGCCGAGGCAGGCGTCGATTCGATCGAGCACGGGTCGTACATCGACGATGCGGGAATCGCAGTCATGAAGGAACACGGCACCTATCTCGTGCCCACGCTCTACCTGGGCGATTGGATGTTCGACAACGCGGGACTCACGCATCTGCCTGCGCCACTCTTGGCGAAGGCGCAGGAAGTCATTCCGGCGGCGCGCAAGAACATCGCGCACGCCTTCGCCAGTGGAGTGAAGGTTGCACTCGGCACGGATGCGGCCGTGTATCCCCACGGATTGAATGGCCACGAATTCGCAGTCATGGTGAAGTTAGGTCTCACGCCCCTGCAGTCGATCCAGGCAGGGACGGTGAATGCGGCCGATCTGCTGGGCTGGTCGGGTAAAGTCGGAACTCTGGAGCCGGGAGCGTGGGGTGACCTCGTTGCAGTAGATGGCGATCCACTGAAAGATGTCACCACGCTCGAGCGAGTAAAGTTTGTCATGAAGGGCGGCGAAGTGGTGAAGAACGACTACGCCAAGTAAACGTGACTACATCGAGCGTCAGTGAGCCTGCAGCCCAACTCGGCAAGGAGATCTTCCTGGCGCCGGGTTTTCGGCAGCCAGAAGCGGACAGGCTGCAGATAACGGTCGACTAGTTCCATTTGGTTTTTTGGCGTGCTCATGTTGCTATGCCTCTTGAAGAATCTTGTGCAGCGATGTGTTGGTGCGCTGCCATTCGTGAGTAGTTGGTTCAGAATCAGTTCGCCCTCTGCCGACAGGCGATAAAACCGCTTGTTCCGCTTGTCTTCTTCCCGCCACTGGCTCACCAGCAGGCCCTGGTTTTCGAGACGCCGAAGAAGGGGGTGCAGCGTGCCTTCGTCGATTTCCAGGCCGTCTTCGGCTAGAGCCTTGCGGAGCGTGTAGCCGTATCGCTCCGTCCGAAGCTGACTGAGTACAGCCAAGGTCAGGCAGCCCCGGCGGAGTTCCAGCCTCAGGTCCTCGAAAACGCCGAAAGTTACCCAGCTACCGTTCGTCATATAGTAGCTGCGTTAAATGTATGATTATGGGCTAGATAGCGTTTCTCACGCGAAGGAAGACTCGAAAAGTGAAAGCGACTAGTACGGAAGAGGTCATTCAAAAGCTCTGGGATCCGAAGGCCGTACGTAGGTTAGCCCGGGGCCTGTCCGACGTTGCTACCAAAGCCATAACGGTCAGCGGCAGGCCAGTACGGAGGCGCCGCGCCGAGCGGCTGGCAGCCCAGATCATTCAACGAGCTACCAAAAGACCAGATCTAGTGAGTCTCGTGCGCGAAATTGGCGAAGCTAGTCTGGCTTTGTCGCACCCGCGATACGGTGCACAGCAGGTAGCCGCGCCCATTCCGGCTGCGGCGCTGGTGGAGTCGGCGGTGGGCGCGTTGAATCAAAGTCTCGCCGTTTGGGAGATGTCGCCGATCGCAACCGCGATTGACCGCGATTTGATGGCGGGGTTCAAGAAGCTGTTCGGGTACCCGAAAGCAGCGGAAGGTTCCCTGGTTCCGGGCGGGGCGTTCGCTAATCTCACAGCATTGCTGGCGGCGCGCGACACTCTGGCCCCGCAGGCTTCGAAGACCGGGCAGGCACGAGTCGCGATTATCGTTGGCGCGCAGGCACATTACTCAATCGCTAGAGCGGCTGCCATTCTTGGCCTGGGCCGCGACGCGGTGTTCAAGGTTCCCCTCGATGCGGAGTTCTGCACCGATGTGGAGCAAGTGACTCGTTCCTTTGCTTCGGCCCGGAAATCCGGATTCCGGAAGTTCATTCTGGTGGGCTCGTCCGGGTCGACGCCTACCGGCAGCTTTGACAACCTGGAGGCACTGTCTGAGATCGCACGAAAACAGCGCGCGTGGTTTCACGTCGATGCAGCGCACGGAGCGGGTCTCGCATTTAGTCGCCGCTTCCGGGGGAGGCTGAAAGGACTCAGCCGGGCGGACTCGATGATCTTCGACCCGCACAAAATGATGTTCATGCCGCTGGCCGCCGGAGGAGTGCTGGTGCGGGATGGAGGGCGATTGCTCGGTCCCTTGCAAGAACAGGCACCTTACCTGTTCGGCTCGAAGCGGCGCTGGCCTGACCTGGGCCAACTCACCATCGCCTGCTCGCAGCGGTTCGATGCGCTCAAGACGTGGCTGGTATGGCGCGTCTATGGTGGCGAACTTTGGGATCACCTGACGACGCATGTCTGCGAAGTGGCGCAGTCCGCGTTTCAATACTGTTCGGAGTCGGAGATTCTGGAGCCAGCGCATGAGCCGCAGTCGAACATCTTCTGTTTTCGGCTACAGGGCCACAGTCGCGATTCCGACGCACGGCATTGGGCCATCAAGGAAAAGCTCAACGAAAGCGGCTTTGCCTACATCAGTTCCACTGTGCTCGATGGCCGTCGAGTCTTGCGAATTGTGGTGATGAATCCGCGAACGACGGCTGGTGACATTCGGGATATTCTGCGGCGTATCGAACAAATCTCAACTTTGTAAAAGCTTCAGCCACGAAGGTGCACGAAGGAAGGCACGCATCGCAGGGTGTAGCGCGATTGTGGCATCTGAGTTAAACGCCTGCCGAAATTACCTGACCAACCGCAGCAGCCTTCTCCTGCGCTGCCAATCTCTGGCGGTAGTGAACGTGCCGCCAGCGCGTCATCTCGACCAGAGGCTTCCACACTGGATTGACGAGATCGTGCTTGATGAGCAGGTGCCAGAAGCGGTTCGATCGTTTATAGAGATACGACATCGCAAGATACAGAGGCACGGCTTGCCACTGTTCGGGCCGCCGGCGCCAGATCGAGGCGTGGGAGAACAGCCGCTGGTAGATCCAGGCGTATCCGTGTTCGAGTTCCTCGGGAGTCATGTGCTTCGGCCGGAAGACGGCGTGGCCCGTGTCGTAAAGCGTCCAGTCGCGATGCAGGATTCGTCCTTCAGCTTCCATCTGGCGGAAGAGAGGCGTGGCTGGGTAAGGCGTGAGGACGTGAAAAGTGGCACACTCCAGACGATTCTCCTCGATCCATTCCGCTGTGCGAACGAACACGTCTTTGTGATCATGATCGAATCCGAGCACGAATGATCCGTTGACCTGGATTCCATAGTCGTGAAGTATACGCACGCGCCGGGAGTAGTCAGAGGTCTTCGGGGTCTTCTTATGCGAGTCGGCGAGATTGCTGTCAGAGAGCGACTCGAATCCGATGAAGACGCCCGTGCAGCCTGCGAGAGCCATATTCCTGATGAGGCGGGGATCGTCCGTGACATCGATGGTGACGGCGGCGCTCCAGATCTTATGCAGCGGGCGCAGGGCACTGCACAACGCGTGTAGATAGTCGCGCCGTGAACCAAGGTTGTTGTCGATGAACACCGCATAGGGCTGATCGTCGGCCTTGAATTCCTCGACCACCTGTTGCGGATGGCGCATGCGATAGGGCATCCGCAGGCCATCAGTCGCGAGATAGCAAAAGCCGCAGCGGTTATGGCAGCCGCGCGTAGCAATCAGGCTCGTCGTAGTCAGAAAACTGCGACGAGGCAGGAGGGAACGCCGCGGGGGAGGATCGTCGCTGTAGTCGTTCTCGTAGGTGGCGACGTAACGCAGCTGAAGCTGGCCGGCTTCAACGTCCCGCAGAATGCGCGGCCAGAGCTGTACTCCGTCGCCGAGAGCGAGAGCGTCGGCATGCGGAGCGCATTCGTCCGGACATGACAGGACGTGCAGCCCGCCAAGAATGACCTTCGATCCGCGCGCACGGTACCAATCCGCCAGTTCGTAAGCTCGTCGTGCAAAGGTCAGGTGCACCGTGATTCCGACGACATGGGGCATGGGGTCGTGTGGCGGGCGGCCGTGGAGCAGGTTCTCATCCCAATATTCGACGCGCCAACGGTTGGGCGTCGTGGCGGCAAAGCTGGTCAGCGCCAGGCTCGGAGTGAGCACGTGCTTGCCAAAGCTGGCGTTCGCATCCTTGGGATAGAAGGGATTGATCAGCAGCGCGTAACGGCGCTCGATGAATCCACGGGGCTCGGAGTGATCGAGAACGGGTGCATGGATCATCTCCGCCGGAATCCAGCGCTTGGGTATTCTGCCGAGGAACAGGTTGCCATCATCTATCATGCAGTGAACTTTATATTACAAAGTACATCGGGTCAAGTGAGCGCCGCAACAGCGTCAACTCTGATCGATCAGTTACCTGAGGCGGCTGCCCTCGCAGCAATGCGGGAAATCTTCTTCTGCCGTACTTCCTGAATCTTCGCGGCGAGCTCGTTCGTAGAAAATGGCTTTGGCAGAAAGGCCAGCTCGGCCCCAATCCGGGCGCGCTCAAGAGCCAGTCCGTCAGTGTAACCTGACATGAAAATGACCGCGAAGTCCTGGCGCGTCTCCTGGAGTTTTTCGACGAGTTCCGGCCCGCTCATGTGAGGCATGACTACATCGGTAACAACGACATCGATCGGATTGAGGTGCCCTTTCGCGATGACGAACGCCTGCAATCCGCTGCTGGCTTCCAGAACGGCATACCCAAGTTTCTTCAACGATGTCACCGCTAGTGCGCGAAGCGCGGGCTCATCTTCGACCAGCAGGATGGTGCCGTTGCCCTGAACGGACGTCGCGGCCTTTTGAGCGCTCGAGGTTAACGCTGCGCCGGCGGCTGACGGCAAGTACACCTTGAACGTTGTTCCGACGCCCACTTCGCTTTCCACGGCGATGTGCCCTTTATTCTGCTGCACGATGCTGTCTACCGTCGCCAGTCCCAGGCCGGTGCCCCTTCCCAATTCCTTCGTGGTAAAAAAAGGCTCGAAAATATGAGCCATGGTTTCCTTATCCATACCGCAGCCGTGGTCGGTGACTGTGATCAGGACGTAGTCGGTGGGTGGGATCTCTCGGTTAGCGGCTGCAAAAGTCTCGTCTAAGCGGTAGATCCGTGTCTCGATGACGAGTTTACCGCCCTGGGGCATCGCATCGCGAGCATTCACCGTGAGGTTCATGATCACCTGTTCGAGCTGTCCGGGATCCATCAGGACCCGCAAGGCGTCGTCGCAAAGATTAGTGACCAGTTCGATGTCTTCCCCGATCAGCACGCGCAGCATCTTCACCATATTGCGGACGCTCTGGTTGGGATCGAGCAGCTGCGGCTCAACAATTTGCTTGCGGCTGAAGGCCAACAACTGGCGGATCAGACCGCTGGCGCGATCGCCGGCCTTCTTGATCTCCTCCAGGTGCGGGCGCGATTGCGCAGGCACGGTGTCGAGCAGCATGTCGCTGTATCCCTTGATGATCATCACCAGATTGTTAAAGTCATGGGCCACACCACCGGCGAGCCTCCCGACGGCCTCCAGACGAGCGGCCCGCAGCATGCTCTCGCGGGACTTCTTCAAGCTGTCGCGCATCTCTTTAAATGCACGTCCAAGGTGGGCGACTTCATCGTTTCCTCGAATCGGAATTGGGAAATCGAAGTCACCCTTTTTCAACATTCGGGTCCCGGCCAGCAGTTGTTCCACGGGAAGGGTGATCTGCCGCGAAATCAGAAACGTGACGAACGCTCCGCCTAGTACCGCGACCACCCCCAGGAGAGCGAGCATTCGATTCAACTGCCGCAGGAAGCTAGTCGCCTGATCAAACGACTGCAGGCAATAGAGCCGAACGGGATGATCGCCGGGTAAGTCGACGAAACTCGCGAGCCATCGTTCGCCGCGAACCTGAAACACCCGGTCCGCGTTGGACCGGGTTTCGTCGCGGGGCAATGCCGACTCGAACTCCTGCCAGACTTCGGCAGGAAGTGAACTCAGCAGGACATGGCCCTGGCGCTCAAAAGTGAACGCTGATTTTCCAAAATCGCCGCTGCTCAGAATGGTCTCGCCGCGCATCTCCCGGCCGAGCGCCATACGGCCGAGCACGCGCTCTTCTTCTCCGGCGCCCGCCAGAACCGGCACGAGATTCACGTCGTAGAGATGCCCGTTGATGAGCCACCAGTCTTCATCACCGTTCGTGGCTTTTAGCAGTGGTGTCACGCTGGCGGACGTTACGTCTTTCGACTTCGCGTGTACGGCCAGTGCATTTCCACTCGGATTTTCTAGAATCAGAAGATCAGCATGGCTGGCTGGAAGAATCCACTGCGAACCGTCTTGCACCGTGGGCCCATCATTCGTCGACATCAGGGCTTTGACGCTCGGCTGGTGCACGATGAAAGATGCGATCTGCTGGGCCTGTTCGCGACGGACACTCTCGATGTCGGCATAAACGCGGGTTTGCGTCCGCAGTGTGGAAGCAAGGTCGGCGCGTATTTCGCTGCGCATCCTTGCCTGCACCAAAGCCAGGACCGCCGCAGTCAGAAAGAAGACGACGGCGACCATCGACACGAGCAGCTTCGTCCGTAAGTGACTGAAATGATGTAGCACGCCTGTATGACAGACTAAGTGAGGAATATCGAGCGGGCCAGACACTTTGGTAACCATCCTCCCGACCTTGGCACCGTTAGTAACCTTGTCGTGATTCCCTCCGGGTGACGAAAATCTTAACAACGTCAATGACATTGTCACTCAAGGTTGTCAGCGGCCTCTTGTGTGCCGTTGCCGCCTGTGCGCTGGCGCAGGACGCGTCTCCTCCCAGTCCCGATGTTGCGCAGTTGAGCCAGCAACTGCAGCAGACTCGCACGGATCTTGCGGATTCCAAACGTCAAATCGAGGAACTACGTCAAAGCCTGGAGGAATTGCGCCGACAGGTGCAGTCTGTCCACCCGGCCGAGCCTGCCGTGGCAGTCGCTGCAGAACCCACCGTTTCTGCTGCTGATCAGGATGTGGGCTTTCTGGCCGCCAAAATCAGCGAGATGCATCAGGATAAGGTCGAGAGCTCCAGCAAATATCCAGTCAAATTATCCGGCTTGATTCTCTTCAATTCTTACTGGAACAAAGGCTTCCTTGATATTCAGGATCTTCCCAGTCTGGCTTTGCCGAACTTTCCCGGGGCGCCGCAGCCCAGTGTTGGCGCTACTCTGCGGCAGACTACGCTGGGGATTTCCGCGACAGGCCCGAAATTATTCGGGGCACACACCTCTGCTGAAGCTGAGATCGACTTTGCCGGCGGCAGCCCTACCACACCGTATGGCGTAACGGCCGGACTGCTTCGACTGCGCACTGCGAAGGTGAGCCTTGATTGGGCAAATACCTCGCTCACATTCGGACAAGACCATCTATTCTTTTCTCCTCTTTCGCCGACCTCGTACGCTACCGTGTTGGAGCCGGCCATGTCATGGTCCGGAAATCTTTGGGTATGGACCCCTGCGGTGGAGGTCTCGCATCGCTTCAATCTGAACGATGTTGCATCTCTGGTGGTGGAAGGCGGCGTTCTTGATCCGCTGACCGAAGAAGTCCCAGTCTTTCAGGGCCGCAATCCGACGGCCGGCGAAGCGACGCGCGCACCAGCCATCGCAGGTAGGATTGCATACGATCGTTCCAAAGCCGAGAAATTTCCGTTCACGATCGGTTTCGCGGGATACCGCGCGAACCAGCAATATCAGACGTTCCCAACTGTCGAGAGTTGGACCTTGAACACCGATTTCAAAGCTGGCTTCGGAAAGCACCTCGAGGTCTCGGGCGAGTGGTACACCGGACAAGCTGTGGGCGGCTTGGGCGGCGGGATTTGGGCCAGCGTCGTTTACCCGGAGCCCGTGGGACCCCACACAGCCGTGCAGCCTCTTCGCTCGACGGGAGGATGGGCGCAATTGAAGTTCACACCCGCGAGGCGGGTCGAAATCAACGCGGCGTTCGGTCAGGATGAAAATTACGGCAAAGATCTGCGTTTCTTCCCGTTCTCGTTTGATGCGAATGGCTTTCCTGCCATGCAGAAGAATCGCACGAGACTTGGTGAACTTCATTTATAAGCCCAGCTCAATCCTGTTATTCGCGGTCGAGTACCGGCACCTGTTTACGCTTCCGGCTGGTTTTTCCGGAGCGAAAGGCGACCAAGTGAATCTCGCTGCGGGGGTCCATTTCTGATGAGCAAGCTGTGTGTGCTGGCGATGATTTTCTTGAATTGCGGTGTCCTCGCAGCACAGGACCTGACTTTTCGCGGGAAGGTGGAGGTCGTCCATCGCTCCAATCACAAGTCGGGAAGCGCCGACGTCGTCGTGTGGCTGACTCCGAACCATCCAGTGGAACCCGCAAACTCGAATCCTCCAGCGCGCCTGCTCCAGAAAGACAAACGATTCTCACCCCATGTCATCGCGGTTCGCGTCGGAACGGAAATCGAGTTTCCCAATCAGGATCCTTACTTCCACGACGTCTTCTCGATTTATCGTGGCAAACCCTTCGACCTTGGTCTGTATGAAAGCGGCACGGCGCGGAGAGTGAAGTTTTCACAACCCGGCGTCTCTTACATCTTCTGCAATATTCATCCAGAAATGAGCGCTGCCGTGGTTGCGTTGACCACGCCTTATTTCGCAGTTACGAATGCTGATGGCATCTTTCAAATCGGTCACGTTCCACCAGGGCACTACAAGGTCGAATTCTGGTATGAGTTGGCAACCGACGCCGAACTTGCTTCTCTCACGCGTGATATGGAATTTGGAGAGCATACGCCGGTGCTCACCTTCACTCTGCACTCTTCCGACCCAGCGCCGCGGCATTTGGATAAGTACGGCCAGGAATACGTGGAGGATAAACCGAAGAGCTACTAGGCTGCTTTGGACGGAGTGAGTCCGTCCGCCCTACACGCAAAAGCAATAACCACAAAGGACACGAAGGATCACGAAGGTTTTTTTCCTTCGTGTACCTTCGTGCCCTTGTGGCTTTGATTTATCTCACGGTTCCTGGCCGTCAGGCCAGCAGTTGGATCGCGTTCCCGATGCGCGACAACGTCGTCTCTTTGCCGAGGACTTCCAGCGTCTCGAACAGTCCCGGCGCGTTCTTGCGTCCGCAGACTGCCACCCGGATGGGCTGGAACATCTGCCCCGCCTTTACTCCGAGCTCCTGTGCCGCCGCCCGCAGTGCGTGATCCAGAGGATCATGCTTGAACTCGACAGTCGCCAGCACGGCCTTCGCCTTCTGCAGGACCTTGAGGGCCATGGCCGCGTCCCCCTTCTGTGGGATGAGCTCTGCAGGGTCATAGGGCGGCAGCTTGTCGACAAAGAAGAAGTCCGCCGCGGTGAGAACATCGCGAAGCAGCTTGATGCGCTCGCGGATTAGCGGCGTGATCTGCAGCATCTTCTCTGGAGTGACGTTGAATCCCGCGCCGCACACGATCGGCAGCAATTGTCGGCTGAGATCTTCAATGGCTAGTCCCCGGATGTATTCCGCATTCAACCACACTGCTTTTGGGTCAAACGTTTCCTCCGGGGTGGTCGCGGGCTCTTTGAAATTCACGACTGCGTTCGCGCGATTGATTCCTTCCAGCGAAAAGGTTTCAATCAATTCCTGCCCGCTCATTTTCGTGCGGTCGTCTTTCGGTGACCAGCCCAGCAGACACAAAAAGTTGATGAACGCCTCCGGCAGGAATCCCGCGTCACGATAGGTCGTGACACTCACCACCGGACCGTGGCGCCGCTTAGAAAGCTTCGTGCCGTCGGGGGCGACCAGCAGAGGAAGATGTGCGAATTGCGGCGGAGTGTATCCGGCAGCTTCGAAGATGAGTACGTGTTTAAACGTATTTGAAAGATGATCCTGGCCGCGGATGATGTGGCTGATGCGCAGATCAGCGTCATCGGCGCATGAGGCCAGGTGGTAGGTCGGCATCCCGTCGGAGCGCAGCAGCGCGAAATCCTCAATGTCTGCCCCGGCTTTCATCTGCTCGCCGTAGACCGCATCCGTGAAACGAACGACCTGCCCCGCCTCGCGGGGCACTCGGAAACGCAGAGCAAACGGCTCTCCGGCGCGCGCGCCGGTCGCTTTCTTCGCGTGACAATTCGCGCATCCCGGGATTGAACAGCCACGTTCCCTGCGCTCCCGACTTCTCGCTGTCGCCAGTGTGGGCGGGGGTAAAATCGCGGTAAGCGAGCCCTTTCTGGAAGATGGCCTCGGCCATCTGCCGGTGCAGCGCACCGCGTTCCGATTGCTTGTACTCCTCGTCCCAACCGAGTCCCAGCCATTTCAGGCCTTCAAAGATCGAGTTCACCGAGGCATCGGTGTTCCGTTCGACGTCGGTATCATCGAGCCGCAGGATCATGGTTCCGCCATTCCGGCGGGCAAACAGCCAGTTGAATATGAAAGTTCGCGCGCTGCCCACATGGAGAAAGCCGGTGGGCGATGGCGCGAAGCGGACTCGAAGATTCCCGTGGGATGAAGGATTCGTGGCGTCAGGCATGATCGAACTTTCGATGGTACGGGCCGGAAAAAGGGATCGTCAAGCTCGGTCCTCGCCAATATCCTTTCCGTGCAACCCTTTGACGCGAAAAGAAATCGAAGGCGGGCACTGTACTTAAATTCTATTGAGTTCGGATGTAGGGTTGTGAAACCATGGGAGTCACGTTTCCCCCTGAGAGAGAGCCGGCGAATCTGGCCAGAAGTACACCGCCGACCCTATGAATAGTGTCGTCATCACTACCGCCGTAGTCCCCGGGATTCGTTTCGGTCCTGCTGTTTCTCGTCTTCACGTATCTCCACGAGCAGAGCCGCCAGCCGTACTTCCGGGCCTGGCAGCTTGCGTGGGCGGCCTACTCGCTGCACTACGTGCTCGATACCTTCCCGTCGTCGTCCGTGGCGTTCTTCATCAGCCAGCTTTTCCTGGTCGCGATGGCCCTGTGCATCTTCGTCTCCACCCGGCTGATGCGAGGCCCCTCGCAATTCCGCTGGTACGACGCCGCGGTGGGAGCCGGTGGCGTGATCCTCGCGCTCCTCACGCTGCATGGTCACATCATCTACGGGGTGTTTCGTCCTGATGTTGAACCCGCCATCCAGTTGGGCATCGGGCTCGCTGCCATCCTCCTGTATTCCTCGGCCGTCTTCTATGTGAACGGCCATAAGCGCGGCTCACTCGCTTTCCAGGTGCTGGCCTTTGCTTTGGCTCTCTGGGGAGTTCTGATGGGCGTGGGGCGAATCCAGAATCCGTGGATGGAAATGTTCGGCAACGCCAGCCGTCTTTTCGGCCCGGTTCCGCAGATGCTTCTGGGCATCGCGATGGTGATGGTATTGTTCGAGAACCAGCGCAATGCCGTGCAGGAGAATACGCTCGCGCTCTCGACCCTGGGGGCCGACCCGCGCCGCCTGCTGTTCGCCGAGGACCTCGTGCCGAACATGCAAGCCGCGCTTGAGCGCTTGCGAACGGCATTGCCCATCGACCGCGCCGCCATCGTGATCAGCGAACGCTGGCGCGGTCTGCTGCCTTCGGTACAACAGAATTTTCCCTCCGGCTTTCTGGAAGCGCTTGAGACCACGGGCGCCGGCGATTACATCTCGGAACTCGCATTTCGCCACAGTGGCATCTACACCGTGCACGATGTGGCAGAAATGACCGAGCCACTTCCCGCGGGATCCCACGAAGCCTATGCTGAATTCAAGCGCATCCTTGCCGAATCCGGCGTCCGGCATCTGACAGCAGTCAACCTGCAGACTCGCGATCACAATTTCGGTGTCATCCTCTTTCCCCACGCCGAACGCCGGGCCTTTGGCTCGTCCGGCCCGCGGCTGATGGTGGGCTTGGCCCTGCAGCTTGGCCTTACGCTCGAGAACTACGTACTCAGTCATGATGCCTATCGGCGCACGAAGGAATACGAGCTCCTGACCGAGATCGGAAAGGCCATCAGCTCGCGTCTCGATCAGGACGAAATCCTTCGCACCATCCAGATCGAGCTGGGGCAAATCTTCGATACCAGCCACTTCTATATCGCCTTCCAGGAATCGGAGGAAATCCGCTTTGAACTGGAAGTTCGCGACAATCGCGAACTCCCCAAGCGCACCCGCGAACTGCGCAACGCCTTCACCGAGTATGTGATCCGTTCCGGCGAACCGCTGCTGATCCGTTCGGATCTGGAAGCCACGCGCCAGCGTTTGGGAATCAGTCACGTCCCGAAGCGGCCGGCGAAATGCCTGATCGCGGCGCCGATCTTTATGGGGAGCAAAGCCTCGGGAATTATGGTCGCCATGAATCCCGACCGCGAATTCGTCTTCGAGCAGCGCGATCTCGACGTGCTGGTCACCGCCGCTGGACAAGTCTCAGTCGCCGTGGAGAATGCACGCCTCTTTGCGGACGAGCAGCGCCGTTCCCGCCAACTGGCATTCCTCAACAACATCTCGCGAACTGCCATCTCCAGCGACGATCCCGTTCACATGCTGACCGAGATCGCCAGCGAAATTCAGAAGAATTTCAGCTTCGATCACATCGGAATCGGCCTGCTGGACAAGGGAACGAAGGAAGTCGAAATCAAGGCCGAGGCAGGCGCGACGGCTCACGCCATGGGGAAGCGCATTGCGCTGGGTACGGGCATTCTCGGCCGGGTCGCGCGCACGGGTGAGCGGGCGCTTGTGCAAAACGCTCTGCCGGGCAATCTTTCGAGTATTCTTCCCGACTCGCGCGCCGTACTTTGCATCCCGATCACCTATGGTGAATCGCTGCTCGGTGTCCTCAACGTCGAAAGCCGCAACGAAAATGCGTTCTCGCCGCAGGATGTGCTGATCCTGAACACGCTGGCGGATTTACTCGCGACCGCCCTGCATAACGCTTTCGTTTTCCAGAAGCTGCAACAGCAGTCCATCACTGATGGTCTGACCGGAATCAAGACGCGCCGCTTCTTCTGGGAAGCGCTCTCCGCGGAGTGGAAGCGCGCCTCCCGGTCGGGGCGGCCCTTCTCGGTGGTCCTCATCGACCTCGACAAATTCAAAGAGGTCAACGACACCATGGGCCACTTCGAAGGCGACCTGGTGCTGGCACGCGTCGGACGCTTGCTCGAGCAGAAATCGCGCCAGTCGAACGTGGTCGCGCGCTACGGCGGCGACGAGTTCATTGTGCTCATGCCTGAGACCGGATCCGAGCAGGCGCAGGTCCTGGCCGAACGCCTCCGCCAGTGGCTGGCCAGCGATCCCATGTTAGCCGAACATCACATCACCGGCAGCTTTGGGGTGGCCAGTTTCCCCATGCACGGCTTCTCGATCGAAGACATCATTCGCGTCGCCGATGCCGGCATGTATGTCTCCAAGCGCTCGGGCGGCAACTTGGTCTCGACCGCGCAGGAGTATGTCGAAGGCGAGGACTTTGCCCGCCAGCGACAGCAGATTTCTGCCTATATCGAAGGCTTCCTGCAGCGGGAGCACAACGGGCCGGAACAACTCGAGGAACTGACCTCCACGTTGTACAAACTGTGCGGCGGGGAACAGGACTGTAAAGTCCAGTTGCTCAGAGAAGCAATCGAGTCACTGAGCCGTGCCGCTGAGTCCCGCGAAGTGGCCACCGCGGGACATGGGGACCTGGTGGCTCGCTACAGCGAAGTCATCGCCCGCGCCTTGGGGCTGTCTTCGGAAGAGACTGCCGATCTCGTTTTTGCAGCACGAGTTCACGACGTGGGGAAGATTTTCGTGCCGGAGCTGATCCTCAACAAACCCGGACCGCTCAACGACGAAGAATTCTTTCAGGTGAAGCTGCATCCCCAAATAGGAGCTGAGATTGTCGGAACGATTCCGCACTCGGATATGATGCGCGAGGCGATTGAGCACCATCATCAGCGTTTCGACGGCTCAGGATATCCGGACAGTCTTCGCGGCGAACAAGTCCCGCTCTGGGCGCGTATCATCGGCCTCGCCGATGCCTACGCCAACATGGTTACCGAGCAGTCGTTCTCGGCCTCTCGCACGCCCGATCAGGCCCTCGACGAACTCTCGAAAATGAGCGGTACCCGCTTTGATGGCATGCTCGTACGCCTGCTGATACGCGGACTGAAAGCCGAGCGCACGTCCTCAAGCTCCGGCATGTGACCTCAGCATCAGATTCTTGCTGCTCCAGCAAAAGCCCTGAACAGGTGTCTCCATTCTTGTCATTCAAAACGATTCTTGTCATTCCGAAACGGTGCTAGCCGTTCAGGAATCTGCTGTCGTCCGCAGCGCCACGGTGTCGGCCACAAGCAGATTCCTCCCTTCGGTCGGAATGACAAATACACACCACGGCGACGAGCGAACAACTTTTGACCAGTGACAACTGGCCACTGGTTCCCCGTACGCCCGATGCGGTAGCCTATTCGGTCATGTCGATCCCTCTCTCGCTCTCTGGCAAAGTGGCTCTCATCTCCGGCGGCTCCCGTGGCATCGGCGCAGCCACAGTCCGCATGTTCGCGGCTGCCGACGCGAAGGTTGCCTTCAGCTACCGCAGCGCCCGTACTCAGGCGGAAGCCTTGGCGAAAGAGTTCGGCCCCAACGTTGTTCCCATTGCCAGCGACCTGAGCAGTCCTGAGGCCGCTCGTTCCCTTGTGTCTCATACCGTTGAGCAATTCGGACGCCTCGACATTCTCATCGCCAATCACGGCGTATGGCCCGTCGAGGACGTCCCCATCGAGCGCATGTCCGATGAACAGTGGCGCTCGACGCTGTCGATCAATCTCGACGGCGTCTTCGGCCTGGTGAAACACGCGGTCGCACAGATGAAATCTCAGCCGCGCAACAGCGGCCCCGCCGGACACATCGTGCTGATCAGCTCGACCAGCGGTCAGCGCGGAGAGGCCTATCATTGTGACTACTCTGCCACCAAGGGCGCAATTATCAGTCTGACAAAGAGCCTGTCCACGGAACTGGCCTCAGCGGGAATCTACGTGAATTGCGTCGCGCCGGGATGGGTCGACACCGACATGAGCGCCGAGGCTCTTGAAGATGCCAAGAGCGGCGAGCAGATCCTGCGCACGATTCCTTTGGGCCGGGTCGGCAAGCCCGAAGAGATTGCCGCACCGGTTCTGTTTTTGTGTACCCAACATGCCGGTTTCATCACTGGGGAGATCTTCAACGTGAACGGGGGCGCTGTGCTCGCGGGATAGTGGCGCCGTCTCGGCTGGAAATTTCCCGCCTAAAGCGTGCTTTTCGCACTTTTCCTGCATCCAAGGTTGAGGGGAGCATCGATTGTCCGCAGCGGAAAGTCCGCAGAAAACGCTACAATCCTGATTTGCGTGGTCCATCCCTAAACGGAATGAAACTGTTTTTCACGATGATGGTGGTGGTGTGCTCGACCTGTTCCCAGAGCGGGGCACAGACGCAGAATGCTGCCACAGCCCCTGCTCCCAAGGACGCAGCCAAGGCCGCATCTTCCCAGTTGATCACGCTCGATAAGGAAGCCCAGCAGAATTCCGACAAAGCCAGAGCCATCATCGAGCAGGGCATTGAGGCCTTGGGCGGACAAACGTATCTCACCATTCGCGACCGCGAGCAGCAGGGACGCGGTTACGGCTTCCACGCTGGCCGTCCCAGCGGCAGCGGCGGCCTTTTCTGGAGTTTCAGCGAGTTTCCAGACAAGGAGCGTATCGAGTTTACGAAGGAACGCGACGTCGCGGTGATATACGTTGGGAACAAGGGATTCGAGATTACTTACAAGGGCCCAACTCCTGTCGAACAGAAGGATCTTGAAGATTACCTACGGCAGCGCCGCTTTTCGCTGGATACGATTCTCCGAACCTGGGTCAACGATCCCGGCGTGATCCTGCTTTTCGACGGCAATGCCATTGCCGCGGAACATCCAGCGCTGAAAGTCACGTTGGTCAATGCGCAGAACGAGAGTGTCAGCCTTTACTTTGACGTCGACACGCATCTCCCCATCAAGAAGACGTTCGAGTGGCGTGATCCCGTCGACAAGCAGAAGAACCTGGAAGAAGAGGTCTACGACAATTACAAGCCCGTCTCCGGCATCATGGCACCCTACAGCCGGACGCGATTTTTCAACGGCGACATGTCCAACCAGCGCTTTCTGAATTCCGTGACCATCAATCTGGGCCTTGATCCCGCCATGTTCGACCCCAACTCGGGCTACGATCCCAATAAACAGGTCAAGTCGAACAAGTCCAAGAGGTAATCCCTTCTGACGTTTCACGGGAATCCGATCGGCGGATTTCTCTTGACATAGTGTCTTGTAAACACTATAATAGTGTTTACGAGACACCAATGGAGGTCGCCATGCTGAAGTTCATGAAAGTGCCACCCACGACCTACGTTCTGCAGTACAAACACGGCAACATCAAGCGCGAGGGTGCCGGATTATCTTTCTTCTACTGGGCCCCTACGTCCACGATCGTCGCGGTCCCACTGGCGAGCGCCGACGTCCCCTTCGTCTTCCCGGAGACGACTGCAGATTTTCAGTCCGTCACTATTCAGGGACAACTCACCTACCGGGTCGCAGACCCAAAACGCCTGGCGTCTCTGCTTGATTTCACGATCGACAGGCAGGACAAATCTTACTTTGAGGACCACTCCCGGGACCGCCAGAAACTACCAGAACGTCTGGTGCATACCCTGCAGTCGTTGACCCGCGCGGTTGCCCAACGCCTCTCGCTCAAGGAGATGCTGGTCAGTTCGGAGTTGATCGTGGCCGAGGCGCTGGCAAAGCTTAAGGAATCGGAGGCAGTCTCCAGTATGGGGCTGGAAATTCTGGCGCTGTCGCTTCTTGACATCAAGCCCACGCCGGAAATGTCGAGAGCACTTGAAGCCGAGGCGCGCGAAGCCCTGCAGGGCCGCGCCGACGAAGCCATTTACGCCCGCCGTAACGCCGCCGTGGAGAACGAACGGATGATCAAGGAAAGCGAACTGAACACTGAAATTGCAGTCGAGCAGAAGAAGCGCCAGATCCGCGAGACGCAACTCGCTGCGGAGATCGCCGCAGAGCAACAGAAGAGGGAAATTCGTGAAACCCAGATGGCAGCCGAAATATCGGTCGAAGAGAAGCGCCTGGAACTTGTCTCCCGTCGCGTCGAAAACGATCGCAAGGAGGCGGATGTCCGCGCTTATGCGCTCACCGAGACACTGAAACCCCTCCGCGACCTCGACTGGAAGGCCCTGATGATGCTCGGTGGGAAAGGCGCCGATCCCAAGGCAATGATTGCTCTGGCATTTCAGGAAATGGCCGAGAATGCGCAGAAGATCGGCGAACTCAATGTGTCTCCGGACCTGCTGAGTCCCTGATCTCGAGCACTGGGAAGTGAGCCATGTACAAGAAGCTGATTATCGTAACCCGAAAAACTCGCCTGCAGGAATTGATCGAGCGCTTCAACACGCGCTCGCAGACGAAGTTTTACATCGAGCATGCCGGCGGAGACTTCGCCGACTACGAGCGCGAGGACGACGCCTACCGCCGGTCGCTCGATGTGCTGCAAGGTTCGCTGGAGTTCGACATGCCGCAGCAGATGGTCGATCGCAGCCTGGCTCCGACATTTCAGTTTCAGAAAGACGATCTCATCGTCACCCTCGGACAAGATGGGCTGGTCGCGAACACAGCGAAGTACGTCGGGAACCAGCCCATCATCGCCATCAATCCCGAGCCCTCGCGTTTTGATGGCATACTCCTTCCATTCTCCCCAGAAGAGGCGCGAACGGCGGGCCGGAAGGCGATGGACGGAACCGCGCGGATTCGCGAAGTGACTCTCGCAGAAGTAGTCCTTAATGACGGACAACGCCTGCTCGCCTTTAACGACCTGTTTATCGGCGCGCGCAGCCACGTCTCCGCTCTTTACCGCATCGCCTGCAACGAGCGTTCTGAGACGCAATCCTCGAGCGGGGTACTGGTCTCGACTGGAGCAGGATCCACGGGGTGGGTATCGTCCGTGTTCAACATGGCAGCCGGTGTCTCCATGTTCTATGGAGCAAAACCCGGCGCGGCCGTTCGCCTCCCGTGGGAAGATCCACGCTTGCTGTTCGTCGTGCGCGAACCCTTTGTAAGCCGTCATTCGCAAGCATCCATCGTTATGGGCATGCTGGGTCCCGGTGAGGAACTTTCGCTGCAGTCCCTGATGCCTTCGGGCGGCGTCATCTTCAGCGATGGAATGGAGTCCGACTTTCTAAACTTCAACTCCGGATTCAGCGCGAAGGTGCACCCGGCCGCGCAGCGGGCTCATCTCGTCGCCCGGAACGACGCCTGAATTAGGATGGAAATGATGCGAACTGCCGTCGACATCGTCATCTTCACTATTCAGTCCGGAGAACTGCGCGTTCTGCTGGTGAAGCGCGGAATTCCCCCATTCGCGGACCAGTTCGCCATCCCCGGAGGCTTCGTTCTGGAAGACGAGAGTCTCGATCAGGCTGCATTGCGCGAATTGAAAGAAGAGACGGGCGTCGCCGATGTCTATCTGGAACAGCTCTACTCTTTCGGAGATCCGGATCGCGATCCGCGCGGGCGCGTCATCAGCGTAGCCTACTTCGCTTTGATCGCCGCGGACCGCTCGTCGCTGATTGCCGGTTCCGACGCAGTTGAGGCCCGTTGGTGGCCCGTCCGCGAACTGCCCCCTCTCGCCTTCGATCATGGCAGGATCCTGGACTACTCCCTGGAACGGCTTCGCAACAAGCTCGAATACACGACCGTGGGTTTCCAGTTGCTCCCGGTCCGCTTTTCTTTGACCGAACTGCAGGAGGTTTATGAGGCCATCCTCGGGAAGGAGCTAGACAAGCGAAACTTCCGACGCAAGCTGGCTCTGCTTAAGATCCTGCGTCCCACCCGGGAATTCCGCCGCGGCGGTCGCCGACCGGCCCGGCTGTTCGAATTCGTTGCCGAGCACTTCGAAAAGCTCAAGGACAAAGGAATTCTGTTTCCTTTCTAGATGCTTCCTCGTCTGCCTTCCTGAAAGTACTCGGCTATTTACTTAAACCATTTAATTTCAATGAGTTGCTGCCGCTTATTTTCGGCAGGCCAAGGACGTCGGGCACCCACCATTACGCCACGAACTGTGGCTGTTTTGCCACAGACGGTTTTCTGAATGGGGCTATACTCTGTTACCTTACTCGGCAATCTTAATAAATAACCTGTTGATGTACGAGCAGACAATTCGCGCCGCTGCGGCCTGCAGCGGCATTGGTTTGCATAGCGGAGCACCGGTCTCCATGCGCATTCTGCCCGCTCCTTCGGGGACGGGCATTGTGTTCCGCCGGACCGATCTCGATGGATTCGAGATCGAAGCCGTCAGCCGCAACGTCGCCCGCGTCAGCTACGCCACGAGCCTTATGAAGAAGGGCGTGCTCATTTCCACGACCGAGCACGTGCTCTCGGCGTTTATCGGTCTCGGCATCGATAACGCCATGGTCGAGCTCGACAACCTTGAGCTTCCCATCCTCGACGGCAGCGCTCAGCCTTTCGTCGACATGATTCGCAAGGTCGGCATTCGCAAGCAGCGCCGGGCCCGCAAGTATCTCAGGATCCGCCGCGAAGTCGAGATGCGCGAGGGCAACAAGTTCATCGCTGTCTACCCCGCCGATTCGTATTCGGTTTCCTACTCCATCAACTTTCCGCATCCCATGATCGGAAAAGAGACCTTCCAGGTGGAACTGTCCAACGGAAGCTATCTGAAGCACATTGCGCCGGCGCGCACCTTCGGCTCGCGTGAAGACGAGCAGGCCATGCGCAACATGGGCCTGATCCGCGGCGCCTCGCGAGAAAACTGCATTGTTCTCACGCGCGACGGAATCGAAAACGGGCCTCTGCGTTTTTCGGACGAATTTGTCCGCCACAAGGTCCTCGATCTGGTCGGTGATCTGGCGCTCTTAGGAAAGCAGGTCTTGGGGAAAGTGGTCGCCGATCGTGCGGGTCACGCCATGCACACCGCCCTGGTGTCGCGCATCCTGCGGGACAAGAGCTTGTGGGACGAAGTCACTCTTCCGGAAGAAGCTGAGGAACGCGAGATTCCCCGCCGCTCAGAAGCTGCAGCGGGATCCTCTCTTCAGTAACCCTCTGGAAGTACGGTTCCCAGGGCTTCACTTCCAGGCGAAAATCCAGGATCCTTCCGCACCACCGAGGTCAGTGAGCGCTAACTCCGCGTGTTAACGCCAGGCAAATCTTTGATTTCTTGACGAGTTTGGGTTGACCTGTGTCGACCCCGAGCGTAAAATGCCGCGGTCCGTAAGCAACATCCCATCCGGCTATTCGGCAATCCCGGTTATTGTCGACCAGCCGCGCAACTTAAGGAGGCGAAGATGAGCGCGATGCCAGCGATACCGCTTTCCGACGAAGCCTCGCTACCACAAGCCTACAAAGCCAGAGCTTATGGCGCGCAGAGTGCGACGTCTGGCATGGCGGCGATCACCATTCCTCGCCGCACGCCGCAACCGAAAGACGTTCAGATTGAGATTCTCTACTGCGGCGTTTGCCACACCGATGTGCATTTCGTGCACAATGATTTTGCCGCCATGCTGCCGACCACGTATCCATGCGTGCCCGGCCACGAGATTGTCGGACGCATAGTGAAAACTGGGAACGCGGTTACCAAGTTCAAGGAAGGCGACCTGGCTGCAGTCGGCTGCATGGTTGATTCAGACCGCACATGCGAGTCCTGCCGCGAAGGCGAAGAACAGTACTGCGCAAGCCAGCCAACCTTGACGTACAACGCCCCCGATAAGCACCTCGGAGGCGTGACCTACGGCGGATATTCGCAGAGCGTGGTCGTGGACGAAGACTTCGTGCTGCGCGTGCCAAAGAACCTGAACCTGGCAGCAACGGCTCCTCTGCTGTGTGCCGGGATCACTACGTACTCCCCGCTCCGCGAGGCTAAGATCCGCCAGGGCCAGAAGGTTGGAATCGTCGGTCTAGGCGGGCTTGGCCACATGGGCGTGAAACTCGCGTCCGCGTTCGGTGCGAATGTTGTGGTCTTCACGACCAGTCCCGGCAAAGCCGCCGATGCGATCCGGTTAGGCGCGCACGAGGTTGTGAACTCGAAACAAGATGCTGACATGCTGAAGCATCTCGGCACGTTCGATTTCATCCTCGACACCGTACCCGCGGCCCACAACATCAATCCCTACATCAATGTGCTGAAAACGGGCAGAACATTGGCGCTCGTAGGCGCCCCACCACAGCCCCTCGGTTTGGACGTCGCCGGCTTGCTATTTGGGCACAAGAAGGTGGTAGGTTCAATCATCGGTGGCATCCGCGAAACACAGGAGATGCTCGACTTCTGTGGCGAGCACAACGTCACCGCTGATATCGAGATGATCGCAGCCCACCAAATCGACCAAGCCTACGACCGCTTGCTGAAGAACGACGTGAAATACCGCTTCGTGATTGATATAGCCTCGCTGAAATAAACAGAATGGTCGGTAAAGCAGTAACTGAGTTATGCATGGGCGGCGCCGTGCATACCTCATTTCTATGACAGCGGTCGAAGGTTCAGGCCACCGAGAGCTTCGGCGGTAATGGAACAAAAAGGCTAGTCAGCCGGTTCGCAGGGAACCTCGCTCGCGTCATTCTGATCGTTCGGCTGTTGTTGCAGGAGCCGCTCCAGCTCCGCCCGGGTCTGGTCAATCATTGCCGCCACAAATTTCTTTGCCGATTCCTGGCGCTCCATCGACAGTTCTTTGACGCGCATGTTCAGCAGGGGAATGTCCTGCTCAAACCAGCGCAGTGTCTTTTGCACCTTGGCGATGCGGAATTCATTTGTCATCCAATCTTCTCCCAGCTCACCAGCTTGCGGACGAACAGCAAGGCGCACAAGTCCAAAAGAAGGTTCTCCCTGCGGGTGCGAGCTCAGAGAATCAGGAGGGGTTACTGCAGTGAGCCGGACTCGGCCAACCGGTCCTTGGATCCCGGGAATTCTGCTTCCAGGTGGTCGTCGAGCCACTCTTCCAATTGGGCTTGAGCGCCTTTCGGCATGGTGTGAAAACGCAGTCCGGCAATACCTTTCATGTCAGCCCACGCAACTTCGGCTTCGACGTCGATATGTATGCTGCTGTCAGGCAACGAGAACTGCAGCGTCGGAGTCGCGCCTTTCGGCAGAGCCTCGCGCAACAGCAGAGCGATGCCGCCCTCGCTGATGTTGGTGCTGCTCGCAGTCAGCGTCTTGCCCTCAAGAACGACTTTGACTTGCATCTTCACCGGCTGTCGGAAGTAGCGCCGCCGCTCTTTCAGCATGAAGTTCAGTGCGGCATGAAAACATCGGGAAGCATTCAGGGTGCTGATCGGCTTTTGCAGGACGAAATTCGCGCCCATGCCAAACGCCTCCTGGGTGGTGGTTCGCTTCCCGTTTAAAATGGCGAACGCAACGGAGTTCTTATTGCTGGGAGTGTTCCTCAAGCCCTGCAGCAGAGCCAGGCCGCCTGTCAGATCGTCGCAATCGACGATGACAGCATCGAACTTGTCGGAAATCAGGATGTCGGAGCCCGACCGCGCATCGTGGCAGATCTCCACATCAATCGACAGTTTTTCAAGCGTGGGCCGGATCACCCGCACCAACTCGGGGTCCTGGCTCAGGAGGAGTGACTCCAACGTCATGCTGAGATTCTAGGGGGAGATTAGAGGCTTCGGATAGTGACCAAGGTGATGGGCCCTCAGTTGGCAATAGTGGCACCTTGTTCAAATTTCTGACACCAAAAAGGTGCAGATTGTGCCCTCCGTTGGTCTCAGAGTACAAATACTTTCCAGGCTTTTATGCCGCACCTTGTCTACCTTTCGCTGGGATCGAACATCGGAGATCGCGAAGCGCACCTGCGAGAGGCGATCCAGCGACTCCCGTCGCTTGGACGCGTCCAAGCGACCTCTTCGGTCCTCGAAACGGAGCCAGTGGAGTTCACTGATCAGGCCTGGTTTCTGAACTGCGCGGTCGCGCTCGAAACCTCATCGACACCCGCGCAACTCATGCAGCAGTTACTTGAGATTGAACGGGCCGTGGGTCGGCAAAGATTGCAGAAAAAGGGCCCACGCACCATCGATCTCGACATTCTGTTATTCGGAGATGAAGTCGTGAACACCGTCGCCTTGACGATTCCCCACCCGGCCATGCAATACCGCCGCTTCGTCCTGGAACCACTCGCAGAGATTGCTTCCGACGCCATTCATCCCGTACTCAGAAAGACAATCAAACAATTGCTGGAAGATCTGCCGCCCGGGCAAAAAGCCCACAAAATCAAATAGCCACAGATTTTCACGGATCAAGAAACCGAGAATTTCGGATCCGCGTAAATCCGTGGCCGAGTTACGGCAGAATGATGCGGCTCCCAGCTTCCTGCGCCGTAACCACGGCTGATTCCTTCTCCGGAAACTGGGCAAACAGAAACTCGACGAAGGCACGCGACTTCGGACGCCCCGACGTCCTTCCATGCGCCAATCGCAACAGAAACACCAATCCCTTCAGGACCTCGGAATCCCGCAAACTCGAGTAGCCCACATGCTTCTGCTCCGCCTCCCGGTACTCCTTGACCATGGTCTCCACCTCAAGGGCCGTCCTTCGCTGCGAATCACTGGTCAGCGGCTGTTCGTAGTGCAGCCCAGAGTTCACCCGCCGTTCATAACTCGTGGCCAGCATGGTGAGAGCGGCGATCAGATCCTGATCGTGCAGGCTTCGGTCCGCCCGTGCCGACTTTGCCAGCGCGTACGTCAGCCCCATCAGCAGGTGTTCCTTCTCGTACATGAACTGGTCCGAGACCTCGATCTGCAGGAACAGTCCTGCAGGATCGATCTGTTCTGGGGAACGCGGCTTCTCGTGCTCGCGGGCCTGCTGCAGATACGGGCAATCGCTAGGGCAATCGAGCGTCACTTCCCTCTGCTCGCCGCAGCACTGCGGGCAGATGCGTCCATGTACCGCCGGACAAAAGCGTTTCTCTTTACGGATCTCACAAATGACGCAGCTCAATCGGGGCTCCTGCAATCATTATTGCATCGAGGTGGATTTTCTTGCGGATTGCAGATTTCAGATTTTAGATTGCGGATCGAACCGCATGATTTCCAGCGCCGCTCCAATCTGCAATCTGCAATCTGAGATGTCTTTCCCTGCCGAGACGCATGAACGGCCCGTTTTGCCACCCCTACCCCTTCCGAAGCCTGTAAAAATGCCCCTCTGAGCGTTTACAAATGATAAAACCCCTGTAAAATATGTGTTTTTCCACAGGCCCATAGGTATAAGATAAGCCCGCATTGGAATTAAAACGATTTTTAAGGAGGCAGTATGGCTGCAGGTCTGACCAAAACCCAATTGATTCGGCAACTCGCCGAGAAGACTGAGCTCCCCAACAAAACCGCGGCGGCATTCCTCGAACACCTTGCCGACACCGCCATCAAAGAAACCAAGAAGAATGGTATTTTCGTCGTGCCCGGACTGGGCCGGCTGGTGAAAGCGCACCGCAAAGCCCGGGTAGGACGCAATCCGCAAACCGGCGAACCTATCCAGATCAAGGCCAAGACCGTCGTGAAGTTCCGCGTGGCCAAAGCCGCGAAGGACGCGATCGCCCCCAAGAAGTAGTTTGGATTCTTATTCGAGTCAAAGGCCGGCCTGAGTGCCGGCTTTTGATTTTGTCGGAGGAACAGGTTTCAAAGTTTCAATGTTGCCGAATCCTGAGACTTTGAAACCTTGAGACTTTGAAACCTTGAAACTTCGAAACCTTGAAACTTCGAAACCTTGAAACCTTGAAACTTTGAAACTTTGAAACACAGCTTATGCTCAACTGGATCGTCATTGGAATCGGCGACATCGCCACCCGCCGCGTAATCCCCGCCATTCAAGCCGAGCCTAGAAGCCGCCTGTACGGCCTGGTCACGCGCGATCCCGCGAAAGCTGCCCAGTTCGGCGCGAAGGCGTGGACCTCTCTCGAGGAAGCCCTCGCCGATGCCGCAGTCCATGCAGTCTACGTCGGCACACCAGTATTCCTCCACGCGCCGCAAACCATCCAGTCCCTGCGCGCCGGAAAGCATGTACTCTGCGAGAAGCCGATGGCGATGAACGAAGCCGAAGCCCGCAGCATGGTGAGCGCCGCCGAGAAGAGTGGAAAACTGTTCGGAGTCGCTTACTACCGCCGCTTCTATCCCAAGATCCAGCGGGCGAAGCAATTGCTGGAAGCCGGCGCAATCGGAAAGCCGGTGTTCGCCGAACTGACCAACCACATGTGGTTTGACGGAACGGGCGACCGCAACTGGCTCTTCGATCCCTCCAAAGCCGGAGGAGGTCCGCTGCTCGACATCGCCTCCCATCGCATCGACGTCCTGAATTTCCTCTTCGGCAAACCACTTCGCGTTGCAGGCCAGCTCTCAAACGTCGTGCATCACTACGCCGTCGAAGACAACGCGACCGTCCTGATCGAATACGAAAATGGAGTTCGCGGAATCGTGGACGTTCGCTGGCATTCCAAGATCAATCGCGACGAATGCAGAATCCGAGGCACCGAAGGCGAGATGGAAATGTCGCCATTGAACGGCCCGGACCTGATCTATCCGGGCGGCCGAGAGAACCTGCCACCACATCCCAACTTGCACTTTCCGCTGATCGAAAACTTTGTCGATGCTGTAGAGGGCAAGGCTCCGCTGCTGGGGAGCGGCGCCGCGGCATACCTGACGGACTGGGTGACAGATCAAGCCCGACGGTAGAGGTCGATGCGGCTGCAAGTGGATTGCAGATTGTGGATCTCAGATTTTAGATTGAAAACTTGGTGCACGAGAGAGGTTTAAAATCTGAAATCTTCAATCTGAAATCTGAAATCGGTTTGTGCGGCGCGGGAGCTTCACCCCGCCTCTTGCGGTAAGATCAAAGATTATGACAACGCCTTCAGCCGCGCCTGAGCCGGGCGCAAACCCCGCTCCGGAGTCGCGCCCCTCTAACTTTCTTCGCGACAGGATTGCCGAAGACCTCAAGACCAACAAATACGACGGACGGGTGCAGACCCGTTTTCCTCCCGAGCCCAACGGCTATCTGCACATCGGCCACGCCAAGGCGATCTGCATCGACTTCGGCCTCGCGGACGAGTTTGGTGGCCATACCAACCTGCGCTTCGACGATACAAATCCCGAGAAGGAAGACGTCGAATACGTCGAATCGATCATGGAAGACATCCAGTGGCTCGGTTTCCACTGGGACGGGCTCTTCTACGCGTCGGATTACTTCGGACAGCTCTATGAGTGGGCGGTCAAGCTGATTAAAGAAGGCAAGGCCTACGTCGACGACCTCACAGCAGAAGAAATTCGCAAGTACCGCGGCACGCTGACGGAACCGGGCAAAGACAGCCCCTATCGCAATCGATCGGTCGAAGAAAATCTCAATCTCTTTGAGCGCATGCGCGCCGGTGAATTCCCCGACGGCTCCCGAGTCTTGCGCGCCAAAATCGACATGGCATCGCCGAACTTCAACATGCGCGATCCGGTGATGTACCGTATCCTGCACGCCGAGCATCACCGCACAGGAAACAAATGGCCCATCTACCCGATGTACGACTACGCGCACGGCCAGTCGGACTCGCTCGAGAAAATCACGTACTCGATGTGCTCGCTCGAATTCGCCGACCACCAGCCGCTTTACAACTGGTTCATCGCACAGTTGGGAATCTTCCCCTCGCAGCAGATCGAGTTCGACCGCCTCAGCCTGACCTACACGCTGATGAGCAAGCGCAAGCTGCGCCAGTTGGTCGAGCAAGGAACGGTCCGCGGATGGGACGATCCCCGCATGCCCACGCTTTCAGGCCTGCGCCGCCGCGGCTACACGCCGGAGGCTATTCGCAATTTCGTAACTGCTGCAGGCGTCTCGCGCACTAACGGCATCGTCGAGCTGGCGATGCTCGAGCACTTTCTCCGTGAGGACTTGAACAAACGCTCGCCGCGCGTCATGGCAGTACTGCGTCCGCTGAAGGTGGTCATCGACAACTACCCCGAAGGCCAGGTCGAAGAGATGGACGCGACTAACAATCCTGAAGATGAGAGCGCAGGGACGCGCAAAGTCCCCTTCTCGCGTGAGCTTTACATCGAGCAGGACGATTTCCGCGAAGTTCCTCCTCCGAAGTATTTCCGCCTGACACCCGGACGCGAAGTGCGCCTGCGCTACGGCTATTTCATTACCGCGAAGAGCGTCGTCAAAAACGACAAAGGGGAAGTGGTCGAAGTGCACTGTAGCTACGATCCTGGGACGCGCGGCGGCAATGCCCCCGACGGGCGCAAGGTGAAGTCCACGATCCACTGGGTTTCGGCGCAGCACGCGGTCGATGCCGAAGTGCGCGTCTACGAAAACCTATTCACGAAAGAAAACCTGGCCGACCTCGAAGAGGGCAAAGATCCTCTCGATTATCTGAACCCGAACTCTCTCGAAATAATCGCGCATGCCAAGCTGGAGCCTTCCCTCGCGAATGCCGCGCCAGGAAGCCGCTATCAGTTCGAACGCCTGGGCTATTTCTGCGCCGACCTTGATTCGAAGACGGGAGCACCAGTGTTTAACCGCACGGTAGCGCTGAAAGATACCTGGGCGAAAGTAGAGAAGAAGCAGGGCAAAAGCTAACCCTCGCCCAAGATTTGTCATCCTGAGGCGCAGACTTTGGCGCCGAAGGACCTATGCAATCGCTGAGAGTATCGATGTTGTCAACGACTGCACAGGTCCATCGCTTCGCTCAGGATGGCAAGCCTTCTATGGCCACTAAGAGTGAATGAGCTTCTCACTTAGCTTTCGCTACGTCCTCCACCCCCGCCAGCATCTTGTCCAACTCCGCGCGCGACAAATACCGCCCATTCACAATCACCGCGGCAATCTTCTGCGTGTTGCGAATGTCGTCCATCGGATTCGCGTCGAGTAGCACCAGATCGGCGAGCTTACCTTTCTCAATTGTCCCCAGCCGGTCTTCCATGCCCAGGAACTTCGCCGGATTCAGCGTTGCCGTCTGCAGCGCCTCCATCGGGGTAAATCCGGCCGCCACGAATCGCTGCAACTCCTGATGCAGGCTGAAGCCGGGAAAGATGTAGACGCCGGGAGGCGTGTCGGTTCCCGCCAGAAACGGAATCCCCGTACGGTGCATCGCGTTGACGACTTCAAGCTCCTTCTCGACAAAATGCTGGCGCGTCGCGAGATCGTCCGTGTTGAAATCGTGTTCGATCTGCTCGATGAAGCGCTTCCACGTCACGTCCCTCCAGTATCCCGGGACATACTTCGCGCGCGTGTCGTGAGCGAAGTCGGTCTGATCGATCAAATTGCCACCGCGCTCCCAGACCAGTGTCGGACACTGCCATGTGTGATTCTTCGCCAACAGGGCGAAGAGAGCCTCTGCCCGTTTTGGATCGTAGGTAGATAAAAACTGCTTCTCCGTCTTTGGTCCCTTGATGAATTCATCTTCGAGGGGCGAACTGCCTTCGAAGATCCCAATTAGGTGCTCAAAGCTATTCTGCCCGGCATTCGAAGCCTCGGACGCCCGCACCGCGTCAGGCACATGGCCGACAAACGGAATCCCCTGCTTCTTCGCCTCCTCCGCGATCGCGAAGATTGCGTCACGCGGAATCAGCGATTGCAACTTGATGAAGTCGGCTCCGCGACGCTTCAGATCGTCGACTGCCCGCCGCCCATCCTCCGGCGTCTTGATGGCGATGGAACTGGGAAAGCGCGGCTGAGGCCCGTCGAGCATCGGCCCAGACATCACGATCCGCGGCCCGATCAGCGTGCCGGCAGAAATCTCATTGCGCCACTGCTGCAACACTTCCAACTCGCCGCCCATATCGCGCACACCGGTAATTCCGTTGGCGATGAACAGCGGCAAGGTAACCTCTTTTCCGCGCGGGAACCAATTGCCAAACACCATGTGGACGTGCATGTCCCACAGCCCAGGGATTAGGAACTTGCCGCTGCCGTCTACATGAGTGCCGGGCAGCTTTCCACCCAAGCCGCGGCCGGAGCTGTCGATTGCTTCGATCTTTCCATCGCGTACGATGACCGTCTGGTGCGGCTTGGCAGGCGCGCCGGTGGCGTCGATGACGGTGACGTCGTGAATGATCAACGTGGAAGATGTTGACGACTGTGCAAGACATGTGCCGGATAGAGCGGCTATCGCCGCGCAGAGCAGCAGGCGTTTCATAGGAAGGAAATCTTATGGCTCGCTTCGGCGTTCGTCAAAGACAAGCACCTTCTCAATTCGCTGAAAACACTGTAGAGTCGTCACATTTCCCCCACGGCCTTACCCACAGGCAGGAGAAATTCAATGGCACGTCGAGCTTTTCTCACTCGGATGGCGCAGCTGGCGGCGCTTCCGTTTCTGACCGCTGGCAGTGCTTTGCAGGGACAATCCAAGAAACAGCTCAAGATTCTGATGAAGAGCGCTTGGGGCTCCGATGATCCCACCAAGGCCGCGTTCCCCTTCTCGCATGGCCTGGCACTGACCGAGGCCGGGCACGAAGTGCAGATCTACCTGCTTGGCGAGGCCGTCGTGCTTATGCGCAAGGTCGTGGCTGATGCCGTCACGCCGGTCGGCTGGCCACCCGTGGGAGAGTTCCTCGACAAGCTCAAAGCGAAAGGCGTCAAGATCTACGCTTGCGGTGCTTGCTCGCGTGCACGTGGCGTCACTGAATCTGATCTCGCCAACTATGGAGCAAAGTCCGGCAGTCCGCCAGTCTTCGTCTCGCTGATCGAATGGGCGGACCATATCATCACCGAGTAGGCGGGTTCCAAATTCTTAAACCACGAAGGATACGAACCTTGGCCCTCACTTTTGATCGGCGCCCGCCATTCCCGTGCCCGATGCTACATTCTCGATGTTTGGCGGAGTGTGACTGGGCGGCGGGCCGCCGTGCAGGCTGAGCTGGCCCAGCCGACAGAAGTTGATGGCATCGCCGAGAATTCTCATGGCTTCCTGCGGAGCGTGGAAGCCCATTGAGTTCTCCGACATCACGAAGTCGATCATGAACTGCCCCTTGCGTTGGTGCTCGCGCGCCTGCGCCAACTGGCCGTCTGTCGCCCCTTTCGCCTTCTCAGCTTTGATATCGTTGATCAGGTCGACCAGAGCGTCCAGCGCCGTGTTGCGCAGATTGAAGAATTTGTTCTGGATGTCCTCCGCGCGTGCCTTCAATTCCTCCTCGGGAAAATGATGGCATGTCTGACACGAGCGATTGATCTTCAGCAGTGGACTGTTCACCTGATGATCGCTGATTTTCAAACCGCCTTGCCGCATGTAAGGCATGTGGCAATCGGCGCAAGCCACGCCCGAGCGCGCATGCACGCCCTGGTTCCACATCTCGAACTCCGGATGCCGCGCCTTGATCAATCCCGCGCCGCTATCAGGATGGTCCCACTCTTTGATCTTCTGCTCATCCTCGACTGCGACGATGTCCTCGACCTTCAGCCCTTTTGCCCACGGAAAAGTGAGCCGCTTGTTCGGTGGCTGGAAATAATACGTCACGTGACATTGCCCGCAGACGAACGAGCGCATCTCCTGGCGCGTGGCCATGGTGTTCACGTTGTAGTTCGGTATGCCCTGTGACGCCTTCAGCGCGCGAATACCTTCGATAAACGCGGGCCGGGTCACACGAAGCTGCATCGTCTTCGGATCATGGCAGTCAATACAAGCGACCGCATGCTTCACCTGCTCGCGAATCTGCGGATACGTCATATGCGAATCGCTGATCACGTTGAAGCCCTTTATGATGTCGCCATCGCCGAGTTTCAAATATGTCGTCACCATCGAGGCATGGCAGTTGATACACATCGCCGGCGGCGCGAACTTCTGCCGCTCGGTGAACGTCTGATCTTCCAGCATGTAGGCATGGCCGCGGCGTTCGCGATAATCGGCGGAAAAGGAATACCCCGCCCAGATGGTTTTGAGTCGTGGGTCCTCCTGCAGTTTCGACCGGGCAACGACCGAACGCGGATCCGCTTGCGTCGGTGAATGCGGCACGCCTTCGCTCCCCCCGTACCTCGTGCGTTCCATGTCCGTGGTGCGCAGGTAAAGGTCGTACTGCATGGGGAAATCCTTTCCCCAGGTTGCGGGATCGTCGATGGTGTCATTCAACTCCACCACCCGGTAGAAGGGATTCTTCGCCTCCTGCTTCCGCTCGAAGATGTTGATCAGAAGCGCAGTGACGGCCAAGGTCGCGACTGCGGCCAGAATCACAACCGCGAGAAAAAGCCGCCGCGAGCGGCCCGGTTGAGGATTACTTGGACTATTCATTAGGACTCCGGATAGGAATGGAGATGAGACCCGCGGAAGCCGACTCCGAATGTCCAACAGAATTGTGACAGCGCGTGCACTGGAGTCCTTCCGCTTTGCCGTGCACGACATTTCCATCAATCGCTGACACGATCGATTCATGGCAGCGGCGGCAGGCGTTTTCAACCACCTGGTGATCGAACCTGGTGATCTCGATGGTGTCGGGATATCGGCCGCTGGTGAAATAAAAGGAATGCCAGAATCCGTTGTTTGCCTTCACCGCATACTTTCCGACAATGTTGTGCGGAGTGTGGCAGTCGTTGCAGGCAGCCACAGAGTGATGACTCGACTTCATCCAGGCATCGTACTGCGCCTGCATCACATGGCAGTTCGCGCAGGCGGCGGGATTGTTCGTCAGGTATGAATATCCCTTGGCATAGACAAAGGTGTAAGCGCCAAGGCCGACTGCCACTCCAAACAGCATGGCCGAAATACTCACTGCTATGGTGCGCTGCATTCGAGGATTCTCGCTGGAGCATCAAAAGGATACTCTGCGGCCTCTGCGATGCAAAGGCCGGAGTGCCGCTTGTTCCTGTCTGGAAATGATGGCTGAGAGCTAGCTATGCACGTGGGGACTCTGTTTGGGATTGTGTTGCGGAGGAGCCGGTTCTTTCACGACCTTTACATCAAAGTTGACCGGCAGAGTCTTTGGCGGGAAACACTGCGCGTTGTCACAAGCCTGATACCGAAGAACTCCCCGCATTGCGTACTTCCCCGGCACCACTGACACCAGGGGATGCACCATCAGGTTGATCGTGAAGTCACCGCTGTAGACGTTCAGCTTCGTGTCGGGCGAAAAAGGGAAGCTCACATCCACGCCATTCGGATATTCGATCTTTCCCAGCACGACGTCGGTTGGCGGATCCATCTTCAGCGCGGTGGGAATCAGGAACTCATCCTTGGGAGCGTTGGAGTTGACGTGAAAGCCCGGAGCCACACGGAAATTCAGGGTAATCTTGCTCTGCTTCCCGCGCTGCGCGGAGACCGGCCCGACCGGGGCCATCGAAACCGAGGGCGCTTTCCCGGATTGCCCCCAGACTGCGCTACCGATGAGCAAAAACAGCCAAGCCATCTTCGGGTGGCGTTTTGACCAAATCATAAGTTTCAGGCTCCGGCACTTCCTATCAAAATAGTAGACTCTGTGTCAGTCCGAAATCTATTGTCACTTCTGGGCCTGCGAGGCAGTTGGAGTCGGACCGGCATCAGCCGCCCGAGCATTCAGCGCCGTTCTAACAGACTTTTCGAGCTCACTCTTTGAGGTTATGCCTATAACCTTTTCGACAATTCTGCCGTCCCGGCTTACTAGGAAGCTCTCCGGCATGGCCGGTACACCTCCATAAGTTTCTGCGATTTTTTCAGTCCCGATCAAGACCGGAAAGTTCACGTGCAACTGATCCGCGAATTCTCCGATCTCTACCTTGGTTGCATCGTCGTCGAGCGCGATCGCAAGAACGCGAAATCCGCGGACACCGTACTTACTCTGCAAGTCCACCAACCAGGGCGTGGTAATTTTGCACGGGCCGCACCATGTTGCCCAAAAGTGAATCAATACCGCCTGCCCGTGAAAGTCTGACAGCCGTACGGATTCCCCGTTGACCGACTCCAAGGCGAATTCAGGCGCAGGACTGCCGGGTGCGAGGCGGAGAGTCGGACCAGAGTCCACGGCTGCGGCTGGAGGCGGCGAGGTTTCCTGACCATGATCGAGCCCGACCAAGGTGGTCAGTAGAACACCGAGCACCAGGAATGGCGAGCAAAGCATGTGCCGGAGCATGAGTCACCGCCTTCGACTGATGCTAAGCCTAATGAACGAGAACCCAAAGTTACTTGGGATCAATAAGCGTATTGCCGTCCGCCGCAATACTGGCAGTAACCTGCGTGTTCAGCGCCTTCTTGACGGCATCCTCGATCTCGCTCCTGCCCTCGAGCCCCATGATCTTGTCCACGATCTTGCCGTCGCGGCCGATGAAGAAACTCTCGGGCAGCGCCGGAACGCCTCCGTAAGCATCACCCACAGCTTCTTTCCCAAGCAGTACGGGATAGTTCATTCCCATCTCCTTGGCGAACCGGGCGATCTCATCTTTGCCGGAATCATCCATGGCAACGCCCACGATCTGCAGTCCCTGCGCTCCATATTGGTTTTGCAACTCAACCAGCCAGGGGGTCTCGATCTTGCAAGGCCCACACCAGGTCGCCCAGAAGTTGACCACCACGGCTTTCCCGCGCAGCGACGAGAGACTCACACTCTTGCCGTCCAGAGTCTCCAGCGTAAAATCGGGAGCCGGCGTCCCGTACCCGATCCCAAGCGGGTGATTCGTCCCTGAGCGCCGCGCCATATGGAATCCGAAGTAAAGCATCCCTGCCGCCACCAGAGCGACCACAACCAGGGCGAAAGGATTCCGGCGCCTGGGATAAGCCGCCGGCTGGACCGGAGGAACCGCAGAAGGTTCCGGCCTGAAATTGGTCTCGAGAGGCACTATCGGCCTGCCGCACGCCTCGCACATCGCAGTGCCCGGCTCCGGTTCCGGCCTAGCGCCCGTATCCGCAAGCGACGCTCCACACTTCGGACACCATTGCGTGCTCTCAACCGGTATCTCGTTTGATTGTTCACCCATCAACATAAAGCTAGACCTCACAACGCAAAGCGATTCAAAAACGACAGCCAGCTCGAAATCAGCGTGAACCGGCCGATGACCAGCAGCACACCTAGCGCAATCAGCAGCCCACCGGACGCAATCTCCAGCGCATGCATGTGCGAACGGAATCGGCTGTAAAACTTCAGGAAGCGCTCCATCAGGAGCGATGTCATCAGGAACGGCACAGCCAGCCCTAACGAATAGACGCCCAGTAGAAGAGTTCCCTTGACCAGCGTGTCCTGCTCGCTGGCCAGGGTGAGAATCGCGGTCAAAATCGGTCCCAAGCACGGAGTCCAACCGAAAGCGAACGCGAATCCGATCACGAACGCGCCGATCGGCGTGCTGCTGCCTTTCACGTTATGCAGCCGCGCATCGGTATAGAGCGCTTTGATCTTGAAAATTCCCGTCAGGTGCAGTCCAAAAATAATGATGACCACGCCTGCTACCCGGGCCAGGGTGTGTTTGTAGACTCCGAGAACCTGGCCGAGCCCCGTAGCCGCCGCCCCCAGCGCGATGAAAACGATACTGAAGCCTAAGATGAATCCAACCGAGTTCACCATCACGCGGCGCATTAACTGGGCCTGTGGCGACTTCAGCTCTTCCACCCCGGCGCCCGACACTAGAGAAACATATCCCGGCACAAGTGGAAGTACGCACGGCGACAGAAACGAGATCAGGCCGGCGATGAAGGCTCCGGGAATCGTGGCATTAGTCATTGGTTTTATTGTACCTGCCGCGCGCGAGTCATCAGAAATAAGACGCACGGGAAAGGATTTAGTTGCAGAGACGGGGAGGGATCAGGGGCCAGGGATCTGGGAGCAGTAGGTCAGCGACAATTGTTCCCATCAGTTGCCGCGCAAGAAGATCGTGAATCGCCCCTGCCCATGCCGAATCCCCAAGTCTGTTCCCTGACCCCTGGCCCCTGAATCACCGACGTTTCGGCTTCACCGGCTGTTCTACCGGTTGCTCAGGCTTCGTCTCCGGCGCCATCGCCGGCATCTGATCCGGCGACTCCGCCAATTTGTGCAGAACCGCCGTCGGCACCGTCGCCAGCAACACAGCCCGGTTATCCTCCTGCTTCACCTGCAGGCTGTCGAACAGAGCCTTCACGTCAGCATCGGTTCCGGGGGATCCCACCGAGCTCTCGGCGCTGCGGAACAACTCCAAAAACACATTCGCCTTGTCGGCGATGACACGCGCATCTTCCTCGGTGCCTGCCCACGCCTCAGCGCGCACATGCAGGGCTCCGGCGCGAAACGGCAGATGCAGCGGGTTGAAGCTGGCGGAGATCACTACATCCGCTGGGTGGGGCAAAAAGCTAGTCACCCCGCCGAGCTCCGGAGACGAGGGGTCGAGGTGAGCCACCAGCCAGACTGGGCTGGCCAGCTGGACGCGCTTGTAATAACGCCGCAGCAGCGCCGGGCCTCCGAAGGGGGACGCCAGCCTCCGCGAGCGGTCCACGATCCCCCGTATCAATGCCGGGTCGTCGTGGTTGGAAGCGGCAACCGCGTCTACTCCCAGAATGGCGATCCGAAACGTCCGCCCGTAAATCGGAATCGTAAAGATCTTGACTGAGTTGTAACTCTCGACCGACTTCGCCATCCTGTTGAAATAGGCGGCGCACTTATCGCCATCGAAGCGGCCGATGAAGACCTCTGAAAACCGGGGCTCCGGCGCTTTCCCGCCCGTGCCTCCGCCAGGCCATTTCTCCGGATAATGAATGGCAAAGGCCACCGAGTCGAGGTCGCGTTCATAATCGAAGCCGGTTTCCTTAATGAACTGCTCGTATTCCGGATCGTGGTTGACTGGGTTAAACGGCTTGCCATTGGTCTTCCGAACCCAGCTGTAATCGACGTAGAGAAACCCGTCTGCCCCGGGCAGCAGACGTGCTGGCTCCGGTGGAGCGTGCTTGCGCAGCTGAACGGCGAGCACGATCGCTCCGGCGATTACGAAAACCGCGAGAACGATGGGAAAGGTGCGTCGTATTCGCATGCAATGGGACTAGGCTTGGAATGATAGCATTACGAGGCTGGGCCCCGCCCGGCTCGGCGGTTGCACCCCAACTTGGCGCTGTGGTACTTTATATAATTGTCCCGGACATCTGGAAGGGATCCGTGGGATAAGTTTGCGCGGAGACGCGCCTTTCCCCAGTTGCTGGCGTAGCTCAGTCGGTAGAGCATCTGATTTGTAATCAGAGGGTCGGGGGTTCGATTCCCTTCGCCAGCTCCAGAGAACGAGCTCGACAGCGAGCATAGCAGAACGAATCGTCCGGCAGGTGGCGGACTGGGCTGTAGCGGCGCAACAGGTTTTTCCAAAACGCACTCCATTCGGAACTTTTCCGGCGAGTTGTAATCTTCGCGGTGTCTTGTGCGCGACCTTGGTTTCCCTGATTTGCGAAAGTCAGTTTTGTAAGATTTGAAGTGTAGTTTGTGCTGCGTTTTGTCTGCGGGTTTTGAAACAGTGCCTGCAAACGCGGTCTGCCGGACGAAGCGTGATCGGCCGCATCGCCCGAAAGGTTTCTGCACAGGTGGGTGAGTGGTTAAAGCCGACAGACTGTAAATCTGTTCCTCCTAGCGAGGTACGGAGGTTCGAATCCTCCCCTGTGCACCAGGATTAATGTGAATCGCTTAGCGGCAGCTTTGATCGCCTACGCAGTCTTGGGAGTCTTATCGTGGGTCACGATCAGCGATACGCGGATTCGAATGGTGCCGCTGGGGATTCTGGCTTTGTTCGCGGTCAAGTCGGTGTTGCGACGGAACGATGTCATGCATCTCGACAAGTCCGAGGACCAAGAGAGCAAGGACTTGGCTGAAAGCCGACAGTTGAAAGCTGACGGCTGGCGTTGAGCCGATGTAGCTCAGTTGGTAGAGCACTCCCTTGGTAAGGGAGAGGTCACCAGTTCAATCCTGGTCATCGGCTCCAGAGATTCGTTGGGAAGGCAACCGCTGGTTTTGGAGGACGCGGCTTCAGCCGCACCGCATAGAATTGAAGGGCACGGCTTTCGCCGTGCTGCCGGAGTGGAAATTGAAAGCGGCTTTAGCCGCTGGGCTGAAGGCAGATAGCTGACAGCTGATTTACAGGGCGGGAGTAACTCAGTGGTAGAGTCACAGCCTTCCAAGCTGTTGGTCGCGGGTTCGATTCCCGTCTCCCGCTCCAGATTCTAACGTTTGGGGATGACGGTGGGTTTTGAACAGGCTGCCATCAAGGTAGAGAAGGCACAGGAATTTGCCAGGCTGCAGGCGGCGATCGAGCACGCATTCGCGCCCGAAAAAGCTGAGCGCTTCCTGAAGCAGATGGACCGCAAGGGAATCCGCATTCGCGACTTCGACGCAGTGCTGGCGCAGCGGGTGCTTGAGGGCGAGACGGCGATGAACTCGCAGCAGCTGTATCAGTCGTTGACGTTGTCGGACCAGGCGCAGATGCGCGAGTTTTACCTGTCGAAGCTGGAAGGCGTCGACGTCGCGCTGCGGCACAAATTTAAGAAGTTGTATCAGTACTACTAAGAGTTTTGGCTGGAAGCTAAGAGCTAGGAGCTAGAGGCTGGTTTATGGCGAAAGAGAAATTTGAGCGGAATAAGCCGCACTGCAACGTAGGGACGATTGGACACATTGATCACGGCAAGACGACGTTGACGGCGGCGATCACCAAGGTTCTGCAGAAGCACAATCCGAAGATTGTGTTCCGGTCTTTTGATTCGATCGACAACGCGCCGGAAGAGAAGGCGCGTGGCATCACGATCGCGACGGCGCACGTCGAGTACGAGACGGCGAACCGGCACTACGCGCACGTCGACTGCCCGGGCCACGCCGACTACATCAAGAACATGATCACGGGCGCGGCGCAGATGGATGGCGCGATCCTGGTGGTGGCGGCGACCGACGGTCCGATGCCGCAGACGCGTGAGCACGTGCTGCTCGCCCGCCAGGTGGGTGTGCCCTACATCGTCGTCGCGCTGAACAAGTGCGATGCGGTGGATGATCCCGAGTTGCTGGATCTGGTTGAACTCGAAGTGCGCGAGTTGCTGAAGACCTACAAGTTCCCGGGCGACGACGTGCCGGTGATCCGGCTGTCGGCACTGGGCGCGCTGAACGGCGAAGCGAAGTGGGAGAAGCAGGTTGACGCGCTGATGGAAGCGGTGGACAAGAGCGTGCCGCAGCCGGCGCGCGAACTGGACAAGCCGTTCCTGATGCCGATCGAAGACATCTTCTCGATCTCGGGCCGCGGCACGGTGGTGACGGGCCGAATCGAGCGCGGCAAGGTGAAGGTGGGCGAAGAAGTCGAAATCGTCGGCTTCCGCGAGACGCGCAAGACGGTGGTGACCGGCGTCGAGATGTTCAAGAAGCAGCTGGACGAAGGCATGGCGGGCGACAATGCAGGCTTGCTGCTGCGCGGCATTGGCAAGGACGATGTGGAGCGCGGCATGGTGCTGGCGAAGGGTGGATCGATCACGCCGCACACCAAGTTCAAGGCCGAGGTCTACATCCTGACGAAGGAAGAGGGCGGACGTCATACGCCGTTCTTCAAGGGATACCGTCCGCAGTTCTACCTGCGAACGACGGACGTGACGGGCGTGGCGGAGTTGCCGGCGGGCACGGAGATGGTGATGCCGGGAGACAACGTGGGCCTGGTGATCGAACTGATCACGCCGGTGGCGATGGAGAAGGGCTTGCGCTTCGCGATCCGCGAAGGCGGCCACACCGTGGGAGCCGGCACGATCGCGGAGATTATTCAGTAAAGCAGCTTCTAGCTGACTAGCTAAAGCTGCGAGTGGAAGCCGGATGGAATGGCGAGAATTTGGGTGGCTGATTGCTATCCTCGCGGTTATTTGCGCTCAATGGCGTGCCGTGGGGAACCTGGAGCAGATGGGCGAAGGAAGAAGCAAAGAGGCCGCCAAAGGATGAGGTTCTCTGATTTTGACTAGAAGCTAGCAGCTAGGAGCTAGAGCTTAGGAGTTGTTGAAATGCCCCGAGAAATAGTGACATTACAGTGCGGTGACTGCAAAGAGCGGAACTATTCGACAACGAAGAACCGCAAAACGACGACCGAGCGGCTGGAATTCAAGAAATTCTGCCGCCGTTGCCGTAAGCACACCCCGCATAAAGAAGTGAAATAATCGCGCGGTTGCAAGGCGGTTTTAACTGAGAACTCGAGTACTGGCAACTGGCAACTGATTTAGGGGCGTAAGCTCAACGGTTAAACTGTCGGTCTCCAAAACCGAACTTGGGGGTTCGAATCCCTCCGCCCCTGCCAGAGTTTTGGAAAGAGGAAGAGAAGGATCAAGGCCAGGAGTAGTGATGTCAGTCGAGACGAAGAAAATGGCAAATTCAATTGTGGCAGCCGGTGGCAGCTTTGGCGAGCGGTTGAAGTCCTGGCCGGATAAGGTCAAGACCTTCTACAACGATGTGCGCTCGGAAATGCGCAAGGTGACGGCGCCCACGTGGAAGGAAGTACGCGGCACCACCACGGTCGTCATCATCACCGTGTTCATCTTTGCGGCGTACTTCGGGATCATCGATTTCATCATTAACACGGCGTGACGGCGCTGTTTGGCTATTTCAGGACTCACTAAGTCACGGCAACGCGCCGGAGCAACTGGCCGGGAAGAAGCAACCTAAATATGCTGGACGAAGAAAAAAACGAAGCACAGCCCGGCGGAGAAAGCACGTCCCAGCCTCCCGCGGAAGGCGCCACCGCCACCGCCGAGGCGCCACGCAACCCGAACATGAAGTGGTACATCATCCACTCCTACTCGGGGTTCGAGCGCAAGGTCAAAGAGTCGCTCGAGTCGCGGGTCGCGGCTTTCGGGCTGCAGGACAAGATCGGCAAAGTGCTGATCCCGACCGAATCGGTCACCGAAGTTCGCGGCGGCAAGAAGTACACCTCCGAGCGCATGTTCTATCCCGGCTACGTGCTGGTCGAGATGGACATGGACGATCACGTCTGGCACGTGGTGAAGTCCACGCCGCGCGTTACGGGATTTGTCGGCACCGGCCAGCAGCCCACGCCGCTGTCGGACGAAGAAGTGCAGCACATCGTCTACAAAGTCGCCGACAGCCGCGAGAAGCCGAAGCTCAAGGTTAAGTTCGAGAAGAACGAGTCGGTCCGCATCACCGAGGGCCCTTTCGCGAGCTTTACCGGCGTAGTCGACGAAGTGAACGAAGATCGCGAGACGCTGAAAGTGATGGTCACGATTTTCGGCCGCTCGACGCCAGTGGAATTCGAGTTCAACCAGGTGGAGAAAGTCGCCTAGTTTTGCTGAAGCGGCGGACGTAGCCTTGGCGCGAGAATTTGGTTGAAGGGCAGGCTTTAGCGTGAATTAAGAAGCCCAATGAGACTGGGCTTTAGCCCTAGGGGCTACAAGTCTCGACAGAAAGTCCGCAGATTATCGAGCCGAGAATCCTAGATGCTGCCGACGGAAGAGAATATGGCAAAGAAAGTTACAGGTTACGTAAAGCTGCAGATCGCCGCGGGCAAGGCGACTCCGGCGCCCCCGGTGGGCCCGGCGCTCGGCCAGGCGCAGATCAACATCATGGAGTTCTGCAAGCAGTTCAACGCCAGAACCAACCAGAAGGAGATGGAAGGTCTGATCATCCCGGTCGTGGTGTCTGTCTACAACGACCGCTCGTTCACCTTCATCACCAAGACGCCGCCGGCGGCGATTCTGTTGAAGCGCGCCGCGGGCATCGCCAAGGGATCCGGCACGCCGAACAAAGATAAAGTCGGCAAAGTGACCGCGAAGCAGGTCGAGGACATCGCCAAGCAGAAGATGCCCGACCTGAACGCCGCCTCGATCGAAACGGCAATCAAGAGCGTCCGCGGCACGGCGCGGTCGATGGGAATTGAAGTAGTTGGATAGATTGTGTAGGGACGGCCGCCTTCGGCCGTCCAGCGAGCGCAGCGAGTGAGGGTTTTCGCTGGCTGCTTCGATATGGTTAGATTTCGCGGGCAAGAGTGCCCGCGCCACACAAAGAGTTTGTAGTCGAAAACACCACGGCTCTTCGAATCAACGGCTAGCGGTGGGAGACAAGGAAAAGTAATGAACAAAAAAGAAGGAAAGAACATCGCCAAGGCGCACGCTGCAGTCGAGAAGCGCCCCTACGTTCTGCAGGACGCAGTTCCTCTCCTGCAGAAAGTGAAGTACGCCAAGTTCGACGAGACCGTCGAGGTCACGATGCGTCTGGGAGTCGATCCCAAGCACGCCGACCAGATGGTCCGCGGCACAGTCGTTCTGCCGCACGGCCTCGGCAAGTCGAAGAAAGTTCTGGTCATCGCGACCGGCGACAAGATTAAGGAAGCCGAAGCGGCCGGCGCCGATTTCGTCGGCGGCGAAGAAATGGTCGAGAAGATCACCAAGGAAAACTGGACCGACTTCGACGCCCTGATCGCCACTCCCGACGTGATGAAGTCCGTCGGACGCCTCGGTAAAGTTCTCGGTCCGAAGGGCCTGATGCCGAATCCGAAGACCGGCACCGTCACTTTCGACGTGGGCAAGGCGGTGCAGGAAGTGAAGGCCGGTAAAGTCGAGTTCCGCACCGACAAGACCGCACTCGTTCACTGCCCGGTTGGCAAGATTTCGTTCACGCCCGACAAGCTGATTGAGAACGCCACGGTGCTGATCACCAGCGTGATCAAAGCCAAGCCGTCGGTGGCCAAGGGCAAGTACATCAAGGGCTGCTATCTGAGTTCGACCATGGGGCCGGGGATCTCGCTGGACGTGACTCCGATCGAGGCGGCGGCAAAGGCGTAGATTCATGTGGGGACAGCCGCCCTCGGCCGTCCGCGTTGCGGAGCAACGCTTCGCTGTCAACACTTCAAGATTCGAGGAATTGACCAATGGCGGTTACTAGAGCGAAGAAAAAGAGCAGGTCGAGAAGCTGAGCAAAGACCTGGAAGCGTTTCGAACATGGTCGTCGCGACCTATACCAAGATGACCGTTGCCCAGGACTACGAGCTGCGCAAGGCTCTGCGCGGCGCGGGCGCCAGGTATCGGGTCGTCAAGAACACCCTGGCCGAAAAAGCCGCCAAGGGCACCAAGGTGGAAGGCGCGCTGAAGGATCTGGCGGGCGTGACTTCGATCGCCTACACGACGGGCGACCCGGTCGCGATGGCCAAGGCGCTCACCAAGTACGCCAAAGACGCACCGGAATTCACCTTCAAGATCGGTGTTGTCGAAGGCCGCGTCATCAACATAAAAGAGATCGAAGCGTTGGCGACGATGCCGTCGAAGGAAGAGCTGATGTCGAAACTCCTGTTCCTGATCAACTCCCCGGCGCAGCGTCTGGCGACGGTGATCAACGCCGTCCGCGGAACCTGGCGGTAGTGGTCGATCAGGGCGTGCAGCAGAAGAAGTTCAAGGAAGCATAAGCGGGTTCATGAGAGATCTGTGGGGACGGCCGCCTTCGGCCGTCAGAAGCGCAGCGAGTCGTTTTCGCCGGCGGAGTGCCTGAGCCACATAAAAAGTTTAGTTATCAGCAGTCAGGGGTTGCGCGGTCCGTTCCAAACGTTGTCTGGCGCGAGGAATCGGGACCTGGTCGCACTGGAAACCTGGCCTGCGGGTGACGAAAGCAAGAGACTAAATAACGGAGAATCAACATGGCGGATCTGCAACAGATTGAAGACTCGATCGTAGGCTTGTCGTTGCTCGAAGCGGCAGAACTGGTCAAGAAGCTGGAATCGCGTTTGGGCGTGTCGGCGGCAGCAGCGGCTCCCGTGATGGTAGCGGGCGGCGGTGCGGGCGCGGCAGCAGCGGCTCCGGCGGAAGAGAAGACCGAATTCACCGTCCTCCTCAAGGAAGTCGGTGCCAACAAGATCAACGTGATCAAGGCCGTCCGCGAAGTCACCAGCCTGGGCCTGAAAGAAGCCAAGGAACTGGTCGACGGAGCGCCCAAGAACATCAAAGAAGGCGTCTCCAAGGAAGAGGCCGAGACCATCAAGAAGAAGTTCACCGATGCCGGCGCTGTCGTCGAAGTAAAGTAACTGGTCTGAGTGCTCGTGTGGGGACGGCCGCCTCGGCCGTCCGCCGAGCGAAGCTCGGCAGGCTTGCGCTGATCGAGGAAGAGGCGCGGCGGTAACATCGTTTTCGTCGCTCCGCGACTGGACAGCCGAGGTGGCGTCTACACATAGCACCAGGTCGCAGTCCCAGGTAGCGAGGAGTGCAATATCGTTTTTCTGGTACGTTCCTACTTGTGAACCTTCGGCGACGATGTTAGCATCTATATAACACCGCTTCCCAGGGTGCACTCGAGCGCGAGCGAGTCTCGCGCGGGGAAGTTCTGGCAGGCGCTCCGCGGGCAGGCGGGGCGGAAACAGGCCGAGATACTGGCGCGAAAGAGTTCAAATCAGAAATGGCGAAACGCCTTGAATGGCGTCTGCGGGAACTACTGTCCCTGCGGGCGCCCCGTCGTCTTTTAGGTTCTAAGTTGTTCTGGCTCTGCAAATAGCACGTCCCGCGGCGCGCCAACACGCCCCACATTCCGCGGTTTGAGCGCGACCTTCGGTTGCGCGTGAGATTGGGAGTTTCTTAACGATGAAAAATGCCTTCCGCAAACGCTTTGATTTTTCAAAAATACCGGCCACTATCCAGATCCCGAACCTGATCGAGGTTCAGAAACGTTCCTACGACCGCTTTCTGCAGATGGACAAGCTTCCCAGCGAGCGCGAAGACGGCGGCTTGCAGGCTGTCTTTCAGTCCGTCTTTCCGATCACCGACTTTCGCAACGTATCACAACTCGAGTTTGTGGATTACGCCATTGGTAACTGGGAGTGCAAGTGCGGACACCTCAAAGGGCTGCATCACCTCCGGACCACTTGTAAGAATTGCGGATCCACCGTCATCACCGATCCGTTCCATCCGGCGAAGTGCTCTGCGGCAAGTGCGGCACCTACAACGCCAACACACCCGACTTCTGCAACAAGTGCGGCGACCCTGTCGGCCTGCAGCTGAAATACGACGTGGCTGAGTGCGAAGAGCGCGGCATGACTTACTCCGCGCCGCTTCAAGGTCACGATGCGTCTGACCATTTTCGACAAAGACGCGAGACCGGCAACCGCTCCATTCGCGACATTAAAGAGCAGGAAGTCTTCTTCGGCGACGTTCCGCTGATGACGCAGAACGGTACATTCATCATCAACGGCACCGAGCGCGTCATCGTCAGCCAGTTGCACCGTTCCCCTGGCGTGTTCTTCGAGACCGCCAACAACCGCACGTACTTCCTGGGAAAGATCATTCCCTACCGCGGTTCGTGGGTCGAGTTCGAATACGACCAGAAGAACGTGCTCTACGTCCGCATCGATCGCAAGCGCAAGTTCCTGGGAACGATCTTCCTGCGCGCTCTTGGCCTGCGTTCGGCGAAGACATCTCAAGACCTTCTACACCACGGATCGCATCGCGGTTCGCGACAAGAAGCTCTACTGGACGCTCGATCCGACCAGTGAGAAGCCGACCAACCTGCTCGGCATGAAGCTGGCCCACAGCATCAAGAACAAGTCCGGCGAAGAAATCGCTCACTCCGGCCGAAAGATCAACGCTCAGATGCTGAAAGAGATTCAGAAGGCGAAGATCAGCGAAATCGAAGTCGACATCACCGATCTCGAAGGCGCATGGACTGCCGGCGACGTCGTCGACACCACGACCGGCGAAGTCATGCTCGAAGCCAACTCCGAGCTGACCGCCGACAAGGTGTCGAAGATTCTCGATTCCGGTGTCGTGGAAATGTCGCTGTTCTTCCCCGAGCGCGATGATGTAGGAACGGTCATCAGCCAGACGCTGAAGCGCGATTCGATCAAGACTCCGCAAGAGGCGCTGATCGAGATTTACCGCAAGCTGCGTCCCGGCGATCCGCCGACGCTCGACACCGCGACGGCTCTGTTCCACGGCATGTTCTTCGACCCGCGGAAGTATGACTTCTCGCGCGTCGGCCGCTTGAAGTTCAACATCAAGCTGTTCGAGAACCAGGAAGCGACCTCGCTCGAAAAGCGCACGCTTGATCCCGAAGATTTCTACGCGACGATCGCGTACCTGCTCAAGCTGCGCAAGAACATCGGCGCGGTCGACGACATCGATCACCTCGGCAACCGCCGCGTGCGCGCGGTCGGCGAGTTGATGGAAAACCAGTTCCGCATCGGCCTGGTCCGCATGGAACGGGCGATCAAAGAAAAAATGTCCGTGTACCAGGAAATGTCGACGGCCATGCCGCACGATCTGGTCAACGCCAAGCCGGTGATGGCTGCGATCCGCGAGTTCTTCGGATCATCGCAGCTCTCGCAGTTCATGGATCAGACCAACCCGCTCTCCGAGATCACGCACAAGCGGCGTCTCTCGGCCCTTGGGCCGGGCGGTTTGTCGCGTGAACGCGCTGGATTCGAAGTCCGCGACGTTCACCCCACGCACTACGGACGTATCTGCCCGATTGAGACGCCGGAAGGTCCGAACATCGGCCTGATTTCGTCGCTGAGCTGCTATGCCCGCATCAACGACTACGGCTTCATCGAGTCGCCCTATCGCAAGGTGAAGAACGGGCGCATCGTGGACTACGTCACCATCGTGAACGTCGGCGACAGCGACTTCAAAGTCGGCGATCACATCGAGAAGCACGAGATCGAGAAGATCAATGCCGAGCTGAAAGAGAAGCGCAAGAAGCCGGCCCAGATTGATCCGTTCTCGTTCTACCTCTCGGCGTGGGAGGAAGATCGCCACACAATCGCACAGGCGAACGTCGAGCTCGACGACAAGGGACGCATCGTGCCGAACTCGTCAACGCCCGCAAGGCCGGCGACCTTGGTCTGGTAAAGCTGGTCGAGGAAGTTGACTACGTCGACGTCAGCCCCGAAGAACGACTCGTGTCGGTCGCGGCCTCGCTGGTTCCGTTCCTCGAGCACGACGACGCCAACCGCGCACTGATGGGGGCGAACATGCAACGCCAGTCCGTGCCATTGCTCCGCGCGCAAGCGCCGATCGTGGGTACGGGAATGGAAGGCGTCACCGCTCGCGACTCGGGCGCGGTCGTTCTCGCCCGCCGCAACGGCATCGTCGACTCGGTCGACTCCGAGCGCATCATCGTGCGCGTCGAAGGCGAGCATCATCCCACGCAGCTGTCAGTTGAGGTCGGTAGCGACATCTGCACTCACCAGTTCAAGCGCTCGAACCAGAACACCTGCATCAACCAGAAGCCGGTGGTCAAGAAGGGTCAGCGCGTGGTGAAGGGCGAGATTATCGCTGACGGTCCTTGCACCGATCACGGCGAACTGGCTCTGGGACGAAACGTCCTGGTGGCCTTCATGCCGTGGCACGGCTACAACTTCGAGGACGCCATCCTGGTCTCCGAGAAGATGGTGAAAGAGGATTACTACACCTCGCTTCACATCGAGGAGTTCGAGATCGAAGCGCGCGACACCAAGCTCGGTCCGGAAGAAGTCACGCGCGACATTCCAAACGTCAGCGAGTCCATGCTGCGCAACCTGGACGAAGCGGGCGTGATTCGCATCGGCGCCAGCATCAAGCAGGGCGACATTCTGGTCGGCAAGGTTACGCCGAAGGGCGAGACCCAGCTCACGCCGGAAGAGAAACTGCTGCGCGCAATCTTCGGCGAAAAGGCCGGTGACGTGCGCGATGCTTCCCTCTACTGCCCGCCGGGCATCGAGGGCGTCATCGTCGATGTGAAGATCTTCTCGCGCAAGGGCCAGGAAAAGGACGAGCGCGCGAAGGCCATCGAAGCCGACGCAGATCGCGAAGCTGGAAAAGAACCTTTCGGATGAAATCCGGATTCTGACCGACGAGCGGTTGAAGCGTCTCGACGACATCCTGGGCGGCAAGGAAGTGCAGGCCGACCTGCATGACGAGCGCACGAACAAGCGCCTGCTGACCAAGGGAGCGATCCTGACCCGCGACGAGATCGAGCGCATCTCGACCCGTAACCTGAAGCGCATTAAGTACGCGGATAAAGATCCGCGGGTGAACGAGCAGATCGACGAGATCGAGGAAATGACCTCGCGCCAGATCGACGTGCTCAAGAAGATCGTTAACGAGAAGAAAGACAAGCTGACCAAGGGCGACGAACTGCCGCCGGGCGTGATCAAGCTGGTCAAGGTCTACATCGCCATGAAGCGCAAGCTGAGTGTCGGCGACAAGATGGCCGGCCGTCACGGCAACAAGGGCGTCATCGCGCGCATCCTGCCCGAAGAGGATATGCCGTACCTCGAAGACGGAACGCCGGTCGAAATCGTCCTCAACCCGCTCGGCGTGCCTTCCCGTATGAACGTGGGCCAGATTCTTGAGACCCACCTCGGATGGGCCGGCTTCGCTTTGGGCGAGAAGATCACGCGCCTGCT
>CAVUOS010000005.1:0-112158 GCA_963743105.1 Terriglobia bacterium
GAAACGACACATGATGTTGATTAGATAGTAAACATGTGGAGATATTTTGAACAAAATGACGCGTTGATGTTGACTTGGCGTGCATGATGTGACGCGCTGGGTGCGGGGATGATTTGACGCGCTGGCGCTGATTTGGTGTGGATAATGTGACGCGTAAACGTGCATCCTAGTGCGATTTTATTTTTGCGAATTTCGAGTGAAAGAGTTTTTCAACAGCCACAGGCCATTACACTCAGAATGCCCCCTAAAAACGCCTTTCTTAATTTTCTAGGCATTTTGTATCCCCTCAATTTTGGCTGTTTGGGAGGAAACCGGACTTTTTCAACACCCACGCCTGATTACGTCAACTGTAATTCTTGTTCCATAGCAAGTGGACAATCAGTGTCCGCTTTGCGGTTTGCCACTCTCAAAAGAGGTATCCATCGAAACAGCTACTGTACGGTGGATGTGGAAAAGTAGATGTAGTTCATATTCGGTCCCGTAGCTGGTTGGGAACCAGCTTCCGTCTTCCTGCCGCTTATAGTCGAGTTCGTAGCCAAAACCCGAGACGTTACTTCCCAAGCTGCGCACGAAGAACGGAATGGGCCGTGAGAGTTTTGTGAATACCCGGATTGGCTGAAAATCGGAGGTATCGATGAACGCCTCTCCGGCCCAATTGAGCCAGTTCTCGGTTTTCGGCACGAAAGCAATACGGTACGCATCGCGACCTCGCACAACCTCTTGTCCGATGAGACGATAGTCATACTTGTTTTGCTCTGCAGTTGTAAGCGGAAATAAATGGGTAGCGATGGTGCATTCTAGAATCTTGTGTCAGGCACCTGCGAACATCGCTGATATAGTCGGCATCCCAACTGTTGGCGTCGGGAATCGGTTCGCCGTTGAAGTCTTCATATTTTCCGTTGTGCCAGTAGCGGCCTTTAAGCAGTTTAAGTTGCGTCTGGCTTCCCGTCCCCGATGGGACAATCTCATAATCAGCGGTCTCCTCGCGCATTAGCTTGCCGCCAGGCTTATGGGTGACGATGTGAATGTGTTCCTTGCAAATATATTCCTTGCGAAGAGCTTGGCTTCGGTCTTGGTTGGCGGCGAGTCGAACCATGATGGCGTCTGTCGATAGGACACTTTTGTTTGAATCCGGTTGCACAGTTTGCCCAAAAGCAGCGGCAATCATGAGCAGGGATAGGAAAAAACGCGACATGGGTTCTCCTCCGCGCTCATGTTACGCAGGAAACCGCACCGAAGTTCAAGAGCAGTTTCAGGGCCGGTGCCATTTGTCGACGGCGTTGCACCCTCAGCTGGTGTTAAATCGCCATAGCACTCACTGACCGCCGCGGAGGGGTTCTGAGTGTAACGGCCTGTTCTCGACAGTCAACGCTTGTCACTTGCGCTGGTTAGCGGAAAGGAATTGGAGCACTTCTCTCATTACACGATCCGATTGATCCGTTTGAAATAGGAACTGAGCGTGAGCCGAACCCTCGAGCACGAGCAGCTTTTTTGGCTGGGGGGCCTTTTCAAACCAAGCTCGTATTCGGGGTAGCCGGAGTCCCTCATCGTTTGCGTCGTCCCGCGCAACTATTACTAGCAAGGGCACCTTGATTCGTTCCGCAGGACCATTCCAATCTGCTGCGAGCAGCACCAATCCGTTGATTTCGCCGGGTTGTGAGGCAACGGAGGCGTCCGCCGCCGCACTGCCGCCGAAACTGCCCCCAACTATTGCAACTGTCTTTGCGCCGTTCTTGCGGAGATAACGAACGGCGGCCAGCACATCGAGCCAACCCGGGGCTGTGTCCATATCTGAATCGCCCGGACCGTGCGATTGGCCGAAGCCGCGGAAATCAAATGCCAGGACGTGAAAGCCCGCCCTCGCTAACTGCTGCGCCTGAGGTTGCCAGCTCTCCTTTGTAAAGCGCCCTCCGTGCGCAAGCACCACGCCCTGATCACCTTCTCCGTACAGGTCGGCATATATGAGCCCACTATCCTCGGTTGCGAAGGACAGGTGTTGTATTTTTACCCCAGGTTTTTCATCCGAAGGCGTGGCTGATAGAGATGGTGCAGGTGCTGCTCGTGTCTGAGCATTCCCATTGCACAAACAGAGAATCAAGAGCAGTGTAAGCACTTGCAGCAAGCCGCGTATCATCGTCGTCTCGTACCGTGAAGTATAACTGTTGAAATAGTGCGCCGTGAAAGGCGCTGGACTTCAGCGGGTGCAACTCCCGCCCGGGAACTGGTTCGCTCCACCCGGTAGCAATCGAAGCGGCAGCCGAGGCAACGGAGCTGTCGGAGCTTTCGGTGTAAAGGGTCGCTAGGCGACTCCGCGAGCGTGCAGGCCGTAACGCGAGTGAACGCTGAGCAGGCCCCGAAAAAGTGATTGCAGGAGCCGACCTTACTGTTTCACGGGGAAGGCCGCTGGCGATGGAGATCGACGAGCGAATAAGCTCCATGGAACCTGCCGGGGTAATGGCGATGGCATGTACGCATAGGAGACCAGAGGCAACACGGGAAGCCCCAGCGGTGATCGTGGTATCGATCAACTGGCAACTCGCGAGAGACAGGCCGGGCCGTATGGGGTGACGGAGAGGCTCGCAGTACCGTTGAAGCCGGGCAATGCCGGTGGAGGGAAGGGGCCTCAGTTAAAGACGAACGCAAGAAGCGACAAAGGACCGAGGGATTGGTGATGAGCCTAACAACTCCATTCAGTGTTCAGAGGCTGCAGACGGCGTTGCACGCAAAAGCGAAGGAATCGCCCAACTTTCGTTTCCATGCGCTGTACGACAAGGTGTATCGGAAAGACGTTCTGGCCTATGCCTACGAACGCTGCCAAGCCAACGGCGGGGCAGCAGGAGTGGACAACCAGACATTCGAGAACATCGAAGCGTACGGCAGGGAACGGTGGTTGGACGAACTGATGCAAGAGCTGAAAAGTCGAACCTATCAACCACAACCTGTGCGGCGGGTTTACATACCCAAGCCGGATGGGAAGCAGAGACCGTTAGGCATACCGACAATCCGGGATCGGGTTGCGCAAACTTCGGCCATGCTGGTACTCGAACCAATCTTCGAGGCCGACCTGCTGAAGGAGCAATATGCTTATCGGGCGGACCGCAGCGCACTGGACGCAGTACAGCACGTCCACAAGCTGATCAACACGGGACATGGCCAGATCGTTGATGCGGATCTCAGCAGCTACTTTGATAGTGTTCCCCATGCCGAGCTTATGAGGTCGGTGGCTCGAAGGGTTGTCGACGGAGCGATGTTGCATCTGATCAAGATGTGGCTGGAAGCACCGGTCGAGGAAACCAACGAGCGTGGGAACAAACGTCGGAGCACGCGCAATCGGGACGAAGGTCGAGGTACTCCCCAAGGGTCTCCGATCAGTCCTTTGTTCAGCAATCTGTACATGCGACGGTTCGTGCTGGGGTGGAAGAAACTCGGGCACGAGGAGCGTTGGAAAGCGTACATCGTGAACTATGCCGATGATCTCGTCATCTGCTGTCGAGTTGGAGCGGAGCAAGCTCTGGCCGAGATGCGGAGGATGATGTCGAAGCTGAAACTGACGGTGAACGAGAAGAAGACGCGGATCTGTTATCTGCCGGAAGAAAAGTTTGACTTTCTGGGATACACGTTCGGGCGGTGTTACTCGATGAGGAGGGGCCGAGTCTACCTAGGCACGACGCCTTCGAAGAAACGAGTGCAACGCATCTGTCGAGCGATCAGCGACGAGACCGGGCGTGACAAAGTCTGGCAGGATTCGAAGACAGTTGTGGACCGGCTCAATCGGATGATGATCGGCTGGGCCAACTACTTCTGTCTGGGGCCAGTCAGCAAAGCCTACAGTGCGGTCGATATGCACGCTCACAGAAGGCTGCGTCGGTGGTTATGCGACAAACACAAAGAGCCGCGGCCGGCATACCAACGCTTTCCGGAAGCGTCTCTGAACTCAGTGTATGGCTTGGTCCAGTTACCACACCGGACCGCGAACCATCCGTGGGCGAACGTGTGAGTCTTTTCCGAGAGCCGGATGCGGGAAATCTGCCAGTCCGGTTCGATGAGCGGGAACAGGAAACAGGACCAGGCCAAACCGGACTGAGGTGGCGCGGCGAAAGCCACGTCGAATATCCACCGGGAGACTACAGTTACTGCGCCTGTTCTCGACTCTATCTCGTGGCTGGTGACAAAGTCCGATTTCCTGCCAAACAGTCAAAAGTTGGAGGACAGAAAATGTCCAGAAAACTCAGAAGGTCTTTTGTAGGGCATCCTGACGCAATTTTATTTTTGCGAATTTTGCCGGAAGGAGTTTTTCAACAGCGACTCTCGATTGCACTCATCATGGGGTATCTCCAAGCAACGGGAAGCGCTAGATTTGTCGCAACAGCCGTGCAGCTATTCCTCTTCGCCACGCTGTGTACGGCCAAGCCACAGGGCTTCCAGACCACAGGCAAGTTGGTGTGCATCCTGGGTCCCACTGTTTCGACGACGTCCTCTGCGAAAAACGAGAAAGGAGTATATGGGTTGGTCCTCCAAGTAAAGGGAGACGTATATCAGTGCATGGAGAAGAGGCGAGGATTACTTCGGCGGAGACGCTTTCGCGAACGGGACTGGCCACTCGGCAAGCCCGTTCAGGTGCTGGTAGATGAAGGTCGTCGGGAAGTCTACATGCAAGATCAGCGGAAACACAGGAAGGAGGTTGTTCTTCAGTGCGCCGAAAGGGTTTCGCTAGAAAGCTGGGTTGGGTGTGTTACGGAACACTAAGGTGGTTTGATGTTCGACTGGCGAATACTCGATTGGCGAAATATCGCCATAGCACTCACTAACGCACAGATTTGAGGGGACCTTGCCGCCGTCACCAGGACGCGGAAACCCTGCGGCCCTGCATTGTCTGGAACTCCACCGAGCGTGGTCCAGCCTTCAATGTACCGACTATAGGATTATCGCCTGTGGGCGAGTCACCGCCGCTGCTGAAAATCGAGCAAGGGGGATTCACGTCTCCGATGGGAAAGGCTGGGAGTCGCGGTGCGTGCCACTGGCCACAGTGAATCATCCACTGTTTCCCGGAGAGCACCACCAAGTACGACTGAGGCGGGTTGGAATCACTTCGCGTGATTATCACAGCCGAGTGCTGCTTGTTGACGTGTATGTAGCCGTGTCTACTCCCGTCAACCGCCACCGACCCGTTAGACCAGAACCACCAACGCGCGTAGCCGTGGATGGTGGAACAGGTTAAGCCTGCCGCAATCAGCAAGGCAAATGCGAATAGCAGCAGCCCCACGACTTTGAACGCGAGTTTCGCTCGTCGATTCCAGCGTCCAGACATTCTGCTGATAATAGACACCGGGGAGGTCAAATGGCGAAAAATCCCTATTACACTCAAAATCCCCCTGCTCGCACTAGATCACCCCAAGTCGTTGGAGGATTGACTTCAGCAGCTCCTGATTCTTCCGGCGTGGTCGACTCTGCCCCGAGATCGTTCGCCGCAACATCGAAGGGGATTTCCCGCTGAACCTCTTTAGAATTTTGACCGGGAATTTTTGCAGTACAGGTAGAATTTTGGTCTGCCACTCGTCTCGTCGAGGGTCTGGATATTCGGTATAGACACTGTCGGGCGAGTGAATTACGCCCGCTTCAATTTCTTCCAGCCGGTTCGATTCCTTGCCGATGTAGATGATTCGTTCGACCCGTACGTGTCGTCGGCGCAGCAGCCCAACGCTTTGCTTCCCGCTGGGTTTTCCCTTCGCATCTGCGCTCTTCGCACCGGCATGGAATTCATACTCGCGCAAAACTTCCCCGTATGTCTTTACGCGTGCGACGCCCCGACTGCCATGGAAGCCTTCTGTCGTGATCTCGTACTGTTTCCCCGAGTATTGATCGATCCAGGGCAAATCAACCCAGCACTCCGGATCGGGCACATAAGGCGCAACGAGATGAAATTTCTCGGGATCAACTTCGGGCGGGTGCCCAAACTGTTTCACATGGCACGACAACAGGAAGTCGAACGGTTTTAGCCGGTTGCGATATTTCTTGCCACGATTGAGCTTTGCTAAAGAACGCATGGCGGTCGGACTCGTAATCGGCACCCGTCCCATAGCAGGCACCTCCTCAAAACCCAGCGGTTCTGCAGGTAGACCCAACGTCCTACGAATGATGGTGATCCAGGCCTGCGGAATCCAATCGCGATCATCACTGTCGGGCTTCAGCGGATTTCTCAGGTGACCGAGACCGTGCTCGGACCAGCGGTCTTCGTGATTGTTGACGCCCTTCTGAAGAAGGACGGGATTGCCGTCATTATCACGCAAGAAAAGCGCATACCGTTTGGAGGCTATTGAGAGACAGTAAACCTGTCGTTGTTCACCAGTTTCTGGGTCATAGTTGTCACGTTCGATTTTGAGGATCGAGCGGGATTTGTCTGCATACGGAGTGAGTTTCGCAAAACGTGCTGCAATCTGATCGACTTCCGTCCATGACAGTGCCCTGACAGCAGAGTGACCATCCGGCATCTCGAATGGACCTCCCGGACAAGGACCAAACCCGCCATGCTCCGTAGCGACGATGGCCATCGAATCGGTGTCCTCCATTACATACGTTCCGTGGAATTTGGAGATGCAGTAGTCAAGCAACGCCAGCGTCAGGCGGGCCCCTGCCGTGGTCAACGAACCCAGTGGTGAGAACCAGAATTCACCGGGAAACTCGGGGTGGGCAACTTTGCACTTATATGGTTCAGGGTCGATGCCGTGGCATGTGACCTCTACTTTGTCGTCATCGTCTTGGCGATCCATCTGCGCGTAGATGCCAAAACAGGTCGCGCTTGCGAGGATCTTAAGCGCTTTTTCAAGCCTCTTGATTTCGATGTCGGAGAGTTCGCCACGAGACGAGAGGCGGAGACGTTCCTCCACGACGGACTTGAAGAAGTCATTGTGCTCTGGGTCAACCTCAACCATCCCGCGCAGCTTCGTCGGGATGAGTTCAAACAAGACCCCGGAGGGCTCAATCAGAAATGCGTCGACAATCTCGGGCACACGACCGGTCGCAAGGATGGAGGCGACAACATCGGGGATCGAATACCACAGCGCATCTTCTTTCTTGGCGTAAATGTGGTTGATGCCTACCTGCCAATCGTTGCTTGCTGGGCTGTACTTGCTGCGGATTGGCAACACGTCGCCATTCGGCACTACTTTGACGAAACCGTTCATACGTGTCCACGTTTCCGGCTCGAATAGCATGATGGGAGTGAGTTCTCGGAGGAATGCTTCAACCTGATCTTTGCAATGCTCTATGACGCGGATTTCACGGGCAATGACGAACCTCCACAGGCCCATGAGTGCATTTATGGTGGAATACATGGACAAAAAATCGACATACACGACCGGGCAGACAACTTTTCTAATATTCACGCCATTTCTTCCGCCAAAGAAAGCCGTTTGCGCGTGCCCGAGGTATTCCTTGGGAAAGCTCGGCTGCCGCTGGAGAATGGGCTTGATTCCCATCGATCTGAGGTAGCCCTTCCCAATTGAAGCTGGAGACAAAGCATGCGTAGGCGAGACCGGTATCGGGTGCTCCGCGAATTCCCCGACCAACTTCGCAGCCAGTTCAGACATGGCCAAAACATCGTGCCCGATGTCGTCGATGTATTCCTGGGTAATGGCACCGTGCCGTACAGGCTGCTGTTTCCGATGTTCTACGCCAAATGCTTCGCAGGCTGCTTCCAATGAATATCCTTCATCGGTTAGCGCAAACGCGAGCGTCCGCAGATCCAGAAAATGACCGCGGAACTTGTACCCCGTTTGTGGCTTTCCAGAGACGGAACCTTCTGGAATGAGGTCCACTTGATCGGGAGAGTTCCTGCCAGAGAAGCCGATCAGGGAACGGTTGCGATCGATGTGCTTGACACAAATTCTGGGCCTAAATCCATTCGCGCGCTCGCGCCCTCTATCATCTTTGTACGACCACAAGCTGAATGAGAAGCCTCCCGCGTAGAAGCCACGAGCTGGTGAGCAGTCAAATGCCAACCGCGAGACGGAGTCGAAGAGATTAAATCCGACGACAAGGCACCGGGCCTTGTACGCGAGCTGATAGAACATGTCCAGGAATTCACGCCGGGTGAGCAGGCGCAAGCGCTGGTCATCTCCCGGTGCTGCATCGACGTTATGGCGAAGAATGCAGTCCTGAAGGACCTGAAGCTCGCGCCTCGGCAGGTCATCAGCGTAGAACAGACCTTCTTCGAGGCACTGACCGCCAACGATAAACCGATAGATTCCCATCGTGAGCTTCTGGGTCGTGCCAGTACGGCCCGCTGTGTGGATCACGAGCATTCCCTTCGGAAGCAGGGATGATCTTGTCCAGCGATGGTCTTTCCCGATGCCGGAGGCATACGGGAAAACGCGGACTGCAACAGTCAACGGCTTGATCTCACCCTTTCGCATCGGGCTTCTTCTTTGGAGCGAACTGCTCTATTTCTGTGTTCACCCACCATCGCGGACCTAGCTTCCGAATCAGAACCTGATCCAGTTTTTCCAGCATCTCCGCCAGCCATAGGAGCCCTTGTTCGATCAGGTAGAGGGATGTGTCGATGAAGCCACGCAAACATGCGGCACCGGCCAGAAGTGGGCTCCCTCCTGTGTTGGCCAGAGTTGATTTCGGCCATTCCGCTTGGGCAACGCTTAGGATTGCGCGATGGTCATTAACCGGAATGGGTATTGTCGCGGGATTGTTTGCCCTACCAGCAAAGTGATGCTGGTCGATTGCATCACGTCCCTTCGATGAGCGTTGGCAGGCAGCACAGATGATCGGATCGCTGCCTGCAATCAGAGCTTCTGGTCGATCCTCGCCACATGCACAACGGGCCCCGACACCGACACGACGAGCGGCGATGACCTTCCGGCGGTGAGCGCCGGTGGGATCACGTCTTGGAAATTTGCGCGGCATCACCGGCTCCTTACGTAAAGAGACTCGAAAGAGAGTTCACCAGCAGAACCCAGCCGGTCCAATTCATCGAGGTCGGTGAGCAAGTCCACGCGGTTCCCCTCCGCGTCGATGATGTAATTGCGTGGGAGTCGTCGGAGCGCTGAGTCATCGCCCGTTTCGAGGTAGCGCTCCACCGCAGAGGAGTGCTGCCCTGCCAGGCTGGCTTCGCGAAAGTTACGCGTGGCAACCTCGATTGGCCCGTTACTTGAAACTACGATCACAGGACGGAACAAATGATCGTTACTTTTGGCCACATATTGACCGTTCTTGAGTTTCCGTAAAGCTGACCGACCTCCATCTATGAAGTCTCTCGGAGAAATCCACAAAGCTCGGGCTGCGGCTGATGCAGAGATGTCCTTCTCTCTCATCAAAGAAGCCGCCTTCGGGAATGCGAGCACAATGTCTTGAGTGCGTTCCGGCAGAGCGAGGAACTGTTCCATGGCCGTTATGATCCAAGCGCTGCTCTTGGGTTTGGGCCGGCGGCGCCTGCTGCTTTTGCGAACAGCTTTTGATCGTCGTTTCACGTGCCCTCCATTTGCTGCTGCGATCACGTTTTCATGCACAAAGTTCGCGATCAATAGGCCGAAAAAGACCAAAATGCTCTTGATATTTGCGACCAATGGTCGCAAACTATACTAGGGTTTGTGACCAGGAAGGATCGATGAGAGAGGACCTCCGGCAACGGCTTGTCGCGAAATACTGGGAGATGGTTGAACTCCTAGCTGCCGATATGCTTCCGAAAAATCCGAAGGATAAAAGGCAGTGGAAACATATGCTCCGTAATGGACCCGCTAAGAGAGGCGTTCCCGCGATGGAGGCATACCTGGAAAGAGTGCCGGATGACAAATTCGAAGCTGTGATGGCCGTGCTTGATTCGACGCATCCAGCCGAGTTGATGCGGGGAGTCTTCAAAACGGGCCTCGACCGTCTGCCCAAGAAGCGCGGGGGACGGCCGGCTATGTTTTCATTGGATGTTAGGCGGCGAGCAGTTCAAGACATAGGCAATGAATTACCACGGTGCGACAGACTTAGTGACGCAGTGAAGGTAGTCGCAGCGCGTTACGGGATGCCAACTGAATACCTGCGCAAACTTTGGAAAAACCGCAAGCGACTAAGAAGTCGAGAATTGTAACTAGACACAGCGGGCCTGCCGCGCTGTTACGAGCAGAGCGACAAGCCCTGACCGAAGGAGACTGCATCTCCATGACGGCTTCGCAAACACTAACGCGTTCACCCATCCTCGAGCAAATTCCCAAGCACGGAACCCTTTTTATGTCGGGCTACGGCTTGCGTTTGCAAGTTCAACATGGACAATTGTGTGCCGACTGGGGTGTCGGACGGGATCGTCACAGCATTCGCTTGTCGCGGGTAAATCGTGACTTAAAACGCATCATCGTTCTGGGAAGTGGTGGATTCGCGACATTTGAAGCGCTGCGCCTGGTCGCGGATATTTCCGCGTCCCTGATTTTCCTTGATGGGCGGGGAAAGCTTCTATTCGCATCGACGCCTACAGCGCCGAGTGATGTCCGCCTGCGAAGAGCGCAATGCCTCGCCCTCGAAAATGGCACCGCTCTGAAAATTTCCAGGGAGCTTATCGCTCAAAAAATCGGTGGGCAGGCCGCAATCGTGCGTGACATGCTAGGCAGTTCCGTGGCAGCGGACGCGATACTTCGGCTCAAAGCTGAACTAGCAGAAACTCATGATATCGACGCGGTCAGGCTCGTAGAGGCCCAAGCAGCCAAATTGTTTTGGAGTCAATGGACCGACCTACCGATCCGCTGGGTTGGCAAAGACGAGGTTCGCGTCCCCGCACACTGGACACGTTTTACGTCCCGAATGTCGCGGATAACCCACAATGCAAGGCTTGCCACAGATCCGGTAAACGCATGCATAAACCTAATCCAGGCGCTTAGTGAGGCGGAGTGTCGTATAGCGCTCATTGCCTCGGGCCTTGACCCGGAAGTGGGCCTGATGCATTGTGAGGCACCGAACCGCCCAAGTCTCGCGAATGACGCGCAAGAAATTCTCAGACCGGCTGTTGACTCTTTTATGTTGAATTGGATTCAGACAGAACGGTTTCGCAAAGCAGATTTTTGGGAAGACCGAAATGGTAACTGCCGTATTGCGTCGCCACTAGCTAAGAAGCTCTGCGAGACTGCGAACACGTGGCGTCGGCTTGCAGCCCCCGTCGCAGAATGGATAGCGCAGGCCCTTTGGAATTCTTGCCGGAGTTCCGCAAAGGACGAACAAGTCCTTCCGACGCGACTCACCCAGCGTCGCAGAAGCGAAGGAAGGGGAAATACTTTTAAGCTGCGAAGCGATATCATCCCACGTCCACCGAGAGTCTGTGCTGTTTGTGGTGCTGACTGGATCACCGGTCGCTACTGCCGCCAATGCGCAGTCGAGGCGGCGAGAAAGACGATGGCTGATGTTGCTTCCCTCAGACACATGAAGCCGAAGAGCAAGAAAGAGAAGGCACGCCTCTCTAAAGTGCTGAGCAGTCACGCCGTCGCGAATACTTGGTGGGACCCGTCTAGTCTGCCGAGCTGGTTGACCGAGGAATGCTACGTTCAGAGAATTCAGCCGCTACTCAGAACCAAGAAGGTGCGAGAGATCGCTGAGGCGATCCAGGTATCCGAACTTTATGCTGGTTTCATTCGATCGGGCCGACGCCGACCTCATGCGAGGCACTGGCAAGCGCTGGCGACGTTGGTTGGTTTTTCAGCAGGCACGTGAGCCGCAGATGCTCGGGTGAAGTGGCCTTCAATAGATTCATTGACTTCTTCTCATCGGGCTGCCGGAAGCGGGTTCTTTCGGCAACCCATTTCCCATTGGCCTTGGCGAAAGCTCGCCGCACCTACTCGAAGTCCTAGGTGACTACAGATGGGAATAGCTTTCAATGATTAAGCAAACAACGAAATGTGGGAGATAAATCACGCAATGCTTCGCAAGGATCTAGCCGACTTTCTTTCCGCCTATGAGTTGAATGATCTCGCTCAAAAGCCAGACGCGGTGAATACGATATTTGGGGGTCTCTGGCCGGAAGCCAGAATTTGTGGATTTACACGCCGTGGGCAGGCCAGACTTGGCCAGCAAAGTACGGCGGGGGAAATGGCGGGACCCTGAAGTCAACAATTGAGATAAAAGCTCGCCACAAGCCGAACGTTCGCTCTTTATCCGGTTCAGCTCTGATTTCCGACGTTCACATACAGTTGTTTAAACGAAAGCGCAGATTCCCCGGGCGCGCTGGGGAGAGCGCCCGGGCGACGTTTGTCAATTCAGGAGCTTCAGGTAGGCGACTATGTCCGCTTGATCCTGCGGCGTGAGTATTACTGGGTCCGGAAGCGTCAGAAAAAAGCGCGCGTAATGAGCGGCCACATCCGCCAGCGTTTTGGCGGAATTGTCGTGGAAATAGGGCGCAGTGTTTTTGACGCCCCACAAGATCGGTATCTTGAACGAGTTCAAGTCTGATGCAGGTCCTGGTTGGTCGATTCTGCCGGTGATGAGCGCGCGCCCGGGGTCTGGGCTCCACACAACAGTCTGAGTCCCGTCGGGGTTTACCCAATTGAACTGGTGGACGGGATTCGCAGCCTCGTTCAACTCCGAGACGCCGACGCTCTGAAAACGTGTCCCTGCCGGGACGAGTCCGAAGGTGGCCGTAACGAAAGATGAGTCGGTCTGATTGAGCATTGGGCCGCTATGGCAGAGGGCGCAAGCACCCGCCTTTCCTCCTGTAACAAATGGCGTATCGACAAAGAAGAGCCGGCCTCGTTTCTCAGAATCCGTACTTCCCTTCGGCAGCGCCGGAGTCGGGCCTCCTCGTGCGTAAGCCAGCAGCCTAAACGAACTAAAGAATGTCTCGGTCAGTTCAAATTGGGAGATGCCAAGCAGGTCTGCTTGTGTGGGTGGCGTGGTCGGTTGGAAATGCGCCTGTATCGCATGGAGTGCCTGCGTCGGAAGATTCGGGTCCCTTCCATCCAGCATCAGAACCCGGTCAAGCGCGGGGGTGTTCAGCGTGGTCGGTGTGCCTCGCCGAAGGACCACGGACCTGGCCCTGGGATCATCCGCCACGCTGACATTCGCCGGCAAGGGGATTTCGACGAGGACCGTCGCATCGGTCAGCATACGGTTGACGCCGTGACCCTGCCCATCGTCGCTTCCGTCGAACAGAAACAGTGGATCGGATGGGTTCAGCTGATACCGCTTCTGGGCGCCTTCGGGCGAAACGGTTCCTGTGTTTAAGCTATGGCAGGTCCGACAGGTCCGGCCGTTCCCGCCAAACGTTTCAGTTGTGAACAGGCGGCTGTTCTTTCCGCTCAAGTCAGGACTGCTTTGCTGGGCCTGTAGACTCGAGAATGCGGCTGCAAGCACCAGGATCGTGATTGTGGCTTTCATCGCGTTTTGACCTCCATGGCTGTTGATCCTTCTGAACTTTGTGGCGACTGCGACGATGCCCGATTTCGGACCTAGTCCCCGACGCCTTCCGGCACTATAAAGTTTCCTTTGAGAGTAATGTTTGCGTGACTGGTCTGAGGTAGTAATTACTTCCGACCGATTTCGGCGCTGACAACCGTGCCGTTGGACAGGGCAGTAACGACTTGCGGTTGCCGCGTCGGATCCTTGGCGATCAGTTCCGCCTCTTTGTTCGACATATCGAAATCGTAGGTCGACTGCCACGATCCATCAGAGACTGCCGTCAAGAAATATGACTTGCCGTAGCGGTGGAAGACGGCTCTTGCACGCCCGTCGACTTCCTTGCTGGATCCGGCAGGTTGGACATGCTCGAAGGCGGATGCTTGGTTCTCCACATTGCGCAAACCGAGCATGAATTGTGTAGGCTGCGTCACCTCATATTCACCTGCCGCAAGCGTCTTGTTCTCGACGGTGAACGGAAACGGCACATGGAAGCGGACCTTAAGGCTACCGCTCTGGGCTTGGCTTGCTGAGGTGATCAGGCAAATCGCGATTATCGTGGCTACTACGTTCCATTTGCTTTTCATCTTTATTACCTCTTCGCGTGAATTTAGTCGCCCACGCTCTCCGGGCCACTTTTGCGCTTCATTGTCTAAAGCGGAAATGCCACGCGAAAACTGTAGTGGGGCAGAAGTTTCTTTCTGGCCGGTTCGGAATGGGTATATAGTTAGCTCCCTGAACGGTTGATCGAGAGGATTTGTTGACGGATGTTCCTCCGCACGATGTAACTCAACTGCTCCGGGCTTGGAGCGAGGGGGATGAACAGGCGCTTGGAATACTCATTCCCCTGGTGCACAAGGAGTTGCACCGGCTGGCCCGACATTACATGGCCGGTGAATCTCCCGGCCGCACCCTTCAAACCACGGCATTAGTGAATGAGGCTTACCTGCGGCTGGTTGACGTTAAGAAGGTAAGCTGGCAAAACCGGGCCCACTTCTTTGGCGTCTCCGCCAATCTGATGCGGCGAATCCTGGTGGACTTAGCACGTTCTCGCCACTCTCTTAAGCGGGGAGGAGACGCCAACACACTGTCATTGGAGGAAGCTCTGATCGTGTCTCCGGAGCGAGGGGAGGACGTGGTGGCACTCGATGACACGCTGAAGGTTCTGGCTTCGATTGACCCCAGGCGGAGCCGGGTCGTGGAACTACGCTTCTTTGGCGGGCTGAGCGTTGAGGAAACAGCCGAAGTGCTGAAGGTTTCACCGGAGACAGTGATGCACGATTGGAAGCTGGCAAAGGCGTGGCTCCTGCGCGAGTTGAGCGTGGACGAGGCCCATGACGCCTGAACATTGGGAGCAAGTAGCGCTGTTGCACCGCGCCGCCCTGCAACATGAGGAAGGCCAGCGAGCTGCATTCCTCGACAATGCGTGTGCCGGGGATGAGGATTTGCGCTGCGAGGTGGAATCGCTGCTCGCTTACGAAGGGAAAGCCGAGAACTTCATGGAAGTTCCCGCCTTGGATGTGGTGGTCAAGCAGTTAGCTGAGAGGCAGGCCCTAAATATGGTTCAGAGATCGGGCACGAAACTCGGACCGTATGAAATCCGGTCGCCGCTCGGCGCGGGTGGCATGGGAGAGGTGTATCGCGCGCGCGACAGCAAGCTCAATCGCGACGTCGCCTTGAAAATCCTACCCTCCATGTTCACCGATGACGCCGAGCGCATGGCCCGTTTCGGCCGGGAAGCCCAAGTGCTGGCATCGCTGAACCACCCCAACATTGGATCTATTTATGGACTGGAAGACTGGAACAATCTCCGCGTCTTAGTGCTTGAGTTAGTGGAGGGGCCCACACTCGCCGATCGCATCACCAAAGGGGCTATCCCCCTGGAAGAGGCGTTGGCGATTGCGCGGCAGATCGCGGAGGCTGTGGCGTACGCACACGAAAAGGGGGTTACACATCGCGACCTGAAGCCCGCCAACATTAAGATCACCCCCGAAGGGAATGTGAAAGTACTCGACTTCGGTTTGGCGAAGGTGCTGGAAGAGCCCAAAAATCTAGATTCCGATCCCTCGCAATCCCCCACCTATGGCAACCCTACCACCCTTGAGGGGATGATCCTGGGCACCGCTGCATACATGAGTCCGGAGCAGGCGAAAGGTAAGCCAGTTGATAAGCGGGCCGATATCTGGGCATTCGGCGTGGTGCTTTACGAGTTACTCACCGGTCGGCACCTGTTCCAACGCGAGACTGCGTCGGACACCTTGGCGGCAGTACTGAAGGAAGAACCGGACTGGAACCAGATTCCGGCCAAGGCGCGACCCCTCCTGCGACGTTGTCTCGAAAAAGATCCCAAGCGGCGCCTGCGCGACATCGGGGACATGCACCTGCTACTCGAGACCGCTTCGGTTCCTGTCCAGACTCACCGACCTTGGATTGCGTGGGGCGCCGTGGCGGTTTTTCTCGTGGCCTTTGCAGCGCTTTCCCTCATTTTGTTATCGGGTGGGATTTGGTATCTGAGCCGTCCGCTTCCGCCGCCGCGCATCACGGAATACACCTTGATCACCCACGATGGCCGCAACAAAAGTCTGGGTGGGACGGACGGAACAAGGCTCTATTTCTCCTACACGTCGCCAGCCTCTATTGCCCAGGTTGGAGTCAACGGCGGCGAGATTGTCCCTCTTCCAATTACCGTGCCAGGAGGCCACAGTTACATGGTGGACCTGTCTCCTGACGGTTCCAATGCCCTGGTCCAAGTTTATCCCGTCGACCGTTCTCTCTGGGTAGTGCCCATCCTGGGAGGATCGGCGAGACGGGTGGGGAATCTTGATGGCGCATTCTCTCCTAATGGGGAGTCCATAGTTTATTCCACAAACCAGGGCGAGGTTTTCGTCGTCCGGAAGGATGGAACTGAACCCCGCAAATTGGCGGCTGCAGGCCCGTTCCCCGCTTCGTTCCAATGGTCGCCAAACGGAAGAGTCATCCGCTTCAACCGCGGCGGTCTGCTGTGGGAGATCGCATCGGACGGTTCGGGACTTCATCCGCTTCTTCCCGAATGGCATGAGCCGGGTGTTCAATGTTGCGGCAGTTGGACGCCTGACGGGCAGTTCTATGTTTTCAATCTGCAAAGCGGGTCGACCGGCAGCCAGATATGGGCTCTCGATGAGCGGCGCGGGCTGTTCCGTCGGCCACCCTCCCTTCCGGTCCGGTTGACGACGGGGCCAATCATCTGGGGCGGGCCACGTTCAAGCCGGGATGGAAAGAAGATCTTCGCGGATGGTCGGACCCCGCGCGGCGAGCTGTCACGAATTGACCCCAAGACCGGTGGTTTACAACCTTTCCTCGGCGGGATCTCCGCCGAATTTGTGTCCTATTCCAGCGATGGAAAGTCCGTGGCCTACGTCTCATTCCCCGAAGGTGTTCTATGGAAGGCCGACCGGGATGGAAGCAACCGCGTGCAGCTTTCACAACCACCTGTGATTGCGGTCAATCCACGGTGGTCGCCTGACTCGAAGCAGATTCTTTTCACCGATCACCGCAAAGAGACTCTGGAGATTTCTGCCGAAGGGGGCAACGCACGAAGGCTGTTACCCGAAGAGGCTGCTCACAACGGCGATCCCTACTGGTCTCCCGATGGAACAAGAGTTGTGTATAGCTGGGAAAAGCTTCCGACGAGAGAGCTCAAACTGTGCATTTTGGACGTGTCCAGCGGACGGATCGAAACGGTCCCCGGATCGACTGGCTTCTTTTCCCCGCGTTGGTCATCCGATGGAAGGTATATCGCCGGACTGGACCGAAACGCCTCCAACTTGCAGGTCTTCGACCTGAAAACGCAGCGATGGACTGCGCTGACCGCAAACGGCAACGTGCAATTTCCCAGCTTTTCGCGGGATAGCCGGTTTATCTACTTCCTGCATACGGGGCGCGACCAAGGTGTGTTCAGGATTCCCGTCACGGGCGGAAAACCGGAGCAAGTCGCCGACTTGGGGGCGTGGCACTTGACCGGTTTGGTTGGCTTTTCGATGAGTCTGGATCCGACAGACGCTCCGCTGGTGCTTCGCGATGTTGGAAGCGACGATATCTACGCCCTCACTCTCGAGGAGAAGTGATCGCCTAGAACTACCTCAAAAATGTCCGATTACTCTACATGGATAGGTTGTATTTGGGTCTCTTAGAGCGTGGCTGATCCACCAAGGGTACCTCCGGTCTAGCCCTCGGTTCCAACCAACATCTGCGTTCGGATTCAATTCCCGATACTAGGCAGAGACAACATCGTTGCACCCCGCGCCCGAACGCCCACGCCCTCACCGCCCCAAATCCACGTCCACGCGTCACATCATCCACGCCAAATCCACGTTTACGCGTCACATTATCCACACCAAATCAGCGCCAGCGCGTCAAATCATCCCCGCACCAGCGCGTCACATCATGCACGCCAAGTCAACATCAACGCGTCATTTTGTTCAAAATATCTCCACATGTTTACTATCTAATCAACATCATGTGTCGTTTCATTTTCTCTATCTCCTATCCCGTCAATTCCCCGTGGGGGTGAGAACAGGAAGGGATGGATGTACACCCACTCAGCGAAAGGATTCAATCCTAACTTTTACCGGACAAAATGTTCGTCCCGGAGCGGGACAACCCGATCAACTCTTGCATTCGCGTCTAGAACGCCAACTTCACGGCCAACTGTCCTACCCGAGCACTTACCGCCGTGCTGCTGATAACGCCGAACGTTGGGGATGTAAAGTTTGCGTCCGGGGCCGCAAATTGTGGATGATTCAGAGCGTTGTAAAACTCGGCCCGAACCTGAAGACTGCTTACTTCATGACGCAAATGAAGCAGCATGCTTTTCGAGAAGGCGACATCTAAGTTCGCCTGACCTGGCCCGCCCACGACCCCAGTAGCGCTGTTCCCAAATGCGGTCCCAATGCCGTCGGCACCGATGATTGGCGGAGTCGTAAAACAGGAGGCATTGAAATAGCTACTCAGCTTCGACTGAACCGACCCTCCCGTTACCAGGTGGTTTTTTGAGCAGGTCCCACTCAGTTGCGCCCGGTCAGTGCTTATTCCGAAAACGTTGTTGGCGTTGGTGTCCGAGACGGTAAGAGCACTACCGGATTGAATCGTAACGATAGAGGCAAAGTCCCACCCTCCAAGAAGCGCCCGCCGGAGTCCGGCTGCCGGACTGGGTAAACTCCAGGTTTCACTAAAAACGAATCGATGAGTTCGGTCGAGACTGGCCCGTCCCCAACGCTGTCTGGGAGAGTCTTGGTCTCCCAGCGTCAGCCCATTACCGGAGGATGTTGAGTTGATGTCCGCGCCATCCGTGTCCAATGTCTTGGAGAAAGTATAGGAAGCCAGGAATTGAAAGCGGTCGCTTAACCGCTTCGTCAGGCTCACCTCAAGCCCGTTGTACCACGAGCTGCCCTCGGATTCCATCTCGACAAGAGAGTCCGGAGGCACTCCGGCAATGGGAACTCGCAACGGAACATTTGCGACGGAGTTTGTGTCCACCCCCCTGATGGGACTGTTCGCGGACGCGCTGAGCGCCTGATTCAGAGAACGCTGGCGAACCAAGTGTGTGCCGCGAGTGCCCACCCCTCCGATTTCCAAAAGCCAGTCTTCTCGTAGTTCAGCTTGAACATTCAAGGAATACTGCTGAATCACGGCGGGACGAAACCCGGGGGCGACGGAGTAAACGGTCGTTGCGGTGCTGGGAGAGTACACGGGAAACGACGGAAAGGACTCCGGCGTGGGGAACGGCTGCGGAAAAGGCGCTTGAAACGTCGCGTTTGCGTTTGCCGCTCCTGTATTTAAACGAAACACTGAAAACGGAGCACCCAAGATATTTTGATAAAAGGCTTGACCGGTGGGCCGGGAATAATACGTTCCATACCCGCCTCTCAGCACCATTCGACTTGTACGGGGCAGGAACTGCCAAGCGAACCCGATTCGCGGCGCGATTGTGTTTTGTCCCTCGCCATAGTTCCCGAAGGTATTATTCGCACGCAAAACACCGGGCGGAAGTACACCTGTAAAGTTCGAGGCCACAACATAGCCTGCCACGCTCCCGCTTGGGGCAGGGTTGGGGTCAGCTTTGCCGATGTCGAAGCTTGCGTTTCTGCCCAGACGGTCTCCGAATTGTCCGAGACGCTCGTAGCGGAGGCCAATGTTTAATGTCAGTGACCTGCGGATTGTATAGTCATCCTGCGCGAACCCTGTGCCCTCCCACACCCTGAATTCCCGATTGGTCAGGCCAAAGTCATCAAACGAGGCAAACACATTGCTGAATCCGTTGCCGTTGTCGTCTGCGCTAAGGCCAAGTAGAAAATCGGGCCAGCTCAGAAACTGCAGAAATGATCCAAGTCCCACAAGATTGACGTTGTCCTGCAACAGAGTGAGAGATCCTCCCAATCGTATTGTTTGGGCGCCACGGACGAAGCTGAGGTTATCCCCCAAGACAAAACTATTTTGCGCAATCGTTCGTGGAAACCCGGAGGCAATACTGACGGAACCGAGAATTTCCAGGCTAGGCAGCTCGTTATTGTGGCTCATCTCTCCTTCGGAAACTCCAACGTCCGACCAATGGAACGGAGTCCTGGCCGCTGTGGTGGTTCTCGTGCGGACATATCCTATCCGTGCTTCGTTGAGCCATGCGTTGCGGAAAGTGTAAGTATGAGCTAAAGAAAAGACTCTGAATCCAGAGTCAGTAGGACTCGGAAAACCAGGGATGTTACCTGCTGGATTGAGTCCATTACCGGGAAACGTGATGTCCTCACCGTCATCTGCCAGGAAGAAACGGACCGCGATTCTGCTGTTCGGTCGAGTTAGATAGTCAACATTGGTTGAAAACTGGTTTTCATCAAAATGGCAAGGATCGGTGAAGACTGAGAAACCCTCCTGTGCAAGTAGTTTCGTCGGCGCCACGGTTTGGGGAGTGGGGATCAGCAGAGTTCCGTCAGGAAGCTTGAAGTTCAGCAGGGCCAGAGCTACTGGATTAATATTGGACCCGTCGGGTTTGATGGCCGTACCTCCCTGCGCACCCGTCATGCCGCCGAAGATTTTCCCGAGTTCAGCGGGGGTGCGGTCATTCGTGAGCGGAGGCTCGCTCAAGCTGGCTGTGCAAGCAGTCCTCGACTGGCCCGCAGCAATGCCGTTAATCTGGTAAGTCCCCTGATAGGAACCGAAGAAAAGTAGTTTGTCCTTTTTGATAGGCCCACCCAATGCGAAACCAAACTGGTTTTGGTTGAGGACGGGGCGCGGCTGGCCTGTTTGGTTCAAAAAGTAATCGTTGGCGTTAAGCACCTCGTTTCGAAGAAACTCGAAAACCGTCGCGTGGAAAGCATTGCTGCCGGTTTTTGTAATCACGCTGACGTTGGCACCACCATAGCGCCCATAGCCTGCATCAAAGAGTCCTGTCTGGATTTTGAACTCCTGTATGCTGTCGGGGTTGGGAATCGGAATGCCGCCACTCCCTGCTGCACTGCCCTGCACATCGCTCACGCTTATTCCGTCCACTTGGAAGTTATTGTCATAGGAACGCGCTCCGTGCACGTAAATCCCATCGCTCGATTTGGCAATCTGAGAGAGCGCGGTCCCACCGAGTCCAAGCTCTCCTGCGTTGTACACACCGGTCGAAACCCCCGGAGAGAGGCTTACAATTTGCGCAAAATTCCTCGTGACCAGAGGCAAACCACTGACTGCCGGTTCATTGACTCCCTTACCCAGAGCGGAACTGTCGGTCTGGATTGTTGCTGCCTCTGCATAAACCTTGATGCTGCTGAACACGGTTGCCAGTCGGAGATGCAGTTCGAGGTGAACCACTTCGGTCACGCTGACATCTATCGTTGCCCTGGCGATGAGGGTGTCAGAGCCTGTGTTGCTGGCTTGTAGCTCATACCTGCCGGGGGGTAGCAGTAAGAAATTAAACCTGCCATCTTTGTCAGAAGTTGCAGACTGAATCGCGCCGGTGTCCTGTTTCACGAGTCGGCACAACGATCCCCGTTAAGACGGCTCCGTTTGGGTCGAGCGTCACTCCGGTCAGTGCGCCGGTGGAAGCTGTCTGGCTTCGTACACGGCTGGAAAAAGCCAGAGCAATTGTCACAGTCACCAGGAGCGCCGACCGGCGCCAGCGCGGTCGGTGGTAGTAATCATGTATGGTATTGCCCACAAATGACCTTCGCACCGTGGGCTGCTTGCGACCCACGGATTTCCCATCTACACGGCGAGTTGAGCTTCTTCAGTTGGTGGAAAACCAGAGCGCCCCTGCGCGGCGACCGGATACAAGGCCCCTTCTGTAAGCGATCCAGTGTAGCGCCGCACGAGTAGACCAAGTCATTCTTATATGACTGGAACCCGCAGTCATCAACAAAGTTGACTAGCCATTTATATAGGGGGGACTGGCACTTTTGGCAGTGACCCGATTTCCAGCACTCTAGCAGTATTGATAGATATTACGAAACTTTGTTGGCCCGAGGGGCTATTTAGTCTTCTGCTACAAGGGTTTACAAGATTGTGGTACAGTTCTTGCGAATAATGGGTCCCTAAGCCCCGAGGCCGAGAAGTGCGAAGACGATTGGCACGGCTGGTCTGCGTCGTAGTTGTGGTTGTGACACCCTTGCTGCCGCCGCAGGCGAGTTCCGCAGGAGCCGCAAAAGAAGTCCGGCGCGTCCTCATTATTAACGATCTTGGCATTATCTCGTCACCGGGCTTTGCTGAAGTCGATCAGGCAGTCCTCACTGGTCTACAAAAATCTCAGTACCAGATCGAACTATATCAGGAGAGCCTCGATCTCATCCTATTTCCAGACCCAGTTTCGCAAGACAGGTTTCGAGAAAAGATTATTGAAAAATACTCAGACCCGCAAGCCCGACGTGATCATTGCCGCCGGGCCAGAGTCCCTAAGGTTCATCGCCGAACTGTACGACAAGTTCCAGGGTATCCCAATTATCTTCTGCACAATTTGGGGCGGAATTCCGGACCAGCTAACGCACGGCATTCCTTTTACTGGTGTTTTCGCCCAGTTACACCCCGAGGGAACCCTGAATGCTGCGTTGCACTTGCTGCCCAGCACCAAGCACGTGGTAGTCGTCGGTGGAGCGGGTAAGTTTGACGAAGGATGGGAAGCCATCGCCAAGCAGAGTTTCCACAACTACGAATCGAAGCTCGAATTCAAGTATCTTTTCGACTTGAGCATGCCCGCACTGCTTGAGAGACTCAAGCATCTACCCAGCAATACGATCGTTTTTCACACTGCAATCTCGCAAGATGCAGCGGGAGACCGCTTTATCGATTCATCTCAATCGATACCGATGGTGGCCAGTGCAGCGAATGCTCCTGTCTTTGTTATGGACGATGTGGATCTTAGGGCAGGCACGGTGGGTGGTGATCTGGTGAACTGGGCCGACGACGCTCGCATCGCCGCAGAGATGGCTGTGCGGGTTCTCAACGGCGAGAAGCCCCAGGATATCCCCGTCGTCACGAGCAACCACGCCTACATGTTCGACTGGCGGGCACTCAAGCGCTGGGGGATGAACGAAAAGAACCTTCCCCCCGGCAGCATCGTGCTGAATCGACAGCCCACCGTCTGGGAATCCTACAAGGGGTACATCATCGGCGGGATTGCTCTGATTTTGGCGGAAGCGCTGCTGATTTTCGCGCTGGCCTGGCAGAGGGCCCGCGCAAAAAAGGCGGAAGCCGAACTAGTGATTTCCTACGATCGGCTTCGGATGACAGTTGACGCCGGTCGGTTTGTAGGATGGGATCTCGACATCAAGAGTGGACAAAATCGTTGGTTCGGCGATCTGCAACACATGTTAGGGATTCCATCGGAGAATTACTGGGCGCAGAGCGGCGAGTTCGCCAGTCGCGTGCACCCAGAAGATCGTGATCGCGTCTCACAGTTGATTGACGATGCGCGGCAAAACGCGCAGCCCTACATTGCAGAGTTCCGTTTTCATCGGACTGACGGAGCGGTGCGCTGGGTCAACGCGAGAGGAAAATTCTATTATGCTGGCGACGGCGCTGCGCAGCGGATGCTTGGCTTGGCCCTCGACATCACCGACCGCAAAATGATAGAGCAGAAATTGCGTGAGAGCGAGGAGCGTTTCCGGCTGGTCGCAAACACCGCACCCGTAATGATCTGGATGTCTGGGACGGACCGAAAATGTAGCTACGTCAACAAGACCTGGCTGGATTTCACTGGCCGCGCCCTTGAACAGGAGATTGGCGACGATTGGGCCGGGGGCCTTCATCCCGACGATTTAGGCTACTCCCTGCAAACCTACACGGAAGCATTCGACCGAAGAGAATCGTTTGAAATGCAGTACCGGCTTCGGCGACACGATGGAGAGTATCGCTGGGTTCTCGACAAGGGTGTACCGAGATTCAATCCGGATCGTACCTTCGCTGGCTACATCGGGTCCTGTATCGACATCACCGAACGGAAGCTGGCCGAGGAGAGTCTTGCCACCATGGGGCGCAGATTGATCGAAGCCCATGAAGAGGAGCGCACCTGGATCGGCAGAGAGCTTCACGACGACATCAATCAGCGCCTCGCGCTCTTGGCTGTGGAACTGGATCGATGGAGCGAGCCCATTCCTTCCATCCCAGGACTCAGTGAGCAAATCCGCCACGCCCAGGAGCGTATCGGGCAGATAGCCAAAGACGTGCAGGGCCTATCCCACCGTTTGCATTCTTCGAAGCTTGAATATCTGGGTCTCGCCAACGCCGCCAGCAGCTTCTGCAGGGAAATGTCAGAAAAGACTAAAGTTGAGATTCAGTTCAACCATTCGGAAGTCCCGCGCACACTATCCAAGGAAGTCTCTCTTTGCTTGTTCCGGGTCTTACAGGAGGCGCTGCAGAACGCTGTGAAGTACAGCGGGGTTCGAAGTTTTACCGTGGATCTGCATGGCGCAGCGGAGTCGATCGAGCTCACCGTGTCGGATATGGGCGCGGGGTTTGAGGAACAAGACGCTTTTACAGGCCACGGCCTGGGATTGATCAGCATGCGCGAAAGACTGCAATTAGTGCACGGCGAACTTTCAGTGAAATCGAAACCCGGAGCTGGCACCACAATCCACGCTCGCGTTCCCCTCAAAGCTGCCGAATATCGCGCAATGGCCGGATGAGGCACTCCACATAAACACCTTGGGCTGCTCCTGAGCATGATACCGCCGTCTCAATCATTCACGAACCGCCGAGACTAGCAATGCAGTTCACTTCAGGCCGAAGGTCCAACTGAGCCCTGAGCTGGTTCCATAGTCACTGCCGGAAAAACCTGGCGGAGGCCGATTGTCCCAGTTTCCATAAAAAGACACAGTCCATTTCAGATTGCTTACGATCTTGACGTAATAGGAGGCATTGGTGTTGAAGCGGAGACGGCCCGGATCCGAGAGGGCAGGCAGCAACGCCGCCGTTGCGTCGAAGTTGGTTTTACTGAACCTAAAAAACTGTGCTCTGCAATAAAACATTGCCGCCGCAAGGTTCTGATTACTGCTGGGAGAGTCGGGCTGTTTATACTCGGTATTCTGCCAAGCTGGTCCGAACACCAATGAAATGTTCGTGCGGTTTGTGTTCTTAAAATAACGTCCGATGCCACCACCCACAGTGCTCTGCAATGAGATTCCTTGTTCTGAACTTTGCAGAAAGGACCCGAGGCCTGCATAGAACCAGTTATTCTGGCGCATCAAATGACGGCCGCCAAAATTGATAGAGTTTCGAGTGGAAGCGGTCGTCCCCGAGCTGTTGGACAGGCTGGAATCAAAACCGGCGCCGGCATTCCAGCGTTCTCGCACATACACTGTCTGCGAACCTAAGCTGTACTGCGTCGATTCATTCCCTTTCGAATATATCGCGCCGAAACTTACGTCTCCATTGAATCGCTGCCAGAACCTGTCGGATGTAGCGACCATCTGGACGATTTGGGAACGTTCAATTACATCTTCTTTTTCCGCAGCCAGGACCTGAATCTTCACCGGTCGGTCCGCTGGCGTCTCGGCAGTTCTTATTATTCCCGTATAGACGCCGCCGCCCTCCGTTTTCACGACAAACAACTGGTTGCTCTCCAAGCGGGCTACTTTCGACCAATTCACGGAGGCCGTGCCGTCGATGTAATCGAAGCTGACGTACAGCACACCGGCATCCAGTCCCTTGACTTCGCAAGTCAATCGGTCGCCGTTGGTCATCACCATGACGTCGGTTTTGTCTCGTGCATAAAGAGGTAAGGTGAAGAGGAGAGCGAGGGTTAAAGAAAGAAATCGGGTCTTCGTATTCATAGGCCTTCTCTCTGTCATCCAGGCTGGCTCGGGGAGGACGTTGTCTTTCAAGAAAGCGCTTCGTCGCGGATTCCGGAGTCCTGTACCGATCGCATGGCCTCGGCCAGTTCGTTAATTCTTGCGAAGATCGAAGCGGCTCACGTCAGCCTAACGAGCTTGTCACGGCTGAGTAACCGTCAACAAGTACAGGTCGCGGCCCCTCGTGTCAAAACGCAACGAGCCGCGATGTCGCCGTGCTCGAGGCCGGTACCCTTTGAAAGTCGTATAATTTCGGGTGCCATGACAGCTTCCGGCAGGTATGCCACAAAAAGGGTGTTGACTATACTGCAGCAGACTTGGGCTGAGCGGGATGCCTTTCAAAAGAAGCAAGAAATCGAAGATTCTGGACGTACCGCAAATTGGGAAGAGCTTCTCCATGCTTGTCAGGCAACAGCGCAAGAACTATTTCAACCTGCCTTATCCGGTCTGGACGACGGACGTCCGCCAACTCTTATGTTTGAGGAACTTGTTGCGCGGCTCGAAGCCGCTCAACCAGCGCCACCCGAGGGCTCAAGTTAGTTGATGTAGCCACGAATATAGTCGAAACCGAAGTGTGCGTGACGGCGTCGTCGTCCCTTCGACATTCCTCGCCCGATCAGATTCCTTACCGAGCATCGACACTGGCTTCCTCTCGGTCGACTACCTCGTCATGAGGGCGTAGTTTGACTCCTCACTTGTGCTCCTGATTGCTGGCAGAGAGGTTGATTGCGGTGGCCGGCTTCACACAACGAAAACCAAGATGGTTAGTGCCAGTACTGACCTCGCCCTTTCCGCGTGTCCCAACCACATAACGAGAACAGTACTCGTCTGTGCACAGGAACGAGCCACCGCGATGGACGCGCTTTCGTTCCCGCGGTTCGGAAGGGTCATAGGGCGAATCCGGACCTTGCGGGTTCCGTGCTACCGTGCCGGCGGCAGCAAGTTGTGCGTAATAGTCTGGCCGGTACCAGTCGCTGGTCCACTGCCAGACGTCGCCCGCCATGTCATAGAGGCCATATCCGTTCGCCGGGAAGTGTCCGACTGGAGAAACGCCGCCGTAGCCGTCGTCCGCAGTGTCGGTGTTGGGGAAGTGGCCCTGATGAGTATTGGCCATCCATTTTTCATGCGGGCGAAACTCGTCTCCCCACGGATAGGTCTTGCCGGAAAGTCCGCCGCGGGCTGCGAACTCCCACTCGGCTTCCGTCGGCAAGCGCTTCCCCGCCCATTTTGCGTAGGCCAGCGCATCGTCGTAGGCAACGTGCACGACTGGATAGTTTTCCTTGCCTTTGATGTCGCTCTTGGGGCCGAGCGGGTGACGCCAGTTGGCTCCCGGAACGTAGTTCCACCACTGAAAGTGATCGTCGAGCGCCACAGCATGGTCCGGAGGTGAAAACACGACAGAGCCAGCGACCAGGTTCTCTGGGGGTGCGCCGGGGAAATCTTCTGCGCGAGGTTTTCGTTCCGCTACCGTGATGTAACCGGTAGCTCGAACAAACCTCTCGAATTGCGCGTTCGTAACGTCGGTCTGGTCCATCCAGAACCCTTCGACGTACACACGGTGGATCGGGCGGGCATCCAGCGCACCCTGCATTGCGGTATCCGTGCTGGCCGGCGGATCCATGGCGCCCATGGAGAATTCGCCGCCCGGAATCCAAACCATGCCTGCGGGAGCACGGGAATCTTGCTGGACGGAATTTGCAACTGTGGGGAGAAACACGCCTCTCGGATCGGCATGAGCAGTCGTAGAGGGCGTTGCCGCGGCCAGCGGCTTGTTTGACGACCAGCGCACAAGGTAGACAAGCACAACAAAGGCCGCGATCCCGACCACTGCCGCCAAGACCAAACTTCTGGAACGAGGCGCAGAAGAGGACCGCGCAGCTTGCTCGCGCCCCTTGTGCCGGAGTCTCTTATTCACACTGTTTCCCCGCTTCGTGGAAGAGCTGCCCTGTGATGGCTGACTTACGGATACCCCAATCTATGGAGGAGTGGAATGTTATTTATTAGGACTAGAGGATGGGACTGTCAGAAATGTCAGACTTAACTGGCTGATTGGAGCGAACGCGCGGATGTTGATTGTATGCTGAGCGACGTGCAGCGGGGGCTTGGCTCGCTCATGGTAAGTTTTGTGGCTGCATCTTCGAGGAGTAAACGAATGAAAGGAATGTGTATACACACGGCAAAAATGCTCTCTTCCCTTTCGGAAGCCCCCACAACGGCCTCATCTCAGCCGCAGCCATACCAAGACTCTACAGCAAATCCTGTATGTTAATGGCTTTCACCACCGGTAAAATTTTCAATTTGTTCTTCTGAATATTCGGTTGAATTACCGCTTGAAAATTGCCCAAAAGGACGGTACGGGATTGAGCGTCGTGGCGTCCAGCATCATTGGTGAGCCTCCTAAGCACTCTCGCGACTTCTTGTCCGGGGATAGCGAACTTGGTGCGCTCATGCGCTCCAGGGATTGGTCGCGGAGCAAACTCGGCCCAATCGAGCATTGGCCTCAGAGCTTGCGTACTTCGGTTAGCACCTGCCTCAATTCCCGCTTTGCAATTTTGGTTTGGTGGGGACCTGATCTCGTAATGCTGTATAACGACGCCTATCGCGAAATCATTGCTTCCAAACATCCAGCTGCATTCGGCAATCCGGGACGTGATTGCTGGCCCGAAATATGGGACACGATTGGGCCTATGCTTGAAGGTGTGATGCAGCGCGGTGAGGCGACCTGGTCTGACGACTTGCTGCTACTGTTGACACGCTACGGGTACCCGGAGGAGTGCTACTTCACGTTTTCCTATAGTCCCATCAGCGATGAATCGGGGGGTATTGGCGGGGTATTTACTCCTGTGATGGAGACAACGGAGCGGGTTATTTCTGAGCGTCGATCAAACACCCTTCGTGAACTGGCGGGCTCGGTTGTCGAGGCAAAGTCCGAGAACAGGATGTGGGCGCTGGCAGCCGAGATAATGGGCAGAAATCGGTACGACATCTCCTTTTCTGTTCTCTATGCTCTCTCTCCCGATCGTACCTGCATTCAACCGAAGAGTTGGACCGGCATTCTGCCCAATGACATTTTGTGCCAAGGGCCAAAGAAGTTAGATGAGCTCCATTCACCTCTGCTACGCGCAATAAGTGATGCCTTGCGCTCGGGCGAGATGGCATTAGTGAGTGACTTGCAACAGACGTGTCCCGAACTACCGGTTGGAAACTGGGGAATTGCTCCTATCGAAGCCATTGCATTGCCGGTTGCGTCTCCGGGGCACGCATTGCCGGTAGCGTGCCTTTTGATTGGACTGAACGCCCGCAAACGCTTCGATCAAGACTATCGCCTGTTCCTTGAGATGCTGGCTCGCCAATTGGGCACCAACCTGGCTGCCGCTCGGGCTCACGAAGAGGAAACGAAGAGAGCCGAAATGCTGGCAGAACTGGATCGCGCGAAAACCGTCTTCTTTTCGAACGTGAGCCACGAATTTCGGACACCCCTCACTCTCATGGTTGGTCCGGTTGAGAGCATGCTGGAGCGGGCCCGTCCCGCTGCAATGATCAGCCGCGAGGAATTACAGCTCGTGCATCGCAACAGCATGCGATTGCTCAAGCTCGTGAACACCCTGCTTGACTTCTCTCGAATTGAGGCGGGGCGGGTCGAAGCGATTTACGAACCGACCGATCTCTCAAGTTTCACAGCAGACACCGCGAGCGCGTTCCGGTCCGCGATGGAGCAAGCAGGTCTTGCGTTTGTGATTGATTGCGAGCCTCTCGCAGAACCTGTGTACGTTGATCGGGACATGTGGGAAAAGATCATCCTCAACCTGATCTCGAACGCCTTCAAGTTCACGCTTTCGGGGGAAGTCACAGTACGATTAAAAGCTGTTGAAGAGCAGATAGAACTCCGGGTGGAAGACACCGGCCTCGGAATTTCCGAGGAGCAGAGGGCCAAGGTATTCGAACGCTTCCACCGCATTGAAGGTGTGCGAGGTCGAACCCATGAAGGCACCGGAATAGGCCTCGCATTAGTTCAGGAATTGGTGAGACTCCACAACGGCTCCATCCGAGTAGAGAGTGCTGTCGGGAAAGGGAGCACGTTCGTGGTCTCGATTCCGAAGGATCGCGCACACCTACCCGCCGATCACCTCGGATCAAAGCAGAGAATGCTGAAATCAACCGGGGTCTCCGCGTCAGCGTACGTCGACGAAGCCTTGCGATGGCTGCCCGAGACATCGCAAACGGCTGAATCGCCGCAGGTCTTCGCTTCGGATTCAGTGCAGGCGCCTCACGTCCAGACGACGAGCGGCAGAATCTTGCTCGCAGACGACAATGCCGATATGCGCGGATACGTGCGTCGTCTTCTCGGCGATAATTACGATGTTTATGCAGTCTCGAATGGCGCGGAAGCTCTTACTTCGATCCGCAGCAATCCCCCGGATCTCGTATTAACCGATGTGATGATGCCGGGACTTGATGGGTTTGGTCTCTTGCGAGAGCTTCGTGCAAATGAGTCCACGAAGACCATTCCCGTGATTCTCCTCTCTGCTCGTGCCGGAGAAGACGCACGTATCGAAGGCATGGAAGCCGGCGCCGACGACTACATGGTCAAGCCATTCACGGCAAGAGAACTCCTCGCCAGGGTTGGAGCACACCTCGCGATGGGGCGTTTGCGGCGTGAGGCCGGGGAACACGAACGGGCTTTGCGTGCGGAGGCTGAAGCTGCCCACCAGCGCACCTCAACGATCCTTGAAAGTATTAGCGACTCCTTCTTTGCACTCGACCGAAACTGGCGATTCACCTATGTAAATGCCGAAGCCGAGCGGACCTTGAGCATGAAGCGAAGTGATTTGACAGGCCAAAGTTTCTGGGATGTCTTCCCGCTCACTAAGGGCACCGCTTTGGAGACGCAATTCCGGCGTGCGATGAGTGAACGCATCTCCGTTCAATTCGAGAATTATTATCTTCCCTGGGAGCGCTGGTTCGACGTCAGGCTCTATACCGCTACTGACGGTGGCCTCTCAGTGTTTTATCAAGACATCAGTGAGCGTAAGCGAATCGACCAAACGTTGGAGGAAGCTCGACAAGGATTAGAGCACAAGGTAGAGACGAGAACTGCGGAGCTTCAACTGGCAAACAGAGAACTCCATGAATTGTCCGCCCGTCTACAGCAAGCGCAAGATGATGAGCGCAGACGTCTAGCGCGGGCGCTGCACGACAGCGCAGGTCAGTTGCTCGCAGCCGTGGCCATGAATATTGCGGAGGTTCAAACCGAGGTGAACAAACTCAGTCCTGCAATAGCTACGCGAGTGCATGAAAATGCCGCAATAATCGATCAGCTTACTACGGAAATCCGCACCCTTTCGCACCTTCTTCACCCGCCTTTGCTCGATGAAGTTGGTCTTTGCTCAGCTCTTCGATGGTATGTCGACGGCTTTGCTTCAAGAAGTAAGATCAATGCAACCCTCGAATTGCCCGACGATTTGGGACGCTTGCCCGCAGACACAGAGATCGTCATATTCCGCGCGGTTCAAGAGTGTTTGACCAATATTCACCGCCATTCTGGTAGCCGGTCTTGCACTGTAAAGGTTTATCGGGACCGAGACACATTACATGTCGAAATCCGAGATGATGGCAGAGGAATACCGCAGGAAAAGTGTCAAGCCGTGAAATCCTCAGGGGGCGTTGGTCTTCGGGGCATGAATGAGCGAATTCGTCAACTCGGAGGAAATCTGGAGATCCATTCGACCGAACATGGCACGTCCGTTGTAGCTAGATTGCCAATGGCGGATGCGCCATCCTTTCGCGCTCCGTCCGAAACGATGGGCGGTCTGGAGCGCAGGGGGCCCGAACCTTTTTCCACAGCCAAAACCTGACGTGATGTGACGAACAACCTTGACTGAGCCAACAGAAGGTTCACAATGGACTTGTGCCCAGTAGCACCGCAAACGACGGGAGAAGAGTCGGGCCCAGCAATGTTTTGCGAACTTTCGCTGAAAAACATGCTGAGTGCATACGCAGAATATATCCGCTAAGTCCTTATTCTAGAATATGTTGCCAGTAAGTTCCTTGTTCACAATATTTTGCGAGGGATGCAACCGGTCAGATTTGGCTAACTCCAACGAATCCAATATTTTGCCGGACCTCAACAAGAAAAACTGCGCGGGCACCAGACTGCGTGTCGGCGCAGAATACGCTCGACCAGATCGGTACGCGGATCCGTACCCGGGAGCAGGATTTTCATCCCCTCGATACGGTCGGAGAGGAGGTTGCGAACCTTGAACACCTTCCCCATTCCGCCACGGCCGATGACGGAGAGGATCTTGTAATCCCCGATCTTCGAGCCGACTTCGAAGGTGGTTTGGCCTGTGTACATCAGCGGACAGTATACGGCGAATCGCGCTCGATGCCGCGCTCGTTGCGGAGTCCGGCTATTGCTTTTCGGGCTGCTTCTCGGCGGGCTTCTCGAATATTTTCGCGTCCACAGCCGGGTTGATTTCGAGCTTCTTATATTCGACCAGGCTGGTTTCCTCTCCGTTCTGCTTGTTCTTACGCTGGAGGGGAATGGTCAGTCCATCCACAGACTTCCAGTCATCCATTGCGGTCTCGCCCTCCGCGGGGCCGTTTCGTCCCATAGTGCGATAAGTTTCCTTCAGAATGTGCCCATCTGCTGGGTTCACAAACCAGCGGATCGCGGCTCCTGCTGCGTTTACATCCACGATGCGGGAGTCAATGTCCCCGACCTTCTCTGTACCGCCTGCATGGAAGAAGACATCCGGATCTTTCCAGTGTGACGCAATAAAAATAGGATCGCGCTTGATCTGCTCCAGCGTCTCGCTCTTCTGCTCTGCAGGCATTGTCTGTGTGCCCATGCCGGCCATCGATGCGAATCCTGTATCAGGCGTTACGACGATCGTCATCGTGCCCTGTGGCGTTTGCAGGTCCGCATGGAGACGGTCGGGATACACGATGGTGGTCTGCATCTGCATTGGGACGTCACCTTGCAGTGTCTTCCGCGTCATGGTGTACTCGGCTTTGACCGATTTGACCGCAGAAAGTTTCGCGTCCCCGCCCATGGCAGCGACAACTTTCGAGGCAAGCTCCTTGCCTTCAGCATTCGACTCAGTGGGTTTCGCGCTTTCCTCCTGCTTCGCTCCCGCAGCCGGCGGAATCGTGATGTCGATTTCCTTCACCGGCCCTAGTGAGGAAAGTGGTTTGTCGAACTCCTTGGGGTTGCCGACCACCAGTCTTGCCAGTTGATCTTTGTGCAGGTATTTAGCGGCAACGCGGTTCACATCGGCGGCAGTGACCTTCTTGACTTCGGCCTCGTACTTGTCGAGCCAGTCCGAAGGATACCCGTAGTACTCGTAGACCATGCGCTCGCCAAGAATTTTGTCGGGTGAGTCAAGGCGAAACACAAACGCGTTTAGGATCGCGTCTTTGGCGAGTTGGATTTCCTTGTCAGTGATCGGTTGTCTGGAGAGATCATCGATGTTTTGATCGAGCGCTTGAATGGCTTCGACGGTGCTCTGGCTCTTTGTGCCCATGGCAATTTGCAGCATGCCCGGATGGCCGAAGTTCGTACCGACTCCGCCGCCTACGCCGTAAGCCAGGCCGCGCTTAGTGCGGATATCGTTGAAGAGCCGGGAGGAGAATCCGCCACCGAAGGCTTCGTTGAAAACGCTGATGGCGTAGTAGTCCGGATTGTCGCGCGTGGTGCCGAGCCCAACCATGCGGATATTGCTCTGGTTTACGTCGTCTTTGGAGACGAAGTAGTAGCCAGGCTTGGCGGGAGTGTACTGCAATTCATTTTTCGGAAACGGCGGGAAACTCTCTCCCTTAGGCCAGGATTCGAAGGCGGAGCGCAGGCGAGCCTCCATCGCGGCCGAGTCGAAGTCGCCGCTGATGCCGAGGATAATGTCGTTGGGATGGACATACTTTTTGTGCCAGTCGATCAGGTCCTGGCGTGTGATGGCAGCCACCGTGGCGTACTCAGGCACGCGGACGTAAGGATTGTCTGCGCCGTAGGCGAGCTTGGCGGCCTCGCGATGAGTAATCTGACCGACGTCGTCGTTGCGCCGCGAGATGCCATCTTCTTCCCCTTTCTTGGCGATATCGATCTTATCGTCGCGGAATTCCGGATTTTGCAGGACGTCCAGGAACGCTTTGAAAACGTCGTCGAGATCGGCTTTCAAACAGGAGAAGCTGATGGTGGTGGAATCGGGACCTCCGCCGGTTTCAACTTTGGCCGCATGCACTTCAAGGAAATCATCAAGCTCGTCCCCAGTCTGGGACTTGGTGCCTCCGGTTCGCCAGACGTCACCATAGATGTCAACAAGCCCAACTTTATTTGCTGGTTCGTTGGCCGAGCCGCCGCGAATGCGGGCCGTGCCGTCGATCAGAGGAAGCTCGTGGTCTTCCTGCAGGAAGATCACCATGCCATTGGAGAGTTCGATGCGTTTGGGTTGCTGCGGCTGGAAAGAGCGCAGCGGGGGAATCGGAATCTGCTTCCACGTGGTGGCTTGTGCACAGAGATGGTTCGGTGCAAACAGGGCAGCGGCCAACAATAAGCCCATGATATTGCGCTTCATTGCGCACCTCCCTGATCGGCGGAAGCGTTCCCTTGTTCAGAACCGGGAGAGCCTCCTCCGCCGGGCGCGTTCTCGATGACTCCAACTGTGCGGTTTGTGTCCACGAAAACTTCGTTTGCCACCCGTCTGATGTCGGCTTTGGTCACGGCATCGATGCGATCCACCGAGCGGAACAGCTCTCGCCAATCGCCATAGCGGGTTTGGTAGGTCGCCAGTTGCGTGGCCAGTCCTTCGTTGTCGGCCAAGCCGCGGATCAGGTTGGCTTTGCTACGGGTCTTGATCATCTTCAATTCGTCGTCGCTGATGTCTTCTTTTTTGAGGCGCTCGATTTCAGCGTGGATGGCGTCTCCGATTTCCTGCGGTTTGTGGCCTGGCAATGGAACTGCGAGAAACGCGAAGAGGTGGGGATACTTAATGCCCGGATATCCAGTGAAGCCCTCCGAGAAGGAAGCAATTTTCTTGTCTCTTACCAACGTGCGATAAAGCCGCGAGGTGCGTCCTTCCGAGAGCAGATCGCTGATGGCATCGAAGACGGCGTCGTCTTTGCTGCGGTAGTCCGGGCGGTGGTAGCCCTCGATGTAGATCGGCTGCGAGGCTTCCTTCAGCACTACGTGGCGCTCGGAGTTTTGTGGAGGCTCTGTCGTGGTGGCCTCGTCGGGATCCGGGCGAGAGGGCAGGCGTCCGAAATACTTCTCGAGGATCGGCAAAGCCTGCGCAGGTTTCACATCACCGGCCACTGCGACCACCATGTTCGATGGGATGTAGTAGGTATCAAAAAACTTCTGCGCGTCGGTGGCAGAGAAGTGATTGAGGTCGGACATCCAGCCAACTGTGGGCCGGTGGTAGGGATGCGCTGCAAAAGCCTCTTCTGTGAACTGCTCCAGCAGTCGGCCAAAGGGATTGCTGTCGGTGCGCATGCGGCGCTCTTCGATGACTACGTTGCGCTCTTTATAAAATTCCCGCATCACGGGGTGCAGGAAGCGTTCTGACTCGAGATAGGCCCAGAGTTCGAGACGATTTTCCGGAAGGGAATAGTGATACGCAGTCTCGTCATAGTTGGTGAAGGCGTTCATGTCTTCACCGCCATTCTGCTCAATGATCTTTCCGAACTCGTTGGGGACTACGAATTTGTCGGCTGCGTCTTTCGCATCTTGCCAGGCCTTCTCAAGTTGTTTGAGCTTGGCTGGATCCTGGCCTACGCTCTTGTCGCGCTCTTTGATGTAGGCGACATAGGCTGTCTCGACCTTTTGCAGCGCGAGCTTTTCCGCGGCATAGTTGGTCGTTCCGATCTTATCGGTGCCCTTGAAGGCCATGTGCTCGAACATGTGAGCCAACCCGGTGGCGCGCATGGGGTCCTGGGTCGAACCCGCGTCTACGAGGGTGAAGAACGAGAAGACGGGCGCTTCCGGGCGCTCACAGATGATGACGGTCAATCCGTTGGCTAGTTTCTTGACTGTGACGCGCTTTTCGAAGGAAGCGACGTCCTGCGCGAGGGCAACTGCGGAGAGAACGAGGAATAAAAAGGCGCTCTTCAGGGAGAAGTGTTTCATCTGGCCTCCGACGGCTGGGCGGATATTTCTGTAAAGAACATAGTCTTTGGACGGGCCAACAAGGCAGAAGTTTGAAAGTACGTGGGCGGCGGGGGCATTGTCAAACCGTCGACCGTGACCCTAACCTTCAAAATTAGGATCAACCCTGTATTTTGCACCGGACGGAATATCAGGCAGAATGGCAGGGCGGAGCGCACGTGACCGATTCGACAGTCGAAATTCAGGGCAGGCATCTGAAGCTCTCGAACCTGGAAAAGGTTCTCTATCCCGCTACTGGTTTCACCAAGAAGGATGTCATCGACTATTACGCGCGTATCGCTCCCGCCATCCTTCCCCATCTGCACGGCCGTGCACTAACGCGAAAGCGTTATCCCGATGGCGTAGAAGGCGAGCCCTTCTTCGAGAAGAACGCCCCCATGCACAAACCCGATTGGGTGAAGACGGCCCCGATCTGGAGCGGCCACAACCGGCGTACTGTTCACTACGTGCTGTGCGATGATTTGGCGACCCTGATCTGGCTGGCAAATTTGGCCGCGCTCGAACTGCATCCCTCTCTAGCTCTCGCGAAAGACATTACCTGCCCGACTGTCATGGTGTTTGATCTCGATCCTGGTCCGCCGGCGAATATTGTGCAGTGCTGCCAGGTGGCGATCTGGCTGCGCGAGATCTTCGAGCATTTCGGATTGCAGAGCTTCCCCAAGACGTCGGGATCGAAGGGATTGCAGATTTACGTGCCGCTCAACACCCCGACCACGTTTGAGGCCACGAAGATGTTTTCCCGCGCCCTGGCGCAGTTGCTGGAGCAGGAGCACCGAGACCTTGTCGTGTCCGACATGAAAAAGAACATTCGCACTGGAAAGGTATTTGTTGATTGGAGCCAGAACGACGAGCATAAGACCACGATAGCGCTGTATTCGTTACGGGCGCGGGAGCATCCCACGGTATCGACGCCGGTCACGTGGGACGAGGTGGAGCGCGCGCTGAAGAAGAAAGACGCGGGGCTACTGGTGTTCGAGTCCTCGCAGACGATTATGCGCTTCGAGAAAATGGGGGATCTTTTTGAGCCGGTGCTCGAGTTGAAGCAGAAGTTGCCTGATCTAAAAGCCGCGGCGGGGGCGAAGGAACCGGAGCCGATCGAGATCGCGGCACAGGCGGACGACAATCATCCGGCCCGCAAATCAGCTTCGAAAAAATCAGAGAAGAAGCCTGCCGCCCGCAAGAAGCGCTCCAAGGTATAATCCCGGTCTATTCTCCAGGGCGCTGGAAATCTCAACATCATGGCGCAACTCTTCGCAGGTACTTCAGGATGGGCTTACCCGAGTTGGAAGCCCGACTTCTACCCCGAGAAGGTGGCGCAGAAGAAATTCCTGGGACACTACGCCGCCAAACTCAATACTGTGGAAGTTAATTTCACCTTCCGGCAGTTGGTAAAAGAGACGACGATTCAAAATTGGCTGGCAGAAACACCCGCGCATTTTCGTTTCGGTGTGAAGGCTCATCAGGTCATCACGCACATCAAGCGGCTGAAGGGAACTGAGGATTTCGTACCTCGATTCCTCGCGACGATCGAACCGCTCGCTGCCGCGGGGAAGTTGGGGCCGGTGTTGTTTCAATTGCCTCCGAATCTGAAGGCGGATTCTGCGCTGCTCAAGGATTTTCTGGCCATTCTTCCGCGTGCGGTTCCGACGGCCTTTGAGTTTCGCCATGATTCATGGTTCAGCGATGCTACCTGGGACCTGCTGAAATCCGCAGGCGCGGGATTATGCGTCGCGGAAACCGAGACCCGGACCACGCCCGATCTTGTGACCGCAGCCTTCGCCTACTATCGTTTTCGAAAGCCGACGTATACCGGAGAAGAGCGGCAGGCTATGGTGGATCGCATCCGCCAGCACATCGCGGAAGGACGCAATGTGTTCGTCTATTTCAAGCACGAAGAAACGCCGCAGGGAGCGCTATACGCGGTGGAGGTCCTGCGGGAAGTGAACGGCCCGGAGGCAACCTGATGCGCCGAGCGACGTCCGCGCTGATTGCGTCGGTTCTTGCGCTCGCTGCACATTCGATCCTTGCTCAAGACGCAAAACTCCGTACGATTCACGTGTTCGTCGCGCTGGCCGACAATCAGCACCAGGGAATCGTCCCGGTGGCAGCGACACTCGGCAACGGCGAGGATGCCGAGCGCAATCTGTATTGGGGATCAGCCTACGGCGTCAAAACATTTTTCTCGCGCTCACCGGAATGGGAGCGGCGGAGTTGCGCTCAAAAACCGAAGCCGGCGATCCTTGAGAGGTGCATCTTCAAGTACCGAAACGCGAATGTTTACCTGATTGCCGATGCCTATCGCGGAATTGAGATCAAGCAAGCGATTCTCGATTTTCTTGACTCTGCGGCTGGGGGCGGCGCAGATGCCGTGACTGTGTCCGTGCAATCCCCGGGGACGCTCCTGCACTTGCCCGCGCACGGCGGTGCAACTCTTCTGGCCTATATAGGCCACGATGGGCTGATGGATTTTCAACTTCCTCGCTATCCGCAGCAGAAAGACGTGGCTCATCGAGAGGCCATCGTTCTCGCCTGCGCCAGCAAGCAGTTCTTCGGCGATGCAATACGGGCCAATGGCGCTTACCCGTTGTTGTGGACGACCGGGCTGATGGCCCCAGAAGCGTATACGCTCAAAAGCGCGCTCGACGGGTGGATCGCGGGAGAGAATCGGGAGCAGGTTCGCGATCGGGCGGCGGGTGCTTACGACAAATATCAGAAGTGTGGGCTCAAGGCGGCACACCGGTTGTTCGCCACCGGTTGGTGACATGGCGAGAGAGACGTAGCAAGCTACTTCTCAACGACAGGCCATTGCACCCGGCTTATCACTTTTCCCAGCGTCCGATAACGCGCATAGTAAACTTCTCTTTAATATGGCTTCTGCGGCCAATGCGCGCGTGCTCTCCGGATTTCTGGACTATCTGCGCATCGAGAAGGGGCTGGCGCGGCTTTCGATTGCGGCATATACAACGGACATAGGCCAGTTCGCGGAGTTTCTTGAGAAGCGGAAGCGGGTCTTGATGACGGCGCGCCGCAATGACGTGCGCGAATTTCTGCAGCAGCTCTTTTCGAATCGAGTGGACGGACGAAGCGTGGGGCGAAAGCTTTCGGCACTGCGGCATCTCTATCGCTACCTGCTTCTCGACAAAAGAATCGAGCATGATCCCACGTTGAACATCGAGTCGCCGCGCCAGTGGAAGGTTTTGCCCAAGTCGCTGGCGCGGGATGAGATCGAGGCGACATTGGCTGCGCCAGTTCTCGCTTCTCAAGCAGGGAGACGGGATTCAGTGGCGCTGGCGTCGCGCAATCGCGCCATGCTGGAATTGCTGTATGCGGGAGCACTGCGGGTTTCTGAGTTGGCGACCGCGACCCTGGAAGATTTGAAGTTGGATGCGGGGTACATGCTGGTGCGGGGAAAAGGCGATAAAGAGCGCATTGTGCCTTTGGGGAAACCGGCGCAGGACGCGCTGACGCAATATCTTGCTCAAGGGCGGCTCAGCTTGCTGCATTGCGAGAGCAGGGAAGGGAAGAAGAGTAGGGATCCTTCGACTCCGTTGTCCTCTGCCTCGCTTCGGACAAGTCCGCTCAAGATGACACATGCAATGAGCCGGATGAGGTCCGAGACGTCACCGTTCCTGTTCATTGCGCGTGGCGGCCGCAAGCTGACGCGGCAACGCATCTGGCAGATGGTAGGGCAAGCGTCGGCGGCTTCTGGACGGCATGCGTCCCCGCACATGCTACGACATTCCTGCGCCACGCACATGGTCGAGAATGGCGCCGACCTGCGGACCGTGCAGACGATTCTAGGCCATGCCGACATTTCGACGACGCAGATATACACGCATCTCGCGCTTGACCGGTTGCGGAGTGTGTATCAGAAGCATCATCCGAGGGCGAAGGCGAGGTAGCGGGATTTCAGATTGCAGATTTGAGATTTCTGATTGGAAGCTCGTCCGGCGACTCGCGATTTTAAAATCTGCAATCTGAAATCTCAAATCTGAAAACTGAAATCAATTATGACCACAGGGCGTACCATCGTCGAAAAAGCTGTCGCAGACTTCCTTCGCCATCTGCGCGAGAAGAATTCATCGCCGCACACGATCAAGGCCTACACCGGCGATCTCGCCAATTTTTCCGCTTATGCCGGGTCTCGCGACTGGAAGCAGATCGACCACATTGCGATTCGTGGATTTCTTTCTCAGCTATATGAAAAAGGTTTGAGCAAAACATCCGTCGCACGTTCCCTGGCTGCGGTGCGTTCGCTGTACCGCTGGCTGGCGCAGGAGGGCGTGGTCGAGCAGAACCCCGCCAAGCTTGTCGCCACGCCGAAGCTGCCCAAGAAACTGCCGCGCGTCCCCACGATTGAAGAGATGAATTCCGTGCTCGATGGCAACATGCCCGAGACGGCGGCTTTTCCGGAGCGCGATCGGCTAATGCTGGAACTGCTTTACGGGTGTGGAATCCGCAACTCGGAGTTAACCGGAATCAACCTCGACGATATACGCCTGAGCGCCGAGGCTATTCTGATCCGAGGAAAAGGGAAGAAGGAACGCTACGTTCCGTTCGGCGATTCCGTGAAGAGCGCGCTGGCTGCGTATCTCCCAGCCCGGCAGACACGACTGGTCGAGACCCGTAAGAATTCCACTGCGCTGTTGATCAACCAGCGCGGAGGGCGGCTCACGACACGCAGCGTAGGACGCATCATCAAGAAGATTGCCGTCGCCAAGGGCCTGTCTCCCGATGTTCATCCTCACACGCTACGCCACGCCTTCGGCACGCACATGCTGGAGGAAGGCGCCGACCTGCGAGCGATCCAGGAACTGCTCGGCCACGAGCGCCTGGCTACGACCCAGCGTTACACGCAGCTCTCCATGAAGCACGTGCTGCAGGTATACGATCGCACGCATCCACGCGCGAAATAACGTTCATAAAGGTTACGTTACCTCGGTAATTTGGGCGCCCTATTGCCGTCCTGGAAAATAACAGAACGGGCAAGCTTGGGAATCTGAGGTGCACCCGGAGTGCGCCTCAGGATGGTACCTCTTTACCCCCGGAGGCACTGTGCGAAAGATCAATCCGGAACTCTGGCTACTGTTGTTTCTTGTCTTGATCGCTGCGATGTTGAATTTTGTAGTCGCCTCGCAGCGGATGGCGCTGGTCTTCTACTTCCTTCCGACGCTGTACTCCGCGTACCACTTCGGCCGCCGGCATGCCACGCTCACTGCTGTGGCCAGCATCATTCTTGTGGTGCTGCTGGTCTTCTTGAATCCGGCAATGTTTACACGGCGGATCGAAGTCCCGTTCGGGCTTTGGTTCGACCTGATCGTGTGGGGCGGAATCCTGATGGTGGCCGGATATGCCACGGGAACACTCTACGAGCACAATCAGAAGAGCCTGCGGGAAATGGAGGAAGGCTACGACGGGATGTTGGTCATCCTGCAAAACTTTCTGGCGAATCAGAAATACAGCGAGACGCACGCCTACCGGATTTCGTTGTGCGCTACCCGCATCGCCGAGGCGGTCGGGCTTGATGGCGCAAGCATGGAGGACATCCGGACCGCCGCCCTGCTCTTCAATATGAAGGAGCTGGGAATCACGAATGAAGTTCTCTGTAAAGCCGCTCAGGTGTCCCAGGAGGACTTGCAGCAAGGCAGGCGGAACCGGAAAGCTGCTTCCAAGGGTGCCGCAATGGGTGGTTCTCTGCGGCGAGCCATCCCGATATTTTTGTCCGAGCGACAGTTGCGACAGGATGGCGGCAAACCGGAAGACGCGTCGCTGGAAGTGCAAATCCTCTCCCTGGCAGAAGAATATGAAGCCCTGACTACCGGCCAACGAGGGACGAAGATGTCGCCGTCGCAGGCCGGGCAGGAAGTAGTGAAGCGCGCCGAAAGCCGTTACGATTCCCTGATTGTCGGCGGGTTCAAGAAGGCATTCGGCGGAGAGGCCACCGGCGCCGGCGCATGAACTGTTAGCGATTCTCTCGCAGACCTTCCCACATGGTCACGACCCGTGACTTCAGCTCCGAGGTAAGTTTCTCGTAAGCCTGTTCTGATGCCTCCGACTCCGGGGGTGGAATGATGGGATCACCAAACACGATCTTCAACGGCTTGAACCCCTGGAAAGGCTTGGCGCGCGGCCAAGCGTCGTAAAAGCCTTCAATCGCGATGGGGACGATCGGTACCTGCAGGTGAATTGACAGAATAGCCGCACCCTTCTTAAAGATCCGCGGCGTGCCGTCGATCGAGCGCTCGCCCTCCGGATAGAGAACCAGGACCATGCCATGTCGTAGTCCAAAAGCGCCGGCGCGCATGGCAGGAACAAGATTCGCATCGGGATCGACAACGACAACTTTGAGGGACCGGGCCACCATGCGCATGATTCCTTCGCTGAAGATTTCACTCGTACCGACCGCGAACGCGCGCTGGCAAACTTCCGCGGGCAAGACGCTCGCCAGGATCAATGGATCCAGGTAGCTCTGGTGGTTGGAGGATAGTAGGAAAGCGCCGCTTTTCGGCAGCTTCTCAATGCCGCTCACTTTCAGATCGAACCGGTCGAGTGAAACCACTTGAATGAGGCGCGAGACCAGATACCAGAATGTGGTCTTGATATGGCTGGGACGTGCCAGTGCCAGAGCCTCCGGATCGTCGGGGTCTTCGTGCAGAATGGCTTTCCATCCTGCGAAAAGGGTACGTGCTGCCGGTTTTCCATCTCCACTTGCCGCACTCTGCAGAACGGCATCAATCAGGTCACGAACCGTGTAGATCTCTGCGAGCCGTGATTCTTCGAGATTGCCGCCCAGTTCCTCTTCTAGGCGGCTGAGCAATTCCACCCGTTGCATGGAGTCCAGTCCGAGATCGAGTTCCAGGCTGTGGGTGGGCCGCAGATTCGGAGGAGCGGAGTGAGAAGTTTCGCGAACGATCTTCAGGCCGCGCTGCACATCGGGCTGTTCGAGCCATCCCGACTCTTCGGGAGTAAGAGGTTTTTCGGCGGGCAATTCGGAATTGTCGCTGAGTTTCTTGGCCTGGTTTGCCTGCGCGCGCTTCTGAACCTCGAAGCGCTTGATCTTGCGCGTCGTCGTGCGAGGCAGATCGTCCTGCCATATCTCGTAGCTGCCGATGCGCTTTGTAGTCGCGATCTGTGACGAAAGCCCTTCGATGTCGTAGCGGATGATTTCCTTGGCGTTGACGATCTTACGCTTCCTGAGTTCGTCGAAGTTGGGGACGATCACGGCATGCAGACGGTCGCGTTCTTCGCCCGGCTTGCCTTCCAGTCCCATCACGGCAACTTCCTTGATGACCGGCGACTTTAAGTAATGCGCTTCGATTTCTTCCGGGTAGACATTCTTGCCGTTGCTCAGGACGATGACTTCCTTCTTGCGTCCGGTAAGAAAGAGATTGCCCTTGGAATCGAAATAGCCGAGATCGCCTGTCAGGAACCATCCGTCTTTCATGACCGCGGCAGTTGCATCTGGACGGTTCCAATATCCCTTCATCACGCAGGCTCCGCGGACAGCAAGTTCGCCCACGGCAGGGCCACCGTCTTCCTGAGGCTGCGGATCAACGATCTTGCCTTCGACACCCTTCATGGCCTTGCCGCAAGAACCGATAACAATGTCGTTGGGAGAATTGACGTAGATGGCCGCGGCCGTCTCGGTCAGCCCCAGAGCCTGCATCACGTCGATACCAAGATCGTAGAAATCCTGCGCAATTACCGGATCGAAGCGTGATCCGCCGGTCGCGAGATAGCGCATCTTGGGGCCAAGAGTGTGATGGATTTTGCCAAACAAGACGCGCCCGGCGTTGATGCCGACTTTCCGCAGAGTTCGATTCAGCAGCACCATGGCAGCAAATATCTTCTGCGTAAGCGGGCCGCGCTTCTTGATTTCCTGGAAAATTCGCTCGTGGATCAGGTAGAAGAATTGAGGAACGACAGCGAAAGCCGTAATGTTGCGCTCCTGCAGCGCCTTCAGCAGTTCGGTGGTATTGAGGGTTTCGAGATAGACGACGCGCGATCCCTTGACCAGCGGCAGGAGCAAATTCGCCATCAGAGCGAGCACGTGGAACAAGGGCAAGACGCCGAGTAGCGCATCATTGGGACCGATGTCGACCCAGTTGAAGACGGCTTCCACTTCGCCCAGGAAGTTACCATGCGTCAGCATCACGCCCTTGGGATCAGCCGTCGTGCCGGACGTGTAGAGCAAGGAAGCGAGGTCGTCGGTCTTCACCGGCACCGGTTTGAACGACCCCGGCCCTGCTTTGAATACCTCGGGCAGGTTGGCGAGGAAACGATCGTCGCCGCTCTGCGCGGTCATGCGGTCGGGATCGGTCAAGGTCAATCCGACTTTCAGTTCGGCGACAGCTCGTCGAGTGACCGGGACATGCTTTGCGTCTACGAAAACCGCGGACGTTCCGCTGTCTTTCAGGAGTTTGACGACCTGATCGTCATGGAGCGCCGTATCGAGAGGCACCGCAACGCAGCCAGAGGCGATGATCCCTAGATAGGTCGCAACCCATCGCGGATGGTTGTCGGCAAGAATCGCGAGCCGGGAGCCCGGCGCGAATTTGTTTTCGGTGATCCAGCGACCGACCGACTGGGCCCAGCTTTGCAGTTCACCGTATGTGCAGCTTTCAAGGTGATCGTGACGTTGGAGTTCGAGTGCGACGTTGTTCGGCCAGCGCTGGGCGCACTCCAGAAAACGGTCGTAGAACGTGGGCATGGGTCGTGGGGAATATTACAGGAAAGTCAGCAGAGACGCAGTGTTGAGAGAAGGTATTAGCTCAAGGCGCAAACTTACGGAGTTTTCGGCACCTTCGGCTTTTCGGCGTCGGTTACGGCTTTGCGGAACTCTTCTACCGCAGGCACTTGCGGCGTTGCCCTCAGGCAATCCTTCTTGATGTAGCGCCATACCGGTGGCGAGTCCAGCGGGTCAACGGTGTTTCCGCGGTAAACCGCAAACAGGTCCTCGCTGGGCCCAATCTCATTACTGACATGGGGTCCCTGATTTTGCGGATACGTGTTGGGGTCGGCCATCGGCGGCTGTCCGTGCTGCCCGCCGATTCGAATACTGCTGTCGGTCGATTGCCCAACGCCCGGCCGCTGATCGATGGGTCCGCCCTTAATCGTAGGACGAAGCGAATTGCCGTTCCCGGTGCGGACCTCAATTACCAGATCGGATTCCTCGCCGTCCAAGACCAGGCGGAATCGCTGCCATTCCATCAGAGCCTTCTCGACATTATCGCGGGCGGTCGCGTTGGCGTTTGACTGGTCTAGCGGTTCGCCGGCTTCCGGATCAATGACCACCCGCACGGTCTGTGCCCGCAATATGTCTTCGGGCAATATGGGCTTCTTCTTGTCTTTCGCGCTTGCCGGAATAACCTGTAGTAGAACCAGAGCGAGCAGGGCGAGGCGAGCAGGCATCGGGGCCTCCGTCGTGCATCTGCCATTATACGGCGGCCCAACGGTCCCGGCGGACTCCTGGTGCATCTAATGTGCTAGGCTTCTAGAGATAGTATTCGGGCGTTTCCCGCCCTCTGAAGGACTTCCGGTTGATCAATACACTGCTAGGCAAGGTTTTTGGGACGAAGAATGAGCGCGTCATCAAGGCGCTGCTGCCCAACGTGAAGGCCATCAACGCACTCGAGCCCGAGATGCAGAAGCTCTCGGACGAGGAATTGCGCGCCAAAACGGACGAGTTCCGGAAGCGCATCCAGGAACGGTTGAGCCGGAGGGGAGGGGGCAACGGGAATCCGCCCGCTGCAACTGAAGCGCCGGCAGACGCGGAAGATGGCGAGAACGATTTTGACCGCATCAAGCGGATGGAGAAGGAGCGGTACGACGCGCTGCAGGAAGTCCTGAACGAGATTCTCGTCGAAGCGTTCGCCGTAGTCCGCGAAGCCGGACGCCGCGTGCTGAACATGCGGCATTTCGATGTGCAGTTGATCGGCGGGATGGTGCTGCACAACGGCACGATTTCAGAAATGAAGACCGGCGAGGGTAAAACGCTGGTTGCCACCCTTCCCGTATATCTCAACGCGTTGAGTGGGCGCGGCGTGCATGTTGTTACCGTCAACGATTACCTGGCCAAGCGCGACTCCGAATGGATGGGCAGGCTGTATCGCTTCCTGGGATTGACCGTCGGTGTCATTGTCCACGATCTCGACGACGAAGAGCGCCGGGCTGCCTACTCCGCTGACGTTACATACGGGACCAACAACGAATTCGGCTTCGACTACCTGCGCGACAACATGAAGTTCGACATCAAGGATTGCGTGCAGCGCGGGCACAACTACGCCATCGTTGACGAAGTCGATTCCATCCTGATTGACGAAGCCCGTACGCCGCTGATCATCTCGGGCGCGAGCGAGGAATCGACCGACAAGTACTACATTGTCAACCGCATCATCCCGAAACTGGTGCGCGGCGAAGAGTTGAGTCCCGACGAATTGCGCCAGGAACTCCAGGCCGGCAAGATTGCGCCTGAGCAGCAGGACGAGTTGCTCAACGAGCTTGCTCGCGTCGGAGACGACCCGCAAAGGAAAATCCTCACCGGCGACTTTGTGATTGACGAGAAGCACCGCAACATCACAGTCTCGGACTCGGGTTGGGAAAAGGTCGAAAAGCTGCTCGGGATTGGGAACATCGCCGACCCGGAGAACTGGGGCACGAAACATCACGTTGAGACTGCCATCAAGGCGCACGCGCTCTATCGCCGCGACGTGGAATACGTGATCAAAGACGGCGAGGTCATCATCGTTGACGAATTTACCGGGCGCATGATGCCCGGCCGCCGCTGGTCTGATGGCTTGCACCAGGCGATTGAAGCCAAAGAAAACGTCAAGATCGAACGCGAAAATCAGACGCTGGCGACCATCACCTTCCAGAATTACTTTCGCATGTTCAAGAAGCTGGCTGGCATGACCGGTACAGCCGAAACGGAAGCGACCGAGTTCGACAAGATCTACAAGCTGGAAGTGGTCGTTATCCCGACGAACAAAGAGATGCGGCGCATCGAGAATGCCGACATCGTCTACCGCACCGAAAAAGAGAAATATTTTGCGGCGGCGGACGAAATCCAGCAACTGGCGTCCAAGGGCCAGCCGGTGCTGGTCGGCACCACATCGGTCGAGAAATCCGAGCGGCTTTCCGATTTGCTGAAGAAGAAAGCAATCAAGCACGTTGTGCTAAACGCGAAGTTTCACGAGCGCGAGGCCGAAATCGTCGCGCAGGCGGGACGCAAAGGAGCGGTGACCATCGCGACAAACATGGCCGGCCGCGGTACGGACATTCTGCTCGGCGGCAATCCCGAGTTCATGGCCAAGCAGGAGATGGTCAAGAAGGGAATTGCGCAGCAGTTGCGCGTGGCGCAGGGCAAGATTGAAGGCCCGCAGGAGGACGGACAGACTTCGGTCTTCTACTACAACGGCAACGAATACACAGTCCCGACTGACAAGTGGACGGAAGCCTTCCATCGCTACAAGAAACAGACCGACGTAGAACATGAGGAAGTCATCGCCGTCGGTGGACTGCACATTCTCGGAACAGAGCGACACGAGTCACGGCGGATTGACAACCAGCTGCGAGGGCGCGCTGGACGTCAAGGCGATCCTGGATCTTCGCGCTTCTATCTCGCTCTTGAAGATGACCTGATGCGCATCTTCGCGAAGGAGTGGGTCTCGACGCTGCTGCAGCGACTGGGCATGGAAGAGGGCGTGCCCATTGAATCGAGGATGATCACGCGCCGTATCGAGACGGCGCAGAAAGCTGTCGAAGCCCAGCACTTCGAGTCGCGCAAACACCTGCTGGAATACGACGACGTGATGAATAAGCAGCGCGAGGCCGTATACGGCCTGCGCCGCCGGTTGCTCGAGGGAACGGATCAGAAAGACCTGATCCTCGAAGATTACGTCGCATCGATACTTGCCGAGCAACTCGAAGAATACTGCCCGCAAAAAGCACATGCTGCCGACTGGAATATCAAGGGGCTTAAGGACGCAATCTTCACTCGCTTCGGAGTCGACTTCATCGCCGAGGGAGTGAATCCTGAGACGCTCAATCGCGGCGAACTCGGCGACGCGATTTTTGACAAGCTGAAAGAGCGGTACGAGGCTAAGGAAAAGCTCATCGGACCCGACGCCATGCGCCACCACGAGCGCATGATCATGCTCAGCGTGATCGACCAGCAGTGGAAGGATCACTTGCTGAGCATGGATCACCTGAAGGAAGGCATCGGGCTACGCGGCTACGGGCAGCACGATCCGCTGGTTGAGTACAAAAAAGAATCCTTCGACATGTTCGAAGCGATGATGCAGCGATTTCAGGAAGACACCGTCCGATATCTCTACCTGATGCAGATTCTGGAACGGCCTCCAGAAGCACCACCCGCGTCACCCGCAGGTCAAGGACCCGAATCCGATGTACCAGTGCAGCGCGGCGATGGGAATGGAAGGCGTCCGCCGCGAATGGTCTCGACATCCGCTGACGAACTCGAAGAGGCCTTCATGCGCCGCAAGCGCCGCGAGCTGGAGCAGGCGCGGATGGCCGGTGCCGGAGAAATGCAGCAGGTGCAGCAGGTGGTGCGCGGTCAAGAAAAAGTGGGGCGGAACGATCCTTGCCCCTGCGGCTCAGGCAAGAAATACAAGAAGTGTCATGGCGCATGATTCAGACCAGATCTTGAGGGTCAGGGCAAGCTGGTTTTATGGTTTGACGGCCCTAAACGTCATTTCTTCAGCTCCGCTCCCGGTCGATTGCTTCCACTCCGCGAACAGACTCGCGTAGTTTTTCGTGATGTAATCTTTGGGCCGTACTCCCAACTTCTTCGCCGTCGCGTCAATCCAACGCGGCCTGCCTTCGATCTCGCAGAAGTCCCCAACAGGCGTGTGATCCACCACAACCTGTCCCTTGCCATCCGTCCACTCCGCCCGAAACTTCTCGTAGCGGAACGACGGCGAATAGCCCAAGGCGCGCAAAATTGCGTCCATCTTCTTGCCGTCGCTGACTCCCGTTTCCAGTTCCGTTCGGCTGCTATGGCGCGTAATCTTTCCGCCGCTCTTGTGGGTTAGCTTCCAGGAGGAGCCGTATTCCCGCAGCCGCAGTAGCTCCTTCCGGCCGCGTAACACTCCGCCGGGCAAGTCATAGAGCGTATTCATCTCGTGAGTGCGGGGCGTCTCTAAACGAAATCCCCCATCTCGAAGCTTGCGACTCAGAGCACGCAGACTCTCCACGCGGAATTTGATTTCGATCTCCCGCTGCATGCAAAGAGTGTATTACGGATGGATTGCATTCGGAGCAACTGCCACATCGATCTGAAATCGCGACCTGATCTTCTTCTCCCAGTCCACCGGCTCTATCCTGCCCACCACAAACACCCAACTCAGCGCGCCGACCAGTGACACAAGGGCGGCGATGAGCACAGGCCACGAGAACCGCCCTGTCCGTCCGAGAAGATATCCGGCGAGCGTCGGAGCGACTGCGCCGGCGAAGTTTCCGATAAAGTTCTGCATGCCAGCCCACCGTCCCGCGACCCGCGGTCCGGCAATGGTCTGCGTGATCGCCCATGAATTGCAGCCGGTCATCCCTAAAAAGATGCCCACGGGCGCCAGAACCCAAATGAAGGCCCTGTCGGCGCGATCACCGACGCGGCCAGCAAGACCGCCATGCCCGTCTGCCCCACTCCAATCTGGGTTTTTCGGACGAGCGTAGCCGAGGCCCCCACTTGGATCCACCGATCTGAGAGCTTGCCGAAGGTCAGTGCGGATAGCGAGCACAGAAAAAACAAAAGGCTTCCCACCGCGGCCATCCGATCCATGGAAAAATGACGGCCCCGGGTCAGATAGGAAGGCAGCCAGGTGACCAGAAAATACAAGGTGTAATTGATGCAGAACTGCCCCAGGCACGTCCCCAACGCTGATCGTTGCCGAAGGATGTCGACAATTCCGACGTCTGGACCTGTCTTCGAAGCTGCTTCTTTCGGGCTGCGGGGCATCCACTTGAGCCAGGGCCCCAGCCATAACAGGCTTCCCAATCCCAACGCCAGGAAGAATGGGCGCCACCCGAAGCGGCCAACGATCGTTCCCCCCAGAAGCATTCCAAGGGCCGGCCCCAGCGACAAACCAACCATCAGCGCCGAGTTAGCAAAGCCACGTTCTTTTTCGCCGAAGTGGTGCCCAAGGACTTTGCAGTACGCGGGAAATGCAACCGATTCGCCTAATCCCAAAATCACGCGCATGACGATGAGCGCGGCGAATCCGTGGATCAATCCGGTAGTTGCCGTGGCGGCTGACCACAAGGTGAACCCCGCGGCAAAGACCCACTTCACATCGAAACGGTCCACCAGCCATCCCGCTGGAATCTGCATGCAACCGTAAGTCCAGAAAAAAGCCGACAACAGCGCACCGAGCTGCAGGTCCGAGAGACGGAGTTCGCCCTTGATGAGTTCTGCGCCGATCGAGAGATTACTGCGATCAATGTAGTTGATGAGAACCGACAGGCTGAGAAGGATCAGCACCCGGTTCATGCCGGGGAGTGGTGCGCTGGAAGGACACTGCTCGACGGCGTTGATCATTGGTAAGGCCGGCCAATTGTACACTCCAACTGTAAGGCCGGCGGTTCGTTTTTCTGCCAGTAGTTAGGTGCTATCATGTTCGGCGCAACCTGAAAAGACGGAACCGTATGAAGAATCTGTTTGAGAAGGAAGCCGTGGACGAAGTGTGTTCCCGCATTGATAAGCTTCAACCGGTAACACAGCGACAGTGGGGAAAAATGGATGTCGCGCAGATGCTGGCGCATTGTTCCGGCGTTCTCGACATGGCGTCGGGAAAGCTGAATCCGCCTCGGATCTTGATCGGTCGGATCATTGGTCCTTTCGTGAAGCCGATCTACACCAATGAGAAGCCGTTCTCCAAGAACGGCCCCACTGACAAGAAACTCGTCATCAGCGATGTGCGGGATTTTGCGCCCGAGCAGGAGCGGCTTAAGGATTGTGTGCGGGACTTCCATGAGGGCGGGGAAGCCAAATGCACGCGGCATCCGCATCCGTTCTTCGGTGCGCTTACCCCCGAGGAATGGGCCCGAGGCATGTACAAACACCTCGACCATCATCTGCGCCAGTTCGGAGCATGATATTGCTAGCGCGGATTTACTTGCCGCCAGTAACCGTTGAGCAAGCCCCATTCCTCGCGGTTCTTCTTCCAAAAAGTCGTGCCGTCCTGTTCCCACCAACGCGCCGGCAGTTCGTAGCCTGGCTCATGCAGCATGGGATTCGGCTTCAGCAGGGCAGGTAAGCTGTTCAGCGACTTGATCCCCGGCTGGTGATGGCACCAGACACATCCCAGCAGAATAGGAGTCATCCGGGTCAAATCGACTCTGGTCCTTGGATCATCCAGTTGATCGATCGGCATCGCGTTGAAGACGAAGAGCTCTTTTTCCCCGCCCCCAATTTCTCGTAGTCCCCCGGCTCGGCCTGCGAAGAGCAGGGCACGGTCGAGTCGAATCTCGAAAAACTGCGGCCCGCTCGCTTTAATCGGAGCCGCTAAATTGCCCGATGTTTCCGGATGTTCCGGCGTCAGGCTGCGGTACACACGAATCTGCAAGCTCTCAGTGATCGGCGCGGGCACGAGATTTCCATGATCATCGAAGGCGGTCATTTGTCGAACGAGAGCGACTTCCGTCCCCGCAGGAAATGACGGCAGAAGCGGATTGATCTCCGCTTGATCGGACGCATCTCTGCGGCTTGCCCAGGGTTGGGGATAGTGCCACAACTCGCGGAGATAGTCGTAGGTGGCCTTACGGCCCGCAGGAAGACGAATGAAGATCAGGAATCGCGAGCGCCCTGAGAAAAACGAAACATGCTGTTCGGCTGGAGGTCTATCACTGCCTTGAATCCAGACCCACGGACCATGCTGGTCAAACAAGTCCGGCGGCAGGAAAGCTCGATCCGGGCGGGCGGGATCGTACTCCGGCGAAAATTCTCCAGAGGCGACCGCCTGAGCATAGTTATCGGGCAGCGATTCGATTTCCGCAGACGTCATAGCCAGCCTGTGCAGGACCTCGGCCAGGCGGACCTGCAACTCTTTTTTCTCGGCGTCATAAGTTTCATCGGAAGCCAGAGGTGTGCGCTCAACCGCCCAGTCAAAGACAGTCCACATGTCGCGTACGAAGAGGGCGCGCTTGATCCGATCATGAATCAGGTTTTCAGCGTGAGACTGCAGAAACTCATCCAGAACGCGGATGGCAGTCTTGTGAGACGTTTGTTCCAGCAAATGGCGACTAGAACTCATCAGAGGCTCAAGGGAATTGACGCCAAAACTTGCTCCGCTGGCATCCTGACGCACGAGTAGAGAGGCGTACAAGCGGTTCCAAAGATGGAGAGGATTGGGATCGTAAACGGAAATCGCCGGTGCCGGCTGGCCTGCAGAGGTGGTGGATCTCCAGGCCGCCATGGCGACCACAAGTGTTGCTACAGCGATCGCAACCCGTCGCATGGGATCACCTCCGAGGGAGCGGGAACCTCAAACGGGTACCTTGGCTTGGAACCTCAATCGCAGAATGGAGTTGCCAGAGCCGTGAAATGTAGGCCTACGAGAACGTAGGCAGCTTCACCAAATCATCCTTGGGCACCGATTCGAAGTGCCCTCCCGCCTTGCGCCAGGCCCCTAGCCCGCCGACGATCACAAACGTGCTGAATCCTTTATCCCGCAACAAGTGCGCCACCCGGGCGCTCGTGGCTTCGCGCGCTCAAGTACAGTAGAGGTAAATGTCCTTGTCCTTGGGCAGGTTCTTGATCTCTTCCTCGAGATTGTTGGGCTCGATGCGGATGGAGCCCAGAATGCGTTCGGCCCCGACATCGTAATACCCGTGGCTGCGGACATCGACAATCAGCAGACGATCGGCTTCTCCGGCTGCCAGACGTTCCGCAAGTTCCGCTGCATGAACGCGAGGAACGAAGTCATACTCCCGATACCTCTGGTATTGCACGATGCGATACACGACGTAAATCACGACTGCGACGATGAGGGCTGCTTCCATGACGCGGCTGGCGGCATAGATGCTCTTCAACGTCGCGGCGAGAAAGTCGCGCGAGACGTATCCGAGGAGAAGGTAGGTGAGCGTGTAGAGCAGGCATCCTGCGAAATCCAGGCGCAAGAATTGTCCGAAGCGCATCTTCATGCTGCCAGCCAACGGTGCCGCCATCGTGTTCACGCCAGGAATGAACTTGGCAACAATTAAGGTGAGCTTGCCGCGTTTATAAAACGACTCCGCCGAGCGGAGCATGCAAGTCTCGGGATTCATGGAAAGGCGGCAGAGAAACCCGAGCAGGGCCCAACCGGTGTAACGACCGAGCCAGAACTGCCAGATGTCTCCGAGGATGAGAGCAACCATCGCGGCCAGCACCACACCGGTGGCCGACAATGTATGCGAAGCGATCGCAGCTCCCGCCGCAACCAGGGCGATCGAGGCGGGGAATGGCAGACCGATCGTTTCGGCCAGCAGCACTGCAAAGGTCAGCGCATAGCCGTGACGCCCCATGCTCGCGAGGAGACTGTTCATAGATCTGAATGACAGGGGTTTTGATTCGCCCCGATCGGGAAAGAATCAGTATAAACAAAGCCGGACGGTTCCGATGGAGGCCGTCCGGCTTCGCAGTGCGAGGAGCGAGTCTCTCAGGAGGACTTTCCTCGACAGGGTGAGCAAAACAGCGGCTTGCACTCGAAGTCTCTCCGGCCCTGTCCGGGCCGGCGCGTCGAAAAAGCTAGGCGCCTTTCGTCTAAGCTTCGACTGAATCCGCCGTCTTTGTTGATGGCGAGGCCAACGCGGAAAGGCCCCCGGCGACCTGCCTTTCTCAGGTGCCAAGGGGAGAAGTGAGGTCACCTGTGTGCCCCCCACCCGCATGCCAGTGCGTCTCGTTAGCCTTCCGCCCTAACGGACACTCCCATCAACTGGCTGCATTCTGAGACGAACCGCCTTGACTTTCAGTGGCACCGGTCACCGATGAAGGTGACTGTAATCAATCGCCGGGTATTGGAATTTCTGTGCTCAGAATCACAAGGACCAGGGGCCAGGGGTCAGGGACTGGGGGGTCGGGGGTCAGAGATAGGGATCCGGAACCTGGTCCGAACGATCGTCAACTGGCCCCTGACCTCTGGCCCCTAAACCCTCGTTCAGCTATTTCTCTCTGGCCACGACGAACTCCGGTGCCCAGAGTAGAGCTCGCTTGATCTCCGAATCCGGGAAGAAGCATATCGATTTGCAAGCGGACTCGGCGTACTGCGCGGCGCGAGACGTAGCTGCCTCCAACGACCCATAGCGCTGCAGAATTTCTAGGATATCGGCATGGGTTACACCATTGAAAGCGCGATCCTTCAGGATCTTCTCCACTTTGCGGCGCTCTTCGGCCGTACAGCGCTCTAGTGCGTGAATCACGGCCATGGTGACTTTGCCTTCGCGCAGATCGCTCGCTACCGGTTTGCCAAGCACATCTTCCGACGCGGTCAGATCTAGGACATCGTCGACAATCTGGAAGGCCATGCCCAAGTCGTGACCATACCTGCCCAGAGCGTTCTCCTGCTCGGGTGTAGCGCCACCTAGGATCGCCCCCAGCCTCATGCAGACCGAAAACAGACATGCCGTCTTGCGGAAAATCAAATCGAAGTGCTCGTCCAGCGTAATCAGATTTCCGAGCTTCTCCATTTGCAGCAACTCGCCCTCGACCATCTGCTGGGTGAGCTCGATGAGCGTGTCGAGAATGCGGAAGTTGCGCTCCTGCACCGCGATTTTGAAGGCCTGCATGTAGAGCCAGTCGCCGGCCAGCACGCATTTGGAGTTCCCCCACTGCGTGTTGGCCGCCGGGCGGCCGCGGCGGGTCTTGGCCTCGTCGATGATGTCGTCGTGAACAAGCGTGGCAGTATGGATGATCTCGACGACGGCGCCGAGGCGAACGGTACCACGCCCCTGGTAGTTCAGCAGCTTCGCGGAAAGTAACAACAGGGCAGGACGGATTCTCTTGCCGCCGCCAGCGCGCAGGTATTCGCCGATCTCGGTGATGGCTCTGACGTCGGAGACCGTGTCGCGGCCAAACTCGTCCTCCAGCGCGACGAGGTCATCCCGCAGCAGATCGAAGACTTCTTTTCCGTTAATGGTGGCTGGCGCGCTCAAAGTGTGCCCGGCTCACCACGGAGGCACGGAGACACGAGAAAACCAAATGAATTTTTCTCCGTGACTCTGTGACTCCGTGGTAAGACTAGTTCGTTCTGTAATTCACAAACTGCAAATCGATTCCGAAGTCGTGCCCTTTCAGCAACTGCGATCACTTCCTGCAGCGTGTCCCGATCTTTGCCGCTGATGCGCACCAGGTCGCCCTGAATCGAGGCCTGAGCTTTCTTCTTGGAATCTTTGATCAGCTTCACGATCTCCCGGGCCTTCTCGATGGCGATGCCTTGCTGCATGGTGACCCGCCGTTTTGCGGTTCCGCCCGCAGCGGGTTCGACCGCTCCATAGGTTAGAGCTTTCAGCGAGACTCCGCGTTTCACCAATTTCTGCTGCAGGATGTCGTTGACGGCCTTCAGCTTGTACTCATCCGCCGAGTGCAGCACAATTGCGTCTTTCTCCAGCTCGATATTCGACTTCGAATCCTTCAGGTCGAAGCGCGTATGGACCTCCTTCAACGCCTGCTGAATGGCGTTGGAGACCTCCTGCATGTCGACCTTGCTGACCACGTCAAAACTGTTATCGGGCATAATTTCTAATCTTTCTGAAACAAAGGAATCGCAACCTGAGGTTAACAGAAACTCCAGGCTTAGCGGGGCGGGAACTTTGCTTTCAGCGATTTCAGAGAATTTGAAAAATTTGTAGAAATTGCGCGCCTGTCCGCTCCCCGACCTCTTCCATCGAGAGCCCGCGCAGCTCCCGATCTTGCGGGCGGTTTCTTTCACGTATGCCGGTTCATTGCGCTTGCCCCGATGCGGGATGGGGGCAAGATACGGGCAATCGGTCTCGATGAATATGCGGTCGAGCGGGACTTCGAGCGCCGCGTCGCGGATCTGCTGTGCTTTCGGGAACGTGACATTCCCGGCGAAGGAGATCATGAATCCCATGTCCAAGCGCGCGCTTCGCCTGCGGCCGGTTCCCGGTGAAGCAGTGCAAAATTCCACCGATTCCCTTGGGAGCCCACTGCTCCTGAATCAGTTGCAGGCAGTCATCCCACGCATTTTCACTGTTATCGGAAGGCCGGCAGTGAATCACGATCGGCAGTTTGGCCGCGCCCGCTAGTTCCATCTGCCGAATGAAGACTTCTTTTTGCGTGTCGCGCGGCGAATGATCGTAGTAATAATCGAGTCCAATTTCTCCCCAGGCAATCACTTTGGGATGTCGAGCCAGTCGCTCCATCTCGGCGTACGTATGATCAGAGGCCAGTCGCGCCTCGTGCGGATGAATCCCGATCGTCGCGTATATAAACGGATATTTTTCGGCCAGCCGAATCCCGGCGTCGAGTTCCGGAGGACCATCCCCGTTGCCAATGGCGACCACAGTTGCGACCCCAGCTTCCTGGGCACGCACGATCACCTGCTCCCGGTCGGAGTCAAACTGCTTGCCATCGAGGTGTGCGTGAGAATCGACGAACATGTCGTTCTATGTGGGGACAGCCGCCCTCGGCTGTCCGTCGAGCGAAGCTCGGCTTTGCCGCTGGTGGCTACTTCAGTCTTGCCCCCGGCGGAACATCTTCCAAGAAGCTAGCCAGCACGGGCTTCCCGCCCTCCAGCGATGCGGCAACGATCATCCCATTGGACTCCAGACCACGCATCTTTCGCGGCAAGAGATTCGCAACGATCACGACTTTCCGGCCCACGAGCGTCTCCGGCGCATAGGCTTCGGCAATGCCCGCGAGAACTTGGCGCACTTCGGTTCCGATATCGATTTCCAGCCGCAGCAACTTGTCAGACTTCGGTACACGCTCGGCTATTTTCACCACTCCTACACGAAGATCAACTTTGGCGAAGTCGTCAATCGTAATCTTTCCGTCGGTGGTAGTGGGCGGAGCCGCCGGTGCGTTCGCAGTCTTCACCGCAGATGTTGCGGGGGCAGTCGGTTCTTTAGCTTCCTCTACCGCCGGCCCACGTTGCTGATCTTCCATCGTCTGCATCCTTTCCACGGCGCTCTTGTCCGCGCGCGGAAATACCGGGCTGACCTCGCCCAGCTTGGTGCCGAGCGGCAGTTGGCCCCAAGCCAGCTGGTTCAGGTCAAGTTTCTTGATGTCACCCAATCCCATCTGCTGCCAGATCTTTGCAGTCGCGTCGGGGATCACCGGGTGCGCGAGCGCTGTCGCAATCCGCAGTGCTTCGGCCGATGTGTACAGAACCGTAGCCAGCCGCGCCCGGCTCGTGTCGTCTTGCTTTTCGCCCAGCGACCAAGGCTCATTCTCGACGATATATTTATCGACCGTCGCTACCAGGCTCCATGCGGTTTCCAGGGCGCGGGAGAATTGAAACTGATCAAACAGGGCAGAGAACTCGCGGATCGCCTTGCGCGCCGTCTCCGCCACTACGTCGTCTGCAGACGTTTTCGCTCCCCCCGGCGATGGATACGGCACTTCACCCTTAAAGTACCGGTTGATCATCGTGAGCGTGCGGCTGGCAAGATTTCCGATCCCGTTGGCCAGGTCGGAGTTGTAGCGCTGCACCAGAGCGTCGAAGGAAAATGATCCATCCTGTCCGAACACGACCTCGCGTAGCAGGAAATACCGCAGCGCGTCTGCGCCAAGCACGTCGAGGATGGTCTCGGTACGCACGATGTTGCCGCGCGACTTCGACATCTTGCTCTCTTCGAACAACAGCCATCCATGTGCGACGATCGCTTTCGGTAACTGTAATCCCGCCGCGAGCAAGAATGCCGGCCAGTACACGCAATGGAACCGGACGATTTCCTTCCCGATCATGTGCACATCGGCGGGCCAATATTTCTTAAAGGCCTCCTGAGCCCCGGCGTGGGACGACCCGTAGCCGATGGCCGTGATGTAGTTGGCCAGCGCGTCGAACCAGACGTAAATCACATGCTTGGGATCGTCTGGAACCGGAACGCCCCACGAGAAGGTCGAGCGGCTGATCGACTGATCGCGCAGCCCTGACCGGACGAATGAGATCACTTCGTTGCGTCGTGTCTCCGGCCGAATGAAGTCAGGATTCGCGTAAAGTTCGAGCAGTTTGTCCTGAAATGCCGAGAGCTTGAAGAAGTAATTCTCTTCCTGGACGGTCTCGGTGATGCGCCCGCAAATCGGGCATGCGTCACCCGGCTGCGCGCCATCGACATAGAGTTCGTCAGAGACGCAGTATTGTCCCGTGTATGTGCCCTTGTAGATGTAACCGTTGTCGCGAATACGGCGGAACAGTTCCTGCAGGCGTTTCTTATGCCTCTCTTCGGTCGTACGGATGAAGTCGTCGTTGGAAATCCCCATCCGCTTCCACAGCGCGCGGAACTCGCCAGAAATTTCATCGGCGTACTGCTGTGGTGACTTGCCGGCGGCTTCTGCCGCGCGCTCGATCTTCTGCCCGTGCTCGTCGGTCCCAGTGAGAAAGAATGTATCCGCGCCCAGCAGGCGTTGCCGCCGCGCGATCGTATCGCACGCAATGGTGGTGTACGCATGCCCGATATGCGGCCGCGCGTTGACGTAGTAAATCGGCGTCGTGATGTAGAACTTCCTGGCCATAATATTGGTCATCGAGTGCACTGGTATCAGTTCCTCTGTGAACCTGAGTGCCCTCTGTGGTTAATGCTTTTTGTCCTTCGAATAAGCCCGCGCCGCCTCTTGCATCACCAGCTTCAAAGGCACATGATGCTCGGCCGCGATGCGCCGGCAGTCTTCGTACTCAGGCGCGTAATTCGTGACGGTCCCGTTCATGCTGGCAATCTTGATGCGAACTTCCCCCCACTCGGTGTGCACACTCTCCCAACGCCTCGCCAGCGTCTGGCGCGATTCTTCCCGCCGCCGAACTCCCAAAGTCGTGGTCTCGGAGAATATCAACTGAATCAACTTCTCTGCCTGCTCCGGTTTGCAAAGCACGGTCAGCAGCGTTCCGGGCCGATTCTTCTTCATCTGCACCGGCATCCCGAAAACATCCAGCGCGCCATCTTCCAGAAGTCGATCCATGCACGTAACCGAACACCTGCGGGTTCAGGTCGTCGAGGTTGGCTTCCAGCACTGAGATCGTTTCCGATCTCGTTTTCCCGGCGAGCGCCGGCACTGCCTCGCCAATCACAATGCGGAGGACATTGGGATGCCCCGGAAAGTCCCGCGACCCCGCTCCGTAAGCCGATTTTTCAATCCTCATCTCTGGAAACACGCCGAAACGTGTCGCAAGCGTCTTGGCAATCGCCGCTCCCGTCGGTGTAACCAATTCTGCTTCAATGCCGGACGAATACACCGGTGCGTCTTTCAACAACTCGACGGTGGCAGGTGCCGGCACCGGAAACGTGCCATGGGCACATTTCACCGTGCCGCCGCCGACATTCAGAGGCGAGCAGACGATCCCGGCTACACCGAGGGCTTCGGTCCCCACCGCGGCGCAAACGATATCCACGATGGCATCAACCGCACCCACTTCGTGGAAGTGAATGGTTTCGACCGGGACGTTATGGATTCTTGCCTCCGCCGCACCAAGGGCTTCGAAGATTGCGATCGCAGTGGTCTTGGCCGAATCAGAAATGGCAGACGCGGAAATGATCTTCCGAATTTCGCTTAGCCCGCGATGGGAGTGCCCGTGCTCGTGTGGCGCGGGCGCTTTCACCCGCGACGGCTCGTGACTCGCACTCTCGTGATGATGAGAATGCTCATGATGGTGGTCGTGTCCGTGCACATGTTCGTGGTCGTGGGGCGCTTTCGCGGGTCCCGGGATCACATCCTGCTTCGCCCAGTACTCCTCCCGCGGCATATCCTTTTCGCCATCGACCCACACGTCAACCTTGGTCGCCGAGATCCCGCTCCGCATCACCTTGGATATTTCGAGCTTCGCGCCGACCCCGAGTGCCTCCACGGTTTCTTCCAGTAATCCGGGCGATACCCCGGCATCCACCAGGGCGCCAAGGAACATATCGCCGCTAATGCCGGAAAAGCATTCAAGGTAGGCAATGCGCATAAAAGCTCGCTAACGGCCGAGTTTTCATCATAGGGAAGCGTGGCATCTGCGGTCAAACGTCCGCCCCGCGCCGACTCTGTTAAAATCACTGTTTCTTCAATAGCTTAGAGGGCTTCCTTGTATCGTCATCTCGAACGTCGTCTTGCCCAGCGGGTGCTCGACTGTTTACAAAAGCGGCATCCCGGCGTGTCTCTCCCTGCCGTGGTCGTCGAGCAGCCTCCCAAGGTGGACCTCGGAGACTTCGCGATCCCTCTGTTTCCCTTTGCCAAGCCGCTGCGTTCGGCGCCATTGAAGATCGCCGAAGTCATCCGAACCGACGTCGGTCCCATCGAAGGTATCGCCGAGCTGCAAGTCGCGCCTCCCGGGTATCTGAATGCCAAGATCGACCGGGCCTGGATGGCTGCCGTCCTATGCGCCGATCAGAAACCGATTGTCGACGTGCCCGCGGGCAAGGTTTTGGTGGAGCACTCAAGCATCAACCCGAACAAAGCTGCGCACATCGGGCATCTGCGCAACGCGGTTCTCGGCGACACCTTCGTTCGCCTGCTGCGCTATGCGGGCAGGGAAGTCGACATTCAGAACTACATCGACAACACCGGTGTGCAGGTCGCCGATGTCGTGGTTGGATTCACCCACCTCGAAAAAAAGTCCCGCGCAGAAATCGAGGCTCTCAGCCGGCAGCCGCGTTTCGACTACTACTGTTGGGATCTCTATGCCCGGGCTTCGCAGTGGTACGAAGCCGACAAGCAGAACAAGCAAGCCAGGCTACAGACGCTGCACGCCATCGAGGATCCTGGAAGCGAGACTGCCGCAATAGCCGAGTTGATTTCGACCGCCGTTCTTCGCCGCCATCTCGAGACTATGGACCGGCTCGACATCGAATACGACTTTCTTCCGCGTGAAAGTGAGATACTTCGCCTTCATTTCTGGAACGCAGCCTTCACGAAGCTAAAAGAAAGTGGTGTGCTGACCTTCGAAGACAGCGGCAAGAACAAGGGCTGCTGGGTGATGCGGCGCGCCGGGACCTTAAAAGCAAATCTCACCACAGAGGGCACCGGGAACACAGATGAAGACGAGATTACCGAGGAAGACCAGAAGGTTATCGTCCGTTCCAACGGCACCGTAGGCTACGTCGGCAAGGACATCGCCTACCACATGTGGAAGTTCGGACTCCTGGGTCTCGACTTCGGATACCGCAGGTTCTACCGCTATCCCAACCAGCACGATTGCTGGATTTCGACGACTGAGGGCGAAAAAGATCATCCTCACTTCGGCGACGTGGCCGAGATCTATAACGTCATCGATGCCCGCCAGTCTGAGGCTCAGAACACCGTCATCGAGGCGCTGCGTGGCCTTGGACACGGCAAGGCTGCCGATCACTACACGCATTTTTCCTACGAGATGGTCGCTCTGACGCCCCGCTGCGCCGCCGAACTTGGCTACACGCTGAGCGAAGAAGACAAGACCCGTTCCTACATCGAGGTCAGCGGCCGCAAGGGTTTCGGCGTGAAGGCCGACGATCTGCTCGACCAGCTCATTGCATCCGCGAAGAAAGAAGTCGATTCCCGTCATCCCCAGCTCAGCGAGCCGGAGCGACTCAGCATTGCAACGCAGATCGCCATCGGCGCGCTGCGCTATTTCATGCTGAAGTACACCAAACAATCAGTGATCGCATTTGATTTCAAAGAAGCTCTCAGTTTTGAAGGAGAGACGGGTCCCTACGCGCAATATGCGGTCGTGCGCGCGACCAGCATTTTCCGCAAGGCCGGAGCGGATGTCGACACGTTCTGCAACGTCGCGGCTGCGACTCTGTCTGTTGATGAGTTGGCTAAGTACCTGTCAGACGGAACGGGAAATGAAATCTGGGAACTCTGGCTCGCCGCATCCAAGACGTCCTATGTGATCGCCCAATGCATTGCCACGACGGAACCCGCATATCTGGCGAAGCACGTGTTTCAGCTGGCCCAGCTTTTCAATACGTTCTACCATCGCTATCCCATACTCACCGAGCCCGACGAGAAGCGAAAGCAGTTCCTGCTGGCCACGGTCGCCGTGGTTCGGCGCGAATTGATTCGGGCACTCTCAGTTATGGGTATTACAGTGCCCCCCGTCATGTAGAATGCGTGGCAGCGTGCGGCGGGCTACTGTTACATTCCCGTGTGCCCATGAACAACACCGCTTCTCGATCATCTTCGTCGCATCCGGTGTTCCGCCGCATAGTTCTGCTTCTGTCTGCATTGGTACTCGTCCTGGCTGTGGCCGGATTTCTCTACGAGAACATCTCCGAGGCCCGCGACCGCCGCTTCAATCCAATGGAGGGGCGGCTGGTGGATGTGGGCGGGCGCAAGATGCACATAGACTGCACGGGCGAGGGCAGCCCCACGGTCATCCTCGACTCCGGACTAGGCGACAGCTATCTCTCGTGGCGCAAAGTGCAGCCGCAAATCGCCAAGTTCACCCGGGTCTGTTCCTACGACCGCGCCGGCCTCGGCTATAGCGACTCCAGTTCTCAGCCCCGCACCAGCAAAGTGATTGCCGGGGAATTGCACGCCCTGTTGCAGGCTGCAGGCATTCCCCCGCCGTATGTGGTCGTTGGCCACTCTATGGGCGGATACCATGTTCGCGTTTTCACCAGCCTGTACCGCAATGAAATCGTCGGCATGGTTCTGGTGGACGCGTCTCATCCCGACCAGGAGAACCGTTTTCCGCCTGAGTTGAAGAACATGGAAGGAAGCTGGCAGCGTGAATCTCAATTCGTCGCTGTCACCATGCCTTTCGGCATTCCGCGCATTCTCGGTCTGTGCGAAAGCGATGCTCTGACTCGTGCTGCCGACTGCAATACGCACAGTGCCAGAGAACAACTGGCCGAAATCAGCGCGTTTCCTGACAGCGCCGCCGAGACAGCCGAAACCGGTTCGTTGTCAGACATGCCGCTGGCCGTTCTCTCACACGATCCCGATAGGCCCTCGAGTGACTTGCCGCCCGATCTCGCCAAACCGGTCAACCAAGCCTGGGAGAAAATGCAGGAGGAACTGGCCCACCTCTCGACTCGGGGGACGCAGACCATCGCCAAAAACAGTGCACACTACATCCAGATCGACCGTCCAGACGTCGTCATCGAAGCAATTCGTCGAGTGGTCGAACAAGCCAGGCAAGCGCAGTCCCAGCCTTCCGCGGCGAACCACGGCGCCGGGTTTGCTCGCCGCTCATCGCTCGCCGCTTCATTTCAACGACGCCATATCAATCACGTACCGGTACCGCACATCGCTCTTGAGTACTCGCTCATAGGCCTCGTTGACCTTCTGAATAGGCACAACTTCGATATCGCAAGCGATCTTGTGTTTAGAGCAGAAATTTAGCATTTCCTGCGTCTCTCGAATTCCACCAATCTGTGAGCCGGCCAGACTACGGCGTCGTGCGGTTAGGGAAAATGCCGCAATTGGAATGTCATTCTCAGGAAGTCCCACCACCACCATCGTCCCGTCAACCCGCAGCAGGTCGAGATACTGCTTCCAATCGACCAACGCCGAAACCGTGTTGATAATCAAATCGAAATGCCCGGCTAGTTTCGTAAATGTCTCAGGATCCGACGTCGCGTAAAAGTCATCGGCTCCCAGCCGCTTTCCATCAGCCTGCTTCTTGAGCGATTGGCTGAGCACAGTGACCTCGGCCCCCAGTGCATGCGCCAGCTTGACTCCCATGTGGCCGAGTCCACCGAGTCCTACGATCGCCACTTTCTTCCCAGGGGCTGCTCCCCAGTGCTTCAGCGGCGAATACAGCGTAATTCCGGCGCAGAGCAGTGGCGCACAGGCCTCAAGCGGCAGGTTGCCAGGCATGCGCAGCACGTAATTCTCATCCACCACGATTCGATCGGAATATCCACCATAGGTCGGTGTGCCTTCTTTGTCTCGGCTGTTGTAAGTCCAGATCGTCCCCACCGTGCAGTATTGCTCTAGTCCGTGCCTGCACTCTGGGCAGGTGCGACAGGAATCGACGAAGCACCCCACCCCAACCTTATCCTCCACTTTGTGCTTCGTGACTTTGTTTCCCAGGGCTGCCACGACCCCGGCGATCTCATGTCCAGGCACCATGGGAAAGATTGCCTCCTCCTGATACTCACTCCATTCGTCGCGAGTCTGATGGATATCGGAGTGGCAGATCCCGCAATATTTAATGTCGATCACGACATCATGTTCCCGTGGTTCCCTCCGCTCAAACTCATACGGTCCCAGCGGAGCTTTGGCCGTCGCTGCTGCATATCCCTTGCACCTGCTCATGATGGCTCTCTTTCCGAAAGGTTGACTGCTGTCACTATAGATGACCTAGGCAAAGCCTCGGTCTCGCCTCATTTAGGACCGATCCTAGAGACAGTATCACCCAATTCGGTCACTGAGCCTGCGGGTTGGTATACTGCGCCTCTCAGTTCAACTCAAGGAGTCTGCCCGGAGGCAATCCCTGGTGCGCCTGGACAAACGTATTTCGTTAATCTTTCTTCTGCTCACGATCTCTGCAATTTCTCAGCAGACCGCGACCCCCTCGAAACCGCTGTTCAAGCTCCAAGAGGTCATGATTCCAGTACGCGACGGCGTTCGTCTTCAGACGGCGATTCTCACTCCTGTTGATCAGCAAGGTCCGCTGCCGATTCTGTTCCGTCGCACTCCGTATGGCGTCCCTGAAAAACCTCCCGAGCAGATACCGTCATCCATGAAGGAACTCGCGCAGGATGGCTACATCTTTGTGATCCAGAACCTGCGCGGGCGTTTCAAATCCGAGGGAGTTTTCAATCTGTCTTCGTGGGTCGACCCAAACGATCCCAAGGCCACGAACGAAACCACGGATGCCTACGACTCGATCGAGTGGCTCGTGAAGAATATTCCAAACAACAACGGCAAAGTCGGAATGTATGGCGTCTCCTACGATGGCCTGACGACTGCGCTGTCGCTGCTTCATCCGCACCCCGCGCTCAAAGCCATCAGCGAGCAGGCCTCGCCCGTCGATCAGTGGATGAATGACGATGACCATCGCTACGGCGCGCTCCGCGAGAGCTATGACTTCGAATACGCTGTGATGGAGCAGGCCGACAAAAACAAGAATACCCACTTCGACTTTGAAACCTACGACACGTATGAGTGGTATCTGAATCTGGGTCCGCTCTCGAATATCAACATGAAATACCTGCACGGCTCGATTCCTTACTGGAACTCCAGCGTCGATCATCCCGACTACGACGAATTCTGGAAGAAGGAAGCCTGGGTGAATCAGCTTCATTCCTCGACCGTGCCGAACCTGAATGTAGCGGGATTCTGGGATCAGGAAGACCCATGGGGGCCGTGGCAGATCTTCCGCCGCGCGGGGGAGAACGATCCCCAGCATACGAACTTCATCGTTGCCGGGCCATGGTTCCACGGCGAATGGCAGGCTGCGAAGGGCGAGGGCATCGGGCTTATCCCATTCGGCGGACATGAGACCTCACGCGAGTTCCGCGAAAGCATCGAGGCTCCTTTTTTTCGCCACTACTTGCACGACAAAGGAGAGAAGCCGCAATGGCAGGCCAGCACTTTCCAGAGCGGATCAAATACATGGCACACATACCCCGCCTGGCCGCCAAAAGAGGCTAAGACTACGAATCTCTATCTCCACGGCGATGGCACGCTTTCGTTCAGTGCGCCTGATGCCAAGAGCAAGGCATTTCGCGAATACGTCTCCGATCCAGCCAATCCCGTACCCTACCGTCAGCGGCCAATTTCTCCGACATACCCGGGCGGAGACTGGCGCACATGGGAGGTCGCCGACCAGCGTTTCGTCGATCACCGGCCGGATGTTCTTTCCTTTGAGAGTGAACCGCTGGATCACGATATAACCGTGACTGGACCGGTGGCGGCGGATTTGTTCGCCTCAACTTCAGGCACAGACAGTGACTTCGTGGTCAAGTTGATCGATGTATATCCGCAGGACGCCCAGAAGAACTCATGGGATGCGGATGATGGGCCAAAGCCCGGGCAATACGCACAATCTTTGAACGGATACGAATTGCCGATCGCGATGGAAGTTCGGCGCGGTCGATATCTAATCAGCTACGAAAAGCCGCAGCCGCTGACTCCCGACAAACCCACCGAGTGGAATATTCCTCTGCGCGATCGCGACCACGTCTTTCTGAAGGGCCACCGCATCATGGTCCAGATTCAATCGACATGGTTCCCGGTGATCGACCGCAATCCGCAGAAGTTTGTGCCGAGTATCTACAAAGCCGCGGCTGCCGATTTCATCCCAGCCACGCAGCGAGTCTACTGTTCGCCGGACCTGCCGTCGCACATCGTACTGCCGATCATGCCGTAATTGTACCGACGCCTTCGCATCACGTAGCATCGGCATCCTGCATGCAAAAGAAGATGGCCCGGTCAAGACCGGGCCATTTTCACACCGAAACCGCTATTTGCCGCCCGCATTCCCGTGCTGTCCCAGCCACGATGCCAGCTGCGGTTCCTGTTGCGACCTCAAATCGATGCAGTTGTTGATGCGCTCGATCGATTGCCGGTACGTCCGCTCTGCGGCGGCGATCTTGTGCGCGTTATAGAACTCCGTCGCCTGATCGCGCATTCCTGCGTCACAGAAACCACTGGTGGCTGCTACCACCTGCGCGCTGGCAAAAGGGCCTCCAGCCTTCTCGATTTCACTCCAGCGCTGGCGGATGAAATCCCAAGCCAACGTCTCCCCATCTTCGTTTTCTAGTACCCCCGTCACCAGTCGCAGGGCATCCTGCGACCGCACATCGGGCGAGATCGCGAAATCCAGCGTCCGCTGCAGCAGTTTTGGATCGGTGAACTGGGGCAGCGTGAAGAAGTAAGCGTAGTACTCTTCCGGCGCCTTAGTGTTCTTCAGCGCGGCCATGAGCTTGTCGTAGAAGCCAGCGTCGCCACTGATAGCCGCGGCGCCGAGAGCTGAGCCGGCTAACTGATGGTCCACTGAAGCAGGATCGGCCAGGGCCTTGTCAGCTATGTTGCGCGCCTCAGCCAGCGCATCAGGATCACGAGCATCCTGGCCAAGCGCTGTCAGTACGCGCGACCGTAGAGTTCTCTGTTCGTCACTCTCACCCGGCTTCGGCTCCCAACCCACTTCCTTCATGATCGGAGTCAGATATTCACGCAGCCAAGCGCGGTACGAATCGCGGTCGTTGTCATTCACCAGATGGCGTTCGATGTAGGCCAGCCCACCAAGAACTTCTTCGAATACGGCGCGATTGCGATCGGATTGCAGGCCCTGCGCGAACGCGAGATAGTCGCCTACGGGTTCGCGACCAACACGAACTGAACCCCAGATATCATTCTCCAGACTAATCCGCTCGGCAGGAGTTAGTTTGGTTTCCGCATCTCTAGCAAAGGCGCGCACAGCATCGGGTTGATAGCCCGAGCGGTAATATCCCGTCGCACCGGCATTCGCCAGAACCCAGTTCGAGCATCCGGGCAGCGTAAAAGTCTCTTCTTTCTTGGTGAGCAGTTCGCACTTGGGCGCGCCCGTGGTTGCTGATCCCTTCAGGCAAAGCGGAATCTGCCAAAGCTGGTCATTTGGCGATTCGAACTTTGACCGGTCAAAGTAATACCGCTGCTGTGTCACTGTGACATTCGTAGAACTTCCCGCGCACTGCGTTTTCACATTGACGATGGGCTCGCCCGCCTGCTTTACCCATGTAGGCATGATCTTGTCCACAGGTTTCTTGGAGGTCTTCGCCTGAGCATCCCAGAAGTCTTCGGCCGTCGCGTTCGCGTATTGGTGTTGTTTCAGATAAGCATTGATGCCAGCGCGGAACGTCTCTTCTCCCAGATACGATTCCAACATGCGCAGAACCGAAGCCGCTTTTCCGTAAGCGATGCCATCGAAAAGTTCCAGAATCTGGGCCGGAGTTTCCGCCGCCTGATGGATTGGACGAGTGTTCGCGAGCGCGTCTACATTGAGCGTTCCGCCCGTGCCGCTGACGTCGTCCAAATCGAAATTCCATTCCGGCTTCCACGTCTTAAGCGGCTTACTCGACATCCACGTGGCGAATCCCTCGTTGAGCCACACATCATCCCACCACTTCATCGTGACCAAGTCACCAAACCACATGTGGGCAATCTCATGCGCCGTAACCGAAGCGATGGTCTTTTTCAGGTCAACCGAGCCTTGCTTGTCGTCAATCAGCAGCAGAACTTCTCGGAACGTGATGCAGCCGATATTTTCCATCGCTCCCGCGGAAAAGTCCGGCAGGCCAATCAAGTCCAACTTGCCGTAGGGATACTTGATCCCAAAATACTTGTCGTAGTAGCCCACATTCTGTTCGGCTACTTCAAGCGCGAACTTGCCCATTTCTTTCTTGCCGGGAGTGCTATAGACGCGAATCGGAATGCCATCCGCGGAGCCTTCCACGTATTCGAAATTGCCGACAATCAGAGCGGCCAGATATGACGACATCTTTGCTGTCGTCGCGAACTTCACCGTGTGTTTATTGCCTGGTCCGGGCGTGTCAGAGACGACTTTGTAGTTGGAGATTGCAACCTGCCCTTTGTCGGCTACGGCCGTGATGTCGAACGTCGCTTTGTAATCGGGCTCGTCAAAGGAGGGAAAGGCGCGGCGGGCGTCAGTCGCTTCGAACTGCGAGGCCGCATATTTGCGTCCCTGGTCGTCTTTCCCAAGATAAAGGCCGCGCATTTCGTTGTTGAGAATGCCCGTGTACGTGATGTGAATCGCCGCCGGACCGGCTGCTAGCGGCTTATCGACCGACAACACGACCATTTCCTTCTCTTTGTCGGGCGTGACCTTCGCCTTCTGCGTCGCGCCTCCGCTCGCGATCGTCACTTCGTGGAAATCGATGTCGACGGCGTTCAGCGTGATCTCGGAAGTTGGCTTCAATACGCGAACGGCGATCGTTTCGTCGCCATCAAACTTCGCGTTTTCAAGGTCTGGCGTAAACGTGAGCTTATAGTTCTCTGGCGTCGCCGTCTCGGGCAACCGCTGCGCGGCTGCCATCGAGAGAGTCAGCACAGCAAAGGTCAATCCTGCAAAAATCTTCTTCATGAAATGGTCCTCGGGAGGTAGATTCGGAATTCCTGTGGATTTGTTGCCCCAATTTTATGTGGCGACAGCCGCCTCGGCTGTCCCGCGTGGGCGAAGCCCCGCGGAAGTCCCCACTGTTGATACGGACTGGTTTGACAAAAAGTTCAACGATGCGATGCGATCACCCCATTCAAAATGGTTATCTCGCAACGATTGGCACCAAACCAATAAGGAATCTCGCGATAGTCCTCGACGTCGAAGACAGCTAAGTCAGCATCTTTTCCCGGTTCGATGCTGCCCTTTCGATCCGCCATACGGAGCGCCCAAGCTCCATTGATGGTCGCGGCCGCGATCGCTTCCGCCGGGGACATCTTCATCTGTGTGCACGCGAGCGACATCGCCATTGGCATGCTGATCGTGGGCGAAGTTCCCGGATTGTAGTCCGTTGCCAACGCGACCGGAACGCCGGCATCGATGAAGCGCCGCGCATCGGGGTACGTCTTCAGTCCCAGGAAATAGTTCGCGCCCGGGACCAGCGTGACAACCGTATTCCGTTTCGCCAGCTGCCTGACATCGTTGTCGTTCACATGATCCATGTGATCGAGCGACGCCGGATCGAACTGGAGTAACGGCCCCAGCGCTGTCTCTGAAAGCTGGCCCACATGCGCTCGCACGCTTAATCCGTGCTCTCGGGCGGCCACAAAGATCTGCTCCGTCTCCTCTGGGGTAAATGCGCCTTTGTCGCAGAATACATCCACGAACTTGGCGAGATTCCGCTTCGCCGCCTGCGGAATCATCTCCTTACAGACGATCTCGACGTACTTTTGTGAGCAGCCGTGGAACTCTTTCGGAACGACGTGGGCCCCAAGCAAGGTAGGGACAACGGTTCCAGCCCAACCCGAAGCCGCTTCGCGGATTGCCTCGAGCGATTTCAGTTCTGATTCAAGCGTGAGTCCGTAACCTGACTTAGCCTCGACAGTCGTAGTTCCGTACGCGGCCATGTCATGCAAGACTTCCAGTACTTTCCTCTTTAGCGCAGATTTAGCCGCGTTGCGAACCGCTTCCAGACTCGAGCGTATTCCGCCTCCAGCCTCGGCGATCTGTTCGTAGGAAGCGCCCTCGATCCGCTTCTCAAAGTCGACCAGTCTTGGGCTAACAAACACAGGATGTGTGTGTGAATCGACGAAGCCAGGAAGCACGACTTTGCCGGCGCAATCGATCTCGGTGAGTTGCTTGCGGTGCTTTCTGATCCATAAATCGCAAAGCGCGTCTTTGTTGGTGCCGACAGAAACGATCTTCCCGCCAATGCAGAGCACCGCGCCATCGTTGATGATCCCGAGTTCGTTGAGGTCAGATCCGCGGCGCGGACCGGATTTTGGCGACACAGCACGAAGAGTGAGAAGCTGGCCGATGTTAGTGAGGAAGAGCGAATCGCGTGGAGACGCTTTTCGTTTGGAAGGAGCGGGCTTCGGAGGCATGTTTATTTGAGGGGGATCTTCACGCCGGTTTTCTTTGCGAACTGTTTCGCTTCGTCATAACCTGCGTCGGCATGGCGAATGATTCCCATGCCTGGATCCGTCGTCAGTACTCGCTCGATGCGCTTTGCCATCATGTCGCTGCCATCGGCGACTGTGACTTGACCCGCGTGGAGCGAGTAGCCGATTCCAACTCCTCCGCCGTTGTGAATGGAAACCCACGATGCGCCAGCGGCTGTGTTGAGCAGCGCGTTCAGCAGCGGCCAATCTGCCACGGCGTCAGAGCCGTCTTTCATGCTTTCGGTTTCACGGAAAGGGGACGCAACCGAGCCGCAGTCGAGATGGTCGCGGCCGATTACGATCGGGGCTTTGATCTTCCCCTTCTTCACTAGATCGTTTATCGCGAGTCCGAATTGCGCGCGCTCACCGTAACCGAGCCAGCAAATGCGAGCTGGCAATCCCTGGAACTTGATGCGCTTGCGGGCGAGATCGATCCAGCGGCGCAGGATGCGGTTGTCGGGGAAGAGCTCGAGCACCAGATTGTCGGTGACGTGAATATCCGAGGCTTCTCCCGAAAGAGCGACCCAGCGAAATGGGCCGCGGCCTTCGCAGAACAGGGGACGGATGTAGGCGGGAACGAATCCGGGGAAGTCGTAGGCATTCTTCACGCCGCGCTGGAAAGCGAAGGTGCGGATGTTATTTCCGTAATCGAATGTCACCGAACCCATCTTCTGCAGGCGCAGCATGCCTTCGACATGGCGAGCCATCGCGTCGAGCGACTTCTCCTGATACGACTGCGGATCGCGTTCGCGCAGTTCGAGCGCTTCGGCGAACGACATGCCGTTCGGGACATATCCGTTCAGCGGATCGTGCGCAGAGGTCTGATCGGTCAGAATGTCTGGAACGACGCCACGTTCAGCGAGCTCGGGAATGATGTCGGCGCAATTGCCAACCAATCCGACGGAGACGTTCTCCTTCTTGCGCACTGCGTTCTTCAGGATGCGCAACGCTTCGTCGAGCGTCGTGACCATGAAGTCGCAGTATCCGGTCTTCAGCCGCTTCTTGATGCGCTCGGGATCGACATCAATGCCGAGAAAAGCTGCGCCAGTCATGGTTGCGGCGAGAGGTTGAGCTCCGCCCATTCCACCCATTCCACCGCTAACGATCAGCTTGCCGGCGAGATCGCCGCCGAAATGCTTTTCCCCCGCGGCGGAGAACGTCTCGAATGTGCCTTGCACGATGCCTTGCGAGCCGATGTAGATCCAGCTTCCGGCGGTCATCTGGCCGTACATCATGAGGCCGGCGCGCTCGAGTTCGTTGAACTTCTCCCAGTTTGACCAGTGTCCGACGAGATTGGAGTTTGCGATAAGCACGCGCGGTGCATGATCGTGGGTCTTGAAAACTCCAACCGGTTTGCCCGACTGAACCAGCAGCGTCTCGTCGTTCTCGAGATTCTTCAGCGTTGCGATGATGGCGCGATAGGCTTCCCAACTGCGGGCGGCGCGTCCGGTTCCGCCGTAGACGACGAGGTCTTTGGGGCGCTCGGCGACTTCCTCGTCGAGGTTGTTCATCAGCATGCGCATGGCGGCTTCCTGTTGCCAGCCTTTGCAGGTGATCTGATTGCCGCGTGGGGCGCGAATGGAAGTTGGAGCCTGGATTTCGGTTTCTACGGGCATAGAACGATGGTAGTGGTTCCGATGGGGAGGCGCAATTCGGGGCGGCTCCAACATTCTCCAACCACCATGGAACATGGAGGTTCACGAAGGGAGGCGCGAGAAGAGTCTTGGTGACGACGAAAAGTCGGATTCTGAAGGCGTTTCGTTTTGGGAATCTTGAGATGTTCGAGGGTATCCCCCTCCCCCTCGGTGTATTGGAATCAAGAATTTACGGGGAAATGCAAAGCAAAATCTTGCGGCTCAATCGCTTGCGGGCAAAATCTTGATATCAAAGAGCTTACGTGGTGTCGACGTGCGCTTTCGTGCATCGTTGACGCTTGGAAATGATCTGCTCTTTTTTCGGACTTTGCAAGGTCAGACGTCACATGGTGTGGCTGTGGAAATCTCTGCAAAGCAGAGCGTGACCACAGGCCCTGAAGGGCCTTTCCATTTGCGCCTTAACGCGACGCTGAAGCGCCGCTCTTCCACGTGGGGCGGTCCGCAAGAGGGGGTTCCGCAAGCACGCCACAAATTCGTGGTCGGGGCGCTCGGCTTTCGCCTTTGCGGGACGGACGAAGGCGTCTGTCCCTACACGAGCGGTGCCGCCCCAATGCCGCCAAGGATGGGGGCGCTACCTAAAACGATACGCGGGCGCTCAATTGGAGTTCGCGGCCCGGGGTCATCGCCATGGTGATGGTGCCGAACTGCGGAGTATTTACGAAGCGGTTGGGAGTGCCCAGGTTCACCATGTTTAGAGTGTTGAAGGCTTCGCCGCGGAACTGGAAGCTCGCGCGCTCCGTCAGGCGGAAGCTGCGGGCTATGGCGATATCCAGGGTCTGCAGCGGCGGTCCGTACACCGAATTTCTGCCTACGTCGCCGAAGGTGTAGGCGGGAGGTGTCGCAAACGCGGCGGGATTGAACCACTCGTTCGAACTCCGCGTGCCCGGCCCGAAAATCGGTTTGCCCGTATAGTTTGCGCGGATGGGATTTTCGCCGAGAACCGTCCCGGCGTTCGCCGTGTCGCCGAAGACCGAAATCGTCAACGGCATTCCGGACTGAACCTGGTAGACCGTGCTGAATTGCCAGTTTTGCGTCACCAGCTTCGTCCAGGTTGCACGCTGGTACGCAGGGATGTTGTAAACGGCACTTAGGGCTAGGCGATGACGAACGTCGCAGCCAGGGCCTTTCTCGGCGGCGAGGTCACTGTTGTTCTGCGGGATGGCGCTCTCGTCCATGGGAGAGCGGAAATCCGGCGCGTCGGTCAGGTTCTTGGCCAACGTGTAGTTCGCTAGAAAGCTCAGGCCGTGCGAATACTTTCTGCGGACATTCACGTATCCCGCGTCGTACCAGCTTTGCGCAGTGTCTTCGAGAAGATTAATCGTACTGACGGGGAAGGTCTGGCTCTGAATGACGGCGTCGGTGCTGCTCGGAGTGAGCTCGGTGCCGGGTACGAAGCTCAACGTGTGGAACGGGCGACGTGGTCCCAGCGGTCCGGGTCCGGGAGGCGCGTTGTTAATCAAATGCGAGCGCTGCAAGTGAAAGCCGCGCGCGCCGAGGTATCCGACTTCAAGCGTGGTGTTGCTGCCCAGAGTTTTTTCGATCTGCGCGTTCCATTGCTGGATGTACTGAGCCGGCGCGTAAGGATCGAAGGCAGTGAAGCTTACGGTCGTAGCCGGCAATGTTCCGATGCCGAGAACCGGAGTTCCGAAGTTCAGGGTAGTCGTGTAAAGAGTGGCAGGCGGGGTGAAGTTGTCTGCCTGTTGGGTTTCGGGGAAGACATAGGGAACGTTGTGGCGCTGGTTGCACCAGGTGTTCTGATCGACCGGGGTGTAGAAGATTCCATAGCCACCGCGCAGGACAAGGCCGTAGCGCGGCAGGTTCTTGGCGATTCCGAAGCGGGGTGCGACGTTGTGCTTGTTGGAATACATGAGTCCCGTCGGGTAGCCGTTTTGGCCGCCGATGAAAACCGAGGGCACGCCATTGTTAAACACCAGGTTGCTGTTGGTCTCCTTTAGATCATAGAGCGGGCTGGTGTACTCATAGCGAACGCCGAAATTGATCGTCGTGTTCGCTGTGAGTCGCCAGCTGTCTTCGGCGAAGCCGTCGTATCCCCAGTTGCGGAGATTCATCTGCGGCACGCCAGCCTGGCGCTGTTTCACAGTGGGCAGACTGAGCAACAGGCTCGCCAATCCTGAGCCGCTGCCATCATTGAAGCCGAATTGGGTGGTGTAGCCGTTGGTGAACTGGTAGTAGCCGCGGTTCTGGAAGAATCCCCACATGGGCCAGATGTAGCGGCGTGCGTCACCGCCGAAACGCAGGGCGTGGTGGCCGTGTTGCCAGGCGAAGGTGTCACGCAGTTCGATCGTTGTGTCCCAGGCATGCATGGGAGTGGCAGCGAAGGTGTCGCCGATTCCCGTGTATCCCTGAGCGGCGAACCAGGGAGCTCCCCAGGCGCCTTGTCCTCCGAAGCCGATGCCTTGAATGCCAAGCTGCCCGACGATGTCGTTTACGCCATTGTTCTGTGACGTGTGATTCATTGACAGGCGGGATAGGGCTAGCGAGGCGGTGTTGAGCTTGTTGCTCGAGAAAGCGTGATTCCAGGAGATGACGGCTTGCTGGGAAAGATTGTCGAAGTTCGCACCAAAGCCGGGAAGATTTTCCGTGGTGGCGGTGCTGCCGTTGCTCGGGGAGAAGCCGTTCTCGGAGCCGAGCGAATACCGCGCCATGGCGGTGTCGTTGCTCGAGAAGTCATGATCGATGCGAACGGTACCCTGATCCTGAACGTGCGTCTCGTTGCGGATGTCGAGGTAATTGTTGGAGTCCGCGCCCATAGACATCATCATCATGTTGGGCTGGGGCACGTATTGCATAAGGAAGGCTTCGAGATTCGGATTGATGCGGTCGCTTGGAATCTGATTGTTGGGGAACTGACTGCGAGTGTAAGGAAAATTGGATGGGCCGGTGGGGAGTGACGGATTATAGCTCGGGTTTGCCACGGCCGTCGTCGGATCATAGACATTTACTGGGCTCATGCTGAAGTCACCCATGATCTCGTCACGCGTGGGAACGGTGAGGATTTGAGCATCAGCTTGGGAGAGGCGGAAGCCTTCATAGTTAAGAAAGAAGAATGTTCGCTTATCTTTTCCGAGGAGCGGGCCGCCGAAGGACGCTCCGAAATTATTCTGGACCAGGTGATTGTTGCCCATGGACTGGAAGGGGCTGGCATCGAGGGCGCCGTTGCGGAGGAATTCGTAAACCGTGCCATGGTACTGGCTCGTCCCAGAGCGGGTGACGATATTGATCTGACCACCGCCGGCGCCGCCCATATCGGCGGTGTAACTGCTGGTAACGACCTGGAACTCCATCACGGAGTCAGGCGAGGGACTGAGGTTCTGCGTGTTGAAGGTGGGATCGGTGTTGGTCGCACCGTCGAGCAGGAAGAAGTTGGCGTTAGGACGAGCTCCGCCGATGACTACCGCAGAGCGCTGTCCGGGACGCCAGTAGAGAGGATTGGTTTGTCCGGTCTGGGCGCCAAAGCCGACGTGGGCACCGGGAACGGTGAGCACGAGATCGATCAGCATGCGACCATTGAGGGGCAATTCCTGAATGGACTTGGGCTCGACAACCTCACCGACGGCGGCGTCGGTGGTATGAAGGATCTCCGGCGTGGAACTGACTTCGACGCCCTCTTTTACGGCACCGATCTTGAGAGCAACGTCCAGAGCCAGCTTTTGTCCGACTTCCACATGGACGCTCTGCATTACCGACGCGAAGCCAGATGCGGTGGTCGTGACTTCATAGTCATCGGGCAGAAGGGCGGGGGCGTAGAAGATTCCGGCGTCGTTGGTAGTGACCGACCGCGTGGCACCTGTGCTGAGTGCCTTGAAGTTCACCGTGGCATGGACCACTGGCAGGGACTGAGAGTCTTTTACCGTGCCGGAAACGGCGGCGTAGTTGCTTTGTGCTGCGGCGAGCGCGGATAGAGCGAGAGCACACAGAACGAGGGTCAGTGTTCGCATGAATACCCCACAGACAATCTTCGGGCGGAGTTTGGAATCAGGCGCTGCAGAGGATTCCCAAAACACCCTACCCCATGAGTGTCCGAAACTTTAGACAGGAACATGTTCGGGCTTCAATAATTGGAAAGCATTAGCTGTCGGGCGCGGCTTTCGAGGTAGGGATGCTTCGACTGCGCAGCTGCCTTCGCTTCGCTACGCCAGCTGCTCCGCTCAGCATGACAAGGCATGGAGTTTGCGATTGCGACCGGCAGGGTTTACCACGTGTTGTAGGCGGTGCCGTCGCTGGCGGTGTTGCTGGAGGCGGAGTGGACGTCGATGACACCGGGCTCCTGCTGGTCGATGGAGAGCAGGACCTCGTCCTGAACTACCTCCCAGTTGGGTTCGTGGGTCATGGGATCGTCGGGAATCTTGTCTATGTAGCCGGCTGTTTTGAGATCGTCGAGGGACTGCGGCGCTCTTTGCTTGTCGAACGTATATTTCCAAATAGAATTCCGCAATAACGTGAGGTCCGATCGCAGAGCCCTCTCGCGAGCCGCAACAATCGAATGGCTGTAGGTTGGAATCGCAATGGCCAGCAGAATCGCGATGATGCTCAAGACGATCATCAACTCGAGCAGAGTGAAACCGCGGATCGCGCAGCGGCCCGATAGCGTTGGTTTACCAGGTACTGTATGCTTCGCCATTGAGTGCCGTTCCAGCCGAGGCAGAGTGCGCCCGCGCAATGCCGAGTTGCTGCTGATCTACTGCATTCGTGGGATCCTCGGGGTCGGTTGTCCAGTCGGCCTTCGCGGTCATGGGGTCGACGGGCAGCTTGGGAAGATAGCCTGCAGTCACAAGATCGTCGAGACTCTGGGGGGACTGCCCCTTGTCCAACCTGTACTGCTCGATAAGACTGTCGAGTTGGAACAGATTCTGCTTGAGCACGGCTTCGCGAGCTTGAATCACGTGCTGCTGATACAAGGGCACCGCGACGGCCATGAGAATCATCATGATGCTGATGACGATCATGAGTTCGAGGAGAGTGAAGCCGCGGGACCGGCTGCGGAGGGAGGCGAAGAATCGGTCCTTTCGCGAAGAGGGCACTCACGAATTGTTTCCCCTTGGTCGCATGTCAGCAAACTGGCCCGGGGGCTAAAGCCCCTTGGGTAAGCACCTTTTACGCGGCGCTAAAGCGCCGCTCTTCCACCTAGTTGCGAGCGGCCTAGAAGCGCCGCTCTTCCACCTTTACCAGTCTTTGTATTTCGTTCCGTCGAGGCCTGTGCCTTCTGACTTGGTGTAGACATCGAAGACGCTCTGTCCGCCCCAGGAATCGGAGTCGGGATCGTCCTGCATCGAGCGCAGCCCCCACTCCTTGCTGTTCGTCATGGGGTCCGTAGGGATAGAACGCAGGAAACGGTATTTCTTGCCGGCCTGGCCCTCAATGCCTTTGACGAGTTCGTCGAGGTCGGGAGGATAGTTTAGGCTGTCGACCTTGGTCTGGAAGGCTCCGCGGTCGGCGGCGTCTTTGTAGCGGTCGATAGCGTCGCGCATCTCCCACAATGCCTCGCGAAGCCGCTTCTCCTTTTCGCGCTGGACCGTCACGCGCGCGAGCGGCAAGGCCATGAGAGTGAGGATGGAGAGGATCGTCGCGGCGACGATCAGTTCTATGAGTGTGAAGCCGCGCGCGCCTTTGGCCATCGGTCTATTTTGGACTCTCGAAACCATCTTCACTTTGCTCCACTTCAAACTGCGGAAACTATTGCACGGTCACTGAAGCCTGCGCCCCGTTGACCGTGATCGCCTGCAGCCCCGGATCGCGTGCTCCACCACGAGTGATGGTGAGGGGAGTTTGTCCGGAGGCTTTTGCCTGGAAAGTTACTGTGACTACGGCTCCCTGGCCGGAGACTCCGCCAGCGCCACTCGGCCGCGAGGCGGTGATCTGCGATTGACCAAGGGATTCGTCCTCGCGATGCACGAGCGTGACGACCTGGCCGTCCTGCGAGAGGAAGCCGCCATTCGATACGTTCACGAGTTGCAGCATCTTGGGGTCATAGTTCAGCTGAACCGGAACGGAATAAACATTCTGCGCCCCGGAGATCAGCAGGTTCACGGCGAACGTGTTGCCCTTGTCTGTCTGAACTGTTGGCGGATCGAACAGGAAGCTTGGGTTACTCCGGGCTGTCCGGCCGGCTGCGCGGGAGTACCTGGGTGACTGTTCGGCTGATTCGGCGCTGGAACGGCGGGGACGATCGAAGGAGTTCCATTCTGGCCCGGCTGAGCGCTGGCGCCCGACGGAGCGGCAGCAGGTCTGGACGCATGGTGCAACTCGATCGTGGTGGCGGTTCCGATCTCGATCGCACGCTGGTTGAGTTCGTTGACATCGGTTGCCCGGATGATGTGAGGAACGATGGCGAAGACGATTTCGTTTTCGGAATGGTCCTGGGTGGTCTGGCCGAAGAGGTACTTCAAGAATCGGAATCTGGGCCAGACCCGGAATTCCGCTCAGTTGCTTGGTCTGCTGGTCTTCCATGATGCCGCCCAGCAGGTTGGCCTCGCCATCTTTGAGGCGGATCTCGTGCTCGATCTTGCGCTGTCCGATGATGGGCTGGCTGATGCCGCCGATGTTTGACTGACCGGTGACGGCGGAAACGTCCATCGTCATCTTGAGCGTAACCTCGCCGTTGGCGTGGACGCGCGGCGTTATGTCGATGTTGACGCCTACGTCGAGATATTGAAACTGGGTGTTGACCAGAGGGTTGATGCCCACGCCGCCGATGCCGGGCTGGAACGATCCGGTAGCCACCGGAACTTTGTCGCCGATCTTGAGCGAAGCCTTTTGCCCGTCGAGGGCGCGGATCTGCGGATTCTGGATCAGCTTGGTGTCGCTGGCGCCCATCACAAATGACAAGTTGGCCGCCGGAATGGTGACCTGGAAGTTCGTGGCGTTCAGATTGCCGAGCGTATTTAAGCTGATGCTATTTGATCCGGTACTCTGGGTGACGGTTGCGCCGTTCCCCGAATTAGTCGTCCCCGTAGTGGTCGTCGTATTGAGGTTGTTCTGCAACTGGATGGTGGCACTGGTGGGGGGATTCAGGCCCAGCGTCCGGGAGCGGTCTTTGCTGACCTGCATGATGGCGATGTCGATGATGACCTCAGGGCGCGCCTTATCGAGGTCCTCGACCAATTTCTGGGCCAGGGCGATCTGATCCGGCGTCCCGCGCACGACCAGGGCGTTCTGCGACAGCAATTGCTGCACGCGCTGCACATCGAGCACGGCGCGAATGGCGTTTACGACATCCTGCAGTTCGGTGGGCTGGGAGAGATTCGTAAGATAAAAAGTTTTGAGGACGCTCTGTTCCAGCTCCTTGCGCTTGGCAGGATTGTCGGCTGCTACAAAAATTGTGTTGTTGGTGACCGGACGCCAGAAGGTTTTTGATTCGAGTGCGGTGATCTGCAGCGCTTCCTCCAGCGTAACGCCGCTAAGGTCAACGTTTATCGGGCGGGGTGTGTAGTCGGGATCGAGGAGCACGTTCACACCGGCGAGCTGTCCGACAGTGCGGTACACCACGTCAGACTTGGTGTTGAGCATCTTGACGGTGATGGGTGTATTGGAAATCGGAGCCAATTCAACAGGGCCGGCGGCTTCGTGAACTCTCTGCAGAAGGCTGGTTGGTGGTCCGGCTGCCTGAGGCGGCGGATTAGTCTGGTCGTTGATCATCTTCTGCGTGCGGATCAGTTCCTGCTTCGCAATGAAGAGTGAAGGATCAACGCTCAGAGCTTTCTGGAACTCCGCCAGAGCTTCATCGAGCTTGCCTTCTTCGCGCAGTTTCTGGCCGCGATGCACAATCGAGGATGCGGCTTCGAAGCGGGCGTGCTCGAACGCGGCACGATAGCGGAGCTCTTTCGGCTTCAGGTCGTAAGCCTGTTTGAAGAAATCGTAGGCAGCCTCGTACTGCTGGCGGGCTTCGGCATCCTGGCCCTTGGCAAACAGGTCTTTGGCTTTATCGGCGACGGCGGGGAGGGTTACGGCGACCAGCCACAAAAAGAGGGCTGGACGCATTGAGCGTCTCATTCGATGATCCTCACGACATGGTCCTGTAGAAATGCAAACTTCACCGAACAGCGGCGTCCCTACGTTTCCGCCCGTCTCACCCATGTTTTGGCGGGGGAACCACTGAACTCACAAACAAATCACGCGGTAGGGCGATTATAGCATCGCAATTTTATGGTCCCGAAGTGCTTGCACACACTAGAGTTACACTCTTTGGTCGTAGGACCATTGGGGTGTCCTTCTGCGTCAGGCGTCGGGCGTCAGGCTTACGATGTGGATCTCGCACCTTAGGCTTAAGAACCTGCTCTCTTTTGTGCGCTAAGATAAAAACTACGTCACTCCAATGGCCCGCCAATCCACGCATCAGACGAAACCGAATCCGGAGAAATCTCCGCGGCGGGATCCCACTGCGAGCGGACAGAGGGATGCCGCTGTCAATAGGATCGCTTCCCATAACTACTTCTTGCTGGAAAAATTTGAGGTGGGGATAGCGCTGACCGGGACCGAGGTGAAGTCCGTTCGCGGCGGGCTCGCTAATCTCAAAGATTCCTACGGGTTAATCAAGGACGGAGAACTTTGGTTGCTCAACGCGCACATCGGTCCCTACGAGCACGGCAACATTCACAACCACGCTCCGCTGCGGACCCGCAAGCTGCTGATGCATCGCGAGGAGATTCGGAAACTGATGGGCAAGACGCAGCAGAAGGGCTTAACCCTGATACCGGTTCGCATGTACTTCAAGAACGGTCGAGTGAAGCTCGAACTGGCGCTGGCCAAAGGCAAGCAACTTTGGGATAAGCGCGAAACGGAGCGGCGGCGCACCGCGGATAAGGAAGCACGGGAAGCGGTGGCGCGGGGCAGGGCTCGGAGCTGAGCAGGCGGTTGTGAGACGTATCCTGGCAATTCCGCTATCAGGGAGGTGCGTCGTCATGCAGCACCGGAGCGTATGACGATCATGATGACCTGGTCTTCGCTGTGAATTAGTGTATTTGTTTCAATCCACCGAGCCGGCCCCTAAGCGGACCGGCTCTTTTCTTGTTCCGATAGGATAGTTGTTGTGCATGCTTCGAAACCGACGATCAAGACCGTAGATCTCAAATCCGATATGCCATCGGTACGGGAGGCGCTACAACGGCTTGATCGAGAGATTGCAGTTGCGCGAAAGGAAAACAGTCCTCTTCTGAAAATTGTCCACGGTTATGGGTCGAAGGGAGTGGGAGGCGAGATCCGGATCGCCGTCCAAAGGCGCCTACACGAACTCGCGGAAGCCGGCCAGATTCGCGGCTGCATCTTTGGAGAAGACTGGTCAAAGGGAGACGAGGCGACTTGGAATCTCTTACGGGAGCGGCCGGATCTGAAGGATGACCCGCACTTAGGGAGGCGCAATCTGGGGATCACTATCGTTTTGTTGTAAGAACATCGGTGTCTCGCAAAGAAAAATCAACCCCAGGGCTAAAGCCCTCTCGATCAGAGAAGAGGAACGCGGCCCTGAAGGGCCGCTCTTTCACTCCGGTACGAACATTCGTAGACGGCGGCGCAATATTGTGCTGGTGGCACGGTGTGGTCCAAAGTGAGAATCGAACTCATTATGCGAGAGTCGAACTAGTAATGTGAGAGTCGAATCGAAAGGTGATGCTGCAATCAGTGAGTTTCGTCCGAGTCGGCGGCGGGTGTTGAAATAGCGGGAGGGGGCTCGGGAACCGGAACGACCGGAGCTGGAGCGGGCGAAATTGAAGCAGTCTCGAGCGGCGGGGTTGCAACTATCGGCGCCAGCATACGTCGTTCCCAATAGGAGACCGCGATCCCCCGCTGCCAGAAGCGCGGTATGAGCAGCAGGAGTAGCGTAATCTGCGCAACTGCGAAGGCGCCGAAGACGCTCTCGGGGGACACAAACTTCATCCATACCCAAAGCCCGCCGACCAACGCAATCGCCGCGACGATCGTAACGACTACATAGCTGCCGAGCAAGCGTGCAAGACTGTGGAATGTGTGCCGGAAAGCGGCTGCGATGGATTTGCGAACGGCCCTCTGATCGTTCAAAACCGCATCAACCTCGGCCAGGTCAAACCAGATGCGGAGGGTGGTCATGATCAGGAAAATGACCGCAAGGCCCGTCATCTGCAGTTCGAAGGGAAGCTTCTCATTAGTGCTCTGGTCCGCTTTCTTGACGATGGCGCCGTTGGCCGCGAAGAGAAGACCCGCGACGATTCCCATCACAATTCCGGCGACGATCATGAGTCGAATGAACCGCCACAGGTTTCGTCCGCAGGCACGAAAGAATTCCTCCCGGGGCAGTCGATAGTTCGAAGCGAACCCAGCGAAGATCCCCGGCAGAAAAAGCGCGGTAGCGAGAAAGAATATGAAGCCAAAGTACAGCGCCGGGGCCGTCATGGAGTTCAGACTTCCGAGTTCAGGTTTGAACAGTAACTCCCCGAAGACGCCCGCGTCGAAACCCTTGACGAGGCGTTCAGCTAGAAGGGTATGGTCGAGAATCGCGTGAACGTTCCGCCGGAACGCCGCGGTCGCAAACTCGGCTAGCGTCAGGTTCAGAAGCCAGAACCAGAAGATATATCGTTTATTGTGCGCGACCTTTGCAAGGCCACTGCTTAGTAAGCTCATGTTCGTTTTCTTCCTTATTGCTGCCGCCCTCAGGGGCTAAAGCCCAGGATTTCTCTGGCGTTCCACGGCGTGGCTTAAGCCGCGCCCTTTCAAAAACCATTTCTTCGAAACCATTTGGTAAGACAAGTTCTAGACCGCCCACCAGGCCATCGCCTGACTCATCCATTGCGTTACGAAGAGCCAATATGTCGAAAGTTTGTGCGTTGCTTTTGGATTGGGATCCACGACCAGGCTGTCGTTAAAGTTGTCGCGATCGATGTGAATGGTGTGATCGGGATCGATCTCAACTGAAGCCACTTTCCCCTTCTTCAGATAACTGAATCTGGTCCAGCGGCCTTGGCCGTCCCAGTGCTCACGGACTTTTTCGTCATTGTCGAAATTCACCTCGACGTCGATGGGCATGACGAAGTCGCCTTTGCGGTGGACAGTCACGTGCGACTGGTAGACGGTATCGTGGTCCTTTGCGTTCTTGCTGTCCTTCTTCTCTTTTTTCTTCTCTTCAAACCAATTCGTCGGGTAGGAATCTGCGTTGAGTACTTCGTAGTCCAGGACCTGCGTTCCATAGACGGCCTGGTTGAAATACCAGCGCAGATCTTTTCCCGAAACTTCCTCGATCGTCTTCAAGAAATCTTCTTTCGTAGGGTGAGTGAAGCGGTATTTCATGAAGTATGCGTGCATCGCCTTGGCCATGGTGTCTTCGCCGATGATGCCTTCGAGAGTGAGCAGAACGCTGGCGGTCTTGCCGTAGGTTACTCCCGCGTAAGAATTAGCATTGACGTACGTGAAGGCGTTTTGGGTCATTGGGTCCCGATCAGCCACGCCGATGTAGAAGTCTCGCTGCTCCTCACTGTCGCCATACGTCGCGCCGGCGAAGGCCAGGAGCGAGGTGTTCTTGCCGAGAATCGAATCCAAGACCTTCACTTCGGTGTAGCTATTGATGCCTTCGTCCATCCAGGCATCTTCGAATTCGTTGGTGGCCACCATACCGTACCAGTACTGGTGTCCGAATTCGTGTTCGACTACCCCTTCGACCTCGTGGAGGCCGGCCGGCAACCACCATTCAGATTCTCCGGTGATGAAGGTGGGATATTCCATGCCTCCGGCGGCTGAGCCGGGCTCAGGATCGACTACGGTCAGCGTCTTATATGGATACGGCCCGTACCATTTCTCGAAGCGGTCGAGAGTCTCGCGCGTGATGCGTTCGTGGCGCTCGACCTGGTCCCAGTGCGCAGGCTGCATCAGGAAGCGGAGATGGATGGATCCCATCTGCGCCTGATAGGTGCTTTCCTTGACCTTGTAGCGCGGGCTGACGGTCCAGGCGAAATCGTGAATGTCGTCACCGTGATAGGTGACGGTCTTCGTTCCGTCGGAGTTGTTCAGCTTGCTGACTTCAACGCCGCTGGCACCGACGATTTCATTTTGAGGGATGGTCAGCTTTACGTCGTAGACGCCGAAGTCTGCAAAAAACTCCGTCGTGTTGTGATACTGATGGCAGTTCCAAGCCCCGTGCCACCAGACTCCAACTTTGGGGAACCATTGGCCACCGAGCAGAAAGTCGCGCTTCCATCCAGACCGCGCTTGTGTTTCGGGAAACCTGGTCTGGAAGGCAATCTTGAACTGAACAAAGGTACCGGCGGGAATCGGCTTGGCAAGGCGTAAATCGACTACCGTTTTGTCATCCTTATTGTTATCGTCCGGGGCAACGAATTGCAGATTCCGGGTGAGGTCACCCTGTCCTACGACCTCAATACTCTTGATCTCCTCCGAACCGTAATACTTTGCCTCCCACTTCTCGTAACCGGTGTCGCGGGTGCCCATGAGTTTCGCATCACGGACGAAGGTTGCGTTGGGCTGGAAAGCGTTTTGATAAAGATGGAAAGGGAAGTGGTCGAGAGATTGTCCGGTGAGATTGTAATAGGTGAGGACCTCGGTCGCGTCAACTGTATGTTTCGAAGCGTCGTACTTGGCGTCGATCTCATAGTGGACAACCCGTTGCGACAAGGGAGTCGGCGAATTGATGGCCAGGGTGGTGTCGGGAATGGAAAGGGATTGGTCTGCGGGCAACAAGCGGACGGGTGCTTTCGACGGTGCTGAGGATTGCGGGGCAGCAGTGGCGTTCTTTCGTGGGGTCAAGACAACAAAGCTAAAGGCGCATGTGGCGAGAACGGCGATCATTTTCCAGCGAATCGTCATGAGTCCTCTTGGGCAATGCGGCCATGAATCATATCGCAGTGCGAGAGGACAGTCATCCGGAACGGCCGATTCGCGGAGGAAGCAACTCGCAGATTCAGGCTTCAACTCTAGTTCTACTGCGGACGAGAGGCACAGGAGTACAATGCGTCCGACCATTGGTCGCAAGAACGCTTATGGGGAAAAAGGAGGTAGCATGCTCGCGGTGAAACAAGGTGATCTTGGCCTGCTGCAGCATCCGGCGTCGCAAGAGTTGTTACATTCGAAAATTCCGGCGCGCCTCGCCTATGTCTGGAGCGATGGAACGCCGCGGGTGGTTCCGATCTGGTTTCATTGGAACGGGCGCGAGATTGTGATGGCGAGTCCGCCCAAGGCTCCCAAGTTGAAAGCGCTGGCGAAGAATCCGAAAGTTTCGCTGACGATCGACGACAACGCCTTTCCGCACAAGGTGCTGTTGATTCGCGGGAGTGCGCGCCTCGAACCGGTGGAAGGAATCGTTCCCGAATACGCCGCTTGCGCTGAGCGGTATTTTGATCCCGAGTTGGCCAAAGGTTGGCTGGGACAATTGCGCACCATGGTGTCTTCGATGGTGCGGATTACCATCACACCTGAGTGGGTGGGATTGCTGGATTTTCAGACCCGATTTCCCAGCGCTCTTGCTGGTTGAGCTGACCTGTGGTTCTCGGCGGCTCAGTCTTTCTTTGGCGCGGTGGATTTTGTAGTCCGTCGAGACTCGACGGAACAGGAGTTGCTGCGTCAAGTCGGAACACCCAGCTTGGGAAGCAACCATTGGGTAAGAAAAACGTAGGCAACGAAGAAGGCAGCGATCCAAACCCAGTCCGGCATCAGTTCACTCCTGGCAACGGTCTGCGCTAAACGATCGTGTTCCCAAAGCTCGCCCAAGGGCGCTCACGGAAGCGGAACGCTCCTCAATTCTGGTGCGAGCTGATACGCCTTTTCGAATTCTTGTTGTGCGTCCGCCTTCTTACCTTCCTGACGCAGCGCCAAGGCAAGATTATAGTGCGCTTCCGCATAGCCTGGCTTCAGCCGCATTGCCTCTTTGAACTCTGCCTGTGCCTTCTGGGTATTTCCTGACTGCATCAGCACAAGCCCCAGGTTATTGTGCCCCTCGGCAAATCCCGGATTCTGCCGAATGAGATCGTGAAAAACATTGAGTGACGCGGCAGTGTCGTTGTTCTGGCTCAGGAGAAGGCCAAGTTGCACGCGTGCATCGATATTGTGCGGATCGAGGCTGGCTGCGTCGGTCAATTCGCGAATGGCTTCGGGCAGGCGCTCCAGTTGCGCGAGCGCGATCCCGAGATTGTAATGTGCTTCGGCCAGGTCGGGATCGGACATCACCGCATGCTGGAATTCTTCCAGACCTCGCGTTTGATCACCTGACTTCCAGAGGAGCAATCCAAGGCTGGCGTGCGCCTGCGCATAGTCGGGCTTCAACGCAATCGCTTTTTCGTAGGCTTCCCGCGCTCGAGTTGGCTCGTTCTTGCCCTCCCAGACCAGGCCAAGGTAGTAGAAGCTGGTGGGGAGTTCGGGAGATTGCTCGGCGGCGTTCTGGAACAGCGCCAGTGCGTCGTCAAATTTCTGTTTCTTCAACGCATCCACACCTTGCAGGATGAGCAGCTTCGACTGCGCAAGGCGAGAGCGAAACTCGTGCAGCCCAGACAGTTCATCGAGCTCTTTCTTGGCATTGCCGGCGTCTCCCTGGCTGTGCAAGGCGAGGGCGAGATTGTAGTGTGCTTGCTCGAAATCGGGTTTGAGTTCGATGGCGCGACGAAAGGCCGCGATGGCGCCTGCCGTGTCGCCGTCGGCCTTTAACTCCCGGCCGAGGTTGTACTGAGCGTCGGCATTGTCCGGGTTGAGCCTTACGGCAGTGCGAAATTCAGCGAGCGCGCCCTTGTGGTCTGCCTGGCGACGCAAAACGATGCCTAGCATGAGATGCGCGGCTGCAAGCCCTGAATCCAGTTGGATCGCGCGACGGAACTGTGCCGCAGCTTCAGTCAAATTGCCTAGCTGTCCTTCGACCACGCCGAGTTCCAGGTACGTTTCGGCTGAAGGTTTCAATCGAAGCGCCAGGGTCAGCTCGTGCTTGGCATCGGCTAGATTGTTCTGCTGTGAAAGGATGCGTGCCAGCAGACGGTGAGTAGCGGCATTGGCGGGATCGAGGGCCTCAGCCGTGCGGAGTTCGCTGACCGCCTCAGACTGATTTTGCAGGTCGTACCAGGTTGCGCCCAATCCGTAATGCGCCTCGGCCCATTTCGGCCTGAGCTTTATCGCCGCTTGAAATTCTTTCAGGGCCTCGCGGTCGTCTCCCTTGTACTTCAGCGCCAATGCGAGGTTGTAGTGCGTGAGCGCGTCTTTGGGCTCGAGATCGAGCGCCTTGCGGTAGTTCGTGATGGCGTCATCCCAAGACTTGGCCCGGGAGAGCTCGGTTGCACGTTGGCGATAGGTGTCCGCAGTCTGTGCGCGGATATGCGTAGGATGAATACACGCAGATAGACAAAGAGCCACGACCCAGAGCCAAGTCAGCGGCTGACGTACCTCTGTGCCACTCGTGCGGGTTGTAAACCGGCGCATCCTTTACAATTTATCCCAAATGGAAAAGGGACGGCGTGGCGGATGCCGTCCCTTTTTAATTGGTCTAGCCGTCAACTCACCAGATGAACTTCGCACTCACTTGTCCGATGCGCGGATCGCGGGCATTCGTGATGTTTCCGAAGCTTCCGCTGCTGATGTCCCCGCTCGGATTTATGAATTGCGCATGGTTGAATATGTTGAAGAATTCAGCGCGAATCTCGAAAGCTTTTGCTTCCGTGACCGGGATTCTCTTCGATATTCCCAGATCGGTGTTGTTGATTCCCGGACCGTGAAAGAACCGGCGGTTCGCCGTACCGAAGGTTCCGCAGTCAGGGCTTGGGGTGGTCCCAGTGAAAAAGCAGTTGGTCGCGACAAATGCGCTCTGGTTGAAATATGTGAACGTACCAGGGGTACTGCGAGGGTTCTGGATGTGAATTGGTCCCGCGAGATTGGGCATATCGGTCGACGGACTGCCAGCAAGCGAGCTATCTCCCACGCACGGCACCGGTGTGGCCAGCGCCAACCCCGGACACAGTTGAGAGGCGTTCTCTTGAGAGGGGTCTATGGGATTCGAGTCACCCATCTGGATCGGGAATCCCGTCGCGAATCGGGTAATGCCCTGCAGTTGCCACCCTTGCGTCAGCCTCTTCGGCAAGCGTTGGAAAGCTCGATCGAAGGGAATGGCCCACATATAGCTGACCACGAAGTTGTGGTGGAGGTCAGTCGATGACAGCCCACGGCTCAGCTTTGGGTTGGCAAAATTGACCAGATCGTTAAACCCCGACGCATCGTCCAGAGCTTTGGAGAACGTGTAAGCAGCGAGGAAGGTTACATCGCCGGCTCTGCGTTCTACCGTCACCTGCCCAGCGTTGTAGATCGAATTGGCAACCAGTTTGGTGAAGGTGTTGCCAAAGCCGAAGCACAGGGAGTTCGCCTCGGGACAGTAGTTCGGATTCAAAAGCTTGTCCCTGGTGCCGTAGATGGTATTTGAGCCCACAGTGTACGTGTCCTGCTCACCGTTCGGTCCGCAGCCGGCACCTTGCGCGGCGAGCTGCAGACATAACGCGGCATCGCCGGGATTGGCCTCGCTTTGCGAGATGAGCCGATGACCCTCTGTGCCGACGTATGCCAGAGTCAAGACCGTGGATTTGGACAGCTCACGCTGGATTGAGAAATTGAAGTGCTCGGCGTACGGCAGCCTGTTATGAATGTCGTATCCGGGGAAATAGGACATCGGCTCGTAAACCGCGAAACTCAGCGTCTTATTTGCCGGACTGCCCGGAGTTGGGTGGGTGAACGGGAAGCGCTGTCCTTCGTCCTTGGTAGATCCTTCCAGCCGATTTAGGTAAGGTTCCTCAAACAGAACGGGACCCGGACTAGTCCAATACAAGCCAAAGGGAGCATCGGCCACCTCGTAAAACAGGTTCAGATCTTCCACTGACGTATAGTACAAACCATAGGCTGCCCGAATACTGGTCTTTCCCGGCCCCCCGAAAATCTTTCCCAAGAGTCCTTGGCTAAAGCCGGGAGAATAGGCCAGGCCGACGCGCGGGCCGAAATTGTTGTATCGGGTGGGGGCGAGCGTCTTGGGAATGCCTGGATCGCCCGGAAATACGAGGCCTGTGGGGGAACCCGGAAAGACCACTGACTGCTGTCCCGGCACCCAAGTCTGGATCTTGCCCTGCGTGTCGTACCAAGGCATGCTCACTTCCCAGCGCAGGCCGAGGTTCAGCGTAAGGTTGGGCGTTACTCTCCAGGTGTCTTGCGCGTAAGCGCCGCCATAGCGTGTCCGCGAATCCAAAAGTTGTAACGCCGCCTGGGTGAAGCCACCCCCACTTCCCGTAGGCGCTCCAATAAGGTAGTCGGCGAAATCTACTCCAGTCACGGTGCCGTCGAAGACAAAGGCCCCGTCCTGGCTGGCTAAGTTGCGTTCGTTGACTTGCAGATAGCGGAATTCTCCCCCGAACTTAAGCGCATGCTTGCCGGCTACCTTGGAAAATCCATCCGAGACACTATAAGTGTTATTGGGCTGGAACGTGATTAGAGAGGGTGCGCCGATCGCGAAGTTGTTGAAATAGAGTTGGGGCACATACTCCGGAAATCCGGGAAAAGCATCGGGGATAATCCCTTGGGTCCCGGCACCGGTGACGAAACCGAGAGAGGCAAGCGACGCTTGGCCGCCTTTCGGTTGGTTCAAGTGGGTGGACGTGCGGAAAAAGGTCGCACGCGCCTCGTTCACCGCCGTAGGTCCGAGAGTCTTGGTGTTACTTATGACGAACTCCTGGGCGCGGGTTGGCGTCTGCGAAGGAAAACCGGGCACGCTTGCTCCGTCGCTGGGCAGTACGCTGAAAACCGTCGAATCGTCGAAGTGATAATAAAACGACCAGTTGCCCGTCTTGCGATTGTTGAAGTCGACCCGTTCACCAATCTTGTTGTCAGTGACCGTATTCTTCTGGCTGTTATCGGAATAAGTACCCAAGACAGGATCGATGTTGGGTTGTGGAATGTACTTGATGGTTCCAATCGCCGCTGGTGACCACGCACTCTGCGGGATTACGCCACCAGGAAACACGCACACGCCATTCTGAGCATCCAGCAGGGTGTTGCAACCGGCAGTCCAGTATGGTTCGCCGTTGGATACCGTATAGCCCAACCGCTGTGAAAGCCGGGTGGGCCAGTCGACGCAGGGTTGGACGCTTGCGGGACAATTGGCGGGGTCACCGGGCCCGCCATCGACGGCGCCGGTTAATACTCCAGGCCCAAAGTTGCCCTGAAACTCGGCAGTCGGCGGCAGGTTAACATTGCCGGTTTCTGCGCCCCGCACCTGTCGCGTTCCTTGATAGTCCGTGAACCAGAACAGCCGGTCTTTCCAGAAAGGCCCGCCCACGGCGAAGCCGAACTGATTTTGCCGCAGTTCGGACTTTTGGGAGGTAAAGAAATTCCGTGCGTCCATCTTGTCGTTGCGCAGGAACTCGAACACATCGCCGTGGAAACCGTTGGTGCCCGACTTGGTAATGGCGTTCATCACTGCGCCACTGAATTTTCCATATTCCGCGTCGAAGCTGTTGGTAATGAGGCGAAACTCTTCGACGGAATCAAGATTCGGAACCAGTCCAGCGCCCAGGTTGCGTCCCTCGCTGACATCGCCCCCGTTCACTAGAAACGCGTTCGCAGTCTCGCGCTGGCCATTCACTGAAACATTGCCGGCATTTTCGAGGTAACCTGATACCGGCCGTGCGCCGGTTCCGGAGTTGCCACCGATAGTCACTGATCCGCTGGGCGCCACCCCCGCTTGCAAGCCCAGTAGGTCCAAGTAACTGCGGCCATTCAGCGGCAAAGCGAGCATCTTTTTCGAATCAATCACGTCGCCCAATTGGGTGCTTTCGGTTTCGACCTGGACCGAGTCGGCGGCGATGGTCATCTCTTCCTTGACGTTGCCGACGGTCAGCGCAATGTCGACGCGCAACTGGTCATTCACTTTCAGCACGATGTCGGTCGCATTGTATTGCTGGAATCCCGCGAGCGTGGCATTCAGCGTGTAAGTCCCGACGGGTAAGGCCAGAAAACGGTAAGAACCATCATCGGCCGAAACCGTATCCAAGGAGAGGTTGGTCTGAGTGTTCGTGACCCTGATATGCACTCCCTTGATCACGGCCTGTGAGGGATCGTGCACTACCCCAAGAATGGAGCCGGTGACATCGGCGAGCAGCATACCGGGGAGCAACAGCATCGACACGACGACGAAAATCGGGACGAACCTGCTAGCATTTCGCATCACCCATCTCCCGGGGCGACAGACTGCTTCGGCTGTCTGCCCAGCACTCTAGGTTTCGTGGATCCCCATCTACAGACTCGCGCTGTCTTGTTTTCTACGTCACGACAGGCTCAGCGCGATACAAACTGCACTCCCATGGCGCGAAAACATATTCCACTGCATGGAAATCTGTCAAGCACGGAATTGGTCCATGTCCGCTGGTCACCACATCGTGCTGCGAAATCGATTTTCAACGGCTACCTCGATTGCGCACCGCTATCAGCGAGACCTGTTCCAGCCCTGGGAAGTGATCATCCTTGTCGGCTTTTCGTTCGGTCGGTGCGATTTGCTGCACTGTAGTTCGCGCCGGCGGAATCGAGCCGAAATACTGCGAGTACACCTCGTCAAATACGGATAAGTCCGACAGACTATCAAGGTAGACGGTAGTCGCCACCACCTGATCAAATTTCATATCCGCTTCTTCCAGGTTGTCGAGTTGGTTGCGCATTGTCTGCCGGAGTTGATGTTGCGTGCTGGTAGCGTACACACCCCCGTGCGGTCCCGGAATGAAACCGTCTTTGGCGGAGCAGTAGAGAGTATCGCCGGCGAAAACACACGGACTCGCAGTCGGGCTCGGCGGCATGTTCTTCGGGCGCACCGCCTTTCGCTGGGCGAGATCGCGCACGGCTACGCCCGTGTACTCAATGTGTGCGCCACCGGGAAGGCTCGAGACCTGGATTGTGGCGCGCGCTGGAGTATTTCCGAACTCGAAGCGCTTCGCATAATGCTCGTTCATTACGCGCATTGGGATCGCGGTGGTCAGATACGGATTTACGAAGACCATGTTCTTGAGTTCGAGGCCTGCCGCCTTGACAACGGCCTCTACACCGTCGAGTGCCAAATCTACTTGGGACGCGGGATCGTCGGGAATCTTTCCAGTCGCAGGATCGGCGCCCGCCATGCTCGAAACGAACAGTCGGTCGTGAGTGAGCATTCCCGGAGGAGCGGCGTCGTCTGACTTGTAGTTCGGCGGATAAACGGGCTTCTTGTCCTCCAGACTGCGCACGGCAACCGCGTTGATCTCAAGCGGCGAATCTAGAGTGCGAGCCACGCCCAGCACGGCTTCGGCGGGTTGAGACTTTCCGAAGTATTCGGAAATTGTCTTCTTCAAGTCGTCGCACCTGGAGATATCTTCCAGGTACACCTGAATGTAGACGACATGGTCCATACTCAACCCGGCAGATTTCACGATGGCCTGGACGTTGTCGAGCACCTGCTTGACCTGGTCGTGAAAATTTGCGGGTAGGCTTCCGTCCGGCTTCCGAGGTCCTTGCCCCGAGACGTAGAGGTAGTCGCCGGCGTCCACCCCCGGCGAGTAGAGGCGATTCCCGGGAGCGGCCGCTTGTTCCGGAACGACGGCGCGAACTTGGGCTTGCGCTCCCAGTGACGAACCAAGCAAGAACGCAACAAGTAATCGTAAGCCGATTTTGGTTCGGAAGATTTTCAAAACGACCTCGGGTCTTTAGGCAGCGGCCTTTTTCTGCGCTGCGCCTAAGATGGCTCGCAGTCTTTGTCCAACAATGATCTCTTCTCCGGGCTTGATGGTCATTGAAACAAGTTCTATGTGATCGGGGTCCTTGCGTTCCTTCCGATTCGGATTCGGATTGCCCTCGCGAACTGCGGTGACCAGGCTGGGATTATCGGCTCCGAGTACTTCGATGACGGGATCGCCGGAACGCAGCTCCTGCACGCAGTCTGAGATTTTGTATCGCCAGCCTTGCTGGTCCCAGTAGACCCTGAGCGTTGGATAGCGGTTGCCGTCGTCTGGAACGAATGTGTCGGTCTTGACTCCGGGCACCGTCTCCACCAGCTTTCGAATGCGATCGAGGCGGTCGTTCCATTCGGCATAGAGCTTTTTCTCGTCGATCTTTAACCACGTCTCGAGGGCCGTGAGGCACCCGATGACTTCCTCTTTGCCAACCTTCATGGGGCGGCAAACGGCTCCTTCGCGCGGCGCGGAATTCAACAGAGCCGCCTCAATCAAGTCCTTGCGCCCCAGCAGAAGGCCGCTGCACTGTGGACCGCGGAGCCCCTTTCCACCCGAGAAGCAGTAGAGATCAATTCCCATGCGGGCGTAGAGCTTGGCATTGTCGGCAGGAGGGATGCCGGCCGCGTCGTCGAGCAACATCGGGACCTTGTGGTCTTTGGCGACTGACAACTCTTTCTGGAGTTTGTCCCCGAGATCGGTGGTGTAGATCATGGCTGTGTTCTCGTTGATCGCGTTGGCGAGCTCTTGGGGCGAATACACGAGAACCAGTTTTGCTCCGGTCAGCCGGATGGCGCTATCAAAAGCGCTGCGTCCGCCAACCATGATGACTTCATGCTTCAGGCCGGTGGTGTCGGGAAGTTGCCAGATGTGCTTATCGCTGGTGCCGGCCATGCATCCGGCAGTTGCGGCGGCCATGGCGCCCGCTGCGCCGGAAGTGACGATGCCGGATTCGGCGCCCGTTAATTCGGACAATCGCCGGCCGACGGCACGCTGCAACTCCAGCATGTTCACAAAATGCTGTGCTGCTTCCACCTGGGCCTCGCGAACTTCGGGAAATTCGAGCGAGCCGCTCAGATAAGTCCACGTGCCGCGACAGTTGATTACGGTTTTGACACCGAGACGTGTGTAGACATTCTGCCGCGGATCGTGACCGACGGCAGATGCGGCTTGCGCGTATAGATCGCGCGCGGCAATCTGGGTTAGGAGTGGAGTCGCGGCCAGCAGTTTTACGAATGATCTCCGGCTAGCGTTCCGGATCGGCATCAATGCCTCCTGATGGAATGGTTCTCGTGGTGCAAGCTTTTAGCAATGTTCATGCAACCTTGCGGCCGCAGCTTTCTCTAATCTTCCTCATTGCTAAGAGGAATCGGTGATCGTACAGCGAGAATGTGGGCTTTCGCCCCCGGCTTGTCCTGGTTATAAAAACCCACGGTACAGTTTGGGCGGAAATAGTAAGCATCTCCCGACTTGGCAGGGAATCGGCCCTCGATTCCGTCCGTCCCGCTGCCTGCGACCATTTCTCCTTCTCCATCAACGACCAGATAGATTTCCTCCGCGGTCTCGTGATGATGGGGAAAGTTTGTTCCTCCCGGTGCGAAGTCCATCAAGAAAAAGCTAGTGATCACGTATGCATCATCGATCGCGTCACGCTTCGCTTTTCGCGGACCGACCAGCAGCTTGTACAAAACCGAGGTGGGATGACCTTGTACCGGTTCCTCTTTCACATCATCAAGATTCACGACCTTAACGTGCTGAGCCGGCATGCTGAGCACAACTCGCGGAGGAATGTTGAAGCCCATCACCAGAACTCGCAATGGCTGAGTGGAGTTGTTGGCCAACCCGTGCTTCGCGCCTGGAGGTAAGTAGGTGAAATCGTTTGCACGCAGGGGATGCGTGTCGTCAGCGACTTGCAGACTACCTGTGCCCTGCAGAACAAAATAGATTTCCTCTTTGCGATCGTAGAGAATGCTTTGGCAGTTCCCGTGGGAATCCACGGTAACTTCGGCGAAATGAGAAACGCTTCTCAGAATTCGACTGTCGGCATCTTCCTGGCCGAAAATTGGCTTGTAGTGGCAGGTCGAAGAGGATAGATCAGTTTTGGTCTCGCTCAATCGCGGCACGAACCGATGCAGCCACGTTGGGTCGACGGTCCGATCCTGCGCGGGAAGGATAGCCGGGGTCAGCAACACTAAGAACACAACCGTCTCGGACATTCTTGCGATGAGTGTGCTCACAGTGGGTGCCTGCGCGTGAACGCTGGTATACCACAGAATCTTCTTGACGCAAATCGAAATCTTTCGTTTTATTGGGATTCGTTTCGTTTATTAGGAGATGAATTCTTTGCAAGCGGTCTTGCGTGCTACTCTCAATCGCCGCAGCCGTTGTCCCGCGCGGAAAAACGATCATGACACTTCATCCTGTGCGGTTGAATCGACTGCGAGCAGCTTGGTTAGGACTCGTCACTCTGGCCTTCGTGCCGACGCTGGGCTTTACTCCAGCATTCGGCCAATCGAATCCGCCAAAAAATCCCGATTGCCGGGTCGAAGCCGTCGACTATAAGGGATGGCAGGCGCAGCAACTCTCGAACCGATGGGTGCAGTTGATTATCGTGCCGCAAAATGGTGGTCGCCTGATGCAAGTCAGCTTCGCGGGACACGCGTACCTGTTCGTCAATCCCAAGTTGGCGGGCAAGTACTTTCCACCAAACTCCAGCCAGTGGTTCAACTACGGCGGGGACAAACTATGGCTTTTGCCGGAAGGCAGCAACGATGAGAAGCATTGGGTCGGAAACTCTGACGTGCTGGATGACGGGCCCTATACGTTTCGAAAAATTTCGGAAGGACAGCGCTGCGAGATTGAATTGACGGGTCCGTCCGATCCGCAGACCGGCGTTCAATTCACGCGTGCGATCCATTTGGATGCTGATTCGCCACGCATTGCATTTCACGCATCTATGAAAAACGTGACGGGGCACACGCTTGAGTGGTCGATGCAGTCGGTCTCGCAATACGACACGTCTCTTTTTGGCGCGCAGAGCTCGGATCACGCCGCTCAGAGGAATCCCGATTTCTGGACCTTCACCCCGGCGAATCGATCGAGCAGTTATCTGAATCGTTATCACGTTCGTTTCGGTCCGGCCGAAAATCCAGCTGTGCGGGTGAGAGACGACGATCTTTTCACCGTACACTACGTTCACATGGCGGCCGAATTGTGGCTCGATTCGACCGAAGGATGGCTTGCGGTCGTCGATGGCAACAGCCAGTTCGCGATGATCGAGCGCTTTCAATACGAACCGACCAAAACGTATCCCGGAAAAGCTTCGGTCATCTTCTGGACCAATGGTCCAGAGATGAGGCTGAACAGCGACGGAAATCCGTCGATGAGCACCGATCCGGACGCGAGTCCTTACTACCTCGAAGCGGAGCTCAATAGCCCGATGTGCCGACTGCGTCCCGGCGAGAGCTGCAGTTTTGAAACGGAGTGGTTCCCCACGCGTTCAGGAAACGAATTCCACGGTGTCACTGACGCGGGGGTCTTGATTCGGCCACTGAAAGCGGCGCCTGCGCAGAATGGCAAAATCAGCCTTTCGGGATCCTTCGGAGTTCTCTATTCCGGGCACATCGTTGCCCGACTTTACGATGAACACGGGCATGTCGCCGCAGTGACTCCCGTTGCCGATGTGAGCCCAAACGAACGCGTCACGCTGGAGACTGAGATTGCTTCGCCCGGGAAAATTTCGCGGGTGTCGATCCACTTGGTGGATGACAGCGGCGTTGACCGAGGCGCCCTGCAGGAGGTTCAGTTGAGTGGCCAGGATGCTCATTAAGATGAAACGTTACTCGGCAGTATTCATTCTTTTTTTCTTGGCTAGCTGCATGCGACAAGAGTTGTTCGCACAGGACTCCGGCACCAAATCCAGTTCAGCGCTGCACGTAACTGCAGAAGATTTGCTGACAACGCCGGTGAGCGAGAACTGGCCTTCGTACAACGGAGACTACACGGGACGCCGCTACAGCAGTCTGCGTGAGATCAATCGTTCTAATGTCACCCGACTACGCGCTTCCTGGGTTTTCCATCCGGGAAATTCTCAGAGGCTTGAAGCGACGCCGGTCGTGATTCGCGGCGTCATGTATGTGACTTCGGCCAATGATGTCTTTGCCCTGGACGCCAGCACCGGTCGAACTCTTTGGCACTATGCTCGGCCCGTTAGTTCCGGACTGCTGGACGACGCCGCAGCCCACAAGAGCCGCGGGGTGGCAGTGTGGGAACAGTTTGTCTATTCGGAAACCGATGACGCCCACTTGCTCTGCCTCGATGCCCGCTCGGGAAATCTGCTGTGGGACGTGCAGTACGCCGACAAGGTCAATCAGTACGGCGCGACCAGCGCACCTCTCGTCGTCAAAGACGAAGTAATCGTCGGCACCTCCGGCGGTGATTCGGGAGTCCGCGGGTTTGTCGCAGCCTACGATGCGAAGAAGGGAACTCTGAAATGGCGTTTGTGGACGATTCCTGGGCCGGGAGAATTCGGGTCTGCGAGCTGGCCTGGTGATTTGTACTTGCATGGAGGTGGCACAACATGGATGCCAGGGACTTACGATCCGGAACTCGACACCGTGTATTGGACAACCAGTAATGCCGCACCCGATTTCGACGGAAGCTCGCGGCCGGGCGACGATCTGTACACTGCGTGCGTCCTTGCCATCGATCCAAACACCGGTAAGTTGAAGTGGTATTTCCAGTTCACTCCCCACGACGTGTATGACTACGACGCTAATGAAACGCCGGTGTTGGTGGACAAGGAAGAAAACGGCGCGGTGCGACACTTGCTCCTGCAAGCCGACCGAAATGGTTTCTTTTATGTTCTCGACCGAACTGACGGTAAGTTTCTGCGAGCGACTCCGTTTGTGGAAAAGTTGAATTGGGCGACAGGGATCGATGCTTCCGGGCGTCCGGTACTTTCCGGTTTGATCCCGACGAAAGAAGGTGCGCACATCTGCCCCGGCATTGTTGGCGCGACGAATTGGTTTTCGCCCTCTTACAATCCGAACACCGGGCTTTTCTACGTGATGGCTCTCGAGAACTGCAATCTTTACTTTTCAAAACCGAAGCCGTTTACCCAGGGCGAGACTTTCTACGGAACGGGCACGAAGCATCCTGTGGGGGAAGACTCGCGAAAGATTCTGCTGGCGCTCTCTCCCGCGGACGGAAAAAAGGTATGGCAGTATCCGCAAGCGGGACATGGCAACTCTTGGGGAGGAACACTTAGCACCGCGGGTGGACTGGTTTTTTTTGCCGATGATGCTGAGTCCCTGGAAGCGGTCGATGCCGAGACCGGGCGCGCTCTATGGCACTTCAACACGGGGCAGTCATTCGCCGCGTCTCCAATGACCTATGCAGTCGACGGAGTTCAGTACGTGGCCATTTCCGCCGGCAGTGACGTGTTCAGCTTTGCGCTGCCGCACTGAGTCGCGGAGAGATCAGTGCTGCAGGTACGGAACGAAGCCGCGGGTCTTTGTTTTGAGCCGGTACACTGATGTCGTCGCAGTGATGTAAAGCGTGTCGTATTGCGGATCGCCCCAGGTCAAGTTCGCGGGTTGTTCCGGCATCACAATTGTGCCCAGGTGATTTCCATTCGCGTCCCAAACCCAAATGCCCTTCGGACCGGTCACGAAGAGATTGCCCTTGTCATCGACCTTGATACCATCTGGGACGCCCTCGCCCTTTCCTCCGGGCTCTTCGCCGAAAACCCGGCCATTCGTCAGCGTTCGGTCGGCCGCCACGTCGTAGACGCGAATATTCCGCTTTTCGTCGTCGTCGACATAGAACTTCTTGCCGTCGGGAGAGAAGGCCAAACCATTTGGTTGCGCCATGTCTCGGGTTAGTAATCGCAGGTTTCCTTTTTCATCCAGCCGGTAGACTCCCTGAAATGGAATTTCCTGCTTTTCTCCCGCAACCAGATCGAGCGTGGGATCGGTGAAATAGAGCGCGCCATCCGGGCCGACTATCACGTCATTCGGGCTATTGAGACGCTGTCCTTCATAGCGGTCGGAGAGCACTTTGTATTTCCCGTCGGGAGTCACCTCGATGATGGCTCTCAAAACGCTGGCACAGTCGATCAAGCGGTGGTGCCGGTCGAACGTGTTTCCGTCTGGGTCGCCCAGTGCGATGAGTTCTTCTTTCTTGCCATCCGGATAGACTCGAAAAATCTTGTTAAGCGTCTCATCGCTGACGTAGAGAAACCCGGCCGGATCCCACATCGGCCCTTCTGTAAAGCCAAAGCCGGTAGCAACGGTTTCCAGTTTCGCATCGCTGGCAATGAGTTCCGTGAACTTTGGAGAGAGGGAGTCAAGCTTAAAGCTGCGTTTCTCCTGCGCCGTAATACCTGCGGAAAAGAATACGGTCAGCAAAGCGAGAGAGAGCGCAATCCGAAGTTTCATTCGTCGTCCACTTTCTTACGGGGAGGTGGGGCACGGTTGGGGTCAGGAGTGGTCATCAGATAGCTGGCGAGATCATTCAGTTCGCTGTCACTGAGTCGGTCGCGATAATTCGTCGGCATCAGGGAGCGATCCAGATGCTCGAAGCTTCGAAGCCCTGTCTTCTTAAAGAAATGGAAACTCCCGTCCTTGGTTTGCAACTGCACGGAAAAGTTGTCTTCGTTCCGAACGAGTCCCTCGAGTCGCTGACCACTGTCTGTCGTGAGCGCGGCCGTCCTATAGCCTATCGGCGGCACTCTCGGTGTTCTGACGATTTCCGCGCGAATTGCATCCGCCGATGAAGTGGCTCCATGTTCCGTGAGATCTGGGCCAAGGAATCCACCTTGGCCTGAAACCGTGTGGCAAGTCGAACAATCGCCCTTGCCGAAGAAAATTTCTTTGCCACGTTTTGGATCGCCTGGAAGCCCATGCCCCTCAGCCTTGCCCTGCAGCGACCGCAGGTAGTCGACGACTGCGCGAACCTGACTTTCATTGAGATTGCGAAACGCCGGCATGCCGGTTTCGGGCACACCGTTGGAAATGATGCTGGACAGTTGAGCGTCGGACAAATGCCGCACTCTGTCGCTTCCCGAAATGTTGACCGCTTTATCGCTGCCACTGCCATCCAACCCGTGACATCCCGCGCAGAAAGAGTTAAAAGTACTTCGACCCGCTGCGGGAGCCAGCTTGGAGTCATGGTCTGAGGACTGATTTTGTCCCGCCTGCAAAACGGAAATTGAGAAGAGTGATACAACCAGAAAAAGTCCGACCTGATATAAAGGCTGGCGAATGGGGATCATGGCAAACGGCCACATTCTATCGCAGGGGGAAGAGAAGCTCGAAATGTCGACCTCTTTAGCTTTCACTGGATGGGAAGTTCTCTTCACGATGCTTTGATCCGCGCACGGGTAAGACTGAGGAGGAAGGAATGAATCATCGGTTCATTGGCACATGCATCCTGATACCTGTTATTGCAGTATTCAGTTTCATTTCTGCCGCAGCTGTCCACGGCCACCTTGCGCACGCACAATCGGGTTCGGCGGCTGCGACTCCTTTGTCGGACAGCGAACTGGTTGCACAATTCCGACATGTGGAAGTGGCCTCCGTTTCCGATGCGCTTGAGCAGATTACACACAAGCGCATGTACATGACTCATCACATGCAGCCGATCTTTACGTCCAAATTCGCCGGATATGCGCGAACCGTCCAACTCAAGAAAGACGAGGGCAACAACGATCCCGAGGCCCTCACCGGAATGTTAGAAGCGATCGATCAGGGATCGACCGATTCGGTGTACGTGATGGTGGTTGAGGATGGCGAAGACATTGCGGGAATGGGCGGCCTGATGGGCACAGCCATGGCGGCGCGCGGCTATGCCGGAGCCGTGATTGACGGTGGTGTGCGGGACGTGGCCTATCTGCGCAAGATCGCATTCCCCGTTTTTGCCACGGGCATTGTTCCTTCAACCTCGGTACATCACTACCGCTTTGGCGGATCACAGATTCCCGTCCTGTGCAACGGAGTTCCGGTCAACCCTGGCGATATCGTCGTCGCCGACAGCGATGGCGTTGCCGTGGTTCCAAAGGCTCAGGCACAGGCGGTGCTCGCCCTGGCTCAACAGATGGATTACAAAGAGCATTCCATGTACGCCCTTATCGAGCAATTCAAGTCGATCGTGCAGGCGGTGAAGAAAGTCGGGCGCCTTTGAGTTGCATAAAATCTATTTTCATCAGATAATCCAGCGTTTTCATTTTGGATTGTTATGACCGTTCATCCTAAACGCCGTTACGACATCACCGCCCTCCAACGCGGGCTGAAGCTCTTGAATCTCTTCAGTGAATCTCCACGCGGACTCACCGCCAAACAGGTTGCAGCTTTGTCTCGGCTGCCGGTGAGCACAGTGCACCGTTTCCTGGCCAATTTAGTCACAGCAGGATTCTTGAACCGCGATTTAGAAGGCACCCATCACCTCGGGATCGCGTGCTTTGCGATTGGGCAGGCCGCCGCAGGACAGCTTGATATTCGCCGCTTGAGCCTGCCGTATCTGCGGGAACTGAACCAACAGACGCGCGAGACCATCCACCTCACGGTGCGGCATGGCGTGTCTGCCGTGTACGTGGAGAAGTTAGACTCGCCCGAACCATTGCGAATCCATTCTCGCATCGGTGCGTCGGTTCCGCTTTACTGTACGGCCGTCGGCAAAGTGATGCTGGCTTACATGCCCTCTGACGAGCAGGAGCGTGTTCTCTCGCAACTCGAACTGAAACGCCTGACACCGAACACGGCGGGCAGTCTACAGGAGCTCAAGGCCGAGTTGTTCCGCGTCCGTAAGAACGGATACGCGTCGGACCTGGAGGAACACGAGTTACACATCCGCTGTGTGGCCGCTCCGATCTGGGATCACACCGGAAACGTGCAATCAAGCCTCAGCATCACCGCCCCGAGTCTGCGCATGCCCGTGGCTCGTCTTCGCCAGTTGGCGCCGCTGATCCAAACAGCGGGACTGCAGATCTCGACAGAACTCGGCTATCGGCCGCCCGTGCCCCGCTCCCGTTCGTCAGCGGAGAGCCGTAACGGTAAATCGGTGTTGCAGCTTGCCAGAATGGCTGTTTAAGCACACGGCCTGCAGCGCGAGGCGTTGTCTTCAGTTTGGCTTGCCACGAATGACGGATTCAAAATCGCAAATTGAAAGGAAGATGAACATGGATTTCACTTCGACTCGAAGGACATTCGCGCTGAGATTGGGTTCCGTACTCTCGGCTCTTGGCTTGACGGCCGCAGTTGGCGCCACGCGCGCAACGGCGCAGAGTTCTCAGGATGCGAACGCCATTCGCAAGCTGAACTCAGAAGGCAAGCCCGGCGGCGAAAAAGACGTCATCATGCCCGTCATCGTTCACAGCGGCTTGATCTATGTTTCCGGGCAAGGCGCGCACGACACGCGCGATCAGAAAGAGTGGACGATCGAATCTCACACCACCATAGTCATGGACAAAATCAAAAAGCACGTGGAGATCGGCGGCGGAACCATGGATACGGTCCTTCAGGCCAACGTTTTCCTGGTGAAGATCGAACACTGGGACGGGATGCACAAGGTTTTTGGAACTTATTTCCCGCACGGTGGGCCCGCTCGTACTACGGTTGCGGTGGCTGCGCTGCCGGGAGACTCACTGGTCGAAATCAATTGCATCGCCGCGATTGCCCACAAGTAAAGTCCGCAAGTAGACACAAGGAGACCTTCATGCGACTGAACTCGACGTGGAACCGGCGCGGATTTCTGGGAACTGCTGCGGCAATGGCGGCGTCCGTTCTTGCGCCGCGCAAACTGTTTTCAAAAGTTGCCGCAACGCCTGCAAGCAGCGCTGTAAGCGGTTTCGGTCAGAGCGGGAATCCTTACGATGAGCTCGGCGTGGCCACCGTTATCAACTGTCAGGGCACCATGACCATGCTCGGCGGCTCCATTCTTCGCCCCGAACTCGAAGCCGTGATGGCGATGGCTGGACGCCACTTCGCGAACATTCCCGAACTCGAAGTCGCGGCCGGCAAGCGCATCGCGGAAATGCTGAAGCTTCCAGATGGCTACTCTGCGCTGGTCACCTCTGGTGCCGCCGCCGCCATGCAGTCTGGACTGGCAGGCATCCTTACCGGAGATAACGAGACTCTGATTCGCCAACTTCCCGACCTCACCGGGATGAAGTCGGAAGTCATCATCCAGAAATCGCATCGCAACCCCTTCGATCATCAGCTGCGATCGACCGGAATCAAACTGATCGAGATTGAGACCCGCGATGAACTCCGTCAGGCCGTCACCGACCGGACGGCAATGATGCATTTCTCGAATTTTGCCAACGCCGCGGGCCAGATCAAAGTCGACGAGTGGGTGAAGCTGGGCAAGCAACATAACGTTCCCTGTATGAACGACGCTGCTGCGGACACGCCTCCGGTGTCACACCTCTGGGACTACACCAACATGGGATACGACCTGGTCACGTTCAGCGGCGGCAAGGCCATGCGCGGCCCGCAGTGCGCAGGATTGCTGATCGGGCGCAAGGATCTGGTCGCTTATGCGCTTCTCAATAACAGCCCACACGAGGACACGCTGGGCCGCAGCCAGAAAGTCGGCAAAGAAGAAATTATCGGGATGGTCAAGGCCGTGGAGCTCTATTTGAAAGAAGACCACGATGCATTGTCGCGAGAATGGCAGGACCGTCTCGAAAGAATCTCGCGCGAACTCACCAAGGTTCCGGGCGTGAGCACTTCGTTCTTCGTCCCTGACATTGCGAACCACGTGCCCCACATGCAGATTACCTGGGATTCGAGAGTGTCTCTGGAACCGAAGCAGGTTTCGAAACTACTGCGGGAATCCAAACCCGCGATTGTCATTGGCGGTGGCGAGGGCAAGCCGGGGCTCAGTATGTGCTCGTTCATGCTGCAGTCGGGGGAAGAGAAGATCGTCGCCGACAGGTTGGCACATATCCTGAAGGAACACTCCGCCTAAGCTCGCGGCATCGGACCTATGCCCTCGGGGAAAACAACGCGCGTACGCTGGTTACTGGTTTTCCTGCTCTTTCTCTTGAGCGCGGTTTCCTATCTCGACCGCGTCAACATTTCCATCGCGGGCGGGTCGATCGTCGACGCATACCATCTTACGGACGTGCAACTGGGTAAGGTGTTCAGCGCGATGCTGTTGGGTTATATGCTGTTTCAAACGATCGGCGGCCGTCTCGCTGACCGTTTCGGGCCACGACTCGTGCTCACTGGTGGAGTGATCTGGTGGGGAATCTTCACGGCTCTCACCGCGCTCGTTCCCGCGAATATTGCGGGTGCGCTGTTCCTTTTCATGGCAGTTCGCTTCCTCCTCGGCGCAGGCGAGGCGGTCATTTATCCTTCCGCGAATCAGTTTCTCTCCCGCTGGATTCCTGTCGACGAGCGCGGAATCGCCAATGGCTGGATCTTCGCCGGGGTCGGAGCCGGCGCCGGTCTCACGCCACCCTTCATCACCTACCTAATGGTCCACTATGGTTGGCGCTCCTCGTTTTGGGCATGTGCCGTGATCGGATTGATCGCCGGTGCCATCTGGTTTACGTCGGCTCGCGATACTCCAGCCGAGCATCCAGGGGTTTCTGACTCTGAGCGTGCCTACATTGAGTCCCAACTTACCGTGGCAACGCTGCAAGAAAAGCCTTCGAATCGAAAGGCAGCGCTCATGCCATGGGCCCGCGTCCTGCGCAGTGGAGAAGTGTGGGCTCTCACCATTAGCTATTTCTGTTACGGCTATGTTGCCTGGATGTTCTTCAGCTGGTTCTACCGATACCTGTCGAAGGTAAGAGGGTTGGATCTCAAGGCAAGCGCGTTCTATTCGATGCTGCCTTTTCTTGCGATGCTCGCAGGATGCCTGCTTGGTGGTTGGATCAACGACCACTTGACGAAATTGCGAGGGCCACGGCTCGGACGGTGCGGAATTGCCGTCCTCTCGATTGGCGTCGCCGGTATCTTCATCGCTCTTGGCACCCGGGTACAGAGTGCCCGGCTCGCTAGCGTTGTCCTCGCGGGTGGTGCTGGCGCGCTTTATTTGTCTCAGAGTTCTTTTTGGTCGGTGACGGCAGACATCGCCGGCGGATCGTCAGGCACGGTTTCGGGGATCATGAACACGGGCAACCAGTTCGGCGCGTTTCTTACTGCGATGCTGACTCCCTGGATCGCATCGCGATTCGGCTGGACAACGTCGTTCCTGGTCGCAGCTGCTTTGTGCGTAGTCGGCGCGGCGAGTTGGTTGGTCGTGGATCCAACCAAGACACTCAACTCACCGTTGCTTGAGAGTCCTTCGCCAGGGCCGTCTGTAGAGTCGGTCCTAGCAGCGAGGCCGAATCCCGGTCAAGATAGATAGTCGCGTTCGGATGTCTCCGCAGAATCGAAGCCGGGGCCATAGGACTGATCTCTCCCTCGAAACACGATTTGATGGCTTGAGCTTTGCGCATGTCTGGAACCACGGCGAGGATCTCTTTTGCCTTGAGAATTTGTTTCGCCGACATCGAAAGCGCTTGCTTCGGAACCTGCGAAATATCTGCGAACCACGCCTCGCCGACCTGCTGGTGGCGGCATGCCTCGTCGAGATTGACGATGATGTAGGGTTCTTCGGTGTTGAAATCCGCGGGCGGATCGTTAAACGCAATATGCCCGTTCTCACCGATACCGAGGAAGGCTATGTCAATCGGTGCCGAGGATATTTGCGTGCTTACCTCCCTTACCGCCGCGGCCGGGTCGGCCGCGTCTCCGGCAAGCAGGTGATAGCGGGTGATTCCCGTTTTGCTGACCAATTGTTCCATCAGCATCTTGCGAAAGCTGCCCGGATGCGTGATCGGCAGCCCGATGTATTCATCGAGATGGAAGGCCTCGACCTTGGTCCAATCGATATCCGGAGCCTTCGTCAGCGCATCCAGAAACTCGAGTTGAGAGGCAGCCGTAGCGGCGATGATGCGTGCGGCTCCGCGCTCTGAGATCGCCCGCCGAATCGCGCTTGCCGCCTGCTCGGCAGCCGCACGGCCTAATGTAATTTTGTCGTTGAATACCCTGATGAGCATGGCAAGATCCGATCGTGTGAGAGATAGGAAGGGCAAATTATACAAGCCGATGCCTTAAGCAAATGCGGATACGACGCGCAATCCTACGGTGCGAAAAACGAACTGATTCTTAGGTGGCGTACTCCGTAAACCGGACCACATTTCCAGCCGATTTACGTCACTCGCCCTAGGACCACAGGCATATCTGGGTCCCCATGCTCGAAGGCCACAATAACAGTCGCACCAACTTGAATCTGCGGACCTGAGAGCGTGGACAGCGCCCAGGCCTGTCTACCTTCGACATTGACCTTTACTCGACCCGAGACCTGAGGATCCGTGTTGTCCAGAACCACGCCTCTGTACACGCCGTACCATGCCATGGCTTCTCCCTTTGTTCGATGGCGGTTGCCCGGACGCTAACCCGATCGACCGGACGAAATAATTCCCACGTCACCCTAGCACTTGGAAGTCGGCAACTCAAGACCGTGCACCACCGCAAAAAAAACGAGCGGGAATCGCGAGCAAGAGAGTCACGTCGTGTGCGGATGCGCCAGATAGTGCTGCCGCAGCAGATCTTTGCCGTAGTCATTTCCATTGGGCGTGCGCACTACGCAGTGAATGTGCTGCTGTGTGGGCTTCATCGGGTCCGTTGCGAGTTTTCGTAGATTCGCTGGACGCTGGTGATCGAATTCAATCAGGATCACCGGGCTCTGCACCCGGTAATAGAAGACGCTGTCTGGCTGTGCGCCGCCGATCCAGGTGAACCACGTATTATCGAGGTGGCGGTCGATCTCGTCCATCTTCACTCGGGCGTGGCCCTCGTCCATGTTGCTGACGTAGAGGTGAATCAGATCGCGCAGGCGTTGGCGGGTTGGGCCGGCCAACTCGTTGGTGCGCAGTCCGGCGTAGTCGATCACCACGTTGTCTTTGAAGGCTTCGGTCAGATTGTTGTTGCCGGACTTGGAAAATTCCAGGATCGCCTTTTTCCGCTGCGCCTCGGGAAGTGCTTTCAGCATCTCCAACCCATCGTTCTGCTCTTTTTGCAGGATCTCAATACCTTTGTATTTGCCGGAAGGAGCTTTCACCGGCTCGGAGCCGATAAACAGCGGAGTCATCACGACCTGATCGCCGAGCACGAAGTAGTTGATGATGGCGTGATGGCCTTCGAGCTTCCATCCCCAGGGGTCGGTAGCCGAGGGCTTGCCGTAAATCTGGATGTAGTACAGCCACTCTCCCAGAAAGTCGTGATCTTCGGCCAATTCGGCGAGGGTCTCGTTCAGTCGCATGATGTTGCGCGTCAGTTCAAATCCTTGCGAGCTGAGGGAGGCGCGTATCAGGCCAAAGGCGGCTTCGCGCTGGCGGTTGGTCATGTCGGCAAAACTCACCCCTTGCCGCGCATAAAAATGTTGATTCATCCACTTCCGCCACTCGACGTCATCCACTGGATACATGGTTCTGCCCAGTTGCACTGGATTCAGAGTCTCGATGAATGCCACAGCGGCATTGCGCAGCGGTTCGGTCGAGACTCCGGTGGGCTTGATTTCGAACAGGCCCGGCATCACCTCGCCGTTGGTGGTGATTCCTTTGAAGGGCGCGGCCAGGCCCTCTTTCTCGTAGTCCTCCGACATCTTGCGAAACTGCTCGGCAATCTCCGAGGGATTTCGGGATTGCTGCTGCCCCATGGCCCACGGGACCAGAACCGCGGTGCAGATCAGTGAGGAGAGAAAATCGCGGCGCGTCGGTCCCGCGGACGACGGGTGCGTATGAACATGGTCATGGTGACGATGGTGATGTGGCTTGTGTCCCAAAGGGCCTCCACTCGAAGTGGCGGCAAGATAGCACGAGCGTGAGAGTCACCGCAAACGACGCGGGATTTCGCGGCGTATTAAAGGAACGTGATAAGGTGCCTCGGGCGGAATTCCCGCTACGGTGAAAACCATGCAGAGACGCACATTCCTGAGCATGACGGCTGGCGCGGCGACGGCACTGGCGTTCAATCCTTTGGCGGGCGCCACGGGACAAGGGAAGACTCCGGTCACATATCCCGATCCGGCGGTGGAAATCGTCGATCCGCGCTTCGCGAAATATAGAGTCCTGAGCGCCGCGGTCGAGCGACTGTACACGGGCACGCGTTGGGCGGAAGGCCCCGTTTGGTTTGGCGACGGGCGCTATCTTCTATTCAGCGACATTCCGAACAATCGCATGCTGCGCTGGCTCGAAGATACAGGGGAAGTCAGCGTGTTCCGCAGTCCTTCCAATTACAGCAACGGCAACTCTAGAGACCGGCAGGGAAGACTGCTCACTTGCGAGCATGATTCGCGACGCCTCACCCGGACCGAGAATGACGGAACCATCACGGTGTTGGCGGATCACTTTCAAGGCAAACCGTTCAATGCTCCGAATGATATGGCGGTGCATTCCGACGGCGCCATCTGGTTCACCGATCCGGGCTATGGGATTATGTCGAATTACGAGGGGCACAAAGCGGCATTCGAACTTCCCACGAACGTGTATCGTCTGGATCCGAATACGCGGGACGTTACCGTGGTTGTCAGCGATATGGACAAGCCGAACGGCATCTGCTTCTCTCCCGATGAGAAGCGGCTCTACATCGTCGACACCGGCGAACCGAAACATTCCGGCGATCCCCACCCGATTCGCGTGTACGACGTCGAAAATGGCGTGCGGCTGAAAAACGGCCGGATGTTTGTGAACATGGCGCCGGGTTCATCGGATGGCATTCGCTGCGATGTGGACGGCAACGTCTGGTCCGCCGCTGGATGGGGTCCCGACGGATTCAACGGCGTGCACGTGTTCGCGCCTGATGGCGTGCTGATCGGCAAGATCCATCTTCCGGAGACCTGCGCCAATCTATGTTTCGGTGGCGCCAAGAAGAACCGGCTGTTCATGGCGGCAAGTCAGTCACTCTATGCAGTGTATGTCGGCACCGAGGGCGCTCAGGTGCCGTAAGCCGCTGTGGCCGACATAGGAATCGGCTGCCGCAAGAACAAAGGGAAAATCCATGAGATTGGACGTGAATCGCCGCGAATTTCTGAAGATCGCCGCTGGCGCGGGAGCCGCCCTGGCCATGCCAACTCCAGGACGCGCCGCAGCTTCCTCCAAAATGATCGGCATCCAAGTCGGAGCAATCTCGTTTGTGGATGAAGGTACGGAGAAAGTCCTGGATGTGCTTCAGGAACGTGCCGGCGTGAATACTCTTTTCCTCGCGGTATTCACTTACGGTCGTGGGATCGCCGGGCGACAAATTCCGGGACAGCCGCTGCCCGATCACGGCAAGCAGGAATACGATCTCAATTTTCACGGCGGGAATTTCGCCACTCCTCACCCCCAGTACTACAAGAACACGGTTCTCAAGGATACCCGCGCGCCCGACCACGGCGACCTCGATATACTGGCCGAAGTGCTGCCCGCCGCGAAAAAGCGCGGCATGAAAGTCATCTGCTGGCTTGAGGACGTGTTCCGCACCGACTTGCCGAATATCCAAAAAGTGCAGGAACGGGATCTGTATGGACGGAATGCCGAAACGCTGTGCGTCAACAATCCGGACTACCGAAATTTTCTGACGGGTCTGGTCGAGGACTACGCCCGCTCCTATGACATCGACGGAATCATGTGGGGATCGGAACGGCAAGGAGCGCTTTCGACAGCCTGGGCGCGACCCACGACGTTCCGCCGGTCGATCCCGGCAACGTGACTTGCTTCTGCGAGTTTTGTCAGAGCAAAGCGAAAGAGCGCGGCATCAATGTGGATCGCGCCCGGCAGGGATTTCTCGAGTTGGAGAAATTTGTTCGCTCGGCGCGCAGCGGGAAGCGGCCTGTAGATGGCTACTACGTTCAATTCTGGCGGCTTCTGTTGCGCTATCCCGAACTGGCCGCATGGGAAATGCTCTGGACCGACAGCCTTCGCGAGACTTACGCCGCGATCTACAAGACCGTAAAGACGGCCAAGCCGACGGTGCCGGTGGGTTGGCACATCTGGCACAACAATTCTTTCAATCCGATCTACCGCGCGGAACAGGACCTGCATGAACTCTCGAACTATTCCGATTTCATAAAGGTCGTCATGTACAACAACTGCGGCGGCGAGCGGATGGCGCTGTACGCCGACAATATCGGATCGACACTGTATGCCGACCTCTCAAAGCAGGGCCTGCTCGACTTGAATTACGACTGTGATGGGATTAAAGGAGGGCAGCTATGACCAGATCCCTCACACGGGGCTTTCCGCCGATTACGTCTTCCGCGAGGCGAAACGCGCGCTGGAGGGAGTCGCGGGTACGAAAACTCTGATCTGGCCCGGCATTGATATCGACATACCGACCGAGCCCGGTCAACAGCAAATGCACGCCTCAAAGCGTAAAGCAGGCAGTTCTGGCAGCGTTCCGCGCGGGTGCGCCGGGTGTGATTCTGTCTCGCAAGTATTCCGAGATGCGTCTCGCCGACCTCAGCGGCGCGGGAGATGCGATTCGCGAGTTGCATCTGTCGACTTGAGAACAGATCGCGGTAGCCAATCTTTTCGCTGCGGCTTGCGAAAGGGTTGGGAATTCCGAATTGGTTTAGAGTATCTGGGAATGAAACGCGTTCTCTGTCTTCTCTTCCTGATATGGAGTGTGAGCGAGGCTGGCGCTCAAGAACATCCCAGCCCTGCCATGTTCGACATGAAAACAGCCGAGCGGTTTGCGAATCTGGCTCTCGCCTGCGTCCACAAGGAGTACCCAAATCACATCAGCCACACCTTGACCAGCGATGCCGATGTCGCTCCGCCGCGGAAACTCACGCCAGCATTCTACGGTTGCTACGATTGGCACTCTTCGGTTCACGGACACTGGCTCCTGGTTCGCCTGGTCCGGACATTTCCCGACGCCCCGTTCGTGCAAGCGGCTCGCGAGGCTTTGCGGCAAAGCCTGACAGCAGAAAACCTCGCGCAGGAGGCCGCATATCTTCGGGGAGCAGGACGCGCCAGCTTTGAGCGCCCGTATGGGCTTGCCTGGCTGCTTCAACTGGTTGCCGAACTGCGCGAGTGGGATGATCCGGAGGCCAAAGAAATGGCTGCCAATCTCCATCCTCTGGAACAAGTCGTACTGGAGCGGCTGAATAGCTGGTTACCCAAGCTTTCGAATCCGGTGCGGATCGGCGAGCACGACCAGACTGCGTTCGCGCTCGGGCTTAATGGTCGATTATGCGCGGGCAGGGAACGACCAGAAATTTGCGGAACTGGTGGTCTCCAAAGGAAAGCAATTCTATGTGAATGACAAGAATTGTCCGCTGGCGTATGAGCCCTCCGGCGAAGATTTCTTGTCCCCGTGTCTCGGGGAAGCAGACCTGATGCGCCGCGTTCTGCCAGCCGGGATTTTGCAGCGCTGGCTCAAAACATTTATGCCGCAAATTTCCATCTCGGGCAATGCTGCATGGTTGCAGCCCGTGGTGTCGCCCGATCCAAGCGATCCCAAGCTGGCGCATCTGGACGGGTTGAACCTCAGCCGTGCATGGATGCTGAACGGCATCGCCTCAGCCTTACCGAAGAACGACAAGCGGCTGACATCAATCCTGTCTGCTGCCGAGGCGCACGAACGAGCGGGATTGGCGGCAGTGACCGGGGAGCATTACGAAGGCGGCCATTGGTTGGGTAGCTTCGCCAGGTACCTTGTCACGCGAAGAGGCATTCCAGCCTCCCTCACCCGATGAAGGGAGGTGCCATCGAAGAAGAACACCTTCGTTCGTCTTCGCCCAGACATTCCCCTTCTTGCTCTCTTCCAATTGACGAGGCGGCAGTTGTCTCGGAGAATCGGGCAAGAACTTCATTGAAACAGGCAAGCACCCAAACCGCCAAGAGCCTATTCTGATTGAGGCCAGGGCAGGTCATCCTGCTCTCGGCAGTTTGAAGGAGAAACAATGCAGAAGCGCAAACTTGGAAAAAGCAACCTGGAAGTTTCGGCTATCGGACTCGGTTGCATGGGACTTAGCTTTGGCTACGGTCCGGCCGTGGAAAAGCAGCAGGGCATTTCCCTCATCAGGGCCGCGGTCGAGCGCGGCGTCACATTCTTCGATACGGCCGAGGTGTACGGCCCGTTCTCTAACGAAGAACTAGTTGGTGAGGCGCTAGCCCCGTTCCGTGGCCATGTAGCGATTGCTACCAAGTTCGGGTTCAACCTTGATCCCAACACCGGCAAGCAGTCCGGACTGGACAGTCGTCCAGAGCACATTAAGGAAGTAGCCGACGCCTCCCTCAAGCGCCTCAGGAGCGATGTGATCGATCTGTTCTATCAGC
>CAVUOS010000006.1:0-45583 GCA_963743105.1 Terriglobia bacterium
ACGCGGAGATTCGCTTGGAGGAGGGGTTTTTCCGGGCTGATATATGCTCGGGACACCGATAGCCCTCTGAGCCGATAGACAGGGTGAGGACGTCTCCGGAAGCAATCCCGTGGGGCCGGAAAACGGGCGGGAAGAAGAGCAGCGGAGAGAGAGCAAAAAGGAACTATGGCCGACTCGCGAGAAGTAATGAACATTCGCCAGGCGTCGCAATATCTGGGCGTGAGTCCGGACACGCTGTACAAGTACGTTGGCGAACAGAAGATTCCCGCGTTCAAGCTGGGGAACCGCTGGCGGTTCAAGAAGTCGCGGCTGGATCAGTGGATGGAAGAGAAGTCGAGCGAGATGGAACCGCAGGCGAAACGGAAACCGAAGGCGGCGACGAAGGCTGCCGGACAGATTGAGTGAAACCGTCGCGGGCACGAGTGCCCGCGCCACACATAAAGGGTGGACACATGTTTGGACTCGGATCGAAATCGATTGTTGGTCTGGACGTAGGGTCATCGAGCATCAAGGCAGTGGAGTTGAAGAAGAAGGGCGGGCAGATTGAAGTCGCGCACCTCGGCCTGGAGCCGCTTTCGTCCGATATCGTAGTCGACTCCATGATCGTGGACTCGGGCACGGTGTCGAGCGCAATTTCGAAGCTGTTTCTCGACAACCAGATCAAGACCAAGGGCGTGGCCACCGCGGTGAGCGGACACTCCGTGATCGTGAAGAAGATCTCGCTGCCCTCGATGAGCGACCAGGAACTGGCCGAAACCATCGAGAAGGAAGCGGCGCAGCATATTCCCTTCGATCTGGCCGATGTGAGTCTCGACTATCAGATTCTGTCCGACGAAGTGGGCAGCCCGCAGATGGACGTTCTGCTGGTGGCGGTCAAGAAGGACAAGATTCTGAACTACACCAACGTGCTCTCGATGGCGGGCCGCACCCCGGCTATCGTCGACATTGACGCCTTGGCCCTGCAGAACTGCTACGAGTACAACTACCAGCCCGCGCCCGGCCAGGTGGTGGCGCTGCTGAATCTCGGCGCCAGCGTGATGAACATCAACATCGTGAAGGGTACGACGCCGCTGTTCCCGCGCGACGTCAGCGTGGGCGGGCATCAGTACACCGACTCGCTGCAGAAGGAACTGGACCTGAGCTTCGAAGACGCGGAAGCGTTGAAGCTGGGCCGCAAGGTTGGCACGGTCAGCGAGGACGCCAAGCAGCCGATCCTGCAGCAGGTGACCGAAATTATCGTGCTGGAAATTCAGAAGACGTTCGACTTCTTCCGCGCCAGCGCGGCGGGAGAGCACATCGAGAAGATCTACCTGGCGGGCGGTTCGTCGAAGGTGCCCGGCCTGGTGGAAGCGTTGCGGCAGGAGTTCTCGATGCCGGTGGAATTGTTGAATCCGTTCCAGCGGGTGATGCCGCCGACAGAAGGTTTGGGAGCGGAACTGGTGGAGCAGAATCCCGGCCAGATGGCAGTTGCAGTGGGTTTGGCCCTGAGGAGCTTTGAATCCCTATGATCAAAATCAATCTTCTCGAATCCTCCAAAGGAAAGGGCAAACGCGGCGGCAGTGGCCCGTCGATGCCCACGATGGAAATGGGCGATATGGGGTCGCCCAAGCTGAAGGTCCTGGTGATTATGGTGATCGTCGGCTTGGTGAACCTGGGCTACTGGTATCGGCTGGACCATCTCTCGAAAGAAATCGACTCGAAGATGAAAGTGGCCGAGCAGAGGAACCACGAGTTGGCCGATGTGAAAGCGCGTTTCCTGGAGCGGCAGAACCAGGCCAACCTCTACCAGCGGCGCGTGGATGTGATCAAGCAGTTGCACGATGGGCAGACCGGCCCGGTCAACCTGATGGCCATGATGGGCGAAACCATCAACAACACCGAGGCCGTGTGGTTGAACAGGATGGATGATCAGGGCACGAGCGTGAACCTGGAAGGGACGGCGCTATCCACCGATGCGGTGGCCAATCTGATCGCGAATCTGCAGAAGACGGGTTTCTTCAAGAACGTCGAGATCAAGGAAACCTACCAGGACGAGCAGGTCAAGGAAATGCAGGCGTTTCAGTTCACCCTGACTTGCGACAAGGCTGCAGGGGAAAACCAGACCGGGAAGGGAAAGTCGTAGAGGCGACCTATGGCGAACTTTAGCGAACTGTCGGGCATCAAGCAGTGGGGGCTGGTGATACTGGGTGGAGTGGCCGTGACGGCGGCGCTGTACTTCACGGTATTCAAGAGCCAGAACGATAAGAACGTGGCTGCGCAGCATGCCCTGGAAGAGAAGATCCGGGAGAACAATGAGCTGGAGTCGTACCGGCCGAAGCTGAAACAGATTGAGCAGCAACTGGCCGAGCTCAAGCAGCAGCTGGAAATCGAGCAGCGCATTGTTCCCGACGAAAAGCAAGTCGACGGATTCATCACCATGATGGATGCCGAAGCGTTCAAGGCGGGCGTGGAACTGCGGCGGTACACGGCGAAGGACGTCAAGCAGCAGCAGTACTACACCGAAGTTCCGTTCGAGATGGAGCTGGACGGGCAGTATTACTCGGTGCTGAAGTTCTTCGACCATGTGAGCAAGCTGGAGCGCATCGTCAATATCGGCGGACTGATGGTTTCGACCACGAAGAATCCGACCGGCGCAAAGGCCAAGCGGACGTATCAGTACACACCGAACGAGAGCATCGTGGCGACGTTTACGGCGACCACGTATTTCAGTCGTGATTTGCAACCTCCTGCAGCAGCCGCCGGAGCAAAACCGGCGACCACCGCGGCGGCGAGATAGGGATACCCATGAAGACGGCGATGAAGCTGACCACTGGCACTCTGGCAATCGCACTCACAATGACGATGGGCGCGGCTTTCTGTGCGCAAGCTGCGGCACAGAACCCGGACGCCATCGACAACGCGCGCAGCGTGGCGAAATCGCTGCAGCAAAAGCAGGCTAACGATACCGACGCGGCTCTGAACGCGGCTGGAGTTCCGGCGACGGCGTCCAAGCCTGCGCCCGGCGCTCCGGCGCCGACGGTGAAGCCGGCGGTGATTCCGGGGGAGCAGAAGCCGATCGTGTTGGCGCCTCCGAAGCCAGTTCCGGCGGCAGCAGCTCCAGCGGCCAAGCCTGCTGCGAAGGCCGCCGCGCCGAAAGCGGAACCCGCTTCGGGCGCGAACAACCAGTTGACGCACGTCAACGTAGTTCCGGGCAGCGACGATATTCAGATCGAGATCAGCTCCAGCCGCGCCATGACTCCTCGCGTGACCAAGTTGAGTTCTCCGGCGCGTGTATTGGTTGAGCTGCCGGAAACAGTGGTGGCCAGCGCCCAGAACAAGATTCCGGTGGGCAGTGGTGGAGTGAAGGGCGTCCGCATCGGCATGGACGGCAAGAATCCACCTACCACCAGCGTTGTGGTGGATCTCGAGAAAGCTCTGGCGTACGACGTGGCTCCTGGACCTGCGGGGAAGGTGACTTTGATCATGCACACGCAGGGAGGCGCGCCGGCAGTAGCCAAGAGCGCTCCGGCCCCGACTCCGGCGAAGGCGTCTTCGGCTAAACCGCTTGTCGCGAAAGCTGCTCCAGAGTCCAAGGCTCCGGCGACGAAAGCTCCAGAAACGAAAGTCGCGGTTGCGAAAGCTGCAGCTCCGAAGACGGAAACCAAGCAGGATGCGAAAGCAGCCGCCCCGGCCAAGACCGCGAGTGTGGCAGCGGCAGCTCCCGCTCCGACCGCAGCCAAGCCGAGCCAGCCAAGCCCAAGGCCGAAGAGAAGAAATGGGCGATGAATGGCAAGCGCGATCCGTTCTTCAGTCCCGTGGTGCATCAAGAGGGATCGGGTTGTTCGACGGGCAAAAAGTGCCTGGAGATTAACGCCATCAACTTGCGCGGAGTGGTGAAATCGGACAACGGTTTCATCGCCGTGGTCACCAACAACATCGGCAAGGCGTACTTTCTGCGGGAAAACGATCCCGTGTTCAACGGCTACGTGGTGAGGATTACGGGAGATTCGGTGGTGTTCCAGGAAACAGTGCAGGACAAGCTGGGCAAGACATCGACGCATGAAGTGGTGAAGAAAATCTTTACTCCGGCGGTTTAGATCAAGTTGCACGAAGGAATTGCGGGCCAGGCCCGCAGGTGGGGAGAGGCGAAATGCGAAAGCAACCAGTAATCATCTTCGTATCGTTGCTGCTGATGGGAGTGGTGGCTGCGGCTGCCCAGACGCCCAGCCAGCTCGATCGAGTCAACGTAATCCGCGACGCGGACAATGTCCGGGTCGAGATGACAGCCAGCGGCGCAGTGACGCCGAAGCTCAGCACCCTGGACTCACCCGCGCGCGTGGTGATCGATCTGCCGGAGACCGTGATGGCGACCGGCCAGAACCATATCGCGGTGGGCACGGCCGGGATCAAGGGCGTGCGCATTGGCATGGATGGCCAGGCGCATCCGACGACCCGCGTCGTGGTCGACCTCGAGAAGGCGCTGGCCTACGAGTTGACCCCGGGTCCGGCGGGCAAGCTGGTACTGACGCTGCACGGCAACGCCGCTGCGCAGCCGAAGACCGTGGCCGCGGAGTCGAGCGCCCCGATGACGCATCCGATGTCACCCTTCTCGCCGCGCGTGATGGATATGCGCTCGGCGCCGAAGACGGTCGCGCCCACGACGAAGCCTGCCGAGAAGAGCTCGGCTTCGCCGACTGACTTCGTATTTGTCGAGCCTACGTATCAGGCAAAGACCGAAACAAAGACCGAAACAACGACGGAAACGAAGAGCGATACGGCAGACGAGCCCACGGTTCGTTCGCAGGAAGCTGCCGCGCGCTTCTCCGACAAGACCGCCGCTGAGCTTCTGCCGGTGAGCATGCATGCCGCTCCCCAGGCGGTGAGCTCCAGCGGAGCCGCCCAGAGTTCGACCGGAATCACTCCGGCGGTGAATCTGGCGGCCGAGCAGAAAGCTCAGATGAGCCAGCAGGGAGTGGCAGCCGGACCGCGCTATACGGGCGAGCCGATCTCGGTGAACCTGAAAGACGTCGACCTCAAAGACTTCTTCCGGCTGGTCCACGAAATCAGCGGATTGAACGTTGTTCTCGATCCGAACGTGCACGGCACGCTGACGATCGTGCTCGACGATGTGCCGTGGGATCAGGCCCTGGATATCGTTCTGAAGAACAACGATCTGGCCCGCGAACTCGAAGGAAACGTTCTGCGCATCGCGACCGTCGAAACCTTGAAGAAGGAAGCCGACGCGCGGCGCGCACAGATCGAATCCGAAGCGCTGGCGGTGGAAAAGGTTTCGGTGACGCGCTTCCTGAGCTATGCCAAGGCCAAGGACGCCATCACGACCGTAAAGAAGTTCCTCTCGCAGCGCGGCGACGTTGTGGCGGACGACCGCACCAACGCCGTGATCATCAACGACATCCCGAAAGTGATTCCGGTGATCGACCGGCTGTTGACGCAGCTCGATCGCAAGACTCAGGAAGTGGAAATCGAAGCCCGCGTGGTGGCCGCGACCCGTTCCTTCGCTCGCGACATCGGCACCCAGTTCGGCTTTGGCTGGGGCAATGGGCATAGCGCGATCGGCGGCAACTCAGGCGCCGGCACAACGAATACGAACGTGGGCGGCCTGACGCCAGGCTACATTACGACTCCGGCGAACGGAGCGGGCACGGGAAATACGATCCCACTGTTTTCGAACCTGGGCGTCACGCAGCCTTCGAGCGGTTTGACGTTCCTGAACGCCAGCAACACCGTGCGGCTGGACTTCCAGCTTTCGATGGCGGAGTCGCGCGGCTTGTTGAAAGTTCTCTCTCGGCCGCGCGTGGTCACGCAGAACAACATTCAGGCTCTGGTAAAGCAGGGCGTGCGCGTTCCAATCGTGACTCAGGCGCAGTTGGGCGGTCCGCCAACCGTGACCTACGTGGACGCGTTCCTGCGCCTGACGGTGACTCCGCAGATCACCTCGGAGAACACCATCTTCCTGAACGTCGACGTGGAAAACACTACGCCGAACTTCGGACAGGAAGTGCAGGGCAACCCCGAACTGATCACGCAGCAGGCCACCACGCAGGTGCTGGTGACCGATGGCGGCACGGTGGTGATCGGCGGCGTCATTCAAACCCAGAACTCGATCGACATCTCGCAGGTTCCGCTGCTCGGCAACCTGCCGTTCCTGGGCAACCTGTTCAAGCACACCAAGGTCAACACCCAGAACCAGGAGCTGATTTTCTTCATCACTCCGAGAATCATTCAGACGTAGTGAGTAGCGAGTACCGAGCAAGACCCGCCGGCCTGGAAGCTTTCAGGCCGGCTTTTTTTGGGTTCTCAGTTCTCAGTTGCGCGATGCAGGGCAGGCGAGTTGGGTGGCATTTCGTTTTGGGAATATCGATACAAATATTTCTCGTCCGGTGTTATCGCGCACAGATTCGATAGGGCGGGTGTGGCACGGTGGAGGGCGGGGGCACTTATGGGCGACTCTTACAGGGATCTGATTGCGTGGCGAAAGGCGATGCAGTTGGTTCGAGAGATTTATGCAGCGACGCGACTGTTTCCGCGTGATGAGTTAGATGGGTTGACCAGCCAGTTGCGTAGGGCGGCTGTCTCCGTTCCGAGCAATATTGCTGAAGGTCAGGCGCGATTCTCTCCGAAGGAGTTCTGGCTCTTTCTTAGCCATGCACGCGGATCACTGGTGGAAATTGAAACGCAGATTCTGATTGCGCAAGACCTCGGATATCTACCCTCCGCCCGGAGCAGGCTGTTGCTGCAAGAATCGGCGGAATTGGGCCGGGTCCTCAACGGCCTGATCGCCTCGATCAAGCAAGCAGCATAAGGTGCTTGCAATGGAAACGGCCGGGTTTAGCTTTGTCTGAGAACTGAGAACTGAGAACTGCAGAACTGAGAACTGAGAACTGAGAACTGAGAACTGAGAACTGAGAACTCTCCTGCTGTCCTGATAAACTCCCATCAATGGATTTCCGCGCGCGCCAGCAAAAGCTCCGGGAGCATCTTGCAACTACCCGGTTTGAAGGGTTGCTCGTCAGCCATCTTCCTAACATTCGATATCTTTGCGGCTTTACGGGGAGTGCGGGACTGCTGGTCGTGGAACCAGGCGGCAGCGTGTTCTTCACAGACGTGCGCTACGACATCCAGGCGCACCAGGAAGTGAAGGGCGCCAAGGTCGTCATTGCGCGCAAGGCTCCGCTGGCGGCGGTTGGCGACTTTTTTGCTAAGCGGCGAAAACGTCCTCGCGGACTGACGATCGGCGTGGAGTCGGAGCATTTCATTGTTTCGGAGAAGAAGCGTCTGAGCCAGTTAATACCCTCTGGAGTGCGCCTGAAAGACGCACCTTCAATCGTCGAACGCTTTCGCATGGTGAAGGACCGGCAAGAGATTGTACTGATCAAAGCTGCAGTCGAATTGGGAGCGAAGATTTTCGACCGGGCGCTTGAAGTGCTGCGTCCTGGCGTGACAGAAGTCGAGGTGGCCGCCGAGATGGAATACGCGGCCCGCCGTGGCGGGGCCGAGGAGATGTCGTTTCCTACGATCATCGCCTCCGGAGTTCGGTCGGCGCTGCCTCACGGGCGTGCTTCCACGCAGCCGATTCCCTCAGGCGCGTTCGTCGTCTGCGACTTCGGTGTTATACTCTCAGGTTATTGTTCGGATCAGACTCGCACTGTGTGGGTTGGATCAGTGCCAAAGGACGCACGCCGATCGTATGAAGCCGTGCGCGAGGCACAACAGGCAGCGGTCGACGCGGTGCGGCCTGGAACTGCAGTTGGCGACGTGGACGCGGAAGCCCGTAAGGTCTTGAAGAAGGCGGGCCTAGGGCGTTACTTCACTCACTCCACCGGACACGGTGTCGGGCTCGAGATTCACGAGAGTCCGCGGGTGGCCAACGGGCAACGCGAAGTCCTGCAGCCAGGGATGGTCGTCACGATCGAGCCGGGACTATACTTCCCCGGCAAATGGGGCGTGAGGATCGAGGATATGGTAGCAGTCACCGCCGGAGGCTGTGAGATATTGACTCCGACGAGCAAGGAATTATTGGCAGTCTAGTCTTCTTTAATTTAGTCATTAGATATCAGCCGGGCAGGATCCACGCCCGGCTCGTTTGCGCGCTCTTCCGCGCGGAACAGGGACAGGCGAACGGTCCCACCGTAAACGAATGAATCAAAAAGAACTGAAAGAACTCATCGAGTTCCTCATCGAAAAGGACATTGCCGAGTTCGAGTTGGAGCGCGGCGATGTCAAGGTCAAGATCAAACGCGCCGGCGAGCATACCGTCGTGCACTCGCAGGCGGAGCCGCGATATTACGCGGTGCCTCCGGCGCCGAGCGCCCCCATCGAGATGGCAGGGGCGCCGCCGGTTGCTTCTCCGCCAACTATGGCGGCTCCCGCCGTTCCGGCTCCTGAGGAGGGGCTGCACACGGTCAAGTCACCCATCGTCGGGACGTTCTACGAAGCGCCCTCGCCCGGGAGCTCCGCCGTTCGTCAAGGTGGGAGACGCGGTGGAAGTGGGTCAGGTTGTTTGTATCGTCGAGGCGATGAAACTGCTGAACGAGATTGAATCCGATGTCGCCGGAGAGATTGTCAAGAAGCTGGCGAGTAATGGACAGCCCATCGAATATGGCCAGGAATTATTTGTAATCCGGCCGAAGAAGTGAAATTGATGCATTTCGAACGGGGCGCGCCCTAGCCGCGCCTTTTTATGTTCAGATGCGAGCTACGAGCCCCGAGCTTGAACCTCGCAGGTCGAAGCTCTTAGCTCGAGGTCGTAGCTCTTACTCATGTTCAAGAAGATCCTCATTGCTAATCGCGGGGAAATTGCGCTGCGCGTGATCTGCGCGTGCAAGGAGCTGGGCGTCCGTACGGTCGCCATCTACAGCGAGGCCGACCGCAATTCGCTGCCCGTTCGTTTCGCAGACGAAGCCATCTGCATCGGCCCGCCCCAGTTGGCGCATAGCTACCTCAACATTCCCGGAGTGATCAGCGCCGCCGAGATCGCCAACGTGGAGGCGATTCATCCCGGCTATGGGCTGCTCGCGGAAAACGCCAATTTCGCCGAAGTTTGTGAGATGAGCGGGATCAAGTTCATCGGGCCGCGGCCGGAAGTCACGCGGCTGATGGGCGAGAAGGAGAAGGCCCGCGCGGCGATGAAGAAGGCTGGAGTCCCAATTCTGCCGGGTTCGGACGGGATCATCGCGAGCGACGGCGAGGCGCTGGAATGGGCCAAGCAAGTTGGATTCCCCGTGATCGTGAAGGCTTCCGCCGGAGGCGGCGGACGAGGCATGCGCATCGTGCGCAATGAAGAGGAGTTGCCTGGCCTGTTCAAGGCCGCGCAGGCGGAGGCAGCCGGGGCGTTCGGCAACGGCGACCTTTACATGGAGAAGTATGTCGAGCATCCGCGGCACATCGAGTTTCAGGTGCTGGCTGACGAGCACGGGAATGTCGTGAGCCTCGGTGAGCGCGAGTGCTCGATCCAGCGGCGGCATCAGAAGCTGCTGGAGGAGTCGCCTTCGACGCAAGTCACTCCGGAATTGCGGGATCAGATTGGCGCGGTGCTGTGCAAGTCGCTGGCGTCGATCGGATATTGGAACGCGGGAACGATCGAATTCCTGATGGATCAGGACCGGAAGCTGCACTTCATCGAGATGAACACGCGCATTCAGGTGGAGCATCCGGTGACAGAGATGGTGACGGACGTGGACCTGGTCAAGAGCCAGATCATGATCGCAGCGGGCGCGAAGATGGAGGACGTTCTGCACGGGCCGATCGTTCACCGCGGGCACTCGATCGAATGCCGCATCAACGCCGAGCATCCGGAGAAGTTCACGCCGTCGGCAGGGAAGATTACGGCATTTCATCCGCCAGGGGGAACTGGGGTGCGCGTCGACACCGCAGCTTATGCCGAGGGAGTGATCCCGCCGTATTACGATTCGCTGATTGCCAAACTGATCGTCCGCGCCAAGGATCGGGAAGAAGCCTGCTCACGCATGGCGCGGGCGCTGGAGATGTTTATCGTCGAAGGCATTTACACCACCATTCCGCTCCACCGGAAGATTCTGGCCGATCCGGATTTTCGGACCGGGAAGTTTGACACGGGGTTTATTGAAAGATTCCTGGCGAAGAACGGGAAGTGAAACGCGTGTGCTGATCGTTTGGAACTGCGGCTTCCGCAGGATTTCTTAGCAAGTCGCTCCACAACCGCTTATTTCATAGGACGGCGGGATCGGAGGGCTCGATGAAGCTGCTATCAATCCTCCTCTTCGGAGGGGTGCTATTTTCCTGCTGCTGGCGATGGCTCTGGCGCTTACGCATGGAGTTCTAGGTACCCTAGACGTGACGGTGTTAGATCTTTATTTTATTGTTCGACCACTTTACCTGCTGCTAATCGCAGCGGCTTTGTTCGTTGCGGGATGGCTGACTCTTGCTTATCCCATTCCGTAATCCCCCCGCGCAAAAGGGCCCGGAGAAATCCCGGGCCTAAGTCTATTTGCTGTTCACGGTCGTGCTGCAGCATTCACTTCGCCGGGCCCTGTCATGCTGAGCGCAGCCGGAGTGCAGCGAAGCGGAACTCCGGCGGAAGCATCCCTACCCCCGGCACGCAAACTCGACGGCACTATTTTTTGAGACAGCTTCTGATCTTCCTCACCCGCAACGATAGACTGAAGAGCGCATGAACCTTCCCCGACTGTACGCCATTCTCGACGTAGGATGCATGCCGGACGCAAGTGCGATGTTTGCCGCGGCCGTGGACTTGGCAGCCGTTGGCTGTTGGTTGCTGCAATACCGGAACAAGTCTGGTAACCCGGGGGTGATGCTTGAGCATGCGCGTGAACTGCGGAGATTATTCCCACGGGAACCGGGGCACCTCGATCTGGGGAATCCACCTGCAACTAGTTCCGTGGGGCTGATCATGAATGACCGCGCGGACCTGTGCCTGGCGGCTGACTTCGATGGCGTACATGTTGGTCAGGATGACTTATCGCCCGAGGCCGTGCGTGCGATCATTGGGCCGAATCGCTCGCTGGGGGTATCTACGCACCATCCTGAGCAACTTCGCGAGGCTGACCTGACGTCGGCCGACTATCTCGCCATTGGGCCGGTTTTCGCCACCTCCAGCAAACACAAGCCCGATCCCGTTGTGGGCCTTGAGGGAGTGCGCCGGGCGCGGAGTTTGACGCGCAAGCCGCTGGTGGCCATTGGGGGGATTATCCGGGCCAATGCGGCTTCCGTGATCGAGGCCGGGGCCGACTCGGTGGCTGTGATTTCCGACCTGCTGCGGGAACCGCGCAAATCAGCAGAGGAATTTTTTCGGATATTAAGGTAAAGTTCTGCAAACACGTCGTCGTCCCGGCTGGTTGCATAGGTCCTTCGCGGCAAAGAACGCCGCTCAGGATGACAAGAGCTGAACGACCAGGGACAGCGACTAAACAATCAACGGCTAACGACTAGACCAACGGCCAACGACCGAAGCAGGAGCGAGCCTCTGAGCACACCGACAACGACGCAGCCATCCACAGGCAGCGATTGGGAAATTCACAGTCATCAGGATAAGGAACTGGTCCAAGTACTGGGCCTGACCAGCGCGACCATGCTGGTGATGGGGTCGATGATCGGCTCCGGCATCTTCATTGTTTCAGCCGAGATCGGGCGCGAAGTAGGTTCACCCGCTCTCTTGATCGGCGCCTGGGTTGTCACCGGACTGATGACGATCGTGGCCGCGCTCAGCTACGGGGAATTGGCGGCGATGATGCCCCGAGCGGGCGGGCAATACGTTTACCTGCGCGAGGCGCTCGGCCCGCTGTGGGGATTCCTCTATGGCTGGACTCTGTTTCTGGTCATACAAACCGGGACGATTGCCGCCGTGGGTGTGGCTTTTGGCAAGTTCCTGGGCGTTTTCGTGCCATCGATTTCCTCCACTCACTGGATCCTGCATCTGTGGAAAGTCCCGCCTATCCACGTGGGCCCGATGGTGCTGGGCAACATGGAGGTTGGCATCAATACGCAGAATCTGATGGCGATTCTGCTGGTGATCATCCTGTCGTTCATCAACGTTCTCGGGATGAAGACGGGCGCGGCGATTCAGAACGTATTCACAGCCGCGAAAGTACTGGCGCTGCTAGGGCTCGCATTCTTGGGCTTCGCCTTTTGCCGTAATCCGGAAGCCATTCTGGCGAATTTCAGCGGACACTTCTGGCACAACGCGGGGCTGTGGTCGCTGCATGACATCGGCGGAGGAGTGTTCGTCAGCACGCTGACGGTTTTGGCGGTGGCGCAGGTCGGATCACTCTTTTCGGCTGACGCCTGGAACAATGTGACGTTCACCGCAGGAGAGGTGAAGAATCCCAGCCGCAACCTGCCGCTGTCGCTAGCTATGGGCACCGGCGTGGTGATCGCGCTTTACATTGCCTGCAACTTCATTTATCTAACCGCTCTGCCTTTGCAGGGTACGGAGGGCGGGGCGACGATTCTCGCCCGGGGGATCACGCATGCGACCGAAGATCGCGTGGCCACGGCGGTCCTGACGCAGAGATTTGGAAGCCAAGGCGGGTTCCTGATGGCGGCCGCCATCATGATTTCCAGCTTTGGCTGCATGAACGGGCTGATTCTATCGGGTGCGCGGGTCTATTACGCCATGGCGAAAGACGGCCTGTTCTTCCGCAATGTTGCGAAATTGCATCCTACGCACAAGACCCCTGCGGTCTCGCTGATGGTGCAAATGGTCTGGACCTGCGTACTGTGCATCTCGGGCAGCTACGGGCAGCTTCTGGATTACATCATTTTCGCGGTGCTGGTGTTTTACATTCTGACAATCGTGGGCCTGTTCGTGCTGCGGCGGACGCACCCGGACGCGGTGCGTCCCTATAAAGCGGTGGGATATCCGATATTACCGGCGATTTACATTGTCATGGCGTTATTCATTGATATCGTGTTATTACGCTACAAGCCGCAGTACACGTGGCCGGGGCTGATCGTGGTCCTGCTGGGGATTCCGGTCTATTTCGCATGGTCGCGGAGCGCCAAGAACCAGAGGAGTATATCCGCATGAGCACAACCGCACCGATTCAGGAGAAATCCAAACGAATGGCGAACCTTCTGGCAACGAAGCCGTTAAACTTGCTGATGGAAGAAGCTCGCGAGACGGGCGAGCACAGCCTGAAACGGACGTTGGGAGTTTTTCAGCTGACGGCATTGGGCGTCGGGGCAATTATCGGTGCCGGCATCTTTGTCATGGTCGGGTTAGGGGCCCAATACGCGGGGCCGGGACTCACCCTTTCTTTCGTGCTCTCCGGACTCGGATGCGCTTTTGCCGGTCTTTGTTACGCCGAATTTGCCGCCATGATCCCGCTGGCAGGCAGCGCTTACACGTACGCTTATGCCACCTTGGGTGAGTTGCTGGCGTGGATCATCGGCTGGGATCTGACCCTGGAATACGCAATGGGCGCCAGTACTGTCTCTTCAGGCTGGTCGAACCACTTCATCGAACTGCTGAATATCTTCCACATCAAAATGCCGTTGTGGCTGGCCTACGATCACTGGACGGCGTTGAAGACGGCGGAGAAGATAGTTGCGCGGCAGATTGCACAGGCTTCCGATTCCGCCCTGGTGCCGGGGTCGCAGGCATTCCTGGACAAAGTCACCGCGCTTACGAGCGCACCGTCTCCCGAATTGCTGCAAAGGGCGCACGACCTGTTGGGCGCGCCTCACCTGTTTGGGATGGAGATCGGTTTCAATCTTCCGGCTTTCATCATCGCGCTGCTCATTACCGCCGTTCTTGTGGTCGGGATCAAAGAGAGTGCGCGGTTCAATGCGACCATCGTCACGATCAAGGTCGCGGTGGTGTTATTCGTGATTGCACTGGGAGCGCGCTACATCAATAGTGCCAATTGGGGTTCGGACTGGCACTCCTACGCGCCCCACGGTTTTGCGGGAATCGGAGCGGGGGCTGCGTATATATTCTTCGCGTACATCGGCTTCGATGCAGTTTCGACCACGGCGCAGGAAGCCAAGAATCCGCAGCGTGATCTGCCGATCGGGATGATCGCCTCGCTGGCGATTTGCACGGTCTTGTACATTTCCGTGGCGGGCGTCCTGACTGGAATGGTGCACTGGCAGCAGATCAACATCGAGGCGCCTGTCGCCCGCGCATTTCTGGACCGGGGTCTAACGACGGCGTCGCACATCATTACCCTGGGCGCTCTGGCGGGGTTGACCAGCGTGATGCTCGTCATGCTTCTGGGCCAGACGCGAGTGCTGTATTCGATGGCCAATGACGGGCTCTTACCGAAGAAGTTTTTTGCCGCTGTCCACCCAAAGTTCCGCACTCCGTGGAAGAATACGATTCTGGTCGGTCTGCTGGCGGCGATTGTCGGCAGCGTGACGCCCATCGATGACATCGGGAAGATGGTAAACATCGGTACCCTGCTGGCCTTCGTGATCGTATCGGTTGCGGTTATGGTCTTGCGGCGCACGAACCCTAACCAGCCGCGGCCGTTCCGCACTCCGTGGGTGCCGCTGGTTCCAATCCTCGGCGTAATTTCGAACGGCTACATGATGTATAAGCTGGGCTGGGTCAACTGGGCTCGATTGTTTATCTGGCTGGCGATCGGGCTGGTCGTGTACTTCACCTACAGCGTGAAGCACAGCCGGGTGCAGGCGATCGCGGCAGGAAAACAGCCGGAAGCCTAATTACGGGATAGGATTCGACGGCCCTCCGCACTGCGCGGAGGGCCGTTTTGTTTTATAGTCGTGGGTCGTTGGCATCATGTGGCGACAGCCGCCTTCGGCTGTCCCGGCGTGGTCGAAGACCCGCCGGCCGAACCTGATAGCCGACGACTCGAACCGGCTTTGTCATGAAAACTCTTCGCCACCTTCGAATCATCGGCATTCTTCTGCTGCTGGTCATGGCGATCGGGACGGCCGGGTATCACTACATCGAAGGCTGGCCCTGGTTCGACGGCTTCTACATGGTGGTGACGACGCTGACCACCATCGGATATCAGGAAGTGCACCCGCTGTCGCACGCGGGGCGCGTGTTCAACGTGTTTGTGATTCTGGCGGGAGTGTCTCTGCTCTTGTTGGGAGTCGGGGCGCTCAGTCAGGCTTTGCTAGAATTCGAGCTGCAGAGCTTCTTCGGAAGGCGGCGCATGGAGCGCGAAATCGGACGTCTCGAGGGCCACTTCATCATCTGCGGCATGGGACGCGTCGGCCGCAGCGTGGCGCGGGAACTGGCGCGCAGGCCGGTGCCGTTTGTATTTATCGATAATTCCGACGCCAAACGCCAGCGTTTTGCGCATGAGAATTGGCTCGCCATCGCAGGAGATGCAACCCTGGAGCAAAACCTGCGGCAGGCACAGATCGAACGGGCGCGTGGACTGATCGCGGCCACGACCACTGACGCAACAAATTTGTACATCGTGTTGACCGCACGCGGACTGAATCCCCACTTGAAAATCATTGCGCGGGCCAGTGAAGACGCCGCCGAAAAGCATCTCCTGACCGCCGGCGCTGACTCGGTGGTTTCGCCCTATTCCTTCGCAGGACAGCGGATCGCACAGTCACTCCTGCGGCCCAATGTGGTCAGCTTTCTTGATACGGCCACCACGCACCTCGGCATTGATCTCGAGATTGGCGAGATCCATATCACCTCCGGTTCGGTATTCGCAGGCAAGACGATTGAGACATCGCGCGTCCGCCAACAGCACGGCGTGATTGTGCTGGCGATCAAGCGCCGCGATGCCATGCGCTTCAACCCCGCTCCGGACGAGCGCATTGAGCCCGACGACTGTCTCATCGCCATGGGTGAGCCTTCTCAGTTGCGGCAATTGGAACAGTCCATAGCTTCGTCATGAAAGTCGAACTCCCATGAAAATTGTTGCTGCGGCGGAGATGCGCGAGATCGATCGCGTGACCACCGAGAAGTTCGGCGTGCCCTCGCTCACGCTGATGGAGAACGCGGGGGCGGCGGTTGCGGAGCGCGTGCTGTCGGTCCCCGAGGATAGTGCAGGTACGCCCGCGCCAAAGACTTGCGCTGGGGCGCCCCGGACGAAGGCGCCCGGGGCTACATTGAAGATTCTTGTTCTGTGCGGGAAGGGCAACAACGGCGGCGATGGGTTTGTCGTGGCGAGACTGCTGCACGAGAAAGGCAGGGAAGTTCGCGTGATCCTGCTCGCCGATCCTGCTGAGTTGAAGGGCGATGCGGCGGTGATGTACGGCAAGCTGCCGATGTCCGGCGACTGTGATTCAATCGGGTGAAGAGCTGAGGCGGGAGTGGGCGGCGGCCGACCTGTACGTCGATGCGATCCTGGGCACCGGATTCAAGCCGCCTGTGACCGGGCTCTACGCAGAGGCGATCGCGATGCTGAATGCGAGCACAGCTACCGTGGTCGCGGTCGACATCCCCTCCGGCGCGGATGCTGACGCGATGGCGCCACAGCGGGGCTTAATTGCACGCGCCGATGAGATCGTGACCTTCACGGCTCCGCGTCCGGCGCACGTATTGAGCCAGCTGACGCAGGGTCCGACCTATGTTGCGGATATTGGGTCACCTGCCGAGGCGATCGTTTCGTCGCTGCACCTGAATTTGATTCATCCCGGCCAGTATGCAGCGCTCATTGGGCCGCGTCCGGCAGACTCGAATAAAGGCAAGTATGGGCACGTGCTGGTGATAGGCGGCTCCGTCGGCAAAGCGGGATCGGTCGCGATGGCGGGAATGGCGGCATTGCGCGCCGGGGCTGGCTTGTCGACAGTTGCTACCGCGAAGTCAGCGCTTCCAACTGTCGCAGGATTTTATCCGGAGCTGATGACCGAGCCGCTGCCGGAGACGGATGCCGGCACGATTGCTACCAGCGCAGGCGTGCGAATTGAAGAACTGTTGAAGAGCATGACGGTGGCCGCGATCGGGCCGGGGATCTCGCGCGATCCGCATACTGCGACGCTAGTACGGTCGCTGGTGGCGCATCACAAGGTTCCCATGGTCGTCGATGCGGACGGGCTCAATGCGTTCGAGGGCCACACGCACAGAACTGAATGGCGGCGGAAGAGTGCTGGTCATCACGCCGCACCCTGGAGAAATGGCGCGGCTTTGCGGTTGCTCGGTGTCTGATGTGCAGAAAGACCGGCTGGGGATGGCGCGGAAGTTTGCGCGCGAGCATGAGTTAATCGTGGTTCTTAAGGGACACCGTACGCTGGTTGTTCAGCCAGACGCCGAGGCATGGGTCAACACAACCGGAAATCCGGGCATGTCAACTGGCGGGACCGGCGACATTCTGACGGGAATGGTTGCCGCGATGCTTGCGCAGAATCCGAAGGAGCCTTTGATGGCGGTGTGTGCTGCTGTGCATCTGCATGGTCTGGCCGGCGATGCTATGCGCGAAAGCCTCGGTGAGCATTCTTTGGTTGCCACCGACCTTCTGCGGGGATTGCCAGATGCTTTCGAACGCGCGCGGAAGAGCGCGCAAAGCAAGTTGGTGGGCTGGAACGATTAGCCTGCGGTATCATCCAGGCCCCGGCATTGTCCTCCTGAGCGGAGTGCGGAACGCGTGAAGCGCGGTCCGCACGAAGTCGAAGGATCCCTACCTTCTTGCTTGCTCCGGAGCGATTCAGGGAATTCGCCCTGCGCGGGCGGTGTCGTAAATCCCCTGAATGTTTTGTGCTCAGAATGACAGTCTCATTTGCTCGGGGGCAGCCGCACCATCTTTCCTTCCGCTGCCGAGCGCCGCGCTGCATCGAGAATTTCCGTTACCGTGACATTTGTTTCCAATGACGACAGTGCGTCCTCCTTCGCTCCATCAACAATTACTGCTCGCAAATACGATAGTTCGTCATCGTACGGGGCGGGGATGGGTTTGGCGGCGACCTGCTGCTCCTGATTTTCTCCGGCCCTCTGCACCCGAAGGTTATCTCGCTTTACCGTGATCGCCTGTCCCGTCTGTCCGTACACCTCCATATCCTTGCGGTCGATGGGCCAATTCCACGAAGCCTGGATGATGGCCTGCGCCTTCGGATACGTCAGGACGATGGTGGCCTCGTCGTCGACTTGCGAATAAATTTCCGGCTTAATCTGTTGCGTAACTGCAGTGATCGTCTGTGGGCGCTGGCCGTCCATCAGCCAGGTCATGAGGTCGGCGCCGTAGCAGCCGAAGTCGAAGAGCGCTCCTCCGCCGTTGAGTTTCGGGTCGGTGAGCCAGGAGAGGAACTCCGGTTCGACTCCGATTTCCTTCGGGCCCTTGTGGCCGTCGTGCACGACCACCTTGCGAACGTCACCCAGACTTCCGTCGTGCACTAGATCGTAGGCCGCGTGATTGCTGGGGTACCAGGAGGTCTCGAAGTTCACAAGTACGTGGATCTTGCCGGCGTGCGCCGCCTTTTGCATAGCGAGTGCGTCTTCGAGGCTGACAGCGAGCGGTTTCTCCATCATGACGTGAACACCCTGACGGGCGCAGGTTTCGACCACGCGGCGATGGTCATAGGTGTTGGTATAGAGCAAGACTGCTTGCGGGTGCGCCTTGGCGATCATGTCGTCGAGGTCGGCGAACATCTGGGCGGCTTGGAAGCTGTAGCGGGTGGCGGCTGCAGAGCGAAGTTTTGAGTCGGGCTCCACTACGGCGACGATTTCGATCTCGGGGCGGTGCTGGTATGAACTTAGGAATCCGTGAACGTGGCCGTGGACCAGGCCGACGATGGCGACGCGAAGTGGGGGATGAGATTGCGGCGTCTGGGCGAATGCGGCAGCGGCGAGTGACAAAGCAGCGACTAAGACAATTTGGAAGAATCGCGGCATGCTTCCTCCGGGGATCGTTTACAAGATAGTCGAATCGGCCGGATCCGTGTACTCCTGAAATATAGCCGGGCTTCGCCCGGCGGACGGCCGAAGGCGGCCATCCCCACAAAAAAGGCGTTGCCAGAACAGCCCTTGCCGGAGGAGACCATTCATGGAATTCGGTGCGGCAGGGCTATTGTCCTTCAGGACATTTACCAGAGAGTTAACACAGCCTAAGTCCTTCCTATGCTGGACATTTCGTCGGCCGAATTCCCGCTTCCCGTGTGGAATTCGGACAAGGGGCCTCCGTAATCTGTTACGCAATATCGCCTAGTGCCATAGTGCAACCAAGCCTATGACCCACTTCCCCCAACCGCACCCCTCGCGGCGAGCCGCCCGGATCCAGCTAGGAGGTTCAGTTTTGGCTGCGATTCGTCTTGAAGATGGCCGCCGTACGAAAGCCAAACTCCAAACCATCTCGGTGACCGGAGGCCTGTTGCGCCTGCCGCAATCACTGGGCGAAGGCGACTTCGTTGAAGTTGCCTTCCAGACGCAGGCTGGCCCGGTGCACGGAATGGCCGAAGTCCTCAGTCCGACGCGGAAGCTGGACGACAGCGTGTTGCAGCCGTTCCGCTTCGTGGCGATTGAGGACGATGACCATCGCCGGCTGCGCACCTCGCTCGATCACGTGGTGGAGCGGAGTTCGCTGGGAATAAAGTCGAGCGCGTTCTCCACGTACTGAGCTGGTTGATGTGGGGACAGCCGCCTTCGGCTGTCCGGCGAACCAATCTTCGTTCTGGCACGGCGCGGCCCTGCGCTCTTCCACGCGGGAGTATTCCTCTGCAGCGCGTATCGGAGCCTGATCCCTCGTCATTTCGCATAACGCGCAAACCAGACTCTTGTCATTCCAAAGCGAAGCGAGGAATCTGCTTCTTGCCCGCAGCATACCCGTTCTTGCCCAAGATGACTCGATGGACTGCCGCCGTGGACGCGGTTCTATACTGGTCTGGTGAGTGATGGAAGGAAGACGAACGAGTTGCGGCTGCGTGAAGTTATCACACATTCGGCGGAGGAGACGATCGCCTTCGGGCGGACTCTGGCTGAACTGCTCGCCCCACCCAGGCTGGCGCTATTGCGTGGAGACTTAGGCGCGGGGAAGACCACGCTGGTGAAGGGAATTGCAGCGGCATTCGAGGCGGCCTCCGAAGAAGATGTCACCAGCCCGACGTTTACGCTCATTCACGAGTATCGTGGGCCGCGGGCGAATCTCTTTCACATCGATCTCTACCGTATCGACACGCAGCGCGAGTTGGATACGCTCGCGCTGGACGATCTACGGGCGGAGAACAGCATTTTACTGATCGAGTGGGGGGAGAAGTTTCCGCGGTTCGTGCGCGAGCGAGATGTGGAAATTTCGCTGGAGCGGGACGGGGAGAGCAGTCGCAGGATTCGAATCGCTCGCTAACGCGCAGCCATTTCGGTTGTGCTAACAAGTAAAGAGCGTACGCACGCGGCGGGCGCTTGCCACTCGCGCACCATCGAGAATAAGATCACTGCCGCGAAAACCGTGAACGCGAGACGCCGGTCAACCATAGGATCATCTTACAACGAATGCTGAGGATTCACCGGCATGAACATGGTCTTCCCCGCAGTGTCGGGTTTTGAAAGGGCGCGGCTTCAAGCCGCGCCGCTAAGTTCCACAAGACCCGTCCGGCTTTAGCCGCTGAGGTACGTTGTCCGCATATAAAACGAGTTTTTCCGCAAGCTCTGAAGCGCCGCCGCTACCCAAAATCGGACTGCCGAAAGCAGCCGTCCCCACATGAGGATAGGCTACGGCTGCGTCGAAGCCTTCCCGAACCATTCGTCGAACCATTCCAGAGAGCGCAGGAAGTAATCGTGCCAATCGGCGGGCCTTACGAATACGTGGCCCTCGTTGGGATAAACCACGAACTTCACGGGCACGTTTAGGGCTTTCAAGGCGTGCCACCACTCGATGGATTGCTCCACCGGCACTTCGCCATCGCGATCACCGACGAGGATCAGCGTCGGGGTCTTGACGTTCTTCACGAAGTGCATGGGATCACTCTTGGCATAGACCGCGGGATCGTCGTACACAGACGCGCCGAAGAAGGGAATCATCCACTCGTCGATTTCGTTCACGCCGTAGTAGCTGAGCATGTCGGAAACTCCGGCACCGGCCACCGCAGCCGCAAAGCGGTGCGTTTGGGTTTCGGCCCACATGGTCATATAGCCGCCGTAACTGTGGCCGCGGATCCCGAGGCGGCGTGAGTCGATGGGATACTGCTTCGAGATCGCATCGACTCCGGCCATGATGTCGCGGAAATCGCCGCCGCCGAAATCCTTGACGTTGCCCTGGGTGAAAGCTTCACCCTGTCCGTAACTTCCGCGCGGATTGGGGCAGAAAGCGAAGTAGCCCATGGCGGACTGGGGGCCCATGATTTGCGAATCCCACCGGGCTCCACAGGCGGCTGAGGGACCTCCATGCACATTGACGACGAGCGGATATTTCTGGCCGGGAGTGTAATTGACAGGCAGCATCAACCAGCCTTCCAGCCGTAAATTTCCATTTGTCCAGTGGAAATTCACCATCTCGCCCCATGTGGGCTTCACTCCGGCGTTGAGCGTCGTCAGTTGCTTCCAGTTCCCGATCGGACCAGCCCAAAGTTCGGGTGGAGTGCTGGGTGACTGCCGGATTACTGCGGAGACCGATCCGTCGCGCGCGAGAGCGCCTTTGAGCGAATGCTGTGCGCTTACAGATTCTTCCCCTGACCAAATCTTCTGCACCGCTCCGCCAGACGCAGCGACGCTCGCAAATCCAGATTTGCCGTCGACGTTTTCGCCGAAAAGGATGCGGTCGGGGGAAGTCCAGATCAATGCTGATGGAGAACTTGGAATCTTTGGAGTGAGATTGCGGACCGTACCACCCGTTAGAGGGACGGTGAAGATTTCGCCGCCGACCGAGCCTTCATCGCTCATCAGGCCTTCGATGAAGGCGACTTGCTTGCCATCGGGCGAAACGTGCGGTTCGGCAATCTGGCGCTTGGGGACATAGATCTCATGCATGTCATGGGATCGAGCGTCGACGTGATAGAGATGGGCGACATACCAGTTGGCGTCGCCCGAGCCGTGCGCGGCGATGGCGGCCCAGCCCTGACTGTCGGGCGTCCAGTCGTATTCGTAGACGTAAATATCGGGCGGAGTGATTGTGGTCAGAGTATTGGTGGAAATATCGATCGTGGTCAGGCGCTGCTCGTAGATTTGCTCGTCGATGACTCCCGCGAGCGGAAGCATCGGCTGCAGTGGCCCCGCGACTCGTGGAATTCCCTCAATAAAGAGCAGGGCGAGCTTCGAATTGTCGGGAGAAAAACTGGGAGCCGCACCGTAGCCTTTCAAGTCGGCTCGCCTTACGGGTGCGCTGCCATCCAGAGCCGCGGTCCATAGCTGTGCGGCAGGTACATCGCCGGGTAAGTCAGCGAGGAAAACTATCTGTTTGGAATCGGGAGACCACGCCACGTCGCGAGCCGCGAGCTTGCCTTCCACTGAGATCGTGCGAACCGTTCCGCCGCTGGCGGGAATCAGGGAGATCTCGCCGCCCACGATGTAAGCGATCTGGGCCCCATCGGGAGAGATTGCAGCCTGGCTGATGCTCTTCGCGTGCGGCATGGAGTCTAAAACGGCGGCCGCGCGGGACGCGGACTCTGCTTGCGCAGTGAGAATCAGAAAAACACAGGAAACCGTAACCACTCCGATCGACCGGAGAGAAGAAGAATTCATAAGTGGCACCCTTTTAGAGAGGCTCGATTTGGCCGACTAACGGCTAGAACCCCATGATGTTGTATCCGCAATCCACGTAGATCACTTCGCCTGTGATGCCGCTGCTGGCGTTGGACGCGAGAAACACCCCGGTCGATCCCACCTCTTCGACTTCTACGCGGCGGCCTAGAGGGGCGCGCTCTTCGTGTTCTCGGAGCATGTCGCCGAAGCCGGCGATGCCGCGGGCGGCCAGCGTTTTAATCGGCCCCGCAGAGATGGCATTCACGCGAATCCGGTCCTTTCCCAGTTCATAAGCCAGGTATCTCACAGAACATTCGAGACCGGCTTTGGCGACCGCCATCACGTTGTAGCGAGGGACGACCTTCTCTGAGGCGTAGTAGGTCATGGTGATGATGGAACCGCCTTCGGTCATGAGCGGCGCGGCGGCGCGGGCTAGAACGATGAGGGAGTAGACGCTCACGTCGAGCGCGACGCGGAAGCCTTCGCGCGAAGTATCGACGAAATTGCCTTTGAGTTCCTCGGTGGGGGCGTATGCGACCGAGTGCACCAGCGTGTGCAGCTTGCCGTTGCGCTCTTTCAGCGTGGCGAAAAGCTTGGCGATCTCCTCGTCTTTGGAGACATCGCACATGTAGGCTTCGGCACCGGGGAGCGATAGAATCAGGTCCTTCGCTTCCTGCTCGAGGCGCTCGTTCTGGTAGGTGATGGCGAGCTTCATGCCGGCGGCGTGCAATCCCTGCGCAATCGACCATGCGATCGAGCGCTTGTTGGCAACTCCAAAGACGACGGCATTCCGGCCTTGTAGGTCAGCGGACATAGCTCTCCTTGGGAAATGGAAAGGATAACAGGCAGAGGCGATTCTTTACCACGGAGGCATGGAGAATGTCAGGATTCTGCGAGCTCTCGGTTCGCTCGGCATTAACCGCAGAGATCGCCGAGAACACCCGCAGAGGACGCAGAGATTTGAATTAACTTTAATCCGAGCGTTCGTTAGTCTGCGGCCATCTCTTCGCGGACTCCGTCCCGGACAGGCCAGCTTGAGGCTACGAACGACATCGCGTAAACCGACCCCAGGATCGCAAATGCAACTACCAGGCTGACTTTATATGCGACAGTTCCGACACAAACGGCTAGCACAAGCTGCAGAAATGTTCCGGTGAAGTAGAAGGCGTTCTGCACGCGTCCCATCAGGTGCTTGGGGACCATCTCCATCAGGCTCGTATTCATGGCGACGCCGCCGACCCCGCGAGCTGAGCCCATTACGAAGTAGGTCGAAATCGCAAGGAACAGGAAGCCGGAGATGGGCGCGAACGCGACGCAGACCGACAGTATCGCCATCGAGAAAGCGATCGCGCGCCGTCCGCCAATTCGAGCGATGATCTGCGGCGCGTACAGCGCGCTGACAAACGCTCCCGTGCCCCATCCGGCGTTGAGCCAGCCATAACCCTTCGCGCCGGCATGAAAGACGCGATCGCTCAGCGACGGAGTTACCACTACGCCCGTAATCATGGCACCCAGGAACAGCGCCCAGCTGATGCCGAGCATGACCACGGCGCGGTGATCGCGCAGGAAGTGCAGGCCTTCTTTCATCTCACGCCAAAAGCGGGCGAGTTGCGTCTCGGCGGCCACCAGGTCGGCTTTGAGTTCCTCAGGCCGCATGACGATGTGCTTTCCCTTGCGGACGGCGAAATAGCAGAGGAAAGAAATCACATAGGTCGACACGTCGAGAATCAGGACGCCGCCCAAGCCGATGTGGTCGTAGATGAATCCAACGATCGCACCCGCGATCAGGAATCCCCCCTGCACGCCGGCCAGAAGAAAGGTATTGGACTGCACGAACTGACCCTCGGGTGTGAGTTCCTGAATGAGCGCGGTGATCGTCGGCCAGAACATCCAGAAGCCGGCGGCGACCAGAGTGTTCATCAGGTAAAGCTGCCAGACCTTAACCTGCCCACGGAACGCGAGGATGGCGACGGCAACGATGATGAGCGCGCGGAGCGCGTCGAGCCACATGACCAGCCGCCGACGGTCCTCGCGGTCGATAACCACGCCGGTGAAGGGAAGCATCAGCATGGCCGGGAGCGTCTGCAGGACGGCGAACGTGCCCAGCGCCATCTCCGAGTGCGTGGCTTTGAGGATGTACCAGGCGACAGCGGCGGAGTTCATCCCGCTGCCCACCATGGAAATCAGGTTGGCCGCAAAAACGAATCGCAGGGGACGCTGGCCGAAACTCGCACGCATCGTTCTACTGTAGCCGAGGCGGAGGGAATTCACCACGGAGGGCGGACAACAGAGGAATTCTAGATGGTGCCGAGCCTCCATGTAGGTCAACAATATTCTCGGCCTCCGTGTCTCCGCGGTGACGCTGGCTCTTGCGTATAGCGCGTTCAGCGCTAGGATTCGCTGCTGATCGGAAGTTAATCCATCTCTCGCGTATACCGGAGGCTCGCTATGAAGCGCTGCATCGGACCGCTGCTGGCCGTTCTTCTCGTAATTGCATTCTCGATTTCCCAGGCAGGAGCCCAGGTGGAGCGAATCGTGATTGCCGCGGGAACCGATGAAGATCACGATCTTCAGGCCATCAACAATGAGACGGATGCTTCGAAGAGACTGGCCATGTATGAAGACTTCGTGAAGAAATTTTCTTCCAATCCGCAGGCGGTTGCCTACGGGAATTGGCAGCTTGCGCAGGCCTACCAGGCCAGCGGCGATTTGCAGAAAGCGCTGGAGTATGGCGACAAGGCGCTCGCCGGTTCGCCGCGGAATCTCGACATTCTCGTGTCACAAGCGAGCTCGGCGATACAGGCTAAGAACAACACCAAAGCCATGGAGTATTCCGCCAAGGGCGGAGAAGTCTGCCACAGCATCGCCAAGCAGGCCAAGCCCGAAGGCATGAGCGATGAAGACTTCGCGCGGAAGGTGTCGGATGAGAAAAGCGCGAACCAGAACAACTGCGACTTCCTCGAGACCGGTGGCTTCAATGTCATCACGGCCGAGACTGATCCGAAGAGCCGCATGGCGGAGATCGAAAAGTTCACCGCCGCGTACCCGGACTCCAAGTTTGGAGACCAGGTTTCGAACTACGCCATGTACACGCTTGGTCCGGGACAGTTGAACGATCAGGCGCGCCTGGTCGCGTTTGGCGAGAAGATGCTGGCGAACGATCCCAATTCGATGGTGGCGTTGCTGTTGCTGGCAAGCCATTACGGGGATTCCGGCAATTCGGCAAAAGCCATCACCTATGCGCAGAAGGCCATTGAGGTTGCGAAGGCGGATGCGCCCGATGCCGACAAATCGCGCAAGCTTTCCGCGGGTGCGGCGCATAACACCATTGGCTGGGCTTATCTGAAACAGGAAAAGACAACGCCGGCGATTCCGGAACTCAAGGCGGCCGCCGCCCTCACCAAAGGGCAAGACGATCAGCAATACGCCCGGGCTTTGTATGGGCTGGGTTTCGCTTACGGCAAGCTGAACAAACTCACCGAGGCGAGGGAAGTGCTGACTGAGGCGGTGAAGATCCCGGGGCCGATGCAATCCATGTCGCAAGATCTGCTGACGAAGGTGAATGCGGCGCGGGCGAAAGGGAAGTAGGACTGTTTACGGGTTCGGCAGCACGGATGGCTCGGCTCACTTCTTCGACTGTGCGCAGGGCGGACAGCCGAGGCGGCTGTCGCTACGCGATTATTTCTGGGGATTGACCAAATCGTCGGAGAGTAGTTTTGCCTTCCAGGCCAAGGTCTGAGCGCGTTCCAAGTTGGCGGCTGCCAGAGCCGACTTCGATTGGTCAACGAACTGGCGGATCTGGGAAACCGAGTCCTGCTCAGCGATGCTCAACTGGCGGCCTGCAATCTTCTTGAGATTGTCCTCAGTTGCCGCCAGCATTCGATTGGCAGCGTCCTTCTTCTGGGTTGCGTCGCCGCCGACGGAACCCCCGGCCAACTGGATGCTCTGCTCGGTGATTCCTCCTTGCTTCACGATGACTTTCGGGGGTGGACAGTCTTTGGGGGCCTCAGGCGTAGAGGATGCTTGCGCGCCACCGGGCTGTTGCGATGTCGTCGCAGTATTCGATCCCGAGGCGGTTGAAGTCGCCGGTGCGGGATCACAGGCGGCTGCTGGAACCACCTTCTTCTTGGGGTGTGTTTTTTTCGCAGTGCTTGCCTTGGGGTTGCTTGCAGGCGCCTGCGTGGCTGGGGGCTGGGCCGAAGAAGGTTTGGTTGCTTCCGGCTCCGCTTGAGGCGGTGGAGTTGGCTCCTGCGATCCGGGCGCGGGCGCGGACGATTGCGACTGCGGCGTGAACGCAGCCGGCACGGGATCAGCCGACAGGAGGGAGGAAATTCCGAAAATCAGGATTGCGGCGGCCAGAGTCATGCAGGGTCCCGGATGGTGAAACGCAAATCTTCAGTCATATTACGCTCTGAAGTAAGGCTAGGCTACCAATCGTCAGTGACGCAGGTAATCACTAATCCACCGCGCTGCGAGGTCGCGGCATCCTCAGCATACTCGGAAGGAGCCTGAGCAGCCGAGGCTGCGATGGGTATCTGGAAACGGAACACGGTTCCTGTGGTCTCGGCCGATTCGAAATCCACGGTGCCGTAGTGCCACTGGAGAATCTGATAGGTCTGCGCCAGCCCGATGCCACTGCCTTCCTTCTTGGTTGTGAAATACAGCTCGAAGACCTTGTCGTGCAATTCCTTTGGTATGCCCTCGCCCTGGTCTTGCACTTCGGCCAGCGCCATGCCGTTCTGGCGACGCGCCGAAATCGCGAGCAGGCCCCCCTGCGGCATGGCCTGAACCCCATTGATGACGACGTTAAGAATTGCCTGTTTCATCAGGTCGATATCAACTTTCACGGGCAGTCCCTGCTCAGGCATGTGCAGGTCAATGGTAACGCCATGCTGCTCGGCATCGGGAGCCGCAAGTTGCGCCACGTCTTCGAGCATACGGCGCAGGTCGATTTCCTCAAGATGAAGGTCGCGCGGCCGGGTGAAGTCGACCAGCGTCTGCACCACGCGATCCAGGCGGCGGATTTCGCTGTCGATGATGTCCATGTGGCGACGCGTGTCGGGTTCTTGCTGGGCCAGCTTATTTTGCAGAAGCTGCAGATGGAGCACGATGGCATTGATCGGATTCTTCACTTCATGGGCCACGCCGCGGGTGACGCGACTGCTGGCCGAGAGGCGCCGCGACATTTCGATTTCATCGCCGATTCGCCGCACCGGTTCCGTGTCGCGCATGATGAGCAACGCGCCGATCTGCGAATTCTTCTCCTGCACGAAATCGAGTGACACCTCCACTCGCTTTCCTCCCGCCACTTCGAATTCGCGCTGCGACATCGTTCGCCGGCGCTCAAACGCATCGAGCAGCGCCGCGCCCGAGCAGAGAATCGCGGGCGAATACCTCTTGCACGGCTACGTCCCAGCAGTTCTCCTCGAGGGCGTCCCAGAAAAGACTCGACCGGAGCGCTGACCAGGACTACCCGTGAATCGCGGGAGAAGAGCATTAAGCCGTCCTGCAGCTTCGACATCAGTTGGTCCACGTTATCTTTCAGCGCGGAGAAGATTTCTTTGCTGTCGCGAATCTGGCGTCCCAGGTTCGCAATCTTCAGGGTGACCAGTCCGTATTCGTCGTGCTCGGATTCCGAGCTCTGCAGATCGGCCTCTCCCGCGCTTACGCTGTCGAGGTTGCGGCTGATTTCTTTCAGAGGTCCGAGGGCGATGTTTGAAATCCCTGCGGCGAGCAGCAACGACAGAATGATCAACGCACCCGAGACGTAAAGCGACGCGTATCAGCCGGGTCTGCACTTCACTCTTCAGGAAGATGGTTTGCACTCCGATGCGGATCGTCCCGAAAGGCGCGCCATTCAATTGGAGCGGATAGGTTACGTCGTAGACGGCCGCTGGACTGAAGACCAGGCGAATCTGCTCGCGGAAATTGGCGCGCATCACCTGCTCGAAATCTGGGCGAGGCTCAATCACCTTGCCCTGCAGCTTCGCGTTGGTGTGCAGCAGGGCCTTGCCGTTGACGTCAACGATGGCGACGTCGTAGATGTATCGCCAGTCGCCAGGATCGGATTGGAGCAGGTTGTTGAGATCCGGGTCGGTCTGGACGTACTCGGTGAGCGCTTGCTTCAGCGCGACGGGATCACTGGTGTCGATGTTTGTGCTGCCGAAATCGGGGACGGCGTTGCCGGCGGCATACGCCAATTGATGCGTCAGGCTGGTGGCCGTTTCGTTGGCGTTGGCGATGCGCAGCCGCAGGATCTGAGAGAGGTAGAGATAGGAGAATGCCGTCACCATCACCGTTACCATCAGGGTGATGGCCAACACAATGATGGTTTTTCGTCGCAGCATGTTCGAGAAGATCAGAGCCCCTGTCGAACTGCACGACCCAGCTCAGCCGCTGGGTACTTCTTCCTTGCCGGGAGCGGGCTCCGCCGCCGCGCTCCCGTATTCCTTCAGCTTATTGTGAAGAGTCTTTAGACTGATTCCCAGAATCTCCGCGGCCCGCGTTTTGTTGTTGCTGGTGGCTTCGAGTGTTTTCAAGATCAGCATCTTCTCCGCTTCTTCGACCGTTGTGCCGACGCCCAGGCGAACTGCATCGGGATCGTTGGCGGCAGTGCGTAGCGGGGCCTGTCCGAAGCCCGGAGGCAAATGCTTGGTCTCCACCATGCCGGTGTCGCAGACAATTACGGCCCGCTCGAGCGTGTTGCGCAATTCGCGCACGTTTCCCGGCCAGGCGTAGTTATTGAACTGGTTGAGTACCGCCTCGCTGACTGCCGTCACTTTGCGGCCATGCTTTTGGCTCATCTCCGCCAGCAGAAGCTGAACCAGCCCGGCGATATCTTCCTTGTGTTCCCGCAGCGGCGGCATGTGAATGTTGAACACGTTGAGGCGGTAATAAAGATCGCTGCGAAGTTCGCCTCGTGCCACCGCCTCATCGGGAATCTTGTTGGTGGCCGCGAGCACGCGCACATCGACCGCGGTCTCGACCTTGCTTCCCAGGCGGCGCAGCTTGCGGTCTTCCAGAACGCGCAGGAGCTTGGCCTGCGTCCCAATCGGCATTTCGCCGATCTCATCGAGCAGGAGCGTTCCGCCTTCGGCCAGTTCAAAGCAGCCAGTCCGCCGTTCCAGCGCGCCGGTGAATGCGCCTTTTTCGTGGCCGAAAATCTCGCTCTCCATTAGGGTTTCGGGAATGGCGGCGCAGTTGATGGCGACGAACGGCCGATCTTTGCGCGGACTGAGATCATGGATGGTTCGTGCCACGAGTTCTTTGCCCGTTCCGCTCGCTCCGGTGATCAGAACCGAAGCGGTGCTGGGCGCAACCATTTCGATCAGCCGGAAGATCTCCTGCATTTTGCGGGAGGCGCCGCTGAGCCGGCCCAGCGATCCGGTATCGCGCAGACGACGCCGTGTCGCTTCAAGTTCAGCACGGGTACCCAGCAGCGCGGCAGCATTGGAAAGAATCGTACGCAGCCGGTTGGTGTCGATGGGCTTGGTGATGTAGTCGTAGGCGCCCATGCGCATCGCCTGTACGGCGCTATCGATCGTCCCCTGAGCCGTCACAAGGATCACGGCGATGGTCTGTGCTTGTTCTGCCAGATGCCCCAGCAGTTCAAGGCCGCCCATGCGGGGCATCTTCAGATCGGTGATTACGATCGAGGGAGACCACTGCGTGGCCTTCTCCAGGCCCTCCGCTCCATCGCGCGCTGTCTCGACTCGAAAGCCCCAGGAGGTGACGAGTTCGGCCAGCCCGGAACGCTCGTTCTCCTCGTCCTCTACGATCAGTACTTTTTCGTGGCTCATTCGCGTGGCTGTTGTCCTATTCCTCCGCTGCATCGTTCCGCAAGCTACGGCGGCCAAGCGGCCCCGGCTAGATTCCAACGATACGCGGCCTGGTTCCTTTGGGGCAAGGTCCTGTCAGCGGACACGGACGGGCGATTGAGGGTGTCCGTCATGGTGCCTGATTCGTCAATGGCGGAGCCCTTGCGCTTTCGCTTTTGGTTGCCTGTGAGATAAAATCTTGGGTCCCAATAGTTAACATCTCAATTCTTCCGAAGTTTGCCGCTGGAAGTCTGCTGCAGTGGCGTCCAGCGGTGGATCACATTTCTGGAGGGCATCATGGAAATAAGCAGCTTAAGCCGCGGATGGCGCGTTGCTTTAGCGTGTGCAGTTGTATGTTTGACTCTGCTAGTCACGGCCGGTCCCGCGGCAGCGCAGAGTGAGTCGACCCCCAAGTGGGACATTTTCGCTGGATATCAATGGCTTCATCCCGGTATCACAACTCCTGCCCATACAGCGATCCCAGCAATCCCAGCTCCATTTATCGTTCCGGATATGCCGCTAGGCCTGGGTGGCGCTATTACCTACAACTTTGACCCGCACTGGGGCATGGAAGGCGACCTCGGATACAAACTGGCATGACGGCAGCTACGTACAGCACCATTCTCTGGTGGGCCCCGTTTCATGTGGCGCACCGAAGGCGCGAACTTCTTTATGCACGGCCTGGTGGGCTACAACCGCCTGGCGGTGAAAGATATTCCCAATCGTTCCAACGGTGTCGGCCTGCTTCTCGGCGGCGGCATGGATATTCCCTTTAACAAGGTGTTCGCGATTCGTCTGTTCCAGGTGGACTATGTGTGGGCGGCCCATCACTTTCCCGATTTAGCCGGGCCAGAGTTTCCGGACCTGAGGCGTCCCGCGATGGAGGGCATGAGACTGCGGACAGGTGTCGTTTTCAGCTTTCGGCGGAGCTGAGGCGCCAGCTCCCGATCGCTGCCTGCTCGGTCCAGCCGACTGAGGTGATGGTCGGCGAGCCGATTACGGCTACGGTGACGGCCAGCAATTTCAATCCCAAGCACACTGTCACCTACAGCTGGAGCGGCAATGGCGGCAAGGTGACCGGCAAAGACACGACGGCCAGCATCGATACCAACGATGCCGCGCCGGGCGCCTACACCATCACCGCGCATGTGACCGATCCCAAGGCCAGGAAGGCGAACGAGGCGAGTTGCTCGGCGAACTACACCATCAAGCCGCTTCCGCCGAAGAATCCGCCGACCATGAGTCTCTCGGCAAATCCGACCGAACTGACCCCAGGCGGAGCAGTCAACGTTTCGGCCAACTGCACGAGCCCCGACGGAGTTCCGGTATCAGTTGCCAACTGGACTTCCACCCTCGGAACGCTTTCCGGCAGTGGCAATTCTGCAACTCTGAATACGTCGGGACTGCCCGCAGGTCCAGTGACGATTACCGCAACCTGCACCGACTCGCGTGGATTGAACGCGCAGGCTACGACGCAGGTGACGATTCAGAATCCTCCACCGCCACCGGTCGACAAGGCGCTTGAAGCCCGTCTGGCGCTGCACAGCGTTTACTTCCCGACAGCGTCAGCCTACGGCGAAAGATCCAACCGGCGGACTGCTGCCGAGTCAGCAGCAAACGCTGATGGGGCTGGCGACGGACTTCAAGAAGTACCGTGAAGTCAAAGCCGACGCACATCTGACGCTGGAAGGTCACGCCGACCATCGCGGAAGCGCTGCCTTCAACCAGGTTCTCACGGAGCGCCGTGTGGCCCGGGTGAAGAGTTACCTGGTCGAGCAAGGCGTCCCTGAGTCTGCGATTGACACCAAGGCTTTCGGTGCGGAGCGCAATCTCACGACTGACCAGGTAAAAGAATCGGTGATTCAGAACACGGAACTGACGACCGAAGAGAAAAGGCGGGCGGTGGCACGAATCGATGTCATCCGCATGGCAAGTAATCGCCGCGTCGACGTAACACTGAACGCGGGCGGCACGACCGAGACCTCGGTTCGCCAGTTCCCGTTCAACGCTGCCGATGCTCTGACGCTGATCGGCGGCCGCGGAGGTCAGGTCAAAAAGCCGGCCACCAAGAGCGCGCCCAAGAAACCGGTGAAGAAGCCGTAATCGTAAGGCACGACGAAAACGTTGTGAGCGGGGGGATTGCTTCCCCCGCTTTTTTATCTGGCCAGCAATCGGTTTTCCGGCGAAAAAGAAGTGGTTTGCGAAAAATGTACATATCCCCACGAAAGTGCCATCGCCAAGTCCTCTGATTTGATGGCAGGGTATCTGGTATTCGGGTTGCCACGTCTATGCGTACAAGTACGTCTGAATATGACTCAGATGAGCGGGTTAGCTCGCGCCTTGGTCTCGACGATCCTGCTCACACTCCTGTTTAGCTTCGGGTGCTCTCGTCCAACCCCGAACGTGCCAAGCGAAGGCGTCACCCAGACCAGCGCAACACCTTTTCAGAGTCAGGGAACCAGCGCCACAGATGCCAGTCCTCAGGGCTCCTCCCGGGACGACGTTGCGGGGACGGAGCCCTCCGTTTCAGAACTCGGCGGTTCTTCCTGCCGGAGCACTTCTCACCGTCCGGCTGAGAGTTCCACTGGTTGCTGAAAATGGATCGAAGGACATCTTTCGAGGCAATTCTGGATGAGCCCGTGGCGGTTGACGGGAACACGCTGATTCCGCGCGACGCAATCGTCTCCGGCCGGGTCGAGTCGGCGCGTACGTCCAAGGTCAGACCCGACCGTGACTACGTTCGCCTCTCGCTCGATTCTGTGCAGGTCGATGGGTCGGCTGTGCCCATAGAAACCGCCAGCCTTTTCGCGCGCCAGCGACACTCCAGCGATGCTGATTCGACGACAATTCGACTGGAAAAGGGCCGGCGCTTGACCTTCCGCCTGAAGGAACCAATTTTTTCTGCATCCCACCTTGGCAAAAACTGCCCAATAAGTCCTTTGTTTACTTCGGCAAAAAGTTTTCCACAGAAATATTTCCCGTTTTAGTGACATCTGCCCTTTCGCACACGGGGGGCACTCTCCCTATAGTGGGCCGAAATGGGAGCGAGGCGGAAGGGCTTCGGATTCCGGTTTCGGGAAAACCGAAGTATCGGGCACGCGGAGCTAATGGTTCCTTTCGGAACAGTTCCCGCGCAGAGTAGTGATTATGAGTGCCGTAGCGGAAATATTGCAATCGTCGGAAAGAAACCACCTTTCATCGATCCTGAAGCACGCGCCGGTCGGGCTTGCCTTGTGCCAGAGCCCAGGTAACATAACGTCCACAAATCCGACATTCGACGAGTTGCTCGGCCTGTCGTCGAATCAGATTCCATGCGCTCTCCCCGAGTTGATTCACGACGGCAAGGAGAGCCGGCGCCTTGTCTCAGAGCTGTTTCAGGGAAGGCGAGAGAGCTTCCAATTGGAGTGCACGACGTGGGGCGCGGAAAACAAGTCACTGCGTTGGACGGTATGGGCCGTTCATGGAGAGGGTGCCGGAACAGAGCGCGCAGTTGTGATGATTGAGGACCTATCCGGCATAGCCTTGGCACGGCAGCGGTTGCAGCAGACGGAACGGTTAGAAACAGTCGGCCGGCTTGCCGGAGGAGTCGCGCATGATTTCAACAATCTGTTGACCGGAGTTTTACTGTACTGCGATCTGCTGATGTCGGTGGTTGGTCCCGACGACCGGGCCCGGAAGTATGCCGAGGAAATCCGCAACGCAGGACTGCAGGCGAGCGGCCTGGTTCGGCAACTGTTGAGCGTGATCCGCTCGAACAAAGCGATACCGCGACCGGTTTCGTTGAACGAGGTTGCCGAAGGCATGCGTAACCTGCTCGTCCGCCTGATCGGAGAAAACGTCGAGCTGAAGCTTCGTCTCGATCCCGATTTAGGCCTGGTCAAGATGGATCCGGTGCAGGCGCAGCAGATTCTTCTCAATCTCGTGCTCAATGCCCGAGACGCACTGCCGGAGGGGGGAGATATCTCGGTTGAGACCGGCAACTGCACGATGCAGATTCTCTCCGCCAACGGAGAGGGCAGCGCCGAAAAGACGAGCCTGCCTTGCGCGCTCTTCGCCGTCGAAGATAACGGCATAGGAATGGATCAGTCGGTCCGCGCGCATCTGTTCGAGCCATTCTTCACGACCAAGGTGGGCAAAGGGACGGGCATTGGACTGGCGACAGTGCACGACATCGTGAGTTCCAGTGGGGGCCTGATTCACGTCGAGAGCGAAGTACACCACGGCACGCGGATCAACATTCTGCTTCCCATCGTTCCCGAATCGGTTCCCGACTCCGCTCCCGACACAGATTTTCATCCCATACATAACGGGGCAGTACTTTCATTTCAATCCGAGGAAACAACACCATGACGTCAGCAGCAGTGAGCCCGATTGCCGCCACACCACAGATGGAACCAGCCAACTTTCTGAACCTCCTGATCGTCGACGACGAACGCTCGGTGCGCGAAGCGTGTCGCGAAGTTGCGCATTCGCTTGGCTTTTTTGCCCAAGTCGCCGATTCGACCGAGCAGGCACATCGCCTGCTCGACTTGCAGGCGTTTGATGCGGTTCTGTTGGACTTGCGTCTGCCGGGTGCTGGCGGCCTCGAGGTGCTGCGGCGCATCAAGGAGCGCCGCCCCGAGGCCGTGGTGATCGTGGTGACGGGCTATGGGACCGTACAGTCTGCCGTGCAGGCCATGAAGAACGGCGCGTATGACTACGTGACCAAGCCCTTCAGTGTCGATGAACTCAAACTGTTGCTGGAGCGCGTCGCCAGCCATCTGAAACTCAAGTCGGAAAATCGCCTGCTGCGAGAGAAGGTGAAGTCGAAACAGGGATTCGGGGGGATCGTAGGCCGCGCGCCAGAGATGGAGAAGCTGTATCGCATTATCGCCAAGGCCGCGAATAGCGTGCATCCCGTATTGATCCTCGGCGAGAGCGGCACTGGGAAGGAGATGGTGGCGCGATCGATACATTACTCGGGGCCATTCCGCGACAAGCCATTCATCCCGGTGGATTGCGGTTCGCTGGTGCCAACACTGATCGAAAGTGAGCTGTTTGGCTACGTGAAGGGAGCTTTCACCGGGGCCAATCAGTCAAAGGACGGGTTGATGGCGATGGCTGAAGGCGGAACCATCTTTCTCGACGAAGTCGGTGAGCTTCCGGTGGATCTGCAAGCTAAGATGCTGCGTGCTCTTCAGGAAAAGGAAATACGCCCGGTGGGCAGCACGCGGCGAGTGCCCATCAATGTGCGGATCCTGGCCGCAACCAATCGCGATCTGGAACAGGCCGTTATGCAGGGTAGCTTCCGCCGCGATCTCTATTTCCGCCTGAATGTGCTGAGCCTGCGCATCCCCGCCTTGCGCGAGCGCAGACAAGACATCCCTCTTTTGATTGGTCATTTCCTCGAGCGCATGACACGTACCTCCGGTCAGGAGAAGATTCTCAGCGATGATGCACTGAAGGCCATGCTGGCATACGACTGGCCGGGCAATGTGCGCGAACTGGAGAATTGCCTGGAGCGCACATATGCGTTCACCAGCGGTCCGACTATTCATACCATGGACCTGCCCCGGGAAATTGCCAACCTGCCGGTGCCACAGTCGTCCAACGGCAACGGGAACGGTAACGGACACTCGAAGATCGTTCCTATCGCCGAACTGGAGAAGCAGACCATCTTGCGCGCCATCATGGAACTCAATGGAGACAAGTTGCAGGCTGCCCGATTGTTAGGAATCGGCAAGACGACGCTCTATCGCAAGCTGAAGGACTATGCCACGCAAGAATACTGAACACGCACCGTTTGTGAACTCGGAGTGATGCAAGTTGTACCGCAACGGGAAACCGCGCACCCACTGCACAACTAATCCCTTTATTTTCAGCACAGGCGACGTGGTGCGATGCGTGCAATGGAAATGGTCATGATTCTACTCATTACGCCACAATCGAAGGGGCCGGAATTCGCGGCCGCATTGCTCGCTGCGACGAGCCAGGAAACCCACTGGGCTCAAAACCTGCAGGAGGCGGCCACTCGCCTGCGGGAGCAAACCTACTCGGCCGCAGTGATCGATCAATTCCTCTTGGAAACGGAGCCGGAGGAAAGCGATCAGGTGCTCGAGCATTTCGGCACTGCGTTTCCGGTCTACGTAAACTTCGCCCTGACAGGAATGGAGCGGCTGTTGCGCGAGGTGCGCTCGGCCCTGCATCGCCGTAAACGCGAGGAGTCGGCCGCACGCCGCGCGGTGGCCGAGCAGATGCAGAGCGAGATGCGCGAGACTCTGACGGTGATGATGCTTTCCTGCGAGCTAGCGATGGCGGTACCCGATGTTCCGAGTCCTGCCGCCGAGAAGATACGTACCATCGATACTCTTGCCCGCGAGCTCAGGTTGCGCCTCGAAGTGAACTGACGCCGCGTCCTTCGCCTTTGTGAATCACCACAACCGAGGACGGGGTGAACGAGTGGCCCACTCAAGCCCGATTTTGGTTGACTGGGGATTTTCGTTCGCGTAGGGACGGACGCAGCCTGCCCGCGTCTAATGCGGGATATCTACCCGGCCTGCCAATTGAGAGCTTTGCAGCTGCTGGCAGCATTTCTGAATGCTGTGATATCGAGCCTCAGCTCTAAGTCTCGCCGCTTGGTGCGCGTCTCCTTGATGCATACGACAAGGTCTGAATGTGTTCACTTCGGCTTCGCATCCGCATTGTTCGAACGCGATGATGGTCCCGTCGCGCTCCCTTCGGAACTTCACGCGGCTGTTTTGCATTGCTTGGAAGCGTGTCTCAACTCTTGGGCCATCAAGTTTGCTTGTGCGTAGCGGCGAGCAGACACCGAAAGACGAGGAATTCAACAGCATAGTCAGAACTCCGATTGCGCTGGAAGAAGTTAATTGCATAATCCTCCCGAACGACAAGCCCGATCAAGCAGTTTGGAGACCTCGGACGTGACTAAAGTAACGTCAACGACCGCGTGCGCCGGTTTGCAGAAAACCTCCACCACATTCACTGCAATCCGGTGAAGCGGGGATTGTGCGAGCGCCCCGAAGACCGGCCGTGGAGCAGCTTTCTTCATCACGCAAGGGGCGCCGAGAGACGAGTTGAAATCGAGTCCGAATGGACCGCACGCAAGCGCAAGCGAGCGGCAGGAAGGCTCTGTCCAGGCGTGGAACTGCCCCACTCAAGCCAAAAGAGGGCTTGAGTGGGGCACCCGCCGAAGGCGTCCAGGGTTACATAGAACTTGTGGTCGAAATCTTTCTCAATGCTGCAGCACAGTGCCCAATTCGGGCAGTGTAGACAGCGAACTGTCCTTCAGATATTTCGCCTCCAGCATCCCATAGTCGCGGAAAGGATTGTAGTCAGCACTAAGGCTATGGGCGGCGAGCATCGCCAGGTATTCGTGCCGCAAAAAGTACTTGAGGGCCTCCAGCCGGTCGAGGTGATTCACCAGAAAATCGTATATCTCGTCTTTGCGGGTAGGCGACGCGTCGTAATAATCCAGCGTCAGGGGCCGGTTCGCCTGAGACATGTAGATATTCTCCATCTGGTGCGCGAGAAACTCCTCGCTGCTCCCGCAACTCGATCCCTTTGGGCCGGGGTTGGGGACTTCGATGCAGATCGGACTGAACTTCTTGTAGGAGTACCGGTAGGCGTGTACCAGTTCATGAAACAGCGTATCGTCGCCTAATTCGGGCTGGAATTGAATCACGGTATCACCAAAACCAACGCCGCGGGCCACGCTCCCCGTTTGTATCTCATAATTCAGGGGATTAGTCTGCGCGCAGCTGCATTTCTTCATATCATCCGTTTCTGGATTGATCCAGACCGTCGTCTGCTTGTTAATCAGGCCAAGAACCATTCGCCCTACCGCATTGCCTTCGATCGTTTGAAGGCATCGGTAGACAGTCGATTCCTACTGATCGATCTCTTGCTTGTAAAGATTGTTTTCCAGCGTTGCGTCAGAGGTCGTGCTGGCCTTCATGTAAAGCTGTTTTTCCTCCTGCCGTCGTCCCGCCCGATACAAATCGTCTTCCTTGCGGTTGAAACGCAATTGCGTATGAAGGTTGTAATTGACGACGATCGGAAATGCCCCAAACTTCCGCATAGAACCCCTCCAACTGCACACGTTGTGTGTACGCGCGATTTATTTTAATGAGAACCAGCCAGAAAACCGCAATCAGGAAAGTAAAAGTTCTGTCTCCTAATGAAGACATCGGAAATGGAGGGAGAAGGACGACACGACGGATGGCCCACCCGTGCCCATTTTGCAAGGGCGGGTGACGGTGGGTCAGCGCAAGTCCTGCCCCCCTTCTGATGCAAGTATTAATCATTCCCGCTCTTCGCAGACAGCGCGAAGGACCGGGCACCCGGCTGTAACGATGGGGGGTAGCCCACACAAGGCGACGTTCGTTGTGTGGGTAAGGGGAGGGATCTTGCCCTACGTACCCACTCAAGCCAAAATCGGGCTTGAGTGGGCCACCAGCCAGCCAGTTGTCATCCTGAGCGAAGTAAACCGAATCGCGAAGGCGATTCGGTTTACGCAGTCGAAGGATCCCTATCAGCTACACTCATCCCGTGCCGTCGCAGGTGTTTCCAAAACGTGGGTGGCCATCCTTTGCGTTCTTTGCAAAGAGTGGGTATTCGATGCTCTCTCCCCGTAGCTGCTTGCGGCGAAGCAATCCTCCGAACCTTCATCACTGGATCCGGCTAAGAGATCAGAAAAACTGGGGACAGACGGGACGTTCACCGTTTTCTCCGTCGAGTCAATAAGTATGGTGAACGTTCCGTCTGTCCCTGCATTTCTGTCCCTACATTTCAGCGTACTCGGCGTTCTGGAGCCGACACGGTTATCTAATCAACCCCTCCTGAAATCATGGCCTTGGTGACCTTTGGAATACCGGGTTCACCTTATATACGGTAACCCGACGAGAGGCGTACTGTACTTCGAATTCCGCTCGGATCATTGCCGTGGTGCAAAAGCAAGTCCCTTCCGGAGATGCTATGGCTGGAGGCACACTTCGTGTGCTCGTGGTAGATGACAACGAGAGCGTCCGGCGCAGTATCTGCCAAATCCTCCGTTCACAAGCTGACATCGAAGTAGCTAGCGAAGCGGTGGATGGGGCTGATGCCGTCCGCAAAATACGAGAACATGAGCTTGATGTCGTACTCCTCGACATCACCATGCCGACCATGAATGGCTTGGAAGTAGCTGAGATTATCAAGACGGAATTTCCCTCCGTTCATGTTCTCATCGTCAGCCAGCATGATTCTCGGGGATTTCAATGGGCCGCATTAGCAGCTGGCGTCAGTGGCTACGTAAATAAGAGCAATGTTGGCAGAGACCTGATCCCAGAGCTGCGCAGGATTCAAAGTTTACGCAGGTCTGCATAAAGGGTGGCCCCTCAGCCCGGTGTTGGCCTGAGTGGAACGTAGAGATTGGTGGAAACTGACGCCCGAAAACTCGGGGCACCCGGCGTCCTTTATAGAACCTGCACCTCTCACTCCATCGGATTCCAACAACCATCTTTGGCCAGATCGGCCGGAATGCCCGTCGTTAGAGGGTTTTCAGGCTTTTTTTCTTGACACTCACGTTTGGGCATTGTTATATGGTTTCCCCCCGCTTAGGCTATTCGGTTTGAGATGACAGACCACACTCACCCGGAGCTTTTTGGGGAATCGTGAATAGTCGCAAGCCAGTCTCAACTGAATTTCGGCCCTAAAACACAAAAGCACGTTTGCCCACGTGTGGCCGAATCTCTTCGCAACGGCTGTTAGCTCCGTGTTTGCCGGAATGGTTGGGGTCTTCGGATGGCGCGTTCTCCATGGAGTGCTCGCGCTACTTTGTTTTTGGAGCACTGCTGCTGGCATTCGTCACTGGGTTTGTTATCCGTCGTGCGCGCAAGCGAGCAGAAATCGTTTCAAAGCTGGGTTAACGGTGTTCGGCTCTTCGTTGATGTTTGTGCCAACTGTTGAAACAGTGCGCCGTGAAAGGCGCTGGACTTCAGCGGGTGCAACTCCCGCCCGGGAACTGGTTCGCTCCACCCGGTAGCAATCGAAGCGGCAGCCGAGGCAACGGAGCTGTCGGAGCTTTCGGTGTAAAGGGTCGCTAGGCGACTCCGCGAGCGTGCAGGCCGTAACGCGAGTGAACGCTGAGCAGGCCCCGAAAAAGTGATTGCAGGAGCCGACCTTACTGTTTCACGGGGAAGGCCGCTGGCGATGGAGATCGACGAGCGAATAAGCTCCATGGAACCTGCCGGGGTAATGGCGATGGCATGTACGCATAGGAGACCAGAGGCAACACGGGAAGCCCCAGCGGTGATCGTGGTATCGATCAACTGGCAACTCGCGAGAGACAGGCCGGGCCGTATGGGGTGACGGAGAGGCTCGCAGTACCGTTGAAGCCGGGCAATGCCGGTGGAGGGAAGGGGCCTCAGTTAAAGACGAACGCAAGAAGCGACAAAGGACCGAGGGATTGGTGATGAGCCTAACAACTCCATTCAGTGTTCAGAGGCTGCAGACGGCGTTGCACGCAAAAGCGAAGGAATCGCCCAACTTTCGTTTCCATGCGCTGTACGACAAGGTGTATCGGAAAGACGTTCTGGCCTATGCCTACGAACGCTGCCAAGCCAACGGCGGGGCAGCAGGAGTGGACAACCAGACATTCGAGAACATCGAAGCGTACGGCAGGGAACGGTGGTTGGACGAACTGATGCAAGAGCTGAAAAGTCGAACCTATCAACCACAACCTGTGCGGCGGGTTTACATACCCAAGCCGGATGGGAAGCAGAGACCGTTAGGCATACCGACAATCCGGGATCGGGTTGCGCAAACTTCGGCCATGCTGGTACTCGAACCAATCTTCGAGGCCGACCTGCTGAAGGAGCAATATGCTTATCGGGCGGACCGCAGCGCACTGGACGCAGTACAGCACGTCCACAAGCTGATCAACACGGGACATGGCCAGATCGTTGATGCGGATCTCAGCAGCTACTTTGATAGTGTTCCCCATGCCGAGCTTATGAGGTCGGTGGCTCGAAGGGTTGTCGACGGAGCGATGTTGCATCTGATCAAGATGTGGCTGGAAGCACCGGTCGAGGAAACCAACGAGCGTGGGAACAAACGTCGGAGCACGCGCAATCGGGACGAAGGTCGAGGTACTCCCCAAGGGTCTCCGATCAGTCCTTTGTTCAGCAATCTGTACATGCGACGGTTCGTGCTGGGGTGGAAGAAACTCGGGCACGAGGAGCGTTGGAAAGCGTACATCGTGAACTATGCCGATGATCTCGTCATCTGCTGTCGAGTTGGAGCGGAGCAAGCTCTGGCCGAGATGCGGAGGATGATGTCGAAGCTGAAACTGACGGTGAACGAGAAGAAGACGCGGATCTGTTATCTGCCGGAAGAAAAGTTTGACTTTCTGGGATACACGTTCGGGCGGTGTTACTCGATGAGGAGGGGCCGAGTCTACCTAGGCACGACGCCTTCGAAGAAACGAGTGCAACGCATCTGTCGAGCGATCAGCGACGAGACCGGGCGTGACAAAGTCTGGCAGGATTCGAAGACAGTTGTGGACCGGCTCAATCGGATGATGATCGGCTGGGCCAACTACTTCTGTCTGGGGCCAGTCAGCAAAGCCTACAGTGCGGTCGATATGCACGCTCACAGAAGGCTGCGTCGGTGGTTATGCGACAAACACAAAGAGCCGCGGCCGGCATACCAACGCTTTCCGGAAGCGTCTCTGAACTCAGTGTATGGCTTGGTCCAGTTACCACACCGGACCGCGAACCATCCGTGGGCGAACGCGTGAGTCTTTTCCGAGAGCCGGATGCGGGAAATCTGCCAGTCCGGTTCGATGAGCGGGAACAGGAAACAGGACCAGGCCAAACCGGACTGAGGTGGCGCGGCGAAAGCCACGTCGAATATCCACCGGGAGACTACAGTTACTGCGCCTGTTCTCGACTCTACTCCTCATTACACTCAAAATGCCCGGACCGGGATCCTCGCAACAATAATCCATGTCCTCGACTAGAAGCGCTTTGGCTCTAGTCCTTTTCCTCTCGCGAAGTCGATGCTTCGCTCTACGGTAAGTTGTAGCGCACCTGACCGAGGACCATGCTGGAATTAGCTGCGCTCGGGCCAGTTCCGGCGACCCACGGATGCAGAAACAAGTAGGCGTACTGGATACCCAACTGAACCGACCCCAGGTTTTCGTGCCTCCAGAAAGTACGAGAGAACCCCGCGGTGACTTCCTGAATGTATCGATCCGCCACGTTTGACGCCCCCGGATAGCCCCAACCGATAAAAGTGCCATCTGTATCGAGCGTCGCATTCTTCTTCCCGTAAACGCCACTGTAGTAGACGTAGAGTCCGGTCAGCTTATTGGGTGCAGCCTCGAATCCGCTCACCCATGAGTAGGCCTTGATCGGCGAGATGTTGCCGTTGGCACGCACAATTACATCCGGGACTAAGCCACCGATGTAGCGTCCTGCACCGCTACCGGCAAAAGCATTGGCCACCAGGCGGTACCCTGTCGCAACTTCAAACGTCGCATTGACGTTGCCGCCGCCGCCGAACGCGTAGTTGTGGCCGGAGACGCCGTTCCCCTGATATGGAGTGTAGTTGCGAAACACGCGCATTACGCCTCCCAAATCAAGGTGAGCAGCATGGCCGCCGAGCTTGCCGTCAAACGACGCCTTAATGACGAAATCGGGAGCCGCGTTGGGAACTCCCAACTCGTTCGTTCCCACGTTGTATTGCGTTTCGAGAGTCGGCGCAAGCAGGGTTGGAAACACCACACCGCTGCCGACCTGCTGCTCGGGATTTTCTAGGGAGAATCCAAACGACGCTGCGTCCGAATACCGATAAACCACACGGAGTTGAGGGTAGCGGCCCCACACCAGGCCGGCGACGTAGTTCTGATCGATTACCTGAGTTATCGATACGTCACCTGGCCACGGCAGAATGTCTTTCTTCATCGGCGTCATGAGGGAGAACAGCTGCCCACCTGTAAGCTCCCACTTACCTTTCGAGTAGTTGAACCAGGCTTGCCTTATGCGGAAGCCGTAACTGCTGCTGGTGACCGCTACATTGCCCGGCACTGCTCCGCCAAAGTCCATTTCGAAATATCCGGCAGCCTTGCTCGACTTCAGGTCCGCATCGGCTCGCAGGGCCAGCCGGGTACTTTGGGCCGAAAGCCGGAATTCGCTGGTGTTGCCAGGCACGGTATTGTCGAAGGGTAAGCTCGCGAAGCTAGTTCCGACATTCCCCCCCGAGTTGGTCGTCCTATACAAACCCGTGAAGGCCGTGTAGCCGATAAGGCGGATCTTCGCGGGTCCGAGGTTTAGAGCAGGCGTATCCGGCGTCAGATCGGCGATTTCCGGTCCTCTCTGTAGCTCGTCTTGCACCTTTTGAGCTTCTGGCGACAGTGGTTGCTGTTCTTGCTGCGGCACCAGGCTGTCCTCCGTCCCTACAGCTTGGTTTTCGGATCTCAGGTCAGTTTCGGAGCTTACCACAGCCCGTACCGGCACGGCTCCCTGTGCCTTAGCTTGGATGACGTTGACCAGGATTCTGTGTTGTTCCGCCAACGCGGATTCGAGCGCGTCGATACGCGCTTGCTGCTTCTCGATCAGTGTCTGCTGGGAATTCATTTGCGCTTTCAGTTGGTCGATGCCGCTCGCCGAAGTCTCTTGTCCCAGCACAGAAATTGAGGATGTCATCGAAACTGAAACGACGATCAGAAAGGACAAACAAGATGCAACTGCAACTTTCATTGGCAACTCCCTTCGTTGAAACTACGGACGACCAGAATGGTAACGAATGACGGGGTTGTGGTACGGGCAGATCCGCCCAAACTGACAAGTAGTGTGTGGCACGACAATACGCCATTTCTTGATGGAGCTAGGCTAAGAGATGAGGATAGTAATTCTCTCATGCGGGGCGAGATTAGGCTCCTGCGCCTGGCGATCAAGACCCCTAGGACCTCCAGAAACGTCCCCCCGCCGCCGGTTCTTGAACTTACTGATTCCGCGGTGTCGAAAGTGCGCGTTCAACGCTTTCCAGAAGGACTTGTTTCTGGAAAAACTGGTTGTCTCATAAGCGAGGGCCGTGAGTGCATCAGGAATGCTTACCCCATTCGCAGTACATCTGGGATATCCTCTTCCGATCATCTTCGAAACCGAAATGCTTGGTGACTAGACTCGTGACCATGAAGATGGCGCTGGTCGTTACACGGATTACCTCAAAGATTTCAGCATCGGAGTAGTTTGGCTTGATGTCATCCCCATCGAAACGCCTTCCGAGTTGGAAAAGTCCCGAGTGCGTGTAACTATGAAGAGCTGAGCGCGTCACGTCATTCAGGAATTTCTCCATCAGTCCTTCCAAGCCAAACGCCGCGTCAATCTTCGCGCCGATTTCTTTGAATTTGACTTTGTACTCGTCTTTCTGAAATCTGGCCAAGTCGTCTTCCGAGCCCATCAAGGCAACGTGAGCGCGCACCACAGCTTCGACGACCGGCCGCACCAGAGAGAATGCCGCGCCGAAAAACTCGGACTGTAAGAGGCTCAGTATCCCCTTGTGGTAGTCGAACATCAGAGCCCAGTACGCAATGAGCAAGACGTTTCGATCGCCTGTAGGAAATTGATTCTTGCTGACGACAATGTCCTCCAGTTGCTCCCGAATCTACGGGCGCTGTCGATCTCGTTCTTAACCTTCTCGCAAATCATTAATAGATTGTACGTCGGTGATCATCCGCTGTTACATCCGTGGCGCTTGCCAGAAATCGGTGCTCTATTACATCCGCGCCACCGACCCAATTCGTTGCTGCCTTCCAGAAACAAGTGGTTCTGGAAGGCGCGAACCCCAGACTTCGACGCTGCAAAACCAATCGGCTCTGACAGCGCTCGGCAGAGAGGTTTTCGGAATCCCCGGGGGTTTTGAGGTAATGGCCTGGTTACGACAGTCTGCTGTTCTGTTGAGGAGTCGGAAGGAGCGAACAACACGATCCACATTGGCGGGCTTCGGAGGTCCGACGTGCCAATCCGACAAAAAGATATACAGCTTCTTCTCGACGCAATACCAACGTTGGTAATTGGTACCAGCTGTTGCGATCTCCCAGATCCAATCCAACGGTTGCCTTCTGCTGAGAGATTTTCTTGCTCGCCTTTGCCGCTACGGTGCTACCCTTCTTCATTGCCGGTCTCCTTTTTATCTGTGCTTCGAGCACGTCGATAACTTGGGAGCGTACACCGCATCCCGTCCGGAGACCGGC
>CAVUOS010000007.1:0-172073 GCA_963743105.1 Terriglobia bacterium
GGCATCTTCCGGCGTACGCGAAGTGCCGCACCGTTCCTAGTTCCATCGTCCGGTGTTGACCTGAAGTTGATCGTGCGGAACGGTCACCCTGGCAACTTGTGATCGCGTCTTGCTCCCGCTATCGTTCGTTATGACACTCACGGGTGTAGAGACCGTCAGAGTCAGCCTCCAAACGCGAGGCTTCTAGCCAGACTTACGCAGAGCAGGATAAATTTTCCGATAACTCCCGTACGCATTCTGCATCGTTGCGGAATCCTTCTGGTTCGGCGCAATCCGTCTTCGCCACACGGACAATCGCATCGCACGCTTGCTCGACCGACGACCACGCCCCCGCGCCCGTGCCCGCCAGAATCGCCGCCCCATACGCCGCGCCTTCTTCTGCAGCGACGATCTCCACCTCGCGCCCATACACATCCGCCTGAATCTGCCGCCACAACGGAGAGCGCGCCCCACCTCCGCCCAGCCGAATCGACGTCACGGGAATCTTCATCTCATCGAAGATCGTGAACGTATCTTTCAGGCTGAAAGCCACGCCTTCCAGAATGGCGCGAATGACATGCGCCCGGGTGTGCGAAGCCGTCAGGCCCACCAACGCTGCCCGCGCATTCGGATCCAGATGCGGCGTGCGCTCGCCCATCAGATAAGGCGCCCATAATGCGCCCTCCGATCCCGCAGGCGCCGCGGCCGCTTCCTCGGCAAACACATCGTACGGATCTCGCCCGTCCTTCTTCTGCACTCCCGGCGACGCCGCTCCGAAATTGTCGCGATACCAGCGCAGAGACAGTCCCGCCGCCTGCGTCACGCCCATCACGTGCCAACGTCCAGGAATCGCATGACAGAACGTATGCAACCGTCCCGCAGGATCCATCGCCGGACGATCGGTCGAAGCAAACACCACGCCCGAAGTTCCAATCGTGGCGCTCACCGCGCCGACACGCGCGATGCCCATACCCACGGCGCCGGCAGCCTGATCCCCCGCGCCCGCGACCACCGGAGTTCCTGCGCGCAAGTCCGGTTGCTTCTGCGCCCGCCGCCGAGACTTTGCCGCACACCTCCGGCGATTCAAACAATGCCGGAAGCAGTTTCTGATCGATTCCCGTCTTGGCCAGCACTTCCTTCGACCATCGCCGGTTCGCTACATCGAGCAGCAGCGTGCCCGATGCGTCCGCCATGTCGATGGCGCGTTCCCCAGTGAGGCGAAACCGCACGTAATCTTTGGGCAGCATGACATGCGCCACCCGCGCCCACGCCTCAGGCTCGTTCTCTCGCACCCACAGAAACTTGGTCAGCGTGAAATTTGTCAGCGGAGGATTACAGGTGAGCCGGATCAGCGCATCGCGCCCGAAAAGGTTCTCCAGTTCCAAGCTCTGCGCCTCGCTCCTCTGATCGCACCAGATCAGCGCGGGCCGCACTACTTCATCCGAAGCATCGAGCAAAACCGCGCCGTGCATCTGCCCCGAGAATCCGACGCACGCAATATCCTCCGCGCGCACGCCCGACGTTGCGAGCGCCTTCCGCACCGCCACGCCGCAAGCCTGCCACCAGTCCCGCGGATCCTGTTCCGCCCAACCGGGCTTTGGGCTGGCAAAGTGCTGATGCTCCGCTGATGCCGAAGCCACAACATTCCCCTGCCCATCAATCGCCAGCGCCCGCGTACCGCCCGTTCCCACATCGATGCCTAAATAGGCCATGATTCCGTTTCACCTTTCGTTGGTTGGCTAAGCTGATTTGGTTAAGCTGGCTTGGCTAAGCGAGGTCCTGCACCAACCGGCGCGCTTCCTGTCCGTTTTGCCCATTCTTGCTGGCGGATTCCTGCGATTGCCGGCTCAGGAAGAAATCCAGATTCCCGCGCATCACCAGATGGGGTGCCAGCGAAACCTGATTCGAGCGCCTCCCGCCCTCCGCCAGAGAACTCATGCAGCAGCCGAAGCGCCATCTGCCCCTGCGCCCGCGGCCGCTGGTAAATCGTAGCCGCCACTGCACCCGAACGTATGTAGGGCACGAGGTCCGGAAACAGGTCGGTGGTGATGATCGTCAACCGATCGACCGCCTTCGCATCGCCAGCCGCTTTCAGCACTGGTATCGACGCTTCGGTCGTCACATAAATCCCTGCCAGGTCCGTCCGTTCTTCAAACAGCTTGCGGCATTTCCGATACGCCTCCCGCTCCACATCGTGATCCTCAATCGGCTTGAGCAACTCCAGATCGGGATAAAACGATTTCAATGTAGATTCGAAGGCAGAGTATTTCTCCGCGTGCTCGGTAATCCCCATATCGAACACCGTGATGCCGATCGAACCAGTTCGCCCGCCCAGAAACCTTCCCATGAGATCGGCGGCGATGGAACCGCTGGCCAGCGTATCGATCGCCACAATTCCCAGTCGTCCGCTGTTGGGCGCATCCGTCGCCACGCACACCACCGGAATATTCGCCCGGGAGGCGCGGCGTATCCATGGCCTGAGCGTTTCCGGCCGGCTGGGGAACGTGATAATCCCGTCGACCTTCGCGGCAATGGCCGCTTCGAGAGCCTCCTCCTCGCCCTCTCCCAGGCTCGGACAGGTTCGAAACTCGACTTCGACATTCTCGAGGAGGATGCCTGCGGCCTCCTCTCGAATCCCGGCCCGCACTTCATCCCAGAACGATGTCGTGCCGTGCAAGGTATTCACGGAAATTCGCAGGGTTTTATTCGACGAGAGATATCTGGCCGCCAGGTTCGGCCGGTAGCCGAGCGTCCTCGCCATCTGCAGAACTCTGGCTTTCGTCGCGGGACTTACTCCCGGGTGGTCGTGTAGCGCGCGATGAACTGTACCGATTGATGTGCCCAGCGACTTCGCGATGTCGCCGAGAGTTGCAGGGGGCTTTCCCATTTTCCAGGCCTGCGTTGGGGCCGGCCATGTACAGCCAGCAAAGATTTCAGGAGGCGGTCTAGTGCCCTCGCCTCCGGAACCGTAAACGTTAACGGAACTCCGCAAAATGCGCAAGCCAAGGCACGCAAAAAGTTGAATCTACTGGACAAAGTCAGTCCTCTAGGGCCGAAACCGCCCTTTTTGATCCGGGATTCCCGACAACCGATAAATCCAGATGCAAATGGCATCGCGCCATTTGACTGCCTTTCCAGCCTGAAACTCGAATCGAGCCAGGATGTCCCGGTACCGTTCGGGATCGACGTGGCCCTCGAGCGTCTTCCACTCCGCGATGAACTCGTGGGCGCGTTCGGCTCCTTCGTAGTGCGAGTCGTACACGTTTTGGATGACCGTCTTGCCTGAGTGCAAAACGTGCGTGTATGGCACGTGATGGAAGAAGAGCAGCAGGTTGTCCGGACAAGCCGCCAGCGGTTCATATATCTTCTGCACTTCCGCCGGGTACTGCCCGATGTATCCCGTTCCGGTGGCGATCGTGCGATCCATGCCGATCCCCTGATGGTCCGCCCGATGCCACTGTCCCCACCCGTTTTCTTCGGAAGACTCGGGACCCGGATCATAGTGGTTCCCCAAAATGTTAGTCAGAGTTCCGGCGCCGAGCGGCCCGGTATAGCTTTCGTAGACCTGCCACGAACTGAGCTGCAGATTTGCGATGGTCTTGACTACCAGGGGATCACTGCCGAACGTAAGCCGAGTCCATTCCTCAATAATGGTTTCGCTGCTCAGGTCAGGATTCCACGCCAGCCTTCCAAAACCATAAAGGTTCGCCATGGCCATTGGACTGCCCAGCCAACTTGGCGTCGAGCCCAACGTTCGCCACACCAGCAAATCCGCCGACCGGGCGATGAAAAGTGCGTCCGCTCACCAGGTCCCTCACCGGCGTGGATCTTCCGTCCACTCGCATATCGAAATCCAGAACTTCCTTCCACATGGGAACCAGAAAGCAGAGATGTTTCTGCTGCCCGGTGTATTCCTGCGTGATTTGCAATTCAATGGCTTCGTTGGTGCGCCGCAACCCGGCGAAAAGCGGCGACGCCGGCTCGCGCACCTGGAAATCAATCGGGCCATTCTTGATTTGAACGATCGCGTTGTCGTCGAACTTGCCATCGAGGGGATGAAAATTGTCGTATGCCGCCTTCGCGCGATCGTTCTTCGGATCGCGCCAGTCGAGATGATGGTTGTAAACGAAGGCACGATAGAAGACCACGCCACCATGCGGCTTGAGTGGCCGCGCAATCACGTTGGCGGCATCCGCGTGAGTGCGGCCATACGCCGAAGGCCCTGACCGCCCTTCGGAATCGGCCTTCACCACAAAGCCGCCGAAGTCCGGAATCTGGCGGTAGATCTCATCGACCTTCTTGCGCCACCACCCGGCGACCTGCTCATCCAGTGGATCGAATGTAGCCAGCCCGCCGATCAACTTCGGGCTGCTCAAGTCGACTGACATCGAAAGCTGCACGCCCCACGGCCGGAACCCATCGGCGATGCGCTTGGTTTGTGCGATGAAGTCATTTTCAAGAACGCCGGGTGCGGCATTCACATTGTTGATCGTGCACCCGTTGATTCCAATCGAAGCCAGCAGCCGCGCGTATTCACCCGTGCGCGTCAGATCGCTGCGTACTTTTCCATCGGCGAAAAAGATCGGACGGCCCGCCGTACCCTCTTTCGATGCGTCCGTCGAGGTTGTCCCATTGATTGATCCACCGAATGGGAGCATACGGGTTCTGAACTTCATTGATGGCGGTGATGCTTTCCCCGCGGCCGATCTTGCTCAGAAGTGCAAACACTCCGTACAGTACGCCGCGATCGTTCGGGGCCGTGATCACGAAACATTCCGCATGGCGAATTTGTGCAACCGTGAGCCAATATCCATCCGCTTCGAGCGGGCGCGGCGGCTCGAGCGCCGGCGCGACGCTGTGAAGATCGCGAATCGTGCCTAAGACGATAGCTCTGCCGTTGATTCCGCCACTCGATTTGAGAGTGTGGCCCAGCATCTTCTCCACACCAATGGCCAATTCCCGCTGCGCGTTCTCAAGAACCGGAGACTTGCCGAGTAAAACGGATGCGGCGGGAAGGTTTTCGTAGTTCATTGCCGCTTTGGAATCCAACGGCGCGTAACGCAGCCATGCCGTGGTCTCGACCGCAGGGCCCGCCTGGGCACACAACGGCACGGCGAACAGAAAACAGATCAGCGTTGCAGGAATGCGCGGGATGGTAGATCGGCAAAAGCGGAATCGCATCAGGCCGCCAGAGGAAAAGCGATAATCGTATCCCCGCGCTGACCCGTGCCTTTTTCGACTTCCTTGAGCAATCGTGACTCCAGGTCCTCTGGATCGGGAATCATTTCACAGGCTGCAATTTCGGTCTCAGAAAAACCGTGATAGCAAAGTTCGCAGACTCCCACGCCCCCTCCGTCCACTCGTACCGGAGGCCCAAACGTGCGGCAGGTCATGGGACGCGAGTCATACAGATCGCAGGTACCCTCATCCAGGTCGAGCGCGGGACAGGGTTCTTCGTTGGCGAAGTCTTCAAAGCGGCGGCGCTCTTCTTTTGTCTTTCCGAGCAGACCAGTCGTGGAATTTCCAGGGAAGTCGCGAGACAGCCGCGCCACCGAATCGCGAGCACGTTGCCTCACAGCCGCCGCCCGTTCGGGATCGCGCGCCGCGAGTTCAGCCAGACCACTCCGCAACCGTGCGGCATCAAGCTGATTGATGGCGAACACGCCGATACAACACGGTGTACATCCTTTCCGGCAGACAAGCCCGCCCTTGCTTCGGCGCGTCGCATCCGCCAGTGCGGCATCGACGATTTGAATCAATTTCTTGTTCCCGGAGGATGGAAAACGAAACGCCACATCGATGAGGATACCTCATCCCGGAAGGTGCGGCGCAACTGCCATACTGATCTTGAATCTTAAGAATGGAATTTTTGAGTTGGACTAAGAGAGGTCATTTGCCGCAGAGTGTTGGTGCTGGTTCTGCAGCGTAGCAGAAGGAACTTCACACTCTCCGTTTTGTTTTCCCCGCGAAGGGATCCGAAAGTTCATCGACCCGAGACGTTCCAACAAGAATCCCTGCACCCGTCCGTGAACCATTCAGGCGGATGCAGAGCACTTTATACCTCTTCGGGGAGACCGATGTCGATGGAAAACAAAGGTGTAAATCTCAAGACTGTTGCCGCTCGGGTGGGCCTCGCGCCTTGCTCAGTCTCCGCCATTTTGAACGATACAAAAGCGGCGCGAGCCATCCCGCAAAAGACCAAGGACCGCGTCTATCGTGCGGCCGCCGAACTGAATTATCGTCCTAACATCCTGGCGCGCTCGTTGCGAACGAAGCGCACTCGCATGGTGGCCGTCATCGCGCCCGGTCTCGGCCGCTCCGGCGTCGGACGCGTGGTGGCCGCTGCTCAGCGCCGCTTGCATCAAAGCGGCTACTTGCTCGTTCTCGCTAGTTACGATGGCGCTGAGACCAACCATCTGTGTGCGCAATTTCAGCAGAGAGGAATTGAGGGCATTATCTCGATTGACGCCAACCTTCCCGCCCCGTTGAACCTGCCGGTGACTTCCGTGGACCTCGGTTACAGGACTTCGGCTTCTCTGGTCTCAGATCAAACGCAAGCCTGGCTTCCCGAACTTGGCGATGCCGCCGCTGAGACCATCATGGGGCAGATTGAGAAGGAAGGTAGCAGTCGAAGGCTCCATATCCAGGCGATGCCTCCTGCCTACGTCGACCTGCAAAGTATGGATCGCGGATTCTCGAACGCCGAAAGCGCGTAACGTCAGGAGGGCCGGCCGCGTCGTCCTTTCGTCTGTTCCAGAATTCGGAATAGCAGCAGCCAGCGCTTCACGTTCGTGGTCATCAGGAAGTTCTCCTTCACGTGCTCGCGCCCGCTCATCCCGATGCTCCGCGCGAATTCCGGGTGAGTGAGCAGGTACCGCATCTGAAACGCACATCCCTCGACCGAGTGCACCAGTACGCCCGTGAGCTTATGCATGATCTGGTTGGGGATGCCTCCGACCGCGCCCGCGATCGTAGGTTTCCCTTTCCATAACGCCTCGGTGACGGTCAGTCCGAATCCCTCTTTCAACGACTTCTGCACGATGATGGTCGAAGCTCGCTGGATCGCGTTGATCTCAATCGCGCACCAGGGCGGTAGATCCAGAATGATGATGTCGGGATCGTTCCCCGCGGCCTCCTTCACTTCTTGCAGCACGGCCGCACCTTCCGGATCGTCGCTCGCGCCCCCTCCGGCCAGGACCAGTTGGCAGTCGACATATTTCTTCGCAAGCTTATAGGCCTGCACTACTCCAACCGGGTCTTTGAAGCCGGTCGAAACGAGACACTTGCGTCACGATCGGACGCGAGCGGTCGATGCCAAACTCATCACAGATCTCCTGCACCTGCGAGTCAGGCAGTTCTTTATTCTTTTCCGATAGCGGATCAATGCATGGATAAAACAGATACTGCGGAATCGGCAGCTGCCGCGTAAACGACTGCGAAGAAAAAATCGCAGCGTCGAACTGTTCAACAAATGGCCTCAGGAACTCCCACACTTCGGCATTCGGATTCGACAAGTCGATATGGCATCGCCACACCCAATGCGCTGGCGTCTGCGAGCGTGAGAGAACCAGGGCAGCGGGCTGCGGATCGTGAATCACCACCATATCCTCGCCGAATTGCATACGCGCCCGATTTTGCTCGTTGTACGTCAGAAAGATGTCTCTGGCGCTCTGTGTCAGTTCATACGGTGTCCCATGCAGCGCATTGTGAAATGCCTTCGTAACTTCAAAAAAATCGTTCCCGCCCGTGATCACGTCCCAATGTGTGGGAACTTCCAGTTCCGACAGGAGCGGCACCAGCCGGTTCAGCATTTCGGCTACGCCTCCACCCACCGCGGTGGAGTTGACCATCTTGATCGTCCTCCCCTTGAAATCCTTCGCCAGATACCGCAGCGTATCCAACTGGCTCTGGCCCACGATCGCCCCGTAATCGTCCAGATGGGGCGGTGGTGGCGGCGCTGGCGGCGTGAGCACGCTCGCCGGCAGCGGCCGGTTGTTTCTCCGATCGCTCGCTCGCCGCGCAGGATGAGGCGACCGGCGCTCTACCTCATGACCGGCGGCTTCGGAGGACGCTGGCGTGTCGACGGTGGGGCTGGCAGAAATGGCGCGCGGATCGTCAGAACTCATTCTCTTCTCGGTCCTAACTCCTAATTCATGGCTTGGGAGACGATGCGCGCAATCTGCCGCCGCACCCCCTCCATCGTGTTCGCGTAAATGTCGATTCGCTCGATTGCATCCGCTGGTTCCACCAGCCCGACTTCCGCTTCCAGCCAGTGTGAGAAGTCGTTCGACATCCGATGCAGCCGTAACCGTGCCTCAATGAAGTGGTGATGGATGGAATGCACGCTCACTTGGTTGAGGCCGTCGAGAAACGCCTTGACCGTATCCGCACAAAAGGCGGTTGGCAGCACGACAATATCAGCGGCACAGAAATAAAACGGCTCATGCGCTGCCCGCGAGCCACTCATGTTATGGGATTGCAGGAACTCGTCCAGAATCTCCACCATTCGCCGCCGCAGCCCCTCGATGGCAGTAAACTCTCTGACATCCACGCTCGCAAATTGTTCGGCCAGCGCCGGTTCATTGCAGGCAAACAGACTCCAATGGGCGAAGTCGTTCGAAAAGCCCTGGCGAATGAAGTGATGTTCCTGCAGCGTACGGAACGTGTGCTGGAAAATAGAGTCGTCGGGAACCGTCTGCAACGCTGTGAGCAGCTCACAGAGATTACTCGCCCTCTGCCGGCCAATCCGCAGCAGATGCTCCGAGGTATTGAAATAAAAAGGCTTCTGCGGTTTGCGCAGAACCGGTTTCTCCGCGATGTTCCCAGCTGTCGCCATGTTTTCTAGTAGGTAGCACCCTGCCTCGTGAGGGTTGTCTGGCGAAGCTGTTCAGGAATTTTATCCGACACTTGCACTTGCCCGGAACTGATTATCCCCGGTGGAGTCCAGACGTACGTCGCAAACTTCCCCAATCAAGCTTGCAGCCCAGCGATACACGTTCTGCTCCCGAATGGTCTTTCGCATTCTCTGCATGCGCTGTTGCTTCTCCTCCGCGTTCATCTCCAGTGCCGTCCGGATGGCCTCCGCCGTCTGGTCAATGTCGTAAGGATTCACCTGCAAAGCGTCACGCAATTCCCGCGCTGCTCCTGTAAAACAGCTAAGGATCAAAACACCCCGCTCATCCTGGCGCGTCGCGACAAATTCCTTGGCCACAAGATTCATTCCATCATGGAGCGAAGTCACCAGGCAGAGATCGGCGGCCCGATAATAAGGCTCGATCTCCTGATGGCTGTGTTGCCGTTCGAGCAGAACAATCGGCTTCCACTGTTCCGAGCGGAATCGCCAGTTAATTCGCTCCGCTTCCGCCTCTACCTCGGCCTGCAGGTCGTGATACCGCTTAATATGAGTCCGGCTCGGCGCTCCGATCTGAACGAACGTGAAGACGCCCTGATACCGCGGATATTTCTCCAGGAATCGCTCGATGGCCAGGAACCTCTCCAGAATCCCCTTGGTGTAGTCCAGCCGGTCCACACCCACTCCCATCAGCGCCGCCCGAACCCCAAGACTCTTCAGTAGCGAACCCCGCTCCTCGTAAGCCGACTCTCGGAGTAGCCTTGTCTGCGGATCAGCAGAATTCACACTAATTGGAAACGGATGAACCGTCGTACGGTGGTCAAGGCGCTGCACCGTCGAGTGATCCCAGTCGATCCGCGACTCCACAATCCGATCGACGGTCTGGAGAAAATTAGAGCAATGCGCCTGAATATGAAAACCAATCAGGTCGGCGCCCAGCAATCCATCGATCAGTTCCTTCTGCCATGGACATATCCCGAACGCCTCCGGATTCGGCCACGGAATGTGCCAGAAGATTGCCAGTCGGGCGTCGGGCCTGCGCTCTTTAATCATTCTCGGCAACAGCGCAAAGTGGTAATCCTGCACCAGCACCACGGGGTTCGTGACGCCCTGCATTTCTTCCAGCAGGGCATCGGCGAATTTCTGGTTTACTTCCTGATAATGATTCCAGTCGCTGGCGCGAAACAGCGGACGGGTGTGCGCAATGTGACAAAGCGGCCAAAGCCCTTCGTTGGCAAATCCGTAGTAATAGCCTTCCTCTTCTTCCTTCGACAGCCACACGCGGCGCAACGTGTAGTGCGGATCGTCCGGCGGAACCAGCAATCGATCGTGTGAGTCCACTGTTTCCGTGTCCGCGTCTCCCGATCCGTGCGCGACCCAGGTTCCACCACATGCGCAGAGCACCGGTTCGAGGGCTGTTACAAGGCCGCTTGCCGGAACATTGACCTCGATCGATTTCCCTTTCTGCACGTGCGTGTACGGTTCTCGATTCGAAACCACGAACAACCTGCCGTCCGCCAGACGCGATTGGACGTGCACCGCCAGCCGATCGGCGGTCCAAATCGATTCGGCGTTGTCCCTCAATCGTGCCTCGCGTTCCGCAGCCGTACGCGCAGTGTTCAGGCTTTCGGCCAGCGTCGCCACTTCGCGCGCCAACGGACGGAATAATTCCATGTCGACCGGCTTGATGCGCGCCGAAACTGCGCGGCCTGTCCGTAGCGCTTTGATCCAATTGGCAGTCCGCGCGATCGGACCGGCAATGCTCCAGCGGACGATCAACAGCGTGATCAGAACGATCAGGACCACATGGATCAGCGCGCTCAGAAACGTCTCCCGCCAGATCCTCATGCTTTCCGCGCGGATGTACCCCGAGTCATGAACAATTGCCAGGCTTCCAACCAGATCGTCGCCGTGGTGCAAGGGCAGCGCATAAATGTGGATGGACGCGATCCCCATGCGCAGAAACGCCGAAGCGTCATGGTTCTCCTTCAGCGACTGCAACACGATCGGCGGAGCACTCTCCATCAGCGGCTCAAGATTCGTCGTAACGGCGAGCGGATGCCCCTGCGGATCATAAACAGCGAGGCCGGCCAGGTGCTCGCGATTCGCGAACAGCTGAACCGTCCGCTTCAGCCTGGTTGGCGCGTCCCTCTCCAGGTCGCGTTCCACATTTCCCGCCAGGCTATCCCCAAGCACCTCGGCGCGCCGCTCCAGGTCTTTGCGCATACTCCTGTTTTGCACCAAGACCTGGTAGTAGGAAGTGCACAGAGACACTACGGTGATACCGACGATAAGGGAAATGATGAGTCTGGCGCTGAGAAGTCTCATCTACACGTCCTGGTTCAAAGGCTGCAAGAGCGAAACCGTCCCTGGAATCTCCTTGCGTCGTGCGAGTTCGCGATTCGGTTTCGGTTTTAGATACTCTCCTGCGCGATTCCCAAGGGCCGCGCCAGAAGACGAGGCGCACAAACGAGTGGCGCTCGCTTACGGTCTGCAAACTCGAAAGTATGCAAACCTTCGCGTTGTGCCGTAAACAATCGACACTAATGTGAGGACAGGAACCTAGAAAAGGTTGCAAAGAGCTTGCCAAACGAAAACCTCTTAGTTTCAGCGGATTGAGCTGCGCTGACCTGCAGCGAGGACGGTCAGCATGTAATTCTTCCACGGCTTCTAAAGAGAAAGACTGCTGACGGACGCCGCCTGCAATGCGACCTCGGCCACCTTATCCGCCAACTTGATCACCACTATCTTCGCCGCCCCGGTGTTGGTCAACACGACCACCTTCTGCCCGTCGGGATTCTCGAAAGCAACATGCTCCACGCCCTGCACTTTGCCGGCAGATTCGTACCGCCTCGCCCCGCGTTTGACGTTTCGCGCGAAATGCGCAAAGGCCCAGTACTGTCCACTGTAAGTGATCTTTTTCGTTTCTGAATGGATTGTCACCAGCCCGCCGCACGGGAACGGCCCAATGTTAGGCCTGCCCTTCTCGTCGAGCGCAAGATTCCATCCCGTAATCGACTGTCCCCAGTTGCGAATGACTTCCGTGAATGTCTGCCCCCATTTTGCCCAGTCCGTGGCGTAGTCGGGAGCCGTATAGTCCGGCCCGCCTTCGGTCCAGTAGATCTGAGCATCGGGACAGACTTCGTGGAACTTTTTCATCTGATCCGCCCCGCCAACGTATCCATGAAACGCAACAGCGTTGCAATACTTGTGCACGTCGGGATCGTCAAGCTCTGCCACTGCCCGTCCCCAAAGGTTGTAGTTGTGGTCCAGAATCCAGATCTTGGTCGACAGCCCGTTTTGCTGCAGAGCAGGTCCCAGGTGATTCTTGACGAACCCCATCTCGTACTCCTGCCCCCACAAGCAAGCCGGCATTCTCCCGTCCTGATCGGTGTCGACTTCGTTTTGCACCGTAACCGCCTGCACCGGCACGCCCTCTGCCGCATATGCCTGCAGGAACTTCACGAAGTACTTCGCGTACGGAGCAAAGTTGTGCTGCCGCATCGAGCCGCCCAGCATCGATCCGCCGGCTTTCATCCATCCCGGAGGACTCCACGGCGATGAGAAGAGGAATAAATCCGGATTCTGTTTGCGCGCCTCCCGCATCATCGGCAAAACATAAGCCTGATCATGCGCAATCGAAAACCGCTTCATGTCAGGGTCGGGCTCGCCTTCGTCGTAGCTGAAGACCTCGGTGGAATAGTCGCTCGCACCCATGCAGGTACGGCAGACGTTGAGTCCCATCTCCGCGGGATGAAAAAGGTCATGGAAAAGCGCGTCCCGGGCGGCGGGCTCCAGCCGGTTAAACGTGTAGCAAGCTGCGTCGGTGAAAGCCGCACCGAAGCCGAGCATCTCCTGATGTTTTTTGCCCGGGTCCAGTTCAATCACGTTTCCCCGCGCCGCGCCGGTTTTCCATGCCACCGAGGGCTCGGCATGATAGCGCAGTTGCCCGCCAGTCACGCGGACCGAAATATCCGCCGATGCTGGCGGTGTCGACATTGGCAAGGCTCGCGCCAACTCGACTGTGCTGACTGCCGCGACTCCGTATGCGGACCGCTTCAAGAATTCTCGTCTGCTCTGTTCACTCGACACGTGAGTTCTCCTGGCAACAAATCGAACCAGTGAGTATAGTGCCAACGATCGTCAATTTCACACGATCTTGGTGAAAGAACGGCGCTCCAGGGCCGCGTCAGATGCGAAGAGAGACGTGGGCTTCAGCCTGAGGGAATCTAATGACACGCAACCCATACCTTACTTTATTCGCAATCGTTCTGATAGCGGCAGCAGCGGCCGCGCAAACAACCACCTCCCAACCTTCCCGCCCCCCATGGACTCTCGTGTGGAGCGATGAATTCAACGCCCCCGACGGCTCCCCGGTCGAAACCGCGAAATGGGTTCGTGAATCCGGAGGCAACGGTTGGGGCAATCAAGAGTTGGAGTACTACACCACCCGTCCCGAAAACGCCTTCCAGCAAGGCGGGAATCTCGTCATCAAGGTGCTGCAGGAGAAGTACACCGGCGCAGACGGAGTCACGCGAAACTACACCTCGGCGCGCTTGAAAACCGCAGGCAAGTTCTCACAGAAGTACGGACGTTTCGAAGCCCGCATCAAAATCCCTCAGGGACAAGGAATCTGGCCCGCCTTCTGGATGCTCGGCGATGACATCCACAAAATCGGCTGGCCTAAGAGCGGCGAGATCGACATCATGGAGAACATCGGCAAAGAGCCCGCGACCGTGCACGGCACAATTCACGGCCCGGGATATTCCGGCGACCAGGGCATCAGTTCGCCTTACAACCTGCCCTCCGGTCAGCATTTCGCCGATGACTTTCACGTCTACGCCGTCGAGTGGGAGCCGGAAACAATCCGTTTCTACGTCGACGAGCACCTCTACGCCACTCGCACGCCCACCGATCTTCCGAAAGGCACGAAGTGGGTTTACAGCCATCCTTTCTTCATGTTGCTGAATGTGGCCGTCGGTGGAGGATGGCCAGGCGATCCTGATGCAACCACAGTGTTCCCCCAAACCATGCTTGTGGACTACGTGCGCGTCTATAAGCGTTCCTAAAGGTTGACTCCTCCGTCAGCTTCGATAGAATTCGGTTCTATTCCTCCGCAGTGGAGCAATCCAACCAGACAGGGAGCTGATGATGAGCAGAGTTCGAGTTCTTGTGGGGACGCGCAAGGGAGCATTCATCCTCACCGCCGATGGCAAGCGCGACAAGTGGGAGGTCAGCGGACCGCACTTCGCCGGATGGGAGCTGTATCACCTTAAGGGATCGGCCGCCGATCCTAATCGTATCTACGCCTCGCAGACCAGCGGATGGTTTGGCCAGGTCATCCAGCGCTCCGACGACGGCGGCAAAACCTGGCATCAACCCGGCACACCTCCCGGAGAAACGACCGGCCCGGGTGGCATGCCGAAAGGCGAGAGCAACAAGTTCGTATACGACACCGTTGCCGCGCCGCTGACCACTCACCAGTTCTACGACGGCACGCAGCATCCCTGGGAGTTCAAGCGAGTATGGCATCTCGAGCCGTCGCTCACCGATCCCGATACAGTCTATGCAGGAGTCGAAGATGCGGCGCTGTTTCGCTCAACCGATGGCGGGAAGAATTGGAAGGAGCTTCCCGGCCTGCGCGGCCACGGCACCGGTCCGAAGTGGCAACCCGGCGCCGGAGGCATGTGCCTGCACTCGATCATCCTCGATCCGAAAGAACCAAACCGCATCTACATCGCGATCTCGGCCGCTGGGGCCTTCCGCACCGACGATGGCGGCAAGACCTGGAAGCCGATCAATAAGGGGCTCTACTCGAAATACATCCCGGATCCAACGGCCGAAATCGGCCACTGCGTCCACCACATCGCTATGAACCCGAAGCGTCCCGGCGTACTCTTCATGCAGAAACATTGGGACGTCCTGCGTTCCGACGACGCCGGGGATCAGTGGACAAAGATCAGCGGCAACCTGCCCACCGATTTCGGATTCGTGATCGATGTGCACGCGCACGAACCCGAGACCATCTACGTCATTCCGATTAAGAGCGACGGCGAACACTACGTCCACGAAGGTAAGCTGCGCGTCTTCCGCAGCAAATCCGGCGGCAACCAGTGGGAGCCGCTCACGAAAGGCCTGCCGCAAGAGAACTGCTACGTCAACGTCCTGCGTGACGCCATGGCGGTGGACACGCTGGACAAATGCGGCGTCTACTTCGGCACGACGGGAGGCCAGGTTTATGTGTCGCCGGATGCGGGAGAGTCGTGGTCGCCGATCGTCCGCGATCTGCCCGCAGTATTGTCGGTGGAAGTACAAACGCTCACGTAGCGCGAGGGTGCCCCCACTTGTTCGCGGTTTGGGCGACAGGGTGGAGATTTTGACTCTGGCGTACTGATTCGGAACGGCGTCGCTGCGATTTGTTCGAGGAGAAAGAGATGAAACGATCATTGGTTGCAGTGGCTGTCTTGTTGTTGTCATTAACGAGTGCGGCAGCAGCGCAAGACAAGCAGGCAATCAAGTCCGGCATCGTGCCGGCTCAACTTGAGGCACAGGTACGGAAACTCTGGGAGGCGTTCAAGAACAAAGACAAGGCAACTCTTTCAGCCTTGCTGGATGACGGGTTCCGCCAGTTCGAAGAAGGCCTTAGCACGTTCGGGGACAAGAAGACTGAAGTCAACGCCGTGGATGACTTCGAACTCATCAGCTACACGCTCGGCGACTTCACCGTCAAATCGCTTGCACCGAATACTGCGCTGGTTACTTACATAGCGAAGTATGAGGGCAAGTCCGGCGGCCAGGTCTCGAAGGCAACGAGCGTGTTTGGCGAAGTCTGGATTCATACCGGCAAGGAATGGAAAGGTCTCTATATGCAAGAGACATACGTCAAATGAGGGTGTCCTGGAAATGGCAGTAACCATTCGGGTTGAACTTCCGCAACATCTCCGCACGCTGGCGCATGTCGGGCACGAAGTCGAAATCCAGGTTGAAGCACCGGTAACGCAGCGCTCGGTGCTCGATGGGCTGGAGGAGACCTATCCCATGCTGAAGGGCGCGATCCGCGATCACGTCACCAAACAGCGGCGCGCGTTCCTGCGCTTCTTCGCCTGCCAGGAAGATTTGACGCACGAGCCGCCGGACGCGCCCCTGCCCGAGGCGGTGGTGTCAGGGAAAGAGCCGTTCCTGATCATCGGTGCGATAGCCGGCGGATAACCCAGGGAGACGGGTGATAGCATCTGTTCATGGCGATTAGCGACACCAGCCCGGAAGCGCGAGAGATCCAGTTGCAGATTCATCGGTCCATGTCAGGAGAGCAACGGATTCTGATCGCACTCGAGATGAGTCTGTTCGCCCGGGACTTGGCGCGGGAACGGATTTGCTCAGTGCACCCAGACTGGGATGAATGGCAGGTTCAGCGTGAACTATTGAGAATCGCCTTTCTTCCTAAGCCTCTGCCTGCCGGCCTGAGATGAGCATCACAGAGGTTTTTCTTCGTATCACTACAGCCCTTCAGCATGCTGGCATCGAGTACATGCTGGTCGGTTCCTTTGCTAGCACGCGCTACAGTACTCCGCGTTCGACGCAAGACCTCGACTTTGTCATAGCGGCGACTCCGGCCGCAGTAGAAACCTTCATCGAAGATCTGAAAGGCAAGAACTACTACGCCGAACTCGATGCGGCGCTTGAGGCATATCGATGCGAATCGCTGTTTAACGTCATCGACCTGAACACGGGTTGGAAAATTGATTTCATTTTTCGGAAGTCAACGGCGTTTGGTCAGGAAGAGTTCAGACGTCGCCGGAAGATCGAATTGCACGGACTTCAGGTTTTTGTGGCTAGTCCCGAGGACATCATAGTCGGCAAACTTGAGTGGGCAAAGCTGGGTGCTTCCCATCGTCAGCTTGAAGATGTCGCGGCTGTCCTGCGGGTACAAGGTCAAGCACTGGACGTGACCTACCTACAGAAATGGATCTTTGAATTGGGGCTTAGCGCGGAGTGGGATCGTGCCCGCGGATTGGCGGGTTCCGGATAGTGCACGATGGTGCAACCCAAGGGTCACAAAACTCCTTCAGGCGACATGGTATTGGCATTGCCGATTCCACGGTCTTTGGGTCGGGATCACGGAGATTCGTTTGGTTCACAGGAATTCTGAAAACCTTTCGTAAGCCGTCACCCACGGGCAATCTGAATCAGTTTTGGCAGGACATCGCCGAAGGGTGATTTTTCCGGATTGCCAAATTCGAAATAGATCTTCCGGTAGAGTTCGTACAGGGCAGCGTAGGCAGCCTGTGTCTCAGGCTGTGGTTCGTAGACCGTGTGCTTCGGACAGATCGTGTCTTGCGCTTCACCGATCGTCTTGAACGCTCCGGCAGCCATGAACGCGAAGATGGCTGAGCCAAGGCCAGTAACTTTGCCGCTGGGGACGAGAACGGGACGTCCGAGGACGTTCGCATAAACCTGGTTCAATACCGGATTGTTTTGCGGGATGCCGCCGCCGTTGATCACACGCTGCGTGGGGGCACCGTACTCACTCATACGGTCGAGGATGACTCGCGTGTGAAACGCGGTACCTTCGATGGCGGCGAAGAGTTCGTCTTGTGCGGTGTGCAGCAGGTTCCAGCCGAGCGTCATCCCGCCCAAGTTCGGATTCACCAGGACCGTCCGGTCGCCATTGTCCCAGGTCATGCGCAGCAAGCCGGTCTGTCCTGCACGGTAGTTGCTCAATCCCTTGCTGAGTTCTTCCACCGTCGTGCCCGCGCGGCGCGCGATCGCGCTGAAGATATCGCCTGTCGCGGACAGCCCCGCTTCGATTCCTGTGAACTGCGGGTGCACGCTGCCCGGAACGACGCCGCACACTCCTGGGACGAGTTGCGCCTTGGGCGCGTAAGCGATGATGCAGGTGGATGTACCCACCACATTCACAACGTCGCCTTCTTTTGCGCCGGCGCCGATCGCGTCCCAGTGGGCATCGAAGGCGCCGACCGGGATTGGGATCCCGGCGCGCAGGCCGAGTTTCTCGGCCCACGCCGGTGCTAACTTTCCGGCGATCTTGTCGGAGGTCGCGTACTCGCCTTCGAGTTTGTCCCGCGCTCCCGCGAGCAACGGATCGACCTTCGCCAAAAAGCTCTCGGGGGGCAGCCCGCCGAGAGAAGCATTCCACATCCACTTGTGTCCCATGGCGCACACGCTGCGTTTTACCCGCCGTGGATCAGTGATTCCACAGAGTGTGGCGGCGACCATATCGCAGTGCTCGAAGGCACTGACAAATTTCTCGCGCTTATCGGGATTATGCCGCAGCCAGTGCAACAGCTTGGCGAATCCCCACTCCGAAGAATAGACACCACCGCACCACTCGATCGCCTCGAGCTTGTCGATGCGCGCGAGTTCCGTGATCAACGCGGCTTCGAGCTTGGCGCGGTGATCACACCAGAGATAGTAGTCGTCCAGTGGAAACATGCCCTCGCCGACGGGGATCACGCTTGAGCCCGTCGTGTCGAGCGCAATCGATGCGATCTGGTCGCCTGAAATGCCCGCTGACTTCACGGCCTGGCGCGTCGCCTCGGCCAGGGCCCGCATGTGATCTCCGTGTGATTGCGTGGCGAAGTCAGGATCCTCGCGTTTGCGGTGAAGCGGATATTCGGAGACGGCGGACGCGAGAAGTCCGCGCTCGCTGTCGACGATCGAGACGCGGACGCTGAGGGTGCCGAAATCTACTCCCGCTACGATGGCCATATGATTTACTACCGTTCACCACAGAGGACGCAGAGAAACACAGGGGAATTCCTCTGTGAAACACTGTGTCCTCTGTGGTGCAGCAAAAGGCATCCGTTCGGACCGAATTCTATGCCTGATTTCCGTGCCAGTACATCTGCCAGCCGAGGTAGCGGACGCCGGCCTCGTGGACCGCGCCTGCCGTAGTCGAGAAGTTCGCCGCGACGTGGTGCTCGAATCCGTTCTCGCAAATGTAGTGCAGCAGCTTCTGCAGTTGCGGAATCTGCACCACGCCGACGCCGCCGAAGGTGTTCAGCGAGTCGCTGGTGAATTCTCCCTGGCCGACGTAGCCGCGCATCACGCCAGCCGTATCGTCCGTCGAAAAGCGTGCGAAGCTCATGGCGCCCGGCTTTACTCGTCCGACGACCGTACCGAACGTGTTTTCTTTCCCAACCGTGCCGGCGATGATTTCCTGGAAGTCCATGCGGACATCCTGGAAAAAATGCTTCGGAAGGTTGCTGCAGTGGAAGCAGACAGCTTTGTTCGGATCGTCGCCGTAGTTGTTATTCCAGTCGAGCAGAGCGCTCGGTGTTTCCGAGGCAAGCGCGAGAGCGTGCATGCTGAGCGTGCCGCAGACGTCGACTTCACAAGCCGCGGGCAGCAGCTTGTTGCTCATCATGCTCATGATCGTGCAGGGGACGACGCCGAAGTATTCTTCCATTGACGTCCAGCACTGCACGGCAGTGATCTGCACGTCGGTTTGCTTCATCCATTCATCGACGACGTAGCCGAGCTTGGCCATTTTCATCAGCGCGGCATCGGGGACACTTTGTGTGGTGACGTACTTCTTGATTTCAGCAAGCTTGCCCTGCACGCCGGGGTTGTCGTCTTTCGATTTGGCGATGCGGCCAAAAACTTCCGACAGGTCGAGTGTCTCGACCGAAATGCCGTTGTTCTCGAGTAACTTCTCGCTATAGCGGACGGTATTGAAAGCGGTAGGCCGTGCGCCAAGGCTGCCAATGCGCAGGTTGCGGAAACCATTCACGATGCGGCAGACAGCGGCGAACCAAGCCAAGTCATTCTGGAAATCCTGCGAATCAGGGCTGACCGTGTGCAGGCGTGTCAGCGAGTAGGGGATGCCGTACTGGCGCAGGTTGTTGCAGGCCGACATCTTTCCGCAGAAGCTGTCCCGGCGATGCAGAATGGTCATCTTCGACGCGTCATCAGGTGTCGCCTGAATTAACACTGGGACATCAAGACGTGCCAGACGCAAGGTATCGGCGATGGCGCGCTCGTCGCCGAAGTTTGGGAGTGACACGACCACACCGTCGATCTTGTCGATGTTCTTCCGGAATAGTGCTGCGCAGCGCTTCGCCTCTTCATGCGTCTCGACCGCTCCGTGCTTGCTGTCTTCAGGACCGAGGACAACCGAATCCACGCCAGCCTTGGCCAGCGCCTGGATCATTTCTTCGCGTCCTGACTTCGCCAACTGATCGGGAAAAAATCCACGGTTCCCGATGATGACGCCCATCGTCATTTTCTTCTTTTCAGACATAACAGTCCTTTTCGAGATATGAACTTTATCGATTAAGACTTACCGTCCATGCGCTTGCGCTCGCTTGCCGGGGAAAAATGAATACCGAAGAACAGTCCCGAAACCAACAGGACGGCGCCCCACCACACATTTGCGTGCAGTTCGTACAGAACGACCTTGTTGGCGGGAGGGCTCATGATTTCGTAGATTCCGGTAGCAAAGATGAGCGCACCGGTCACGCCAAGGCACAACCCCGTAAAGAACCAGATCGATAGTGATCCGCCGGACTTCATGGTTTCCTCCTACCAGAAAATGATCTGCAATACGATGAAGATCACGAACACCACAGCACCCCAGAAGTAGGGGCTGTGCAACCAACCTACGTTTTCAGCTTTGGGGATGGGCGTCAGGCCGTAGACCACATCCTTGAGCTCGGAATCGGGTTTCGGCTTGGTCAGCATGCTGACGACAAACGTCACGATTATGCAAATCAAGCAGCACCACAATGCGCGGAACATATTCTGCGCCTGGTCCTGCGCGTCCATGGAGAGTGCGACGTACCGCACCGCGTTCGGATCGACCTTCACCCACGCATACATACCAACCGAAGACAGTGTTCCCGCGAGCAATCCAGTCCAACCTCCGGCCGGGGTGGCGCGCTTCCAGAGCATGCCCAGAAGCACCGTCCCAAACAGCGGCGCGATGAAAAAGCTAAAGAGCGACTGGACATAATCCATGATGCTTTGCTGCCTCATCACAAAATATGCCGTGCCGATACTGATGCCAACGCCGATTACGGTGACCCAGCGCCCCATCTTGACCTTGAATTCGTCCGAAGCATTCTTGTTGATGAGGGTGCCGTAGATATCGTAGGTCCACACCGTGGTAAATGCGCTCACGTTGCCGGCCATTCCGGACATGAAACCGGCGATCAGCGCGGTGATGCCCAGTCCCAGCAATCCGGGACCACAGTAGCGGGCAAGCATCAGGGGTAAGACTTCGTCATACCCGTGCAGGCCCTGAGCCTGTCCGGCGGGCGACCACGCGAGATCGGCGGGGACGAGGCGGAGCAACTGGCCCTGTGGATCGCGCAGCAACGCGAGGCCAAGAAGACCCGGGAGGATCACGATGAAGGGCACGCACATCTTGAACGCGGCGCCAATGATGGGAGCCAGTTCGGCGGAGCGCAAGTCTTTCGCGGCCAAAACGCGCTGTACCACGAGGAAGTCTGTCGTCCAGTAACCCATGGCGATGACGGCTCCCAGTCCGAAGACGATTCCGGCCCAGTTGATGCCCATCGGATTGGCGTTGAAGTTCCCCAACGTCGACCAGAGGTGGGTATAGGAGCCCGGATTCGCTGCGTGCTGCTCCGTCAAGTTCTGCAGAATCTTGGCTTGCAGCCCCTTCCATCCACCGGCTTCAACGAGACCCAGTATCGGGATCAAGAGCGCACCGGCCCAGATCAGGAAGAATTGCAATACTTCGTTGAAAATGGCGGAACGCAATCCGCCGAGAGCGACATAAGCGGCAACCGTCAGAGAGGAAACCATGATGCTGAAGTTGAGATCCCAGCCGAGAACGACGCGCATGACGACCGCCATCGCATACATGTTGATGCCACTCATCAACAACGTCATCAAGGCGAACGAAACAGAAGAAATCGCCTGGGCGCCTTGCCCGAAACGCAGCTTCAAATAGCCCGGGACGGAATGCGTCTTGCAAACGTAGTAGAAGGGCATCATCACCAGCGCGAGAAAGAGCATCGAGGGGATCGCGCCGATCCAGTACCAGTGCGCGGCAAGAATCCCGTACTTATAGGAATTGCCGGCCCAGCCCATCAGTTCCAGCGACCCAAGATTGGCCGAGAGAAATGCCAGGCCCGCAACCCAGGCGGTCATCTCGCGCCCGGCCATGAAGAAGTCTTCGCCGGTGTTGGCTTGTCCTTTAAGGTAGAAGCCAATGCCCAACACCAGGGCAAAGTAGAAGACGATGATGACGAGATCGACGGCTGAGAGATGAACCAAGGTGTTGGAACTGAGGAGTAGCAGAGCAAGATTCATTGTGTCTTGACCTGTCCGTAGTAGGCGTTGCGGCCGTGCTTGCGCAGAAAGTGCTTGTCGTGCAACACGCGGGCCAGCGGCCGGGATTCAGCGTTGATCAGAAGCGTGTGCGATGCCATCCGGGCAACGTATTCGAGGATGACGGCATTGTGAGCGGCATCGGCGGCGGTTGGTCCCCAGCAGAAGGGAGCGTGCCCGGCCACCAGAACTGCGGGAATCGAATCCGGATCGACCTTGGCAAACGAGCGGCAGATGGCTTTGCCAGTTTCCAGTTCGTAATCGGCGGCGATCTCCCGGGGGGTGAGGGGCTCCGTTACCGGAACCGATCCGTGGAAATAGTCGGCGTGCGTAGTGCCAAAGCACGGGATTGGCGTCTCGGCCTGAGCCCAGGCGGTGGCAAATTCCGAATGCGTGTGCGCGACGCCGCCGATATTCGGGAAGTGTTTGTAGAGCTCGAGGTGCGTGGCGAGATCGGAGGATGGACGAAGCTTGGTCTCGACGACGGTGCCTTCGAGATCGCAGACCACCATGTGCTCTGGCTTCAGTTCCTCGTAAGGGACGCCGCTTGGCTTGATGGCAACGAGGCCTTCATTCCGGTCGATGCCGCTGGCGTTGCCGAAGGTGTAGACAACGAGTCCGCGACGGACTAGTTCCAGATTTGCCTCGAGCACCTCTTCGCGGAGTGTCTTAAGCAACATGGGGGACAAGAATGGGACGTTATTGCCTGATCAGGAGCACAGTTTTTGCGTAAACGTTTACGCACCGAACATTAAACGGGTGTACCCGTTCTTGTCAAAGTGTTTGCGGATCGTGTAGCAAGGCTCGTCAAGCCCAGGTTCGCACTCCGATAAAGCCCCAATATACCAAGTACCCGGTTGCGATCAGCAGAGCAGCGGAGACAATCATAGAGAACTTCCGCACTCCAGCGCGAACGCCCGGTGCGGGACTTTGCCACGAGTAGAACGCGCTCGCGATCGATGTCACGGCGAAAACCAAAGTTAGCGCCCAGAGAGCGGCAGACCAGAGGGTCAGATTTCCCAGGCGATCAATCAAGTCATCGCCGCAAAGGATGAAGAGGCCCACGACAGCCAGAAGGCTGAGCACAGCGAGCAATGGCCACAAACGCAGGGCCCGTTCGGCAGCACGGCGGCGCCGCTTGCCGATGCCGGCGACGAGCCAGAAGGGCGCGTACACAATGATCGCAAGAATAGAGAGCGCCACAAATGCTGTGGCCAGAATCTCTCCCATGGCCATCCATGCAGGAATCGCCTTCATGGTTGATTGCTCCGCCTGGATGAACCGGCCCTCGGGATTGATCTTGAGAAGTTCAAGCGTCGGAACCGGGTACGGGGCATCTTTTTTCGGTGCGTGGCGATACTGCGTTCCGCTCACGGGCAAGAAGGTTTCGTTCCCGCCCAGCGAGGAGACGATGAGTTTTCCCTCCTGGAAGTGAACCCTGGAAAGGCCGAGCAGGCGCTCGAGAAAACGGAATAGCTCAACTCGAGGCGAATTCGGTTCATACCATCCGGTGTAGTCGGCAGCGTTCGCCGGTAGTGACGCCACGGGCGGTAGCGCTGGCCTTTGCAGCTTGTTCCCGATGTAGGCGCGGATCGCCTTGCCGACTTTTTCGAAGGCATCGCCGCTCCCGCTGTTGAGGCTGAAAAAGTAGCCGACGCCATTGTCGGGCATGTAAGTCATCTCGGTGAGGCCGCCTTCGACACCGCCATTGTGTCCGTGATAGACGAATCCGTCCTCAACGGTCAGATAGTTGCTGAGGCCGTAGCCGAACTTCAGGCCTTCTTTAGCGGCCCAGGTGCTGGTGGGAATTTCCATGCGGTCGATGTCAGCGGCGGGCACGATCTGCTTTCCCGCCACTACGCCGCGATTCAGATAGAACTGAACATATGCGGCCATGTCGTTGGCGGACGCATTGATCGATCCAGCCGGACGCAGCAGGATGTGCCAGTACTTGTAGGGAGTCTTGCCGTCGCTGTGATAGAGCGTGGTCGCCGTACCGGGCGCCGATTCGAAGTAGGTGGCGGTCTTCATGCCGATCGGGCTAAACAGGTTCTGCTGCACGAAATCTTCGAAGCGCTGACCAGTGAGTTTCTCGACGATGTAAGCAGCGACGGGAGGGCCGGAGTTGCAGTAAGCCATGCGTGTACCCGGGCGCCAGCGCGAAGTGCGGGAGTGGTGGTCGTAGTCGAGGCCCTCACGCACGGTCATCGTGTCGGGCGCCTGCTTCGCATATTCGCGCAGATGCAGGTCGTCCCAGCCGGTGGTGTGTTCGAGCAGGTGAACGACGCGGATGGGATCCGTCGATCCCCACCGGTTTTCGAACCACACCTCGGGAGCAAGTTGGTGAACGGGATCGTCCAGAGAGAGTTTCCCCTGATCGGCCAGCATCAGGATCGAGAGCGATGCAAATGCCTTGGATGTAGATCCGATGCGGAACAAAGTATCCGCTGTGTTGGCACGACTGGTCGCAACGTCCGCCAACCCCAGGCCGGCAATCCATTCCGGCCCGTCTTTGTGGACGATCGCCACCGAGACTCCAGGAGTGTGGGTATCTTTGAGGATTTTCTCCAGCTGCTGCCGAAGTTCATCGATGGATTGCGCTGGCTTCGGCTTCTCGTCTTTTTTGTCGGCTGCTGAACCAATGGGAAGGATGAAGAGAAAGAGAACGGCGGAAATAACTTTTTTCACCGTGCGGTCCTCCGCGTGAGATGGACAGCGACGGATCATCTTACGTCGGCGAGCCTAAATCTGGTAGTCGAGATCGTCCATCAGACGCTGCAGGGATTCGGGCACGGGCTCTGTCATGTCCTCCGCGCCTTCCAGCCTCTGGACTCGCTCGCGGAGTTTGTTTACCTCATTCGCCACCGAAGCCAGGGCTTCGGAAAGAGGATCGTTGATCTGCTTGGGATCGGTAATGACGACGCGCTTGCCTTCCCGAAAAACAATGTGGCCGGGGACGCCGACGACGGTCGAGTTCTCGGGAACATTACGCAGCACCACGGAACCTGCGCCGATGCGGCAGTTCTTGCCGACGATGATATTGCCTAGAATCTTCGCCCCTCCGCCGACGACTACGTTGTCTTCGAGCGTGGGATGACGCTTGCCGTGCTCCTTGCCTGTGCCCCCGAGAGTAACCCCCTGATAGAGGGTCACGTCATCGCCTATGATCGAGGTTTCGCCAATCACGACTCCCATCCCGTGATCAATAAACAGCCGGCGACCGATCCTTGCGCCGGGATGAATCTCGATGCCGGTCAGCCAGCGCGCAACTTCAGAGAGCCATCGAGCGAGCAGGAATAGACAATGATTCCAGAGCCAGTGGTTCATGCGATAGAACCAGACGGCATGCAGGCCCGCGTAGCAAAGAAGGACTTCCAGACGCGACCTGGCCGCGGGATCGTGATCCATCACGTTGGTCACGTCTTCGCGAATTAGCGATAGCAGGTGAGGCATGAATATTCATCAGGCCGGCGGCAATTCCACGGTCGGAATCTGCAGCGCTTTCTCCCGCAGCTCCTGGAACAGAATGCTGCTGAGATAGCGCTCGCCAAAAGAAGGAATGATAACGATGATCATCTTTCCGGCATTCTGTTGACGCTTTGCCACTTTCAGGGCGGCGACGACCGCAGCCCCGGAAGAAATGCCGACGAATAATCCTTCCTCCAGCGGAAGTCGCCGTGCCATGGCGATGGCTTCATCGTTCGTCACAGTGACGACTTCGTCGATGTAGTCGCGACGAAGAATGCTGGGGACGAAGCCCGCCCCAATGCCTTGGATCTTGTGCGGTGATGGCTTGCCACCGGACAAGACGGGACTATCAGTCGGTTCGACCGCAACGGCTTTGAACGATGGCTTCTTCGGTTTGATGTACTGGCAGACGCCGGTGATGGTGCCGCCGGTGCCCACTCCGGAGATCAGGATGTCGGCGCGGCCATCGGTGTCGTTCCAGATCTCAGGGCCGGTAGTTTCGAAGTGAATCTTGGGATTGGCCGGATTGTCGAACTGCTGCAGCATGTATCCGTTCGGCGTATTGGCAAGGATCTCCTTGGCCTTGAGGATCGCGCCGGTCATCCCACGCGGACCGGGGGTGAGGATGATCTCAGTCCCGAATGCGAGGAGCAGAACGCGGCGCTCGAGGCTCATCGTGTCAGGCATCACGATGATGAGTTTGTATCCCTTCACTGCGGCGACGAAGGCGAGACCGATCCCGGTATTGCCGCTGGTCGGTTCGATCAGCACCGTTTTGCCCGGCTGAATCTTGCCGGCGCGCTCGGCGTCTTCAATCATGCTCACGCCGATGCGATCTTTGACGCTGTCCAGAGGATTCTGGCTCTCGAGCTTCGCCACAACCTCGGCAACGCAGCCCTGCGTGACTTTATTCAGCCGGACCAGCGGCGTGTTGCCAATCAACTCTGTGACGTCTTTCGCGATCTTCATGTCCGCCCTCTTCGGTTCAGAATAACTGATCCGGTAATACTACCAAGATGGTAGACATGGTGGGAGGTCCGACACGTAGCCGCAGAGGAGGCTTACTGGGATTATCGCTGCGCCAGCCCATAGCTGACGGCACCGGCGGAAGAGCTGATGTTTACGATAGATACCCAGCGCTCGAGCTTGTGATGACCTGTCTTGTGGAAGAAGTAGCTCACAGATACGACTCCAGCCGTTTCCGCTGCAAAGTTGACAGCGAGTCCCGCAGTAGAGCGTCCAAAAATCCGGACCACGGGATTCAGTTCCCGCCCTCCGTTTTGCAGATTCGAACGGGTAACGGCGAAGTCGGCCGAATTTAACGCGGCAGCCGTGAAGAAGAGCACCTTGTTCTCGCGGTCCCAGAACCTATGTTCGGTTGCAGTGGGCTGCGGCAGTGAGACGAACGCCGATCCGTGTTCGACAGCTGGAACGGGCACGGGCGCATCGGGCAGCGGACCTTGGGCGACCGACGCGGGGCAAATGCCGAGGGAGAAAAGAAGAGCAATTGCGACCAGGAGGCCAGAGGATTTACCAGGAATCATAAGTGCCCGCGAGAGTCCGCCGAGCATTATGAGAGTGCGCAATCCGGCAGCCAATGGACCGATTTGGGAATCGCGGCAAGCTGCTCAGAATGAGATGCTTAGGTTTTCTTTCTCATCAGAACTGCGCAGGATTATGCACTCTTTTGCAGTAAGTGCCGAGCGTTTTCTATTTCGGGAACTTACTTCTTGTAGATCGTCCCACCCTTCATCACGAATCCAACACTGTTGACTGCTGAGATGTCCGCGAGAGGATCGCCTGTGATGGCGATCACGTCTGCCAGATAGCCCGGTTCGAGCGAACCGATCTGTTCTTCCCATCCGAGGAGCTTCGCTCCATTCAGCAGATCTGCCTGCAATACGGCAAGCGGAGACATGCCGTACTTCACCATCAGCACAAGTTCGCTCGCCTGCGTCCCGTGCGGAAACGGGCCGACGTCCGAGCCGACTGCCATGGGGATTCCGGCGGCAATCTGCTTCTTGAACTCTTGCACCTTTACATCGAGGATCTGATGTTCATGCGCGCCGCGCTGGGGAGTCGCGGCGTGCTCCGCAAAATATTCGAAGATCGTAAACGTGGGGACGGCGAAGATCTGCTTCTCCTTCATCAGACGCATAGTTTCGTCGCTCAATTGATCGGCGTGATCGATCGAAACCACGCCTGCTTGCGCGGCATAGAGCGTTCCGGGCTCTCCGGTCGCATGAACCGCCACTCGCTTGCCGAGGCGAGCGGCTTCCTTCACTGCGGCTTCGAGCTGGGGCTCGGTGTACTGATAAGGGGTTGAGAGTTTGCCGTCTCGAATCGAATCCGCTCCGGTTTCGTAGATCTTGATGAAATCGGCGCCTTCTTTGAACTGCTGGCGCATCACCGCAACCAGTTCGTCGGCGTTGTTGGCGTAGTTCGCGTTGGGCAGAATGTGCTGCTCGGGGTTGTATCCGATGGCATCCTCGTGCCCGCCGAGGATGTTGATCGCGTTTCCGCTGATGCGCAGACGAGGGCCGGGGATACGTCCCTCGTCGATGGCGTTGCGGACGGCGGTGTCGGCCGAACCCGCGCCCTCGGTCCCCATATCGCGCTCGGCGGTGAAGCCGGCCATCAGATCATCACGCGCTGCCAGGGTCGCCATGATCGTGCGTTCGGGAACAGATTCCTGCACCGTCTGCAGGTCTTCCGCACCGGGATGGAGGAAAAGATGGATATGGGCATCGATAAGCCCGGGCATGAGAGTCCGATCGCCCAGATCGATGACCTCAGCTCCCGCGGGACGTTTGACCGCCGGTCCGACCTCGCGATGCGATCTCCCTGGATGAGAACCTCGCCGGGCTTGATCAGCTTCCCCGCCTTGATGTCGAGCAGTCTGGCGGCATGCAGCACGATCGGATGAGGTGCAGGGGCCGGAGCTTGGCCAGCCGCGCTCAGAGTAAGCGCAAGAGAACAAGACAGCGCCAGAAATGCAGTACGGTTCGTCATATGGCCCGCGATGGTATCACCGTCGGAAGAGCGGATTCCACATGAGTGACTCGAACTCTGTGATCCCGATCACAGGAACTCGTGCGATGTGTCACGCCCGAATCAGGGATCAATCGATCAGACTTGACTCTGGTCATGAACGACTTTGGGGTTCTCACTAATCGCAAGCGCGCCGTGATTGCGCTGGTTCACTCCATCGTGTTTCTGGGGATCGCATTTCACGGATTCGCTTCGCCAAAGGCGGGGATTTTGCACCGGTCGGGGACGGCGGGTGACTTCATCCTGATCGCGATCTACCTGATCGTGGCTTCGATTCTTGTATGGCTGGTGAGCATTTCGCGCGGTCTCGTGGAGCGTGCTTACTTCGCGCTGTGTGCGACCAGCGCGATCTCTGGACTGCTGCGCACGATCTTCGGAGATCCCGTGGTTCCTCCGGCTCGATATCTGCGCGTCCTCATGCTCGGTTCCGCGGTCGCCATCGGCTTATTAATCGTCCGTTCTCATTCGCGATCTTCCATCGGCAACGAGACGGCGCCGGAACCCTTGCAAGCTTCCCAAGATTAACAAAGCCGCCCGGGATGATTCCCGGGCGGCAATTTCACAGGAGGTTGGGGCGAGGCCTATCCTCGTCCTGGGTCTACGAAAGGAAGAACTCTTTTGTCAACGCGGCCCAGTCTTCATTGGGCAGTTGCGCAGTAATATCGTCCACCGCGACTCCACCATCCTGCGCGAGCGCAGCAGCCATAGCGACCGGCATTCTCTTGCGCAGACGCAGCGCAGAATCTTCCGTCCACATGTGCGCCAGCGCTCCACCCAGGAGGTTGCGGAAGTTGACTTTCGAATCGGGAGCCTGCACCGTCACAATCCAGCCCTCGCCGAAGGGGTCTTTCAAAGCGAGACTCGGATCTTTCGCTACGGCTTCGTTGACATCGCTGACCGTGCCTTCGATCGGTGAAACCATGTCGACGGACTTGCCATCGCGGAAGATCGTCCAAATCTTCTGCCCCTGGCGAACCCAGCGTCCGCGCTGTGGCAGCGCGATGCTCTCGATTTTGCCGACGAGCTTCGATGCGAAATCGTCCATCCCGACGCGCACCAGTTCGCGGCTCTCGCTCAGCGCCCAAGTGTGCCCGGAGTGATAGCGAACATTCTCCGGCACCTGGAATCCGGCAACCATGGCCGGGACCACATGGGAAGGAACTTCACGAATGACCGGCTGCACTGTGGGCTGCTTTACAACCTGTTTCTTACTGCGGACATAATCGATCACTAAGAAGATTGCGAACGTCGCCAGCACCATGATGACTGTCATAACTCGCCTCGCCCGGAGTGGCTGCTTACGCCTCGTCCACTCACATTTGATTAAAGGCAATTGCCATGCCAATGCGTATTTCCGGCATCAAGACCGCATCAGTGAAACTGCATCTTCAATTCGCGCAATGAGATGGCGAGATTTGCCAACATTGAATCCCTCCGGAGTGCGCACAATTGCAGCAGCTGCCTTCGTTAAGGATTGCAACAACGCCTGCTGGATTCCCGTCGCCAGCGGCACCTGAGCGACGGCGATTCTCATATCTCTCAACGAGTTGCAGCTGTGTAGGGCATTGCTGAAGTTCGCATCAGCGTCTTGATGCAATAAGCAACGGCGGCTGCGCTCAACACGGACGAAGCCTATTGATTGCCATCACGCCGAACCGTGACAGCGGTCACGGCTGAGAGTTTGTTAATCGTTGAGACTCTTAGCTGTCTGAAGCTGCTGAATTTCGCGACAGTCTCTGATCTGACGAGGTAAGCAGCTTGCGGTTCCTGCGGCGATTACGCAGGTAACCGCCCTCTTCTTTCCTCACTCAGCTCAGGCGTCGTCGAGAGGATTTCGGACGGCCTTGTACTGTGCCGTCAATCCGTACGGAGAGATCATTCATGAGTAAAGCACTCTTATATGATGCGACCCTCTGCATTGGTTGCAAGCAGTGCGAACAGGCCTGTGCTACGCAGAACAATCTTCCTTACAACGATTCGGTTGCTGCAGAAGAATTTTCGTCCGCCCACAAGTTCACCGCGGTCCTCGCCCACGGCGACAAGTTTATGCGGCGGTTGTGCATGCACTGTGAAGAACCAGCATGCGCCTCAGTCTGTCCGGTAGGAGCGTTCCACAAGACAAAAGAAGGACCGGTCGTATACGACGTCTGGAAATGTATTGGATGCCGCTATTGTATGGCGGCCTGCCCGTTCAGCACTCCTAAATACGAATGGGGATCACTGAATCCACGAGTGCGCAAATGCATTATGTGCCCGGATCGCGTGACCGCCGGCAAGCAGACGGCGTGCGCCGAAATCTGTCCCACTGGCGCGACCAAATTCGGCGAACGCGACGACTTGGTCCGAGAGGCACAGGACCGGCTCCGGCAGAATCCCTCCAACTATTTACCGCGAATTTACGGGCTTCACGAGGTTGGCGGCACTAGCATGCTCATTCTGGCCGGAGTGAAGGTCGAAGAGTTCGGCTACCCCAGCCCTGAAAAGATCGGCGAAACGCCGCTGCCCGAATACACAGGCAAAGTAATGGAGCGAGTCCCAGACTTCATTCCGATTTGGTCGCTGGTGCTGGGAGGCATCTACTGGATTTCTCATCGCCGCGCCGAAGTGGCGGCCGCGGAGGCAGAAGAGAAAAAGAACGGGAGTGCGCGATGAAGATCAAGCTGACCTTTTGGAGAGTTGTCTTCCTGGTGATCATGGCCCTGGGGCTGTACTCGACCTATGTTCGCTATCTGCGCGGCTTGGGTGCAGTTTCGAACATGACCGATCAATTCCCCTGGGGCTTCTGGATCGGATTCGACTGTCTTTGCGGCGTGATGCTGGCTGCCGGCGGGTTCTGCATCGTGGGGGCGGTGTACCTGTTCAATGTGGAAAGCCTGCACAGCGTGGTGCGGCCCGCGGTGCTGACGGCGTTCCTCGGCTATCTGCTTTTCATCGTTGGCCTGTTGTTTGACCTGGGCCGGCCGTGGTTCATCTGGCACCAGCTGATTTACATGAATCCGCACTCGGTCATGTTTGAGGTGGGCTTCTGCGTCATGACCTACACCACCGTGCTGTTCTTTGAATTTCTTCCTAATGTGTTTGAGCGCCTCAATCTTAAGGCTCCGATTAAGTGGATTCATAAGATCTACCCCGTGCTGATTGTTCTCGGCATCTTGCTTTCGACCCTGCACCAGAGTTCGTTGGGATCGCTGTACTTGATCATGCCGGGGAAGCTTCATCCCTTCTGGTACTCGCCGGCTTTGCCTTTCTTCTTCTTTGGCTCAGCCGTGGCGGTTGGCCTGGCGATGACGATTTTCGAATCGACGCAGAGCGCGAAGGCACTGGGGCGTCACCTCGAACTGTCGGTCCTGGTTCGATTAGGCGGCACTTTGCTGGTTGCTTTATGGGTGAATGCGCTTCTTCGGTTCGAGGACTTCTTCCATCGCGGGCTTCTGCGCCAGATCTTTCAGCCCAGCTATGAGGCGTATTTCCTCTGGCTGGAACTTGCGCTGTCGTTTGTGATCCCGATAGCGATGCTCAGCTTCAAGAAAGTGCGGCTTTCGCCGAACTGGCTCTATCTCGCATCGGTCATCAGCCTGTTTGGTTTCATCACCAACCGATTGAACGTCAGCCTGATCGGGTTTGAAACTTACGTCGGCCATCACTACGTGCCCAAGTGGACGGAGTTCTCCGTGACTCTGATGATCATCGCCCTGGGCTTCGCCTTGTTCCGCGTGGCTGTGCAGTACTTGCCGATCTTCCCCAAAGACGACCTGGCAGTGGAAACCGCACCGAGAGTGCGATCTGCCGTTCCGCTGACTTCCGCGGTGCTGGAGCATGCCGGAGACTGAACCAACTCGGGCCCGCCTGTTGCGGGCAACGCAGACCCTGAGCGCCAAGCTCAACATGCTTCTGCTTGGCGCGATGGTTCTGATCTTTGGGCTGCTGGGATACCTCAACGTTCGATTGCACCGCCAGCACCTCGAGCAGAACACGCTGCTCGCGGCCGAACGCATCAGCGACGTCATCAAGCAGGGCACCACCGACTACATGCTGCGTAACGATCGGGAGGGCCTGTATCGCTCGATACAGACGATTGCGGCTGAACCCGGCATGGAGAAGATCCGCATTTTCGATCAGGAAGGACGAATCACCTACACGACGAACTCGGCTGAACAGAACCATGTGGTGGATAAAACCGCCGAGGCTTGTTATGCGTGTCACGCCCAGTCTCAGCCTTTGGCGCGGCTGAACCGGCCCGACCGCTTCCGTATTTACCGCAACGCGGCGGGAATTCGCATTCTCGGCATCATCACTCCCATCGAGAATCAGGCATCGTGTTCGAATGCAAGCTGTCACGCGCATCCGGCAGAGCAGCAGATTCTCGGGGTTCTCGACACAAACCTCTCTCTCGCCAAAGCAGACGTACAACTCGCCGAAAGCAGCCGGCGGATGATCGTCTATACCGGCTGCGCCCTTCTCCTGATTGCGCTCCTGAGCTGGTTTTTCGTCTGGGAAGTGGTAGGACGGCCGGTGAAGGCTCTGGAACGGGGCACGGAACGTCTCGCGGCAGGAGATCTCGGATTCCAGATTGATGTCCGCTCCCAGGACGAAATCGGGGAACTGGCGCACTCCTTCAACGCCATGAGCAGCCAGCTCGAGGCGGAGCACAACGAAAACGTCGCCTGGACGCGAACGCTGGAACAACGAGTCGACCAAAAGACGCGCGAGCTGAAACGAGCGCACGAGCACGCGCTACACACGGAGAAGATGGCATCGATCGGCAAAATGGCCGCCGTGCTCGCGCACGAAATCAACAATCCCCTGTCCGGCATCCTCACCTATGCCAAGCTCCTGCACAAATGGATGGACGGCGAAGATGGCGGGAAGAGCCACCGCCGTGACATCTGCGACTCGCTTGACCTCATCGCCAGCGAGAGCCGCCGCTGTGGCGACCTGGTCAAGAATTTGCTGACTTTCTCTCGGACTACACCGATCAACCTGCAGCCTACGAATTTGAACCAGGTCATCGACCGGTCGCTGCGGTTAATTCAACACCAGCTTGATCTCGCGGCAGTCCAGGTTCAGCTCGATCTCGAACCCGATCTTCCGCCGGTTCTTTGTGACGGCGCGCAGATCGAGCAAGTGTTGCTCGCCCTGATGATGAACGCTCTGGATGCCATGCCTCAGGGCGGCAATTTGTGGGTCACAACCAAGCTGATTCGAGAAGATAGCGCGGTCCGAATCGTGGTGCGCGACGACGGGTGTGGTATTCCGCCGGAAATTCTTCTCCGACTCTTCGAGCCTTTCCTCACAACGAAAGAAACAGGACGCGGCGTGGGGCTCGGACTCGCGATTAGCCGCAGCATTCTGGAGCGCCACAACGGAGACATCGAAGTGCACTCCGAAGTTGGGCGCGGAACCACATTCACAGTAACCCTGCCGTGGGATGGAGATGCCGACCTCTCTCCGGCAAGAGAAAGTACCGCTGCATTCAGCGGGAGGTGATGATTCGTGGAATCACAAGGAAAGCTGTTGATCGTCGACGATGAACTCAGTGTTCGCGATTCTCTTGGAAAGTGGTTCAACGAGGAAGGATATGAGATCGGGACGGCGGAGAGCGCCAGCGACGCGCTGACCCGCATGGCCGAGAACAAGTGGGACCTGGCCCTGCTCGACATCAAAATGCGCGGCACGGACGGAATCGAACTGCAGCGCCGTCTGCACGAGATGGACCCCGACCTGATTGTGATTATGATGACCGGCTACGCCTCGGTGGAGACTGCGGTCACGGCCCTTAAGAATGGCGCTTACGATTACGTGAGCAAGCCGCTCGATCCCGATGAAATCGCGCATCTGGTGAAGAAAGCCCTGGCGCACAAGCGGGCTGAAAAGGAAAACATCCGCCTGCGCGAAACTGTCGCCGAGGCCACGCGTCCCGGCGATCTGGTGGGACAGAGCGCCGCCATGCGCAAGGTGTTCGAGGCGGTTGAGACAGTCGGTCCCACCGACGCAAACGTATTGATTACCGGCGAGAGCGGCACGGGCAAAGAGCTCGTGGTGCGCGCAATTCACGCCGCCAGCATGCGCCGCTTTCACCCGCTTGTAGCGATTCACTGCGGCGCGTTGACCGAGACGCTGCTCGAAAGCGAATTGTTCGGTCATGAGAAAGGCGCATTTACGGGCGCGCAATACCGGAAAAAGGGAAAATTCGAAATCGCCGAGGGCGGCACGGTGTTTCTCGACGAGATCGGCGACATCAGTTTGAAAACCCAGACGGACCTCCTGCGAGTCCTGCAGGAGCGCGAGATTACGCGTGTAGGAGGGAATCAGGTTATCAAGGTCGACTTCCGTTGTGTCGCCGCCACGAACAAGAATCTTGATCTAATGATCGAAGAAGGCACATTTCGGCCGGATTTGTATTACCGGCTGAACGTGTTCCACATTGAGTTGCCGCCTCTGCGCGAGCGCCGGGAAGACATTCCGCTGCTGGTGGAACATTTCGTGCGCAAGTTCGCTCTGGCGATGAACAAGCACATCTCGCGCGTCGCTCCGGGGGCGATGAATCAACTACAGCAGCAGCCATGGATGGGAAATGTCCGCGAACTCGAGAATGCTGTGGAGCGTGCGATGGTGGTTGCCCAGGAACCCGAACTGCGCGAGCCGGACTTTGTTTTCAAGCAGCAGAGTGCCACCGCTCCAGCCCTGACGGGTAGGAGCCTGGATGAAATGGAGCGCGCCCACATTCTTCGGGTACTGGAGGAATGTGGTTTTAACCAGAGCCGGGCTGCCGAGGTGCTCGATATTGACCGCGTCACGCTGCACCACAAGCTGAAACGCTATGGATGGTCGCGCGCTTCGGTGGAGAGCCGGAACTAGAATCAACGCGAGCTGGCCTCAATGAACCTTGTTCACCTGCTCCCGGTCGGCAAAATTGCTGCTTCTCTATTGGAAGAATTGCGGGCGGCGATTCCCAAGGGACTGCCGGTTCGCTGCGAAATTCTGCCGCGTACTCTGGACCCAACTCCCTGCTACCACGCCGAACGTCAGCAGTTTCACTCCTCCGAAATCCTGCAGCGCATGCAGAACCTGGCTCGCCCGGAGGACTGGCGCTTTCTCGCCGTGGCCGACGTCGATCTCTATATCCCGATTCTGAAATACGTCTTCGGCGAGGCGCAGATGGGCGGGCCCTGCGCCGTGGTGTCAACCTTTCGGTTGCGGCAGGAGTTTTATGGTCTGGATCAGGATGACTCGCTGCTGCGAGAACGGTTGCTGAAGGAGGCCATTCACGAGCTTGGGCACACGCTGAACCTGCGGCATTGCCAGGATTATCAATGCGTGATGGCGTCGTCCCACTCTGTGGAGTGGATCGATTTGCGTGAGAACCGCTTCTGCGACGCCTGCCGCTATGAATTGGAATCCAATAACGCGGGCTGACGCATCTCAACTCACCCAGTCCAGCACCTTGTACCAGGCCCCGGCCAGCGGCAAGAACCACGGCTTCCCGTTGTACAACCCGAACGGTGCCCCCGGAAACGGAATCCCCACAAACGGATTCTCCGGCTTATCTCCCGCCATCAACTCTGCAATCTTCTGCCCCTGATACGTTGCCATCGCCACGCCATGACCCGCGTAGCCGACGGCGTAGTACATCCCGTCCATCTCGCCCGCGTGCGGCATGATGTCAAACGCGAAGTCCAGCGTGCCTCCCCATACATACTCGACGCGCGCATCGCGCAATTGTGGATACACATCGATCATTCCCCGCCGCAGCAAATCGGCGCTTCTACGAACAGTTTGATCGTTCTCCGGGAAAAACGCGGCGCGCCCTCCGAAAAGCACGCGCCGGTCCGGCGTCAGGCGATAGTAGTAGAGATAATTCTTCGAATCGTAGATCATGCGGTTGCGCGGACTCAATTCCTGCGCCAGCGCGCCCGGCAACACTTCGGTAGTAATAATGAACGACCCAATCGGAATGATTCTTCTCTGCAGCGCCGGAGTCACCGCTCCGGTGTATCCGCTGGTCCCCACGAAAACTTCATGCGCCCAGAGCAAACCCCGCGATGTTGTAATCTTCCAGCCCGCTTCTGCCTGCCGTGACTCGCGCTCGATCGCATTTACGCGAGCATGCTCGTAAATGTCCGCCCCAGCTTTCATGGCTGCCCCAGCCAGCCCCGCAACGTAGCGCGCCGGATTGCACCCCGCGCTGACCTCGTCCACCATTCCGCCGAAGTAAATGCTCGACCCGATCTCCGCGCTCAACTCGCTCCGTTGCAACACGCGCAGCTTGTGGTTGAACTCGACCTCGATGATCTCAACCTGCCGCTCATAGTTGTCGAAATGCTTCTGCTTGCAGGCGACTTCCAGATGACCGCAGCGGGAAAAGTCGCAATCAATCCCTTCTTCCCGCACGATCTGCTCGACACAATCGAGTGAAGCCAGCGAAGCCGCATACATCCTCCGAGTCAGCTCGCGTCCGTACATCGACATGAGCTCTTTCACGCCCAGCTTCATACCGGTAAGCACCATGCCGCCATTCCGCGAACTGGCGCCCCATCCGATCGTCTGCGACTCGAGCACGGCGACTCTGGCGCCGCGCCGGGCCAGCGTGCGCGCCGCCGAAAGTCCGGTGAAACCAGCCCCAATCACTGCAACATCAACCACTTCCGGCACCGGACGCGATGCATCGCTAGTCGGAAATTCTGTTGTCGTGAGCCAGTAGTTATGTTCTTGCAGAGCCATTGTGAGATCGATCCCGCGCGCCTCCGAAAGCCGACAGCACAAAGCTGTAAGCCAACAGCGCGACCGAGCATTTTAGCCTAGACGATCCTTAACCCTGCTGAGATGCTCGCAGCCGCGTCATGCTGAGCGAGGATTGAGCTTATGGCCGGACTGGTCCAGAATACGGGATCGGGCATGGTAGTCATCGCGGTCAACAGCCACAAGTAGCGGGACAAATCTTAGGGAGTTGGAATGGGGCTGAATTGGGGTGATTCGACTTCCAGCAGACGGTAAGCCTCCTCCATGGTACGGGCGATAAACGCCTTGGGGCGGCTTTTTTCGCCGACCGTCACAAACATGCGTGACAGGCCGTAAACCAAGTCCTTAGGAGCCACGAAGACCACAGCCTGGCCAACTCCGTAGGCAGGTGGCTTGGACGCAATTCTTCTGATTGTCTCGCTGGAGGCATCAACTCTTTTTACGCTGGAAAAGTCCTGGATACCCCTGCACGAGGGTCCCGCTGCCAATAACCTTCTGCCAGCGGCGTCGCCCTTCAACAAACTGTCGTCCGTAAGGTTGCCATACCAGGAATACAGAAGAATGTTGTTGACAGGATCGAATTCGAAGGAACAGCCCACAATACTCCTCGCATTTCGCACGGCGGAAATCTGCGCAGAATTTTAGCCACGTAGTCGCGGCATTGCAGTGATTTTGCGCACAACCACTGCATATCTTTCGCGGACTAGATTGTTAACGCTATCAGCGATTTCACTCAAGCTCCCGGATCGCTGGGGAATTTGAGTGCAATCGCGATATTTCGACAGTGATCGGATCAAGCACAGCGAAAATGCTGCACCCCGCGATACCATACGGGCCATGCGAACTGTCGGAAAGGTAACGATCACGTTGCTGGTCGGAAGTGCACTTCTAGTGTCGGGGCAGGAAAAGCCGCGGCCCAGCAACAACAACTACTACGAAGAACAAATGCAGGCACTCAAAGAAGACCCGATAGGCAATCTGCGGAGCGAAGGTGTCACGCAGAGTTACAGGCTTGTTTGGCTGCGCACGTTCCACCATCCGGTTGTAGTTCGCATAGACGTTCTTCCCGACGGGACAGGACGGCTTTACATCAAGGAGACCAGTGGACAGGGCGGCTATAAACCGGGAAAGCTGATCAAGAATGACGCACGCAAGCTGACCACGCAAGAAACTCAGTGGTTCGTGGACAGAATGCGGGAAAGTGGATTTTGGGAGTTACCGTCGAATGAGAAACAGGCAGAGAACGAAATCGTTCTCGATGCTGCGACGTGGGTCATTGAAGGCAAGATGGGCGACCAATATCACGTCGTAGAGAGATACGCTCCAAAGTGCAGCGACAACGTGCGAAACATCGGTCTGATGATGCTACTCGACATGGCCAAACTAAAGCTCCTCTACGATGAAGTTTATTGATGGGTTTTCGATGGCTGTTGTAAGCAGGCGATTTCATTCATTGACCTTGGCACGCCCATTCTAGACAATTCGCGATTCTGTCCATGGAGCAGAAAGCGAAAACTGCTCGCGGAAAGAGTTCAGAAAATCAAAATGAGGGACTGCAGTGCGTAGATCGCGCCCGCCTGACTGAGAGAGGCGTGCCCCCAGCGGCGACGGGTTGACGCCCTCAAAGGCACGGGACACTCATCTCGGGCTTCAGCTCCTGACGGACCACGGACTCCCGCGCAACAGTACATGTCCTCGCGGCCCTCACCCCACGCGATTCAGGCCACCTCGGTAATCTTGTTGCGGTTACGCTCCCACCCTAGTCTGAATGGGCATGGCCCTGCGCTGCTTCCTGTTTTCCTCTGACGAGGGCACGTCAGACGTAATCCGCCAGGTGATGACCGCCCTCGGTGTCGAGGGAGAATCCTGCTCCCAAGCCACCACCGCGGTTGAGAAGCTCACGCAAGAGCTTTTCCAGCTTGTCATCATCGACTGGGACCAGCAGCCAGAAGCCGCCATGCTGATCTCTACCGCCCGAGAGCGGAAGGCCGCGGAGCGCCCACTGATTCTGACCATCGTCAGCGACGAGGCCAGCGCTCCCAAGGCGCTCCAGGCCGGCGCCAATTCCAGTCTCCGCAAGCCGCTGCAGGTGAACCAGGTCACTGACACTCTGACCACCGCGCGCGATCTTTTACGTTCGCGGCAGGAGTCGGCCAACAGCGCAGCCAATGCGGCTGCAGCTGCCGCTGCTGCTTCCGCCGCTCCCTCGCCCGGCGGCTCGACCGCACAAGCCTCTCCGCGAGCCAGTGAATTTCTGCACTCGACTCCCATCCCTACCGGTGGCCAGTTCGAGACTGACTCCGAAGACGCCCATTTTAAGGAACAATCGGCCGCAGAACGGACCGATCCTCTGAAAGACCTGGAGCCCGTGGCCGCAGCCGTCCCGGAACGCGCCTCGCCTCCACCTCAACCACAGTCAGATGAACCCAAAGGTCTCGAATGGTATCTGAAAACTCGTGGAGTATCGCGGCAGCCCGGATCGGTGATGGCAGTTACGCCTGCTCCTTCTTCTAAAGAAAAGCCGGAGTTACTTGGCTACGACCAGAACCCGTCCTCAGCCACTGAAACTGGCGCAGACAAACAAACTCAGACGGCCGAGCTGCCGGATTCTGCTGCGCAGGAAGCCCACGAACAGAAGCAGGAAACACAACTCTTTTCCTACATCGCTGGAGAGCGCCAGGACAATCCTGAACGCTCGGAGCCGCGATTCAAATTCGGCAAGCGAGCCATCGTCGCTGCTCTAGTGTTAGCGGCAGCTGCCATCGTGGCCGCGCCGCAGGCACCCTGGCACGGAAAGCTGGCAGGACTGCCCGCCCGAGGACGGCGTGCACTGCATGGCTGGCTGAACCCGCAGGCCGTAACCGCTGTGACCCAGGCTCCCACTAGCCATGAAGATTTCGGCCGCCCCGGTGACGAGTACAAGCTCCCCGTTGCTGAAAACATTCCCGACGCCACCACCGATCCGTCGCAGATCAGCGTGGTTCCCGTCGTAGATCCGACCGCTAAGAAACCCACGACAGTCGATACAGGTTCCGAACAGCCCACCGGAACAAACCCTGCTCCTGCTCCAACCGACACAAGCCAGCCGAGTACTATCCCGACTCCTGCGCCTCAGCCCGCGCAAAGCACGCCGGATCAGGCCCAGCCGACCGGATCATCAACTCCATCTACCGTCCCTCGGGATGCGTCACCGCATCCCGATGTTCCTGCGACAAATCCGGCTCCTCCTGTCGCTGCTCAGCAGCCGCCACCCCCTGCTCCTAGACCGCAGCCCACGCAGTACACCCCGGTCCCGACCAAGGTTCCGTCCAGCCTGAAGTCGCAAATGGCGACCATGGTGCCCGACGCCAGTGGCAATAAACCGGTCGATGCCGCGCTCCCCTCGATCGAACCGGTCGCGGTCCCTGAACTCACTGAACGCGCCCTTCTCACTGATCAGCCGCCCCTCGCATATCCTGCGAATGCTGCTGGAAAACAAGGCACCGTAACCCTGCAAGTTCTCGTCGGACGCGATGGCACCGTGCAGGACGCGAAGTTCCTGCAAGGCTCTCTGGCCTTTGCCCGGGCGGCCATCGATAACGTCCGCCAGTGGAAGTTCAAGCCCTACACCATGAACGGCCGGCCAGTCTCAGTCGAGACCAATCTGACTTTGAGGTTCGCGCCCGCACAATGATGACAGATGATCCGTGGGGATGTCTGTCTCGTATCCCGTCTTGAAAGGGTGCGGCTTTTAGCCGCACCGTAAACTCTCCCGAAGACGCGCCTTTAGGCGCTGAGGGCGCAGCAAGATTCAACGTTGATCTAAGCGGCCTGTTATGTTGTAAATCGACGGGCCACGATCGCTATCGTGTCAAGAACAGGCCTCCTTGTGACCAAAGAAACCGGTAAATCAGCAAGCCCAACAGCTTGCAATTTGCATCTAGAGATATAATAGAAACAGCTCACAGGAAGTAGTTCGTTCCTTCCGGAAGAAGATCACGAAAAGATGTCCATGAAAATTAAAGCAGCGATTCTCGTCACCTCCTTTGCCGTATTGCTCTTCGTGGTTGTCGGCTCGATGGGCGGCGTTCACGCCTCCTCGAACGACGGCTCTTACCGTCAGCTGCAGGTTTACAGCGAAGTACTCTCGCGCGTGCGCAGCGAGTACGTCGAAGAGCCCAACATTCCGAAGGTGACCGACGGAGCTCTGCACGGCCTCCTCGAATCGCTCGATTCCAACTCCAGCTATCTCACCGCTGATGCCTACAAGGCGTTCAAGGCGCATAAGGCGGAGGGCAAGGCCGACATCGGAGCGGTAGTCTCGAAGCGTTTCGGCTACGCCGCCGTCGTTGCCGTGCTGCCGGGATCCCCCGCGGAGAAAGCGGGAATTGAAGCGACGGACATCTTCGAATCGATCGAAGGGCGCAGCACGCGCGAGATGTCGCTACCCGAAATCCGCAACCTCATCGTCGGCGCTCCCGGCTCAACCCTGAATGTTCAGGTGGTCCGCGCTCGCAAAGCCGAGCCGCAGAAGGTGGTCATCACGCGCGACGTCGTCGGCCTTCCTCCTGTCACCGAGAAGATGATGAACGACGGCATCGGCTACGTGAAAGTCGAAGCGCTGAGCAAGGGCAAAGCTCAGGAGATCGCCTCGAAAATCAAGTCGCTGGAAAAATCCGGCGCGAAGAAGATTCTGCTCGACCTGCGCTATTGCGCGGAGGGTGACGAGAACGAAGGCATCGTAGCTGCAAATTTGTTCCTGAACCACGGCACAATCACCTACCTGCAGGGACAGAAATATCCGCGCCAGGCGTTCAATGCTGATGCCTCGAAAGCGGTCACCAGCCTTCCCGTTGCTGTGCTGGTGAACCGAGGCACCTCAGGCCCCGCCGAAATCGTCGCGGCCGCTATTCTCGAAAACGCCCGCGGTGATGTTGTCGGTGACAAGACCTTTGGTGAAGGCTCGGTGCAAAAAACTCTCGACCTTCCCGACGGCGGCGCGCTCATTCTTTCGATTGCGAAGTACTACTCTCCGAGCGGCAAAGCCATTCAGGACACGGCGGTCACACCCAACGTCGTGGTGGCGGACGCCATCGACGACGGTATAAGCCCGGACGAAGATAGCGTGGACCGTCCCGGGAACGCGTCAGACGAAGACGCGAAGCCAAAGAACACCATCGACGAACAACTGAACAAAGCTGTCGAGGTGCTCAAGAGCCGCGCCAGCTAGGTGTGCTTTCCGAAGTTCGCCGAATAGACTCAGCTTGCGTTGAAAGGGCGCGACTATCAGTCGCGCCGTAAGGCCTCCAGACAGGCGCGCGCCTCTGCATTTACTATTTGCACTGCATGCCGCGCCTGAAAACGTCACCCGAAATCCATCCGCTCCCTCGCGCCTTCTTCGCCCGCGACCCCCGCCGCGTAGCCCGGCAACTCCTGGGCAAAATACTGATTCGAGACGGCCCGGCCGCGAAACTCACAGCTCGCATCGTCGAGGTAGAAGCGTACCTTGGGGCTGAAGATGCCGCCGCTCACTCCGCCGCCGGTCGCACCCTGCGCAATGCCGTGCTGTTTGGCCCTCCCGGCCATGCCTACATCTACTTTATCTACGGGAATCATTACTGCCTCAACGTCTCCTGCGAACCAGAAGGTAAAGCCGGCGGCGTCCTCTTCCGCGCCTTGGAGCCCCTCTCGGGAATCGAGGAAATGGCACAGGCTCGACACCTCGAACTTCGCGGTCCCAAAGACTGGCCCAAACTTACCCGTGGTCCCGGCCGCCTGTGCGAGGCCTTCAGCGTCACACGCGCGCGCGATAACGGCTCTGATCTCACATCCCCAGTCTCCAGCCTCTGGATAGGCGACGACTCCTACCGCCCCCGAGGCATTGCCGTGACCTCTCGCGTCGGCATCACTAAGGCCGCCGGCCTGCCCTTGCGTTTTCTCGTGCGCGGAAACCGGTTCGTCTCTGCCGCCCCTGCGGTCGCCTCTCTATCCCTGCGAGCCTAAGGCCCTCGCATTCGCCGACAACGAGCAGGCTTGACAACTGGTGTACACTGTCGCACGGGTTTGGGAGACGCCAAAAGCCTTGTCTGTCAAGGCTTCTAACGAGATCGCCTCTTTGGGGGGAGCGATTCAGCCCGGAACCTCGATTTTCGCCGCATCCCTTCCCTGAGCTACGTCATCTATGGAACAGGAGCTTGGCGTGTTTCGTCTCGTCGGATTGCGTCGTCTTGTCTGCGCGCTCCTGGTGTTCACCGCCAACACTCCAGCGCTGCTGGCGGCGGAAGGCGAAATTGTCAGCAATCCTCAACCTCACAATTACATTCTGGTCGGTTTCGTGGGCGGATTCGTCCGGCATAATAATGCGCACCACGGTCCCGTCAAGGTCGCGCGGCGTCTGCAGCAGGATTCCCCCAAAGATGCCTTCATCGAAGTCTTTGAGAACCGTCATCGCCGGACGGCGCTCAAAACGATCCTTCACCGCCTCGATGCTAATCAGGACGGCGTGCTCAGTGACGAGGAAAAGGCCGCGGCTCACATCATGTTGTTCGGCCAGAGCTGGGGCGCTTCTGCCGTGGTGCTTCTCGCGCGCGAACTGAATCGCATCGGTGTCCCGGTGATGCTAACCGTGCAAGTCGATAGCGTGGCCAAGCTCTGGCAGAACGACGCCGTGATCCCCGAAAACGTGGCGGCCGCGGTGAACTTCTACCAGCCCCACGGAATCGTCCATGGCCGTCCAGAAATCAAGGCCGCCGACGATTCCAAAACCCGCATTCTGGGCAACTACCGTTTCGACTACAAGCAGGCTCCGGTTCCCTGCCAGGGATATTCCTGGTTCGACCGCATCATTACCCCAGATCACATGCAGAGTGAGTGCGATCCCCACATCTGGTCGCAGGTCGAAAGTCTTGTGCGAGAGCGCATGACACCGGAGCCCCGCAGCCTCGCCGCCAATCCCAGGCCCTAGCTAGCCTGCTATGAGAACTGTCATCGCGATCCTGATTTGAAAGGGCGCGGCTGCACAGGCTGGGGGATATCCAGCCGCTGGGGTCAAGATGGGGGTCGCAAGATAATTTTCTGCAGCCTGTCGACTCATGCAACTTTCACGCTGAAATCAATCTCTCAAAAGGGTTAGGATTATCCCTGCGGTAGCCCAGCCAACCTGACGTTGCCGGTGGAAGGCGCCTTATGAACAGATCCACCTTGGTGCAAGCCCTTCTCTCAGGAACCGCGTCCCTTGCTCTCGTATTCCTTTCCGCACCCGCCTTCGCTCAGCATGGCGGTGGTCACGCTGGCGGAGGAGGAGGCGCGCACGCCGGCGCCGGTGGAGGTTTCCACGGCGGCGGCGGTTCCTATGGCGGTTTTCACGGAGGCGGTTACAGTGGCGGCTATCATGGCGGCGCTCCCGCGTACGGCGGTCGGGGATCGTCCGCCGCGGGGCATAGCGCTGGTTCCGTCGGCACACACGGTGCAAACACCGGGGGCCCCTGGTCTTGGGAAGGTCATGCCTCCCGCGACACATCTCCCGGATGGCATCAGTTCGCATCCGGCAACTCCAGGACTGTAGGTCGCGAAGGAGCGGGAGGTGCCATAGCCCGCTCCGGCGCTTCCTCGATGCCAACAAGATCTGCCAGCGTGCCGAACCACGCGGCGGTAGCCGATGGCCGGTGGCATTCCTTCGCAACACCACGCTCTGAGGTTGCTCCTGCCACCACAACCACCTCGTTCAACCGTGCCGGCGCGGTCTCCAGCAGTCTGGCCTGGCACGGCAATTACTGGGGTGGATGGCACGGTGGGTGGTACGGCGGTTGGGGTTGGGGATGGCCCGGCTGGAACTGGGGTTGGGGATTCGGATGGGGTTGTTGCGGCTGGGGCGTCGGATTCGGTTGGGGTTGGGGCTGGGGATTCGGATGGACCTCCTGGACCCCCTTTTGGGCATGGCCGCCCTACTACTACTGGTACGATCCGTCGATATATGCTGCCCATGTCTCGGCGCCTTATGTCCTCGATCCCTACCCAGGATAAGAAAGCCCCTGTCTGCCTGTAGATACATGCCATTGGCCCAGCGATAGAACGCGAGAGCCACCTGCTACAGCGCGATTTCCACGCTGCGCCGCCGTACCGTATCGCGGCACCCCGCGGTCTGGAATTTTCCCAATTCTTCATAATTCGGCCCATCGCAAGCACTTTTGAGCAACAAAAAAGGCGCGACCTGAGGCCGCGCCTTTTCGATTTCTACTCTCTAATTTCAGAATAGCAAATTAGGGGTATTCATCCGGCAAAATTCCGGACTTTATTTTCCCAGCCTTTGCAAGCACTTAACTCCGCTCGTGTAGTTTCTGCCTATTGACAAGATTTCCACAGATCCTGCTCAGCGCGATATTTCCACCCAGGACCGCTTTATCGGGGAGCCAATAAAACATTATCGATGAGCCGCGTCGCTCCGATGTACGCCGCCACCGCCACTAACGCTCCTCTCGATACATCCGCAACCGGATCGAGCGTTTCCGGATCCACCACTTCGAAATAGTCCAACCGCACCCCGGTCTCTCGCGCGAGCTCCTCCCGCCCGGCCGCTACCAGACTCGCCGCATACCTCTCGCCCGCTCCCACCGATTCCTGCACACGCATCAAAGAACGATTTAACACCAATGCCCGTCTTCTCTCCTCCGCACTCAAATACGCATTCCGCGAACTCATCGCCAGCCCATCCGCCTCGCGCACAATCGGACAAACCACAATCTCTATCGGCAGATTCAAATCCCGCACCATACGCCGAATGACCGCCACCTGCGCCGCATCCTTCTGTCCGAAAAACGCTTTGTGTGGTTCCACGATGTGAAACAATTTCGCGACCACCGTCGTGACCCCGCGAAAATGCCCCGGCCGCGAACGCCCGTCCAACTTCCCGCTCAACTCCTCCACCGTCACCCACGTCACCGCTCCCGCCGGATACATGTCCTCCACCGACGGCGCAAACACGAAGTCCACTCCTTCGCGCTCCAGCATCTCGCAGTCGCGCTGAAACGACCGCGGATACTTCGCCAGATCCTCGTTCGGCCCAAACTGCGTAGGATTCACAAAGATGGATGCCGCCACCACATCGCTCGCCCGCCGTGCCGCTCGCACCAGCGACAAGTGCCCCTCATGCAGCGCGCCCATCGTGGGGACCAGTGCGAGCCGCTTGCCGCCGCGCCGCACGGCCCGCGAAGCGTTTCTCATCTCGTCAATGGTGGAGAGAACTTTCACGAATTTGAAACGCAGGGTGCCGCACGTCTCGCTTCCGAGATGTGGGAACCCGAACCTCATGCCGAAGGGACCCACTCAACCACGATATGCGCCCCCTGCAGCAATCCGCCTACGATGCCTTTGTTACGCCGGATCGCAATCTTCTGCTGCTCAGAGCCAATGACACCGACTTCAGCAGCGGCAACGACGCGTCCATAAGGCCAATTGGAAGCCGGCAATTTCGCCAGCGCGGGCAGCAACTCGTCCGGCTTCATCACGATCTCGGCGCTGTCAGCGACATCGAGCAGCGCCACGCCATCCGCGCGCACGATCAGGTAAGGATTCCGCCAGTTCTTCATGTCCCGAATGTGCTTGTACTTCGCAGAGTCTGCCGGAGGAATCGCTTGCAAAATGGTCTGTGGATCAGGCGCCTGCGGCACCGGCTGCTTCGTGCACCCGGCCAAAGCGCAAAGAACGATCAGTAGCCCCAATGGCCGCCGGGTAATCACTACCGGTAATACCCCGCTGCGGGAACGTCACTCTTCGCCGCCCACACCAGCGCCACAATCCACCCGATCACGCTCCAACCTAGAAAAAAATTGAGCAGAAAAATCGCCAGCAGATCGCGCTTGCTCCGCGCCAGCGCAATAATCGAAGGCAAGAAGTACATCAGCGTGCCAAAGCCGAAAAACGGAAAAAAGAAAAGGTGTGCGAGAACCATAAGCGACCTCCCCACAGCGTAGTACTCACCACTGCGTCAGTGAATCAGGGATTCGACCCACATCCCGAACCCCACACTGAAATATACGGACACCAACACGGCCCAGTTCCCTAGCGTTGATCTCCAACGAACCTGTGCAACGGATTCTCGTGAGAAAACCAATAAGAAAGCAATAAATCCGCGTTCATCCGCGGCAAGGAGTTACCGTCCCATCGCCCGCTTCCGCGCCAGCACCGTTTCCAGCGCCGCTCGCGTTTCTTTCGGCAGATGATACGACTCCTCATCCGACGGATACTGCCGCGACCGCACGTCCGCCCGAAACGCCTGCACCGCTTGCGAAATCAGCGCTGCAGCATCCCCATATCGCCGCACGAATTTCGCGGGCGGAGCAAACGTGAGATTCAGGATGTCGTGAAATACCAGAACCTGCCCGTCGCACTCAGGCCCCGCACCGATCCCGATCGTAGGCGTGCTCACCTCCGCCGTGATCATCGCCGCCACCTCACGAGGAATGCCCTCCAGATAAAGGCAAGCCACTCCCGCGCGATCCAGGGCCACGGCATCGCGCATCAACTGCTCAATGCCGCCGAGGTTCTTCCCCTGCACCTTGTAGCCGCCCATCACATTGACCGATTGCGGCGTCAGGCCAATGTGTCCGGCGACGGGTATCTCGGCGTCGATGATTCGACGAACTAAGTCCGCCCGCCGCTCCCCGCCCTCGAGTTTCACAGCCTCAGCGCCGCCTTCTTTCACAAAGCGCGCGGCGTTGAGAATCGCGTCCTTGGGATCCACCTGGTACGACCCGTACGGCATATCAGCCACAAGCAGGGCATTCTTAACCCCGCGCCGCACGGCCTTCACGTGATGCAACATCTCGTCCATCGTGACCGAGAGCGTGTTCTCGTACCCCAACATGGTTTGCGCAAGGGAATCTCCCACCAGCACCATCTCGACGCCGGCCTCGTCGACCAGACGCGCAGTCGCGTAGTCGTAAGCGGTAAGGCAAGTAATGGGATCGTGGCGGAGTTTCTGCTCGCGAAGAGAGGTAGTAGTTACCTTGCGGCCGGAACCGTCAAACAGACGGCCTCCGCTAGGGGTCAAGCTCATGATGTCCTCCAGTGCCCCTCCGGCATCGCCGGATAGAACCTGTGCACGCATCGTGGCGTCTACAGCATTTGGATTACGCTCAAACTATTTTAGCTGCGGCGAGATCGTTCGTCGACAGGAAGTTGGGGGAGTGTTTTCAATGAGCTTCCCGCTGCCCGAACGGAAGACGGCAGTTAAACAGGTAAGACCAGAAAGGTTTGTCTTACCGTACATTCATGGTAAGATACATGCATGGCGACTTACCATTCCACCGTTAGTTCCAAAGGCCAAGTCATCATCCCTGCTGAATTGCGAGAACGCCATGGCATCGATAAGGGAATTTCAGTGACATGGTCTGAGGACGGCAACCGGTTGATTCTAACTCCGCTCAAGAATCGGATCCGCGAAATACGGGGATCTTTGAAACCCGCGCCCGGTGCGCCGACCATGTTCGATGAATTGTTTGCCGAGCGCGAGCGAGAACGAAAACGCGAAAAGTGATAAGGCATGCGCCGCTACGTGCTTGATGCGAATGCTCTCATCGGGTTCGTGGAGGACCGCGAAGGTACGGCCTCCAGGGTCGAAAAACTTTTCGATCAGGCTCTCGAACAACAAGTTCCCCTTCTGATGTCCGCAGTGAACTGGGGCGAAGTCTTCTACGTAGTCTGGAGAAACAAAGGGGAGCCGCGGGCGTTGCAGATCGAGAATGATGTTCGGGACTTACCACTAGCCATAGTCGCCGCCGACCGGGACCGCGCCACGCGCGCGGCTGCCCTGAAACTGAAGCACAATCTCAGCTATGCCGACGCCTTCGCCGCCGAACTCGCCATAGAGCGCGGAGCCTCGCTGGTGACGGCCGATCCGGAGTTTTCCAAATTAGGGAAGGCATTATCGGTGTATCCGCTGCCGCGGCACCAGAAATAACAATCCTGTGGCCGCCAAGGAGTGCGCTAGTCGTGAGGTTCCGCGCCCATGGAGTTCAGCCGCGATCGCCGGACAGTAACGCAACAAGCTGTGTCGGGGTTAAAGATCGCGGCAGCCATCATCGCAACCTTCACTGTCCTCGCACTCATCGCAATCGCATACATTTCAATCGCCCGCTTGGATGGCGGTCATCATGTACTCGGCGGATGGCTCCTCATGGCCGCCGTCACCATCATTCTTTCAGCCACCGTCCAATATTGGTGTCGCTGGTTTCATTTCTTGCCGGGCTACTTGGCCATGCGTTCATTCTTCTGGATCGTCTTGGGTTGGTTTTCGCCCCGAGGATTCATTTTTGTCTTATGTCCCATCCTCATGGCGGTGATGGCAATCTTAAGCTTCCGGTTCAGCAAGCTCAAAAGAGTCCGCGCGGGCGATCGCGTTATTTTAATGGTCACATGCGCGTGCTTTCTTGGGTCGCTTTCCGGATTCTTCGCGCAGGAGCCGAAACCTTCTGCTTTGCCTTTCGCAATTTTGGGGGATCCGGTTCTGCTCGTAGAGAGGCTCGTCGTCAGGCGCCATGGTGTACACGAGGCGAGAGAAGTCCTAAGGCCAACGCCCAGCGCCTGACGCCCGACGCCTGTTCGTCACGCGCTCGCCGCTTCCTGCCCCCCCAGCGGCAGGAAGTATTGCGTCCCCTTGATCGGCTCGCTGACTTTGCGCAGCAGTTCCTGCAGGTCTTCATTGCGGTCCACGAAATCAATCTCTGACGTGTTCACGATCAGCAGGTCCGACGATGTGTAGTGAAAGAAGAAGTGTTCGTAGGCCTTGACCACTTCTTCGAGGTACTCGTCGCTCACCGCCTTCTCGCCCGGCGCATTCTTCTTCTTGAGCCGCTTACGCAAGACCTCAGGCGTTGCCTGCAGGTAGATCACCAGGTCCGGGGTAGGCAACTGTTCGCGGAAGTGATTGTAGTAGCGGTTGTAAGTATCGAGTTCCTGATCGGTGAGATTCAGGCAGGCAAACAGCTTGTCTTTCTCAATAATAAAATCCGCCACCACAGCCTTATTCGATCGCGCCCCCAGATCGAGTGCATGCAGTTGCTCAAACCGCCGCACCAGAAACGCAAATTGAGCTTGAAATGCCGCCCCGCGTTCCCCATCGTAAAACGCGCCCAGAAACGGATTCGCCTCTGGCTCCATCACCCGCTGCGCGTTCAGCCGCTCGGCCAGGAAGCCCGCCAGCGTGCTCTTGCCGACTCGTATGGGACCCTCCACAGCAATGTAACGGGGAAGCTCAAAAAGGTTGGCCATGGGCTAGTGCGATGTCTCGGAATTGGCAGGATATCTCGGATGCGACTCACTGGCAATTGCGGAATCAGTTAACACTGAGGAAAACGATCTTCGATTGCAGATTTCAGATTGAACTCTAGCCGTCGCCGCCGCGGAAATCTGAAATCTGCAATCTTAAATCTGCAATCGTTCTAGAATCGGTGCATGCTAGCAATCGGGCTCGCTGGAGTTGCAGCCTCCACCGCTGCACTGGCAGCAGGTTACCAGTCCATGGCCCCGACCGGCCAGTGGTACGGCCACACTTTTGCCAGTCTCGCTCGCGGCACCCGGCAACTCGCGCTCACCTATGACGACGGCCCCAACGATCCCCCTACATTGCGCCTTCTGGAAGTTCTGGCAAGGCACAACGTCCGTGCGACTTTCTTCCTCATCGGACGCTTTGTTCAACAACGTCCAGACATCGTTCGCGAAATCGTTAAGGCAGGGCACGTCATCGGAAACCACACGTTCACCCATCCCCTGCTGACTTTCAAAAGCGCCGCCGAAATCCGGAAAGAACTCACCGACTGTCGTTCAGCCATTCAAGACGCGATCGGCGAACACGCCCATCTCTTCCGCCCTCCATTTGGAGGCCGCCGTCCCGCAGTCCTACGCATTGCGCAGGAACTGGGCCTTGAGCCGGTCATGTGGAACGTGACAGGTTACGACTGGAATGCACCTTCCGCAGAAGTGATTGAGCGAAAGGTGTCGCGACAGATTCGCGGAGGCGATGTGATCCTGCTCCACGACGGTGGCCACAAGCAAATGGGAGCAGACCGGTCGCAGACAGTGCTGGCCACAGACCATCTAATCACCCGCTACAAATCCGAAGGCTACGGATTCGCAACCATTCCCGAAATGATGGAGTGTAATAAACGGTGAATGGGCAAAGAGCGGGAGCCGCCCACTTCTCCCTGTGTCATCCTGAGCGCAGGAACGCGATTCGTTTTTGTGAATCGCGTTCCGGAGTCGAAGGATCCCTACTCGCTCCACGGCTTTCTCCATCTCGAAGAAATTCCGTGGCTCCGTGGTGAAGCCTAACTTTTCATTCCCGCGAACGACTGCTTCGCCGTCGCAATTGTGCGCTGCACATCTTCCTCCGAATGCGTTGCTCCCAGGAACATCGCCTCATACTGCGAGGGCGGCAAATACACGCCCGCATCCAGCATCGCGCGGAAGAATTTCGCAAACGCCTCGGTATTCGATTTCGAAGCCGAATCCCAATCCGTGACCGGCCCTTCCTGGAAGAACCAGGTGAACATCGATCCCACCCGGTTCGCACACAGCGTGACGCCCGCGTCTCTCGCGGCGGCCATAACGCCATCCACCAACTCTCCGCTGAGCTTTTCAATCTTGGGATAAATCTCTCCCTTGCGGTCGCGCAACTGCTTCAGCATCGCGCATCCCGCCGCCATGGCCAGCGGATTCCCCGACAGCGTCCCTGCCTGATACATCGGCCCCAGCGGCGCCACCAGATCCATGATCTCCGTTGCCCCGCCGTATGCCCCCACCGGCAATCCGCCACCGATGATCTTTCCCATCGTCGTCAGGTCCGGCTTGATGTTGTACAACTCCTGGGCCCCCCCGAACGCCACGCGGAAGCCAGTCATCACCTCGTCAAAGATCAGCACCGAGTGTTCGCGCTGCGTAATCAACCGTAACCCGACGAGATAATCATCCGCCGCCGGCACGCATCCCATGTTGCCCACAACCGGCTCAACGATCACACAAGCAATCTGATGTTTAAACTTGTGAAACGCGTGCTCCACCGCTGACAAATTGTTAAACGGCAGAGCAATGGTAAACATCGTGAACTCTTCCGGAACCCCCGCCGATCCGGGGATTCCAAGCGTCGCAACTCCCGAACCCGCTTTCACCAGCAAACAATCCGCGTGCCCGTGATAGCAACCTTCAAACTTCACAATGTACTTGCGTTTTGTATAAGCCCGCGCCAGCCGGATCGCCGACATCGTCGCTTCTGTCCCCGAACTGACGAAGCGCACCTTCTGCATGTGCGGAAAGGCGCCCAGTACCAGCTCCGCCAGGTCCGCCTCCGACGGCGTCGAAGCGCCGAAACTCGTCCCATTGCAAGCCGCGCCCACAATCGCATCCAGAACATTCGGCTCCGCGTGACCGAGAATCAGCGGCCCCCACGATCCGATGTAGTCGATGTACTCATTCTCATCAGCGTCCCACACGTGCGAGCCCTTGCCCCGCACGATGAACGGCGGATCCGCCGCCCACCGACCGAAATGCCCGCACGGGCGAATTCACTCCTCCCGGGATCATGCTCTCTGCCCGCTGTTGCAGCCGTCGTGATTGTTCGGTTTTGCGCAAGGTTGTGGAAGGCATCAATTCCTCTCGACAAGGAGAAAACAGATGTCAAACTCTAGGACGCAAACGAATAATATAGCAGCGTCTGAATTCATCAGATATTCATCGTTCTGCAATCCACTTGCAACATCTCCGCAGTACCGTAGGGACATCAAGTTGCCCTTCTAACCGGGAGGGTTTGGGAGGACAGTCTCGGGGGCTCCGGGCTGTCCTTTTTGATTTTCGTCCTTGAGTGGAAAAAGTTTGTGTGGGGCGGGCGCCTTCGCCCGTCCGCGGCGCGCAAGCGCCGTATGGTTTTGACTTGGCGTTCCCGCCATTAACCATCATTAACTCCCCATCGTATAATCCCCACAATGATCACCGTCTCCAAGGAGGACTACCTCAAGTCCATCCTCGAAGCCGAGACCGAAGGCGAAATCGTAATCTCCGCGCGCCTTGCTCATCTGCTCAAAGTTTCTCCTCCTGCAGTGACCATGGCTCTCCGCCGCCTCAAGAAAGACGGCTTGGTCCGCGTCGGCGCCAAGGGCGAAGTCAGCCTCACCGCCGCCGGACGCAAAATTGCCCGCAAGCTCACACTCCGCCATCACCTGATTGAGCGCATGCTCTCAGAAATGTTCGGCATGGAATGGTGGAAGGTGCACGATGAGGCCGAGCGCCTCGAGCACGCCGTCTCCCCGGACTTCGAAGCGAAGCTCCTGGCGAAATTAGGTTCCGCCGGTGCTTGTCCGCACGGCAATCTTAGTGAATTGGAAAGCTCCGCCAGCCGCCGCCGGCGCGGACTAGTCCTGCTGGCAGAGGCTGAAGGCGACACGAATTACACGGTCAGCGGCATTTACGAACGTGATCGCGGCCTGCTCGAATTCCTCGAGCACCGCGGCATCCGTCCCGGCGCGAAGTTGCGCCTCGTGGAGCGCAACTATGATCAGACTCTGACCCTTTCCACTCCCGCCGGAACCGTGTCGCTCGGCCCGGCGGCCTCCGAGCGAGTCTGGCTCTCGCCCATCGGCCGCCCCAAGCAGTGACGCCCTCCCATGTGGGTTTCACCTGTGTAAGGGCGGACGCCTTCGTCCGCCCCGCCGAGCGAAGCGAGGCGTGCGGTCACGGCACTCACCTTGCTGTCAGCGCCGTGCATTGCGCGCCTCGCGCGCAACCGCGGACGAAGGCGTCCGCGGCTACACGTTTACTGGCGCTGCTCACCGCGATTCTTTTGAGCGGGCGAACGTGCAAGCGTGTTCTGGCGAAGGAAGATAGTTAACTACAGTTAACTATTGATGATGTATACTCATTAATATCTGGGGAAAACCTCTGAACGAATGAGCAGTCAAGACCAACTTAGCGGAGCTGCGCGCTCGTTGCCGTTGAACCCCGCTGCAGACGGCGCTGACACCGCCGGCGGACATCGTTCGCTAGAAAATGTACACGGTTCTATCGAAGTCCCCCATCACCAGGCCAGCTTCTGGCAGCAGTGGAGAGCCTTCGTGGGCCCCGCTATCCTCGTCAGCGTCGGCTACATGGACCCGGGTAACTGGGGCACCGATCTGCAAGGCGGCGCACAATTCAAATACAGCCTGCTCTGGGTCGTCGGCCTCGCCAGCCTTATGGCCATTTTCATGCAGGTCACCTCTGCGCGCCTCGGCGTCGTCACCGGAAAGGATCTCGCCCAATGCTGCCGTGATTGGTACCCGCGCTGGACTCGCTGGCCCAACTGGCTGATTAGCGAAATCGCCATCGGCGCCTGTGACCTGGCCGAGGTCCTGGGCAGCGCGGTCGCTCTCAATCTCCTCTTCCACATCCCTCTGCTCTGGGCCGTGATCATCACCGGCCTCGACGTTCTTCTTCTGCTCGGCCTGCAGCGATTCGGCATGCGCACCATCGAGGCCGTGGTTTTACTCCTCGTTGCCACCATCGCCGTCTGCTACTTCATCGAGATTTTCGTGCTTCCCCAAACGAAACCCAGCTTTCTCGAACTCGGCCATGCGCTTTTGATTCCCACGTTACGCGAACGGGGCATGCTTTACATCGCCATCGGCATCATCGGTGCCACCGTCATGCCCCACAATCTCTATCTGCACTCCGCCCTGGTGCAGAGCCGCCGCTTGCAGAAAGATGACTCTTCCATCCGCCGCGCCTTGCAGTTCAATACCATTGACTCGACCGTCGCGCTGACAGTCGCATTCTTCGTTAATGCCGCCATCATGGTCCTCGCCGCCACGGTTTTCTTTGGTAAGACAGGAATTCACCTCCCGGAAGGCAGGTTCATTACCTTCAGTCCGGAAAGCGACTGGATCCGCGTCGCCTACCTGACGCTTGCACCTTTGCTGGGCGCAACCGCAGCGAGCACACTCTTCGCCGTTGCGCTTCTGGCCGCCGGACAGAGCAGCACCATCACGGGCACACTCGCGGGCCAGGTCGTGATGGAAGGCTTCATGCACTGGCGGATCAAGCCCTGGGTACGCAGGCTCATTACCCGCAGCCTGGCCATCCTCCCCGCAGTTGTGATCATCGGCCTGCGCGGCGACAACAGCGTCACGGACCTGCTCACGCTGAGTCAGGTCGTACTGGCACTGCAACTTCCATTTGCCATGTTCCCCTTGCTGCAATTCACCAGTTCCCAGAAGCGGATGGGCAAATGGAAAAACGGCTCCTTCCTGCTTGCGGCGGGTTGGGCCAGTGCTATCCTGATCACTTTCATGGACATCTACGGCCTGCCCGAGTCGTTGAAGAGTGCGTGGCAGCTGATCAGTGGTCAATGAACGAGCGCGGCTTCCAACGCCGCCACGAAGAAGTCGCAGAGATTTTGGTGGAAGAGCGGCGCTTTCGCGCCGCGTTAAAGCGAGTAAGGATGCGGGGCTTTAGCCCCTCCGGGATCACGGTGAACCAGGACCCCATGTACGACAAAATACTTGTCACGCTCGACGGCACCGCAACCGACCGTGCCATCATCGAACACGTGAAACTGCTGGCCAAGCTGGCCCATAGCCGCCTGGTTCTGCTCCATGTCGCCGACGGATGGGCTGCCCGCACCTATGGCCCCGACGCCGTCAGCCCTGAGATCGTGGAAGACACGGCCTATCTCCGCAAAGTTCAGTCCGAGTTGCAGGCCGCCGACATCCCCACCGATGCTGAACTAGCTTACGGAGAGCCCGCCGAGCAGATCATCAAATGGGTCGAGAACAAAGGCTGTGACTTGGTTGCGATGAGCACCCACGGCCACCGCTTCCTCGGCGACCTTTTCCTGGGGACCACGGCCACCCGCGTGCAGCACAGCATCAGCGTCCCCGTCCTCCTTCTCCGCGCCCGCTGAACGAAGCACCGATTGTGACTGCATGGCAAGAAAGGTTTAATTCCTAAGAAGTCTGGTATCTCCTATGGTTCTCTTCCCGCTCCCAGAATCTCCTTGCTCTCTGCTTGAGCGACCGCTGGATACGCGGCTGCCCTTCGCCTCCGCAAGTCTCGCGGCAACTCCGATTGCAACAGCCAGAGTCCCGCGGCAACCGCGGCCATCCAAGTTACCGAAAGCAGCGCCAGTTGGGCGAAGTCGGCGATGCGCCTTCCGTGCCCCGCGCCCGACAATGGCACCGCCTTAGCCACTTCGAAGCTGATCGCGCCGGCGACAACAGAAACCAAGGCAGCTTTCCCCAATTCCTTCCAACGTAATCCACTCAGCGGCACTAACCCTCGATGACCCAGAAGGCCAGCCAATGCCAGCAAGTTGATGCCGATCCCGATATCGGATGCCCAGGCCAGCCCGATGACTCCGAACGTGTGAAACAAGAAGGAATAAATCGGCAGCGATAGCAGTGTGATTGCGCTGACCGCGATCATCGGGGTCAGCGTGTCGCCGGCCGCATAAAAGGCTCGCGCGTACAAACCCTGCGCCGACCACAGCACCAGGGACAGCGAGAACCAGAAGAAGTACACCGCACTGGTTTCGGTGTCAGTAAAGAGAAACTTGCCGCGGCGGTACACCAGATCAATGAGCGGAAGTGCAGCAACCATCATCCATCCGGTGGCGAGCAACGACGCTGCCGAGACACGGTAGACGGAGTCATTGACGGTATCGGCGAACTCCTTGAGTTTCTTCTCATTGAAGAGTCGAGCAAAAAATGGCAAAGAGGCCTGCCCGGTCGCTTGCCCCAAGACTGCGATTGGTACGGCGAACAAACGCTTGGCGAAGGTGAGGCGCGTGATGTCGCCGATGCCGGTGGCAGCATAGTGCCGCAGGATCCAGTCGTCGGCGGTCACTAGCGATACGCCAAGCATGAGCGGAACCGAGAGTTTGACCCACTCGCGGAAGGCAGGATTTCCGATGTCAAACGAGGGCCGATAACCCGTGCCGATGCGAGCAGCCCCAATCACACTGGCGAGAAATGGGCCGGCGAATGCGCCGACCAATGCCCCATAGGCAAGCGAAGCTATGCCGAAATGACGCCCACCGATGACTCCTCCCAAAATGATGAAGAGGTTGTAAATTAACGGGCCGAATGCGGGAAAAAGGAAAAGCCGGTGCGACAGCAGCACCGCTGAAACCACGCCGCCTACATAGAAAAATATCTGCGCGGGCAGCAGAATGCGCGTCAGACGAACGCATAAGTCAACCTTGTCGGGCGTGAATCCTTTGACGAACCAGCGGACGAACTGCGGCGCGAAAATCTCGGTGGCGATCGTGCCCACAATCATCACCGTGGTCATCACCGTAATGATGATCGAGAAGGTCTTTTGCGCATCCTCGTCGCGTTTCTCAGCCAGAAATCGGGTGTAGATGGAAATGAAGGTGATCGATGCTGCGCCGCCAGCGACGATGTAGTTGAGAAAATCGGGCAGCGTGAAGGCCGCCACGTAGGCATCGGTGGCACCGCCTGCACCGTAAGCCCAGGCGATGTAGGCATCGCGCGCATACCCGATCACGCGCGAAAGCATCACCGCTGTAATCAGCAGCAGAGTCGCCGAAAAGGCTGTGTGCTGGTGCGAAGGCCGGAAGAAACGCAGCAGTTTCGTCATGTCTAATGCCGGAATTTCAATCTTATAGGAATCATGTCGCGATTCCTGTTGACCAATCGGCATCGACGGCCAAAATCGCAGGTCGACAGTGGTGTTCTGAGATAATTCGTGCGTGACAATGCAGAAGCACGCGCAGGCCCGCTCCTCTGTTTTTCGCCGATCCTTCCGCAGGGAATTTCGTTCCGCAGTTCGCGGAGAAGGCGTCTTCGTGTGGGATTCCGCGGGGAACAAGTATCTCGACCTGGCGGGATCGGCTGCGGTGAATCTAATCGGGCACGGCGTTGCGGACATCGCCGCCGCGATGGCAGAGCAAGCTGCCAAGCTCGAGTTCGTGCACACCAGCCAGTTCACGACTCCCGTCGCCGAGGAATATGCGGCGGAGTTGCTTGCCTTCGCGGGAAAATACTTCGAGGACGGCGCGGTCTACTTTACTTGCGGGGGTTCAGAATCGGTCGAGACGGCGCTGAAGCTCGCGCGCCAGTACCAGGTAGAAATCGGGAAGAGCCAAAGGCACCAGATCCTCAGCCGACAGCAGAGCTATCACGGATCGACGCTCGGCGCGTTGTCAGTTTCCGGCAACAAGCGGCGCAGGGAGATGTACCTGCCGATGGTGCGCGAGTTTCCGCATATTGGCATGCCTTATTGCTACCGCTGCACCTTTGACTGCACCGACGGATGCCGCAACTGCGGACAGCAGTACGCGGCCGAGCTAAAGAGAGCGATCGAAAGTACCAACGATGAAGTCGCCGGTTTTATCTTCGAGCCGGTGAGCGGGGCGACGCTCGGTGCGGTTGTCCCTCCGCCCGGATATCTGCAATCGGTCGCGGAGATCTGCCGTGACAGTGGTGTGCTTCTCATCGCCGATGAGGTCATGACCGGCATGGGGCGGACCGGGCGGAACTTCGCCGTGGAGCACTGGGATGTGAAGCCCGACATCCTGATCGCGGCCAAGGGCCTCTCAAGCGGGTATGCGCCGCTTGGCGCAGTGATCGCCACCAAGAAAGTCGTCGAGGCCATCGCCGACGGGTCAGGGGCGTTCTTGCACGGCTTCACCTACAATGCGCATCCCATTTCGCTGGCCGCGGGGCGAGCCGTACTTCGATATCTGCAGACACGCAAGTTGGTGGAATCCGCTGATTCCAGCCGTCCCGGAACGCCGGCTGCGATCTTCCAAAAGGCTCTCCAGTCGCTGGGCGACGAGCAGTCGGTCGGAGACGTCCGAGGAATCGGCTTGCTCTGGGGAATCGAATTCGTAGCTGACAAGTCCACGAAACGTCCCTTCCCGCCGAATCAAGGGTTCTCAACCCGGGTGGGTGCGGCTGCTCTCAAGCGAGGACTCCTCGTTTATCCCTTGCAAGGAAGCGTCGACGGGACGGCGGGAGATCACATCCTTCTTGCCCCACCGGCGGTCATCACTCAGGAGCAGGTATCGTGGTCCGTTGATGAACTCGCCAGCGCCATCCGCGAAGCGCAACGATAACGCCGCCGTCCGGTGCTATCCGGAGCCTCTATCTTCATTGGAGACGAAGACAGTAATCCAAGCATTTCAATAGCTTACCGCTTGATCATCGTTTGATCCTCCCTGCATTGTTCTCGCCTTCGTTCTGCGCCAAATTTGCTCGGTGAAGCAGGCCATCAGACGAGTTTGGAGATTCACATGGCAAGTTCCGGATCCAACCCCATGACGGAATTCTGCGAACAGGTAAACCCCCGAGTGCTGTTAGAGATGCGCCGCAAACGTCCTTTTCCCGACATGCTTCGTCTCCAGGAAAGCTGGACGGCGGCGCCAGAGAAACGAGTACTGGTATGGCTGGCGGCCCATACGCCCTCAAGGATCGGGCCGGACCATCTCACTGTGCTTGGACTGGCGTCGCAGATTGGCGCTGGGGTGTGCTATGCCCTGGCTGCGCGCAATCGTTACGCGCTTCTGGGCGTCATCGCCTGCCTTGCACTGAACTGGCTGGGCGACTCATTGGACGGCACGCTGGCCCGTGTGCGTCACTGCCAGCGGCCGCGGTACGGGTTCTATGTCGACCACATCGTCGACAGCTTTGGTGCGCTCGCCCTGATGGGCGGCCTTGCCCTCTCGGGCTACATGCATCCGTGGATCGCGGTCGGCCTGCTGGTGGCGTTTCTCATGCTCTCCGTACAGTCATATCTTGCAACCCACGCGCTGGGAGAATTCCGCATTTCGTTCTGGCGCTTCGGTCCGACTGAGTTGCGCATCCTGCTCGCGATCGGCAATGTCGCGCTGCTCTGGAAACCGGTAGTCAGTTTCCTTGGAGGAAGGTACCGGCTTTTTGACGTCGGAGGATCAATTGGTCTGGCTGGCATGAGCCTGATGCTCGTTGTCTTCACTACACAGAACACGATCCGCCTTTATCGCGAAGAGAGGATTTCGCAATGACGACGCAGTCGTTGTTTCGGCCACTCGAGATCGAGAAAGTATCTGCTCACGATGGTGGCCGGAGGCGCACCCGCGACGTTCTCGTCCGCTGGCTGAAGTTCAATCTTGTCGGAGGAATCGGGATCGCGGTGCAGGTTGTCGCATTGTTGCTGCTGAAGGGTATCTTCCACTTCCATTACCTTGCGGCGACCGCGATTGCGGTCGAAGCTGCAGTGGTTCACAACTTCGTATGGCACGAACAGTTCACCTGGTCCGACCGCGTGCAGGCATCATGGCGACGATCACTTCCTCGGTTCGCCAGGTTCAACCTGACGACGGGTGCGGTGTCAATCCTGGGCAATCTGGCGCTGATGAAAGTGATGGTGGGCTATGGCGGAATGAACTACCTGCTGGCGAACGCCCTCGCGATCGCGCTGTGCTCGGTGGCAAATTTCCTGGTCAGCGAGGAGTGGGTGTTCGAAGAATGACCTCAGTACCGGTGATAAGAGTTTGCGAAAAAAACCGTTTTGAGGCGGCGCAGAGCGAAATGGCGCTCTTCTACAAGTGCATGCAGCAGTATGCTCGAAAAGTACTTGACACCGCCGACATTGTAAGCGACGCCTGTTTTCATCAACTACGTCGTGAGCAGCGCGTCGGAAGCAGCGTGCGATCTGTTCTCGGTTGCAACTAGACCAAAGTTGGGGTAGGCTTGCTTCACCTCAAACGGAGAGCAGTTCCTCTTCCGTCGGCTTACCACCCCTGTTGAGGCAGGCCGATCCCAGAAACACAATCCGGAACGATTTCTTTGGCTTAGAGTTCTCTGGCAGAAACACGCGCCGCAGCCAGCCAGCGTGCTCAAGTGAACAGCACGCGAAGACACAAAGACAGAGAACCACGGTCACAGAGACGGCAAGCAACGCGGCATAAGGTGAAGGCCTTCAGAGCTTCGTTCTGTGCATTGGTATTTGTTTGTGATGGGACCCAAGGTGCTGAAGAGGGATCGCCGCATGGCCACGGTTCGTTATTTCGGCTTGCTGTTGCCTGGCCGGGCTGTTCTCGCAGGCGTGACACCTGGAAACGGTATCCGCCGTCGCCCGGTTCACCTGTTGTGTGTGATTGGCATACTTGCATTCCTGGTTTCGGTAATCTCTCCGGACGATGACTGCCTGCAGCATGACTTTACTCGTCCGGTAGCGCAAACACTCAGCACTGTCCGATGTGTCAGGGCCGCTCCGGCCAAGTTCCTCATCGCTCCCACTGTGCAGCCACACTTTCACCCTCCCACGATGGCTAGCGCAACCACGGTCGCATCGCTGGGTATTAGTCCAGGAACGCTTGCCGCTCCTCCCAATTCGATTCATTCACCCCCTCGTCTGCGAAAGCGTCTGGCAACTTCTGAAGCCTAAGACTGGCTGGCGCAGCTAACTCAATTCGGGCCATGCCAGCTCCCCGATCACACGGGACGCGATAAGCAGTCCTGCGAAAACGCGTCCACGATTCCGCCCGTCAACTAAAGGAGCCTTATGAAAATCATTCGTATTCAGACCTTCTTCGCCCTCGTGCTGGTCGCGGGCCTAGTAACCCTACCTCTCTTACTGCGTCCGGCATCAGCATCAGCGTCCGAACAAGGCAGACGTCTCCACATCAGAAAAGACTGTTCGCAATACACAGGACTTGCCGGTTCCTTCTGCACGGTCTCGGCTTCGAACGTCGCGGCTATCCCCGTCGGCTCGAAGGTTTTCTATGATCAGGCGGCTAACAATCCAGCAGGCTTACTGGACAGTAACATCGTCCTCGACGCGGGAAATGGTAACCGGGCAGTTGGCCGTTGCACACTCGATCTTGTAACTGGCCTGGCACTATGTCTATTTTTCGACGGGACGGGGACTTTGGTGGGATTTCACGCCCGAATCGATGGAGCGCCCGGCGTCGCTCCGGACACGTCTTACCACTGGAACGGAAGGTACGGCTTCACAGGAACGGGAAACGATCAGTAATCGCCCTCGGGAGTTTTCCCAGTCGGGCGGCGCAGTGCATTCATTTTGATGTGCTGCGCCGCCGTCGGTCTTTGCAAGGGCTCTTCGGTGGATGGCTGTCTTTATGTCTGGTAGTTGGCGAAAACCGCATTACGCTCATCATCCTTCGCGGTGGGGTTTTAAGTGAAATGCCTGATAAAAACACTCACGTGATGCCCATGTCGGATCAATCTAACGGTCGCCGCCTTACATCGGCTACGTCGGCCCGATTTTGCGCTCACACATGTCAGGGTAGTGCTTCCGGAGGCAATCGGGACACACAGAATGCGAGAAGGCAACCTCACTGTGTTCACGGATGTACTTTTCCATTTGAACCCACGCGTCAGCCTCAGTTCTGATCCGCTTGCAGTAAGAGCAGATTGGCAAGATACCGTGAAGAACTTTGATCTCATCTAGAGATGAGCGCAGCTTCCTGTTCGCCTCCTCCAAAAATCCTATTGCCTGACGTCGCTGTTTCTCGAGCGATGCAACCAGCAATGACACAGCGCCAAAGACGACTGCCCGGACAAGCCCTGCCAATGTAAAGTCCAGAACATGAGGGGTGGGATCGAAAAACCAGTCGAAAACGAGAACTGAAAGCAAGGCAGCACACAGTCCCGCCGTGGCTCCAGCATATCTGGCTGCCACGATGACAGCAGCAATAAACAGCACGTCGCGATTGGGGATCACGGCCGGGGAGATAGGGAAAGTCAGTAGCGTGGCGACGATGACGCTCGCCAGCACAATAAACGCAGCCCGGATCCAAGGATGCATCGCGCCCTCGATTCGCCCCAAGGAACCGGAACCACGGCTACCCTTAAAGACACTGCCCTACGGTTGGCAGCTTGCTATCATGATATTCCCCATGTGAGTCATGCGCATTACTCCCGGGCTCGGAGTATTTCTTCTTTGCTTCGCTTGCGCGGTGTTTTCCATTCTCGACTGCAAGTTCGATGGACCGTGCTGAACGCGTGACGAGTGAAATTGTGGAAATACCTATTTCACCCAAAATGCCCTCGGCAGGGGTTTTGAGTGAAAGCGCCTCTTTTCGTCAGCCAACGGATTCCGGTAATATCCTTTCGACCTGCAAAAAGTATCTTCCATGCCGAACTTGCTCGAGGTAGTTACCTCATGCAGAATTTGGCCGAAGAGTTCGGACAGTTCAGGCCCGGCCCCAGCTGCGAAGAACTAAGCCACATGCTCAACCTGCCTGAATAAATTCCGAATTTAGACCATCCTTCGTCTCCCCGAAAAATAATCAATTAAATTCCGTTCTCCTGTCCATTCGGCCACACCCCGTTCGACGTATCAGCAGAGAGCCAGTACGATAGCGAGCAACAGCGATCCATCTGCGCTCTCAATCTGAGTTCACCGGTTAGCCAACAAATAGCTAAACCCGAAACTCAAGCCAAAGGAGATTTCGCAATGCGATTCATGATCATCGGAAAAGCAACCCCAGAGTCAGAAAAAGAAGGCGCCCTCCCCGATCCACAGCTCATGGCCGAGATGGGCAAGTACAACGAAGAGCTCATGAAGGCTGGCGTCCTGCTCGCCTCCGATGGCCTCCATGCCAGCTCCAAAGGCGCACGCGTCAAATTCTTCGGCAAGTCTCGTACCGTCATCGACGGCCCCTTCACCGAGGCCAAGGAGCTCATCGCCGGCTTCCAGATCTGGCAGGTCAAGTCCCTCGAAGAGGCCATTGAGTGGGTCAAGCGCGCCCCCAACTCCCATGCCGGCGACTCCGAAGTCGAAATCCGCCAGGTCTATGAGATGGAAGAATTCGCACCCATCCTGTCCGAAGAGCAGATCCAACACAAAGTAGCGCTCCGAGCTGAGCTGCCAAATCAGACCGCCAACAAATAGCCGCTCTTGCATCCACGGATTGAAGCTGGTGTGATCGGTAGCAGTGTCCGCTACCGATCCATCAGGTCTTCCATCGCACCATCGAAGCCGTATGGCGCATGGAGTCCGCGCGCGTCATCGCCGGCCTCACCCGCCTCACCCGCGACTTAGACCTAGCCGAAGATCATTCGGCGCATCTCCTTAAGAATTAATGGCTTACTGGCTTGACTCCTGTTTTATCGCAAATGACCGCTGTTCCATTTACGACGCTTTGCGGCTGCGGTAGCAGACAACATGGGCGGGACCCCTTCCACCCCACGTTTGCCGCTGCTTCGCACCTGTCACTCGATACCCGCGCAAGCTTGGGAAACATCTCGCAGTGCCTTTGGTTCAAGAAAAGCGAGTGAGTTATGGCGTAGGCCATGCCTGAGATCATCGCTCTTGTCGGTTGTTGCCGAAATATCGCGATAGCACGCATTGACCCCAGATGGAGTGGATTTCGATTGCTCCGCCTCCCATGAAGAGGTCGGTCGGGGCCGGCCCGAATCATCTGGGTACCCGCACTATACAATCCTTTCTCAGAGTCGATTTTCATGAGTCTAAGTTGGCGAGTTTTGCTGGGTATCCTGGTGCTCCTCATCGGCATTTTTATCGCTGCGAAGATGCGCTATCCGGGAAAGGCTGTCATGAAGTTGCCTGCCAGTACCTGTAATGCCGATCTATGGAACCACGTCTACGAGAAGAACCGGCTCAAGGTGATTGAGGAGTGCACCTCCGTCGAGGGCCGTGTCGTTTCCCTCCACGAGTCCAAGGATGGAGACCTGCATATCGCTCTTGATCCGGACGCGAAGTCGGTGCTGAACCTGATCAACGCGACACATGCTCATCGCACGTTGGTAGTCGAAGCAGTTTGCGACCACGCTCCAGAGGGGGAGGAGGCTATGCACGCATGCGCCGGTTTCCACTCACAAATAATCGCTCCTGCGTTGGGGGACCGGGTGCGCGTGACAGGTGCATACGTAGTCGACCGCGACAATGGGTGGACCGAAATCCATCCCGTCAGCCGGATTGAATCACTCAAATAACCTAAGCGACGGCTGTCCCTGCACGGACCGTAATTGGGTGGAGTCGAGAAGAGGCGCAGTGACGTTAGCCTCCCGGTGGCGATGGGTCAGGTTTTCACCTGGCCGCCTCAGTCCGGTTTGACGTGGTTCTGTTTCCTCTTCCCGCTCATCGAACTGGACAGGCACATTTCGTGCATCCAGCTCTCGGAGAAAGGTTCACGGTGTTGCCCACGGAAAACTGGCAGTTCGGTGAGTAAGCCGAATCAGACCAAACGTATCGTGCAGGAACTGGTCGGAGTACCGCTTGCTACCTGCTCCCTTCCGTTGATGTTTGGCGCGCAGCCACTGGCGAAGCCGTCGGCGAGTGTGTGCTTCCACTGCACGGTAAGCTTGGCTGACAGGACCCAAGCAGAAGTAGTTGGCCCATCCGATGATTTGTCGGTTGAGCTGTTCTACCAACTGCTCGGCCGTCTGCTGAGTTTGGCTTCGTCGGGTCGCCTCGCTGAGCGCCCGACAGATGCGTTGTACCCGTTTCTTGGACGGAGTCGTGCCTAAGTAGGCTCGCCCTGTCCTCGGCGAGTAGCAGCGACCAAACGTATATCCCAGAAAGTCAAACTTCTCTTCCGGCAGCTTGCAGACCCGCGTCTTCGTTTCGTTCATCGTCAACTTCAGCTTCGTCATCATGTTCCGCATCGTGACAAGAGCATCCGTGGCTTTGTTACGACAGCAGATCACAAGGTCATCAGCATAATTAACGATGTACGCTTTCAGACGCTTCTCGTGCCCCAACTTCTTCCAGCCGAGCACGAACCGACGCATGTACAGATTACTCAGCAGCGGGCTGATCGGAGACCCTTGCGGCGTGCCCCGACCATTATCCCGATTCTGTGTGCTTCGATGCTTGTTTCCGCGCTCATCCGTTTCTTCGACCGGAGCTTCCAGCCACATCTTGATCAGATGGAGCATGTTCCTGTCGACCACCCGGCGAGCTACCGACTTTAGAAGCTCGGCGTGCGGCAGAGTGTCGAAGTACGAGCTGAGATCTGCGTCTACGATTTCTCCATGGCCAGTGTTGATCAGCTTATGGACGTGTCTTACTGCGTCCAGTGCGCTGCGGTCTTTCCGGTAGGCATACTGCTCTGGCGGTAGATCGGTCTCGAAGATTGGTTCGAGCACCAAAACTGCTGCCATTTCCGCTGTCCGATCCCGGATAGCGGGTACTCCTAACGGACGCTGTTTCCCATCCGGCTTCGGTATATAGACGCGCCGCACAGGAAGTGGTTGATAGGTTCGGCTCTTCAGCTCTTGCGCCAGTTCGTCCAACCATCGCTCCTTGCCGTACGCCTCGATGTCCTCGAACGTTTGTCCGTCGACTCCTGCTGCTCCACCATTGGCTTTGCAGCATTCGTAGGCGAAAGCTAGAACGTCCTTGCGATACACCTTGTCATACAGCGCATAGAAACGAAACTTGGGCGCTTCCTTCGCTTTGTCGTGCAACGCCGTCTGCAACTTCTGAACACTTTCTGGGGTTGTTAGGTTCAACGCCAATCCCTCCGTCTTCGTCGCTTCTTGCGTTTCCTTTCAACTAAGGCCCCTTTCCTCCACCGGCATTACCCGGCTTCATCGGTCGTACGGGCCTCTCCGCCACCCCAGACGGCCCAGCCTTTCTCTCGCGAGTTGCCAGTTGATCGCGACTGCGATCACCGTTGGGGCTTCCCGTGTTGTGTCTGATCCCCTATGTCTGCATGCTGTCGCCACTACCCCGGCAGGTTCGAGAGACGAAATCGCTCGGTGCTCATCCCTCGTCGTCGGCCTTCCCCAAATTTCGAGTGGGTCGGCTCCTGCATTATCGTTTTCGAGGCTTGCTCAGCGTTTACTCGCGTTACGGCCTGCAGACTCGCCAAGTCGCCTATGCGACCCTCTACACCGGAGGCCTCGGCGGCTTTGTCACCTCCACCGCCGCTCCGATTGCTACCGGGTGGAGCGATCCAGTTCCCGGGCGGGTCTTTCTCTCCCGCTGTGGATCAACACCTTTTCACGGCGCACCGAAAAATCCCTATTACGCTCAAGACTCCTCGCCGCAGCGGACACCCTGCGCTAAGGGAAAACAGACGGCGCAAGCTTGCGCTAACGTCTGTGGACCGGATATTTTTTGGTCGCATCCGAGCCCGAAGTGAGAGTGTTAAGGGAAACGCGATAAGCAGTGCAGTCCCAGCTGCATCTTTCAGGCCGCGATCTTCACCACAATCTTCCCGTAGTTCTTGCCTTCCTCGAGCAGTTTATAGGCCTCGACTGCACGCTCCAGGGGCATCACATGGCCGATCTGCGGTGTGAGTTTGCCTTGGCTGATCCACTCGGATAACTGCTTCCACGCGGGCTCCATAATTTCTCGCTTCTGCGACAGATACGTGAGCCAGAGTCCTTGCACGCTGGCCGACTTCGCGTACAAGGCGCGCACATCGATCTGTGGAGCTTTTCCCGTGGCAGTGCCGTACTGGATTACGCGCCCGAAATCGCGCAGGCACCGCAGGCTCCTGGCGGTGTGCTCGCCACCGAGCATCTCGAACACGGCATCCACACCTTCGCCGTGGGTGAGGTTCTTCACCACCTCTTCATACTCATGGCGCTTGTAGTTGATGGCATGCTGCAGCCCAAGTTCCTTGACCCGGGCCAGTTTCTCGTCTGAGGACGACGTGCCGTACATTTCCACTCCCAGCAGTCGCCCGATCTGGACCGCCGCTGTTCCCACACCCCCAGCTACGGCGTGAATCAGAACCCGCGGCGTGCTGTTAGCAGCCTGCCCTCGGGGGATGACCGAGGGGGGCGGAGTGCCCGGCGTCATCCCGGCCTGCCAGTAGCCGAGGTATGCAGTGAAGAAGTTGACCGGGAAAGCCGCAGCCTGTTCGAAGGTCCAATGCTCCGGTATAGGCCAAAGCATGTTCTCGTAGGCGGCTGTCTTCTCCGCAAAGGCCCCCCACTGCGTATAGCCCATGACGCGGCGACCGGCGCTTTCTTCGATGCCAGCGAATTCCCGTCCCGCAACCAAAGGCGGCGGAGGAGTCCCGGGGTAGCCACCCTTGGACGTCATAAAGTCCGCAAAATTAAGGCCTCCGGCGAAGGCGCGGATGATGCTTTGACCAGACTTGCGCTGGGGCTCTGGAATGTCCTGAATCGCCAGCGCCTGGGGGCCATTGAGGCTGGTAATCACCAAGGCTCTCATGAGGGAAGTGTAGCAGGAGCAATTCAGATCCTGCGGAGAGTGAATCACGGGGTCAGGGGCCGACCCGCCGAAGTGTGGGGACCGATGGCACCATTGAGCCTTCCCCACGGGGTAACGCTCGGGTATATACTTTTGGCGTCAGTCTAATGTTCCTCCGGCCAGCCCCAACCGGGCCGGAACGGGGCGTGCATTCATTCCCCTAATTCTTGCGCCCCGCATAGGAAAGGCCAACCCGCCGGGGGGCGGCGATGGAAGGCTCGGGTGCATCGTCCAGTAACACAGGGAAGTGCATCCGCGGGGAGGTATACCGTGGATATCATTTTTGTACGTCTTCTTTTTGTCGTGGTTGTAGCGATTACTTGCTTTGCGATAGAACCCTTCAATCTGCCTCGCCCTGAGAACGCGGGCCTGGGCGCGGTCATCGGGGCTGCGATTGTTCTTTTTGAATGGAAGCTGCGCACCGTCAGCCTGAAGCGTCTCATCGGCGCTGCCATAGGCAGCATTCTCGGAATCTGTGGAGCCTACCTGTTCGCTCTGGTTATCCGGAGCAGTGTCCCGCCGGGACACATGCAGAGTTTCCTGCAGATCCTGGTCATGCTGTTGATGGCATATGTGGGTCTCATCGTCGGGGCCAACAAAGGCGATCTGTTGAACCTGGCTGCCCTGGGTGGAATCTTTGGCGGGGAAAAGCAGGGCAAGAAAAGCTACAAAATCCTCGACACCAGCGTCATCATCGACGGCCGGATCGCCGACATCGCCGAGACCGGATTCCTGGACGGCGTTATCGTCACTCCGCAGTTCGTTCTGCGCGAGCTGCAACTGGTCGCTGATTCTGCGGACTCGCTGAAGCGGAATCGTGGCCGGCGGGGCCTCGATATTCTCCAGCGCCTGCAGAAGGTCGCGAACCTGCAGATTCAAATCGTGGAAGACGATTTTCCGGCGGTCCGTGAAGTCGATCTCAAACTGATTGAACTGGCCAAGCTGTACGAAGGCAAGATCATTACCAACGACTTCAACCTGAACAAGGTGGCGCAGCTGCAGGGCGTAGAAGTGTTGAATATCAACGAACTCGCGAATTCGCTGAAACCGATCGTGCTGCCCGGCGAAACCATGCGCGTGTTCATCCTGAAAGAAGGCAAGGAATACAACCAGGGCGTGGCCTACCTCGACGACGGCACGATGGTGGTGGTCGACAACGCGCGCAAAATGATTGGCAAGACCATCGATGTGTCAGTAACGTCGGTACTGCAGACGACTGCCGGCAAGATGATTTTCGGGAAATGGGATGAACGCGCAGCGTACTCCCGGCAGGCAGTTCCAGTTCCAGTTACAGTGACACCGACTGCCGTTCCGGTCGTGCCGACCACGGGAACAGCGGTACCGACGCCAATCGTCGTCGATACAAAAACTGGGCCGTCTTAGAACCCATAGGTTGCTTATTGCGCGCGCCCGAGAAGTAGAATCGGCTTTCTCCGCGATCGATCTGGATGGCGCCACGTCGATCGTTTGGAGAACCCGGCTTTGTGCCCGTATACTTACTGCCCGCCATGAAGGTTGCAGTTATCATTCCCGCCGCCGGTCTGGGGACACGCATGGCCCCGGCGTCGAGCGCTAAAGACACTAAGCCCCATCTTTCGAAGCAATTCACTGAGCTTGCGGGGACGCCGATCCTGATCCACACGCTGCGCCGGTTTGCCGCCGTTGATGAGGTGTCCGAAATCTGGATTGCGTTGCGGGAAAACGAAATCGAAGGCTTCCGCGAGCAGTTGAAAAAAGAATCGGCCGGCGTGCTCCGAACGAAGGTCGAGTTGGTGATTGGCGGCGAGCACCGCCAGCAATCCGTGGAGCATGCGCTTAACGCGATTACCGCCGCACCCGATGACATTGTGCTTGTGCATGATGCGGTCCGCCCGCTGGTCTCCAGCGAGATCATCCACGAAGTCGTTGAGGCCGCCCAAAAATACGGCGCCGCGATTGCGGGGCTTCCAGCGGTGGATACCGTGAAACAAGTGGAGCGCACGGCCGAAGGCGCGATCATCAAGTCCACAATTCCACGCGCGAGCGTCGTGCTGGCGCAAACTCCGCAAGGATTCCGATACGCTGTGATTAAGAAAGTATTTGACGAAGCGACTGCCGACGGTTTCATGGGCACCGACGAGGCTTCGCTGGCCGAGCGTTCCGGACACGAAGTAGCCGTCGTGATGGGCTCGCCGAAAAATATCAAGATCACCACCCCGGGAGACATGGAGTTAGCAGAGTTCTATTTGAGACATTGAACTCTGCGGTAAACACAATCCTTAGAATGCCGACGACCAACAATCGACGACCAACGACCGCAAGACCATCGACTCGCATTGGATACGGCTTTGACTCCCATGAATTCCGGCCGGGCGTTCCACTGAAGATCGGGGGCATGACTCTCCAGCATGACAAGGGACTCGGCGGCCACTCAGACGGAGACGTGTTGCTACACGCCATTACCGACGCGCTACTGGGAGCCGTTGCCGCGCCCGACATTGGAGCGCTCTTTCCGCCCTCGGACCCGAAGTGGAAGGGCGCTGACTCTGTGATCTTTCTGCGGGAGGCCTTGAAGAGGGTGCATGACGCCGGATACGCGGTCGCCAACATCGACAGCAGCCTCATCCTGGCTGCTCCGAAGATCGGTCCGCACGCCCCGGAGATTCGCACGCGGGTGGCGGAACTACTCGGAGTTCACTGTGATTGCGTTGGGCTGAAGGCGAAGACGCCTGAAGGGTTGCATCTGGACGCTGCAGCCATCGCGCATGTGGTGGTGCTCCTCGAGAGATCCGGCCGAGCAAGGAGAAAGGAAAAACGCTAGCGGCCCTCCGTGCGTTCAAGCTCAGACTGGCGGGCCGCGGTGATCAATGCGTGAAAGATAGCGCGGGATGCTTCGTCCTGATCCACCGAACGCTCCGGATGCCACTGCACGGCGACGACGAAATGATCGGGCGCCGTTCCTTCCAGGGCCTCAATAATGCTGTCGTCGGGGCAGCGAGCGACGATGCGAAGTCCTTCGCCGATCGTATCGGCAGATTGATGATGCGAAGAGTTCACGGGCACGACGAGACGGTCGTCCCCAGCGGCTAAAGCCCTGATACTCTGCGAAGCGATATCGGCACGGCTTAAGCCGTGCCCTTCCCGGTTGATTGCGGCCAAGGCCTCATTCGGTAGCGGGAGTGGCCTTCCCACAATCTCCGCCAGTCTTGAACTTCTCTCAACCTCAGCCGTGTGAGCCACGGCGACGTTCCTTCCGGCCTCGTGATTGACCTTTGCCCGCGTTGCTTCTGGCAGGAAGTCGGGAATGTGCTGGATCAGGGAGCCGCTGCGATAGACATTCAGACTCTGCAGGCCGTAGCAGATGCCGAGCACCGGCTTTCGGCGGGCATAGGCATCGTCGAGCAGCAGGGTGTCAACGTCATCGCGACGCGGATCAGCTTTCGCGGTGTGCGGCGAGAGTGCTTGCTGAAACCTTGCAGGGTCTATGTCCGCATTGCTGCCCGGCAACAGTACACCATCGCAGCGTTCGATCAGAGATCTTAACTCGGACGGCGTGCGGTCGAGCGGAATGCGGACCGGTTCTCCGCCCGCGAGCGACACGGCCCGCTCGTACTGCGGAATGGCGCGCTCGCCATATTCGCGGTCGGTCGAGTGCGGCATGGGGATGGCAATCCGGGGAGGCATTCGCTAGCCCATTCTCTCGATCGCCGACAGGGCTTTCACCTGGCGATAGTGGCGGACTTCCATAACCAGCGAAAGTACAAAGATGATTGCCCCGGCAACCACCGCCGTAGGGAGCGCGATCAGGCGGTAAGCGATACGCATGTCAGGATGCATTCCGCGCAGCACCGACACGATTACCGTCCCGAAGATTCCAACCAGCAGGCTCACGGCGAAACAGATCAGCGTGCCAATGAACGTTGCGAGCAAAACGCGGAACGGAATGCCATACCAGCGCGGCGATCGCTGTGCTGTTCCAATGGCCATCAACCTTATCCCCGGCGCTTGTAGAGGATGGCGAACTCGAACCCACTATTGGGTGGGAACAACTCGGCGACCTTGCGCAACCGCTCGGCCAGCGCGGACGGGACAAGAAGTGGATAATCCCGCTCCCGAAGATCCCAGTAATCGAAGTCGAGATAAAGCGAGAGCAGGTAGATCGAGATGGTGTCGGAAAATGTGGCTTCCAGGTACTCGTTTTTGAAACGCTCGGCATCGGGGCCGTTGGAGGTGGCCAGCTTGCGGGATTCAAAGGCATCGAGTGAAGTCTCGCCTTTAACTCCAGCTTCCACCTGGCTCCAGGCCATTTCAGCGAACTCGCGCGACACTCCAGCGTGCTCGACCAGCGCGTGCCCAACGTTGATAAAGAACTCGAACGCTACAGAGAATTTGTCGTCCATCATCCGAGTGGAGATGAAGACGTACTGCGAATCGCCCAGGGTCACGTTCTTATGGCAGATGGCACTGTCACTGAGGGCGACGTCATAGCGGTCGGCGATGAGCGTTTCGTCGCCCTGGCTGACCGTCAGCGGAACGAAGTAGTATGCCTTACGCTCGAGCGAGGCGGCGATGCGAGTCGGAACCGTAGCGACCATGCGGTCGAGGTCGAAAGAGTTGACGGCGATCTCGCCAGTGCTGGCGTAACAGACGCCGTTGGGAGCCTGGGAAACCGGGATCTGCCGGACGACTTCTGCCGGGCTGCGTGTGATTGCTGGTGCTGCCTGAGACATCCAACTTATTCTACACACAAGGGGGCGATTCGCTGGCGTTCGCGTTTGGCGGGAGCAGGGCGCGGCAGTTCAGTGAATCAACGTCTTTGACGGCCGATCAAGAGAACTAAATACCTTTGCCGACGGAGTGGCTACCGTTCTGATCTGCAGCATCCGAAGGACCCAATACCCCGCCGCAGCGGCGGCGATGTGTTTCAGCGTGTGCCCGCTGAGGATGTGACCAATGGCGAACACCTGGCGATCGCCTTCCTCCAGAATTTTCGCTAACGCGTAGAAGCCGACGACCACCGCGAAATCAGAGCCACGAGTGTACCTGGGCGGAAGCAACAAGGCCAGCAGCAGGATGAGGATGGCGTAAACCTGAACGGCCGCATAGAAACGAAGATCGCCGTGACCGCGCAATTCGCTGGATCGCCAGTAGAGCACGCTGGCGACGCCCACCGCCTCAAGCACCGGGAACAATGCAAGCCCTGCGTTAGCGGATACTCGTTCCGCGATCACCGCCGGGAGCAGCGCCATGAAAACAATCATGATTGGAAGACGGTCCCAGACCAGGCGGGCGTTGTCGGGCGCGAGGTGATAGTAGGCCGATCCCCAGGCGGTCAGGATTAAGGCGGCGAACATCACGAAATAGGGCCAGCGTTCGCGGGGATCCAGGAATTTCGTTTTGCCGGCTGTGAACAGAACAATTAAGCCCCAAAGGCCGACGATGGCGAAAGGAAGATTCGACGCCACATCACCAAAGTTGGGGATGCCAAGCCAGGCACGATGGTCGGCGAAGTTGTGATAGGTCAGGGGCTGCGGGATCGGCGGTATTACAAAGGCTATGATTGTGATGATGATTGCGGGTGCGAGCAGAAGTATTAGGGCTTTGGCGCGGGGGAGCATTGCGTGACAGAGGAGATTGTATCCGGGAATTCGGGGCGCAGGAATCGAACCGCCGGAGTCAGTACATGGGGTCTAGCTGAGGCGCTCGGCTTCGCCTTCGCGGGACAGCCGAGGCCGCCGTCCCCACATGAGCGGTATCTTGAACCTTATTTATTCGAGAGCACGAAGTCGACGCTGCTGACCTGATTGCCACTGACGGTCACAGCCTTTTCCCACGTTTTGGGCGGGTTGAAAACTGGACGCTGCACACTGTGTTGAGTCAGCACGTCATAGGCCTGCTCTTTGCCCGTCAGGCTCCAACCTTCATGCCAGGCGACAATCTGATACGTCCCCGGGGGAACGTTGGTGAACTCGAAACGCCCGCTCTCGTCGGTAACTGCGTAATAGGGATGCGGAGCAACGAACATCTCGGCGTTCATCCAGACATGGCCTCCGTTGCAGCGCAGGTTGACCAACCCCGGAGTTTGCAGGGTACGCGATGACACGCGGCCGGGGAAAGGAAAAGGCAGGTTAAAAGTGGCGGCCCCATCCATGTGAATGGTGTGCAGCGTGGCATCGGAACTCATCATGTCGAGGTTCCCGCCCTGTGGGACCAGCAGAATGTGCGGCACATAACGGCAGTGCTTCTGGTCGAGGTGGCGGAGCTGCTGCGGCAGGTCCATGGCCTTCCCGGCACTGATGTTCTTGAGATAAACGACCGTATTTGCGACGCCGCCTTGCGGGCCGACGATGAGGCGTTCCAGATCCGCAGTCTTTTTGGAGTCTGGATCGCAGATCTGGGTGTCCTTGGTAATGGGGAATTCTGCCGCGCGAGGGACCGACCCGGACCATTTTACGGTGCCCGAGATCGTGCCTCCGTCGGTGACGCTAATGACTTTGTATTCTTGAGCAAAGGCCGCAACCGTAGCGGCAAAGAAGACAGCTATGAAAAAGCTGATTGCATTGACCCGGCGCATACTTCACCCCTTGATGCTCAGGCTTCAGCACCGCAGCTGACGCCTTCGAGCATGAGAATTTGGCCGTACTCCCGCTCGCACCGTCTTGCCTCCCAACTTGCAGGATGAATGCTGGCACAGGGGCCCTAAAACGGGTGCAGCATCGTGGTCGCGGAACTTTCTGCTTTCAACGGGGGGGGCCGTCTTGCCCGTCCAACGGGTGGCGGTTGTGATTGAAATCACAACAAGAGTGCGCCGAACAGGGGATGGAGTCGAGATTACCAAGGTGGTGGTACCAGCAAGGAACATCGAAACATGGACCAAGAATTGCTTTAGGCCGGCCAACCGCCCGGCTGATCCTGCTGCAGAAGAGCTGATTTTCCGGGCGATTCGGATGAGAGCGGATGAAGATCACTTGGCCTTTCATGGTGGCGACGAACCGATCGGCCGAGCTCTCGCGGAGGACCCGTTCGAAGAAACCGGAATGGAGAGTGGCAAGCGAGCGCCAGGGCGGCCTTTCCTCGGCTCCGCTGTCGTCAAATAGCCATCGAGACTTTACAATCGTCCGTCCATGCCTGTCACGGTCAAATCGTTCGCGAAGATTAATCTCGGACTGCGTATTGGTCCGGCGCGGGAGGACGGGTTTCATCAACTTCTCACGGTTTATCAGACGATTTCTCTGCACGACGTGATTCGGGTAAGCGTGGAGCGCGGAACCGGAATCGAGATTCGTTGTGCCGATCCGCGGGTGCCGCGGGATGAGTCGAATACCTGCGTTCGAATTGTTGAGCGAGCGAGGACGGTCCTGCGCGCGAAGGGGCGCATCGTCATCGAGATCGAGAAGCGGCTGCCTGTGCAGGGTGGGCTGGGCGGAGCTTCGGCAAACGCAGTGGCGACATTGCTGGCACTGGAGCGCGCTGTTCGAAAGATACTACCGCCGGCGGAGAAGCTGCGGATCGCAGCAGACGTCGGATCCGATCTGCCGCTATTTCTGGTGGGCGGCGCAGTGTTGGGTGTGGGGCGGGGGGAGCAGGTCTATCCTCTGACGGACTTTCCGGCGACAGCGTGTGTGGTGGTGACACCGGAGATTGGAGTCTCGACGCCGAAGGCGTTTGCGGAGTGGGATCGAAAGGGGCGGGGGCTAAAGCCCTCGTCTTCGGGGATGGTGGACGCGGCCCTAAAGGGCCGCCCTTCCACGCAAGGCCGGACATCAGACACCTCTGTATCGGCAGAAACGAAATTGACGGTACCCACTGGCTTCGATAGAATGAATGAGCTTGGCTGCGGCTTGTCGGCGTGGCTTAGCGGGCTGTACTCCAGTGCTCCTTCTGATCCATTGGAAAGAGGGGGCCGGGCCGGGAATCCGCTTCTCCGGCTTGACCGGGCTGGGATCGAAAACGACTTCGAGCAAGTCGTCTTTCCTGAGTGTCCCAAGCTAGGCGAGGCTAAACGTGCGTTGGTGCGCGCGGGCGCGGAGTGTGCGTCACTGTCGGGCTCTGGCTCGACGCTGTATGGGATGTTTGCCTCGCGGCAGGCGGCGGCCACGGCAGTAACGAGGCTGCGGAAGGCCGGGTGGGCGGCGCAGGCGACCACGACGTTGACGCGGGCGGCTTACTGGCGGCGGATCTTTGCGGTCTAGGGTCGTGGTCGGGGGCGCTCGGCTTTGCCTTCGCTTGGACGGCCGAGGCGGCCGTCGCCACAGGATGTGTGGTCTTGGCCAGGCCTTTTGGGTCGGCGAATTTTTGATTGTTGAAATTAGATTGTTGCATGACAATAGAGTCCCCCGGTTGGGGGTTCAATCAACAATCAATATTCATCAATCAACAATGACTTACTGGGCCGTCGACTAATGGTAGGTCAAGTGCCTTTGGAGCACTTTGTCTAGGTTCGAATCCTAGCGGCCCAGCCAAGAATTCGGCTGTTGCTAGTACCCAGTCCAGAAAACCCGCTGGCTTGGGCGCTTGCAAGAAGACGGTAAGAACTGAAGGCCAGGAGCCCAGAGAACCATGGCAACTTTAGTCACGCCGACCGACAAGGCTGAAAGAGTTGAGAAGAAGAGTCCGCCAGTGACTGACGAAAAGCCGGAGCGAAAGCCGCGGCCGCGGACCGATGACAAGTTCAAGATTTTCAGTGGTACTGCAAACGAGGCGTTGGCAGACGAGGTCTGCCACTTTCTCGGGATGCAGCGCGGGCAGGCGCAGGTCACGCGCTTTGCAGACGGCGAGTGCTACGTCCAGATTCAGGAGAACGTGCGCGGCGCCGATGTTTTCGTGATGCAGCCTACGTGCCGTCCAGTGGACGAGCACCTGATGGAGCTGATGCTGATGATTGATGCGTTGAAGCGCGCATCAGCGCGGCGCATCACGGCGGTGATTCCGTACTTCGGTTACGCGAGGCAGGACCGGAAAGATAAGCCGCGGAGCCCGATCTCGTCGAAGCTGGTGGCGGATTTGCTGACGTCCGCCGGGGCGCATCGGGCGCTGATTGTGGATTTGCATACGCCGCAGTTGCAGGGATTTTTTAATATTCCGGTGGATCACCTGTTCGCTTCGCCGGTGCTGGTGGATCACTTCCGCAAGCTGGCGTTGCCGAACCTGACGGTGGTTTCGCCGGATGCGGGCGGCGTGGAACGCGCGAGATTTTTCGCCAAGAAGGTGGACGCGGCGCTGGCCATCGTCGACAAGCGGCGCGTCGAGATGAACGTGGCGGAAATCATGCACGTGATCGGCGACGTTCGGGGCCGGACGTGCTTGATCATCGACGACTTGATCGATACTGCCGGTACGCTTGTGAAGACAGCTTCGGCATTGATCGAGAATGCCGCAACGTGCGTTTATGCGTGTGCATCGCATGCCGTGCTGTCGGGGCCAGCGGTCGAAAACATTCGAAATTCGGTGATCAAGGAAGTGGTGGTGACGAACACCATCCCGCTGAATGCTGAGGCAGATGCGGCGCGAACAGAGAAGGGCGGAAAGATTCACGTCCTTTCCATTGCGGGATTGATTGGACGCGCGATTCAGGCCAATCACGAAGAGACGTCGGTGAGTAAGTTGTTCATGTAAAGTTTCAAGGTTTCAAAGTTTCAACGTTTCAAAGACAAGCGGGCGGCAAGTCTTTGAAACCTTGGGACTCTGAAACTTTGAAACCTAAAAAATCGAAGAATACCTAAATAGGACTCAAGATTATGGCGACTGCATTGGAAACCAACGTATTAGAAGCGCAGCCACGGAGGGCGGGCACAAAGAATGAAGCCCGGCGTGTGCGGCGCGATGGGAAGATTCCGGCCGTGGTGTACGGGGCGGGCAAGGACTCGGTCGCGATCAGCGTAGATCCGCGGGTAGTGACGCGAATCCTGAACTCCGAAACCGGCCACAACAGCATCTTCGATCTTGCCCTCGACGGTGCGAAGACCAAGGCCATGATCGTTGACTGGCAATATGAGCCGATCAAGGGCCGGCTGCTGCACATCGACCTGAAGCGGATTGCCCTCGACAAAAAGCTGCGCGTCAATGTGCCCATCTTCTTGAAGGGCGAGGCGGCGGGCGTGAAGCAGGAAGGCGGCATTCTCGAGCAGATGCTGCGTGAAGTCGAAATCGAGTGCTTGCCGGCCGACATTCCAAGCCACATCGATGTGGACGTGTCGCACCTGACCTTTGGCAAGGTGCTACGCGTTTCCGATCTGCCGCACTCTGAAAAATTGAAATTCCTGACCGACCCGAACCAGCCGGTGGCCCACGTGACCTCGGTGAAGGAAGAGGTTGTGGTCACGCCTGAAGCTGCGGCGGCCGAAGCGGGGGTTGTTCCGGCCGAACCCGAAGTCATCAAGAAGGGCAAGCAGGAGACTGAGGAAGAAGGGGCCGAGGCTGCTCCGGAGAAGGCTGAAAAGAAAGAGAAGAAATAGCTGCTTGGGTTCGGCTGCGCTTCGCCGCAGCTGGACAGCCGAGGCAGCTGTCTCTACATGGTACTGGATAGTGGCGTGAAACTGATTGTGGGTCTTGGCAATCCCGGAACCGAATATCAGCTCACGCCCCATAACCTGGGATTTCTGGCGATTGATCGCATCGCCGGAAACCTGGGCGTGGAAGTCAGAAACCGGCAGTGCCGGGCTCTTACGGCGCGAACGGTGATCGCCGATCAGATGGTGCTGCTGGCCAAGCCTGAGACGTTCATGAATTTGAGCGGTCTCGCCGTGCGGGAGTTATTGCGGGAATACGAGGCGAGTCCGGAATCGGACCTGATCGTAATTCAGGACGAGCTGGATTTTCCGCTGGGCACGTTGCGCATTCATACACGGCGCAGTTCTGCGGGGCATAACGGTATCGAGTCGATCATCGGTGCGCTGAACACGCAGGATTTCTTGCGGATTCGGATTGGCGTTGCGCCAGAACGAAAGGTTGGAGACGGGGCAGAGTACCTGCTGGCTCCGATGAAGAAGAAAGAGCTGGCGGTGGTGGACGGAATGCTCGACACCGCATCGGAAGCGGTGAAGGTGATTTTGAAGGATGGTCCGGCGGCGGCGATGAATCGCTTTAACCGGAAAGACGAAAGGGACCAGGAATCAGAGGACAGGGGTCAGTAAAGGCACCGAGATTTTTGCCAGTCCCTGGGCCCTAGACCCTGACCCCTTGAGAAGGTTTGGAGAAACGAATGAATCGTACATATGAGCTGATGTTCATCGTCCGGCCGGATATGACGGACGAGGATCTCGATAAACTGATTTCGACGCTGCAATCGGTCGTGCCCACTTCGGGCGGCAATGTGGTGAAAGTGGAAAAGATGGGCAAGCGGCGGCTGGCGTATACCGTGCGACGCTTCCATGACGGCATTTATGTGCTCATGGTCGTCGAAGGCGGCGGCCCGGTGATCCACGAACTCGAACGTCGTCTGCGCGTGACCGAGCCGGTCATCAAGTTCCTGACTGTGCGTGTCGACGAGGAACAGAAGCGGCTGGACAAGATCAAGAAGCTGCGCGACGCCAAAAAGAAGGTAAGCGCGCAACCGGCGGCGGCCGCTCCGGAACCGGCGGCGGTTCCCCCGGCGGAGGCTCCGGCAACGGCGTAAGCTCTGTGACCTTGGCGGATTTGTGCCGGCGTCGAGCGATAGCAGATTTGTCGCTGCGCTCGCAATGACAAAGGATTAACGTCGCCAGAGTTTGCGACGGCTGAATAGGAGAGTTATGGCAGACGAAACGAAAGCACCAGAGCAAGCGGCGGCACCGAGCGAGAGGCCGCGAAGCGAAGGCGGAAGACCGGGCGGAGACCGTCCCAGATTTGGTGGTGGCGGGCGCGGTCCGGGCGGGCCTCCGCGCGAAGGCGGAGCCGGCGGACGCAAGTTTTTCCGGCGCAAGAAGGTTTGCAAGTTCTGCGTCGAGAAGATCGAAGACATCAACTACAAGGATTACCGGCTGCTCGGCCAGTTTGTGGCGGAGAGCGGCAAAATTGTGCCGCGACGCCTGACGGGCGTGTGCGCGCCGCACCAGCACCGGTTGTCATCGGCAATTAAGCAGGCGCGCAATATCGCCCTGCTGCCGTTTGCGGGAAGAGCATCGTAACTTACCAGCGACCCTCGCCTTGTCATTCCGAGCGAAGTGAGGAATCTGGTGTTTGCTCGTGGCGAGGAGAAGCAGATTCCTCGCGTTGCTCGGAATGACAACGAGAAGGGCAATAGCTCAAGATTGGAGCCATCATGGAAGTCATTCTCAAAGAAGACGTAGCGAAGTTGGGATCGCGCGGCGACGTGGTGAAGGTCGCCGAAGGATACGGGCGCAATTTTCTTTTGCCGCGCAAGCTGGCCATTGAGGCCAACGAGGGCAACAAGGCCGTCATCACCCAGATGAAGGCCGCTTCCATCCGCCGTTCGGCGAAAGAGAAGGCCCAGGCAGAGGAACTGGCGAAGCAGTTTGACGGCGTGTCGGTGACGTTCACGCGCAAGTCGGGCGAGCACGATCAGCTGTTTGGATCGGTGACGTCGAGCGATCTGGCCGAAGGCCTGACCAAGAAGGGCCTCAATATCGATCGCCGCAAGATCCAACTGCATGAGCCACTGAAGACCTTGGGCGAGTTCACTGTCCCGGTGAAGCTGCACAAGGACGTGACCGCGCATTTGAAGGTCGTGATCGAGAAGGAACCGGCCACGGAGTAAGCCTCCGCAGCAGCGCAACCGAACCCGAGGTTCATGGACAGCGAAAACAGAGACGTAGCAAGCTACGTCTCTACGAATCTAATCCTAAATTGCCTCACTTTGAGGGCAGTTTCGCTGCGAAAGCCCTAGGCACTGTGCTCCGCTGTTCTGTTTCCCCCTAAATCTTTGTCCCAGAGTCATCTAGGTACCCCACAAAAGTCCTGTACAGCCTATAATTTCTGCTCACGGTTGAGCTGACTCTCCGTCTATTCCTATGCAAGCCCGGAGGACTGGAAAATCCGGGCAAGTAGAGGAAGCGACAAAAAATGCCGGCCGGTGTATGGGCAGTGCCATTTTCGGTTGGCGGACGGGCCCACTCGAGAGAGAGTGAGTTAAGAGAGAGAGTCAGCACGAACCAGGACCCCACGCGGGGTTGCATGGCTGGGCTAGATCGCCAAACGCAAGATCGCCGCATCGACGACACGATGCTGATCCGCGAGGCGCAGCGCGGGAACCGCGCCGCCTTCGAGGAACTCGTTCGTCACTACGACCAGGCGGTGCTGCGGCTGGCCCTGCATCTCACCGGAACTGAGCACGACGCCCAGGACGTGTATCAGGACGCCTTCCTCAAGGCTTATAAAAACATCGGCAGCTTCCGGTTCGAGTGTTCCTTCTACACATGGATTTACCGGATCGTGACCAACCTGTGTCTCGATCATTTGCGCAAGAAGACCGTGCGCAAAGAAGACGCTCCGGTCGCGAAAGACTCGGATGGCGGCGAGTATGACCTGCTCGATCAGGTGGCGGATGGACGCGCGGGAGCGAATCCGGAGCGCGACTTGATGCGGCGGCAACTGGGCGCACGGATCTCAGGAGCGCTCGAGAAACTAACTCCCCGCGAGCGCATGGTGTTCGAGCTGAAGCATTATCACGGCCTGAAGCTGAGAACCGTCGGAGAGATTTTGCATACCACGGAAGAGACCGCCAAGAACACGCTCTTCCGGGCCACGCAGAAGTTGCGCGGGGCACTGGCGGATATGAGGTGAAGAGTTGGGGCGAAGCGGCTCGCTGCGCTTCGCCGGACAGCCGAAGGCGGCTGTCCCCACATGGTTCGATGAGGGTGTAACGATTATGAAGTGTGAATGGGTTCGAGAAAATATGGTGCTTCACGTTTATGGTGAGCTCGCCGATGACGCCCGCCATGAACTCGAGCAGCACATAGCCCGCTGCGCCGATTGCGCGCTGGAACTGAAGGTCGAGCAGAATTTTCACGCGCTGCTCTCGCAGGATCGCGCCGAGGATCCGACGCCGAATCTGCTGGCGTCGTCGCGCATGCGGCTGCAGGAAGCGCTGGAGACTGCCCCGCAGGGCAGTATTTTGAGCCGCCTGCCGTTTGATCCCGCAAGTTGGCTGCGGCAGGTGCGATTCTCGCCGGCGCTGGCTTCGGTGATTCTGATTCTCGGCTTCGCTGGCGGGGTGGGAGCGACCTACAAGTCATTTGGGCCGCGCCCTGGAAATACAGGCACTCCGATCGCGAGCAACATTCCCATTACTCCTACAGAAGCTTCCATCGCCGGCATTGACTCTATCACTCCAGTGCCAGGCACCGATCAGGTCAGCATCAAGTACAACACGGTTTCCACGCAGGAGACGCATGGATCACTGAACGATCAGCCGATCCAGCAACTGCTGCTGTACGCCGCGCGTAACAACTACAACTCGGGCGTGCGCGTGGATTCAGTGGATCTGCTGGCGCAGAAGAGCGGCGAAATGCAGGTTCGCGAGGCGCTGATCTACGCCTTGCAGAACGACACCAATCCCGGCGTGCGCCTGAAGTCTCTGGATGCGCTGGGAAATTACGTGAAGACTGATACGAATGTGCGCGATGCCGTGCTGCGTGCCCTGGTGAACGATTCCAATTCTGGCGTGCGGATTGAGGCGCTGCGTCTGATCGAGCCCGTGAAGGCCGATGGCAGCGTCCGCGGCGTTCTGATGGCGCTGGCAGCGAAGGATACGAGCACGTATATCAAGTCCCAGGCGCGCACCATGCTGGCACAGTTGCCGGAAATTGATTAGGAATACCGAAGAATTGGGAATGACTTCGGGTGCGGAGGCGAGACGCCTCCGCGACAGCCGCCGGGACGGCGGCCCTACATAGGAAATCGCAGTAATGTCGCGAGAATCGAGGTGGTTCATTTGAAAAAGGGGTCGCAAGTCGTCGGGTTGGCCGTTGGGCTGGCCCTGTTAGTGTCTATTAGCTTTCTGTCGCAGAGCTGGGGGCAGGAAACCAAAGTCTCCCGAGAAGGCGGATCGTGGGCTCAGGAAGTTACCGGATCGCTGGCTACGGTGAGGAATTTGCGAGTCAAGGTGGACATGGGCTCGGTGGTGGTACGGGGTGGGCAACAGCAAGGCATCAATTACGTTTTTCATACTCGTTACGGCACTTCTTCAGAGCAGGATGCACGCAGGCAATTCGAACAGTACAAAGTATCTGCATACGTAAAAGGCGATACCGCCTGGATCGTCGGAGATTGGCAGGGGGGAAGGCATCCCCGGCATTTCTCCGGTGAGTTTTCAGTGATGGTTCCGCGTGAGATGGCGCTAGTGAAGCTGGAGACCGACGGCGGCAACGTGGATGCAACGGGCTTGACCGGCCGCGTGGAAGCGCAAAGCGGCGGGGGGAGCATGCATCTCGACGATATCGGCGGAGGAGTAGCCGCGGAAACGGGTGGCGGGTCGATTGAAGTCGGAACCGTGAGCGGCGAAATGGGACTCCACACAGGCGGCGGTTCCATCGAAGTCCGTCATGCAAACGGAAAACTGGTTGCAGAAACCGGTGGCGGCAGCGTCGAGATTCAATCCTGCGCGCAGGGAGCACTGATCGAGACCGGTGGCAGCAGCATTACCGTACGTCATTGCAACGGGACGGTGAAGGCGTCAACGGGCGGGGGCAGCGTGGACCTCAGCGATGTGGGCGGCCCGGCGGAGATTGAAACGGGCGGAGGCAGCATCCGCCTGACTTCCGCCAAAGGACACGTGCACGCCGAAACCGGCGGGGGCAGCATCGAGCTTTACGGTGTGCCGTCCGCATCAGCAGAAACGGGCGCCGGTGAAATCACAGTAAAGCTGGTAAATACCGGCGGTGAGCGCCGCGATTCCGATCTGGAGACTGGCGCCGGCGACATTACCGTGTACATCGCTTCCGACGTCGCCATTAATATTCGCGCCAGCGTCGACATGGGCAGCGGACATCGCATCACGTCGGATTTTCAGGACATACATATCGGCAGCGAGGGTGATCGGTGGGGACCGAAAACCCTGACGGCCGAGGGCAAGCTCAACGGTGGCGGGCCTTGGCTGAAGGTGCATACATCGACAGGCGATATTTGCCTGAAGCGGGCAGGACACTAGTACGGATTGGAGTCGAGGGAAAAGCAACCTCTCGTATCTTGTGAATCGAGGAAGTCACATGCGCACATGCATAGTGTCGAACATTCTGTGTGTACCGTTGTTGCTTGGCTTTGCGCAAGGCGCGCAGAGTTGGTCGGTTGATCAGAGTGCGGGGCAACCGTGGGTTTTCTCGAGCGAAGATAGCGGCACGAGTTCCTACCTGGGCGTTGACATTGCGGACGTCTCCAAGGATCGGATAGGCGCGCTGAAGTTGAAGGAGGAAAAGGGCGTCGAAGTCACGATGGTCGACCAGGACGCTCCTGCGGGGAAGTCTGGCATCAAGGAGCATGACGTCATCCTGACGATGAACGGGACAGCGATCGAGAGCGGAGCTCAGTTGCGCCGGATGATCCACGAGACGCCACCGGGGCGAGTAGTCACGCTGGGCCTCAGTCGCGAGGGCCAACCGTTGACGCTGCAGGTGCAGCTCGCCGACAAGCACAAAGAGTACGGCTGGCCCGGTCTCAAGCCGGGCGACGTCCACGTGAACATTCCTCCGATTCACGTCCCGGATATCGATATCCCCTCGATGAACATGGTGGTCGTGACTTCGTCTGCGCGCAGCGGGTTGATGGTCGAGAACATTACGCCTCAGCTCGGAGACTTCTTCGGAGTGAAGGACGGCAATGGCGTACTGGTGCGGACGGTGGAGAAAGGAAGCCGCGCAGAGAAAGCTGGTTTCCGTGCAGGCGACATAATCATCAAGATCAACAATCAGCCGGTACACGACACCAGCGACTTCTCCCACGCCGTAAAGTCACGTAGTGGCAATTCCGTGACTGTCGGAGTGGTCCGCGACAAGAAAGAACAGACTCTGAATCTGACGCTGCCGGAGCGCAAGGAGTCGAGCGACCTGCTGGACGCCGAAAGCGAGCTGCGATATGAACTCGCGCAATTGCAACCGCAGATGGAACTGGCGGTGGAGAGGTCGGTTCAGGCTACCCAGCAGCTCAAGAACGAGTTGTGCAAGCACCAGCAGGAGATCCGCAAGCAGACTGAGAAGCAGAAGAAACAGATCGAGAAGAACATGCAGGAGTTGCGGCGCGAACTCATGCGCCTGCGGGAAGACTGGCTCTAGAGTTCACACGGCAAGGACAAGAAAGCAGGGGAAGGACACCCTTCGTGGATCTTCGTATCCGTCGTGGTTGTTGCCTTTTCGGCCTCACATGCCGTTTGTGGCGGCTTCGCCCGGGATGGTGATAATGCAGACCCGATTTCTTCCGGCCTGCTTTGCCAGGTAGAGTCCGCTATCCGCTGCTCGAACCAATTCGTCGCGATTCTTGCCATGTAGAGGGAAGGCAGCCACACCAGCGCTGATGGTGATGGCTCGGGGCACCCCCGGGAATTGCCACTTCTCCACCATTTTCCGCAGCTTCTCGGCCACGACAAAAGCCTGTTCGGCATTGGTTTGGGTCAGGAGAAGTGCAAACTCTTCGCCGCCATAGCGGCACACCACATCAGTCTTGCGCAGCTGCTGGTGAAAGATCGAGGAAACCTGCCGCAGGACTTCATCCCCCAGCAGATGCCCGAATTCGTCATTCAATTGCTTGAACTGATCGATATCGGCCATGATCACGGCCATGGCGGCGCCGTAGCGGCGCGCTCTCTCAACCTCCTCCATGATGCGAAGTTCGAAGAACCGCCGGTTGAAGATGCCGGTCAGGCCATCGAGATAGGCAAGTTGTTTCACGCGCTCGACGTAATGAGCATTCTGGATAGAATTCGCGCAAATGTCAGCCACGGATTCGAGCGATTGCAATTCGCTTGCACGGAAGGCGTTCACCTTGGAGCTATGCAGCGTGAGCACGCCCAGGGTGTGGCCAAAGGAAATCAGCGGGATGCTCATACGGGAAGCGGATTCTTTAAATAGCCGGAAGGACTCCGGAGCGTCACTCAGATCCTTCTCGATAACGGTACCACTGGTGTCCATGACTTCGGACCAGGGATGCTCTACAGCCGGGAAACGGCCACCGGGCGGGAAGCAGGGTGTCAGTTCGCCGTGAAAAGCCCGCATGACCAGATCGCCTTCCTCGCGCAGGAGAAGGGAAACCTGAGAAACGTGAAACGCCTGCTGGATAACTGAACATACGCGAGTCAGCAGATCTTCGAGCTCCATGACTGCAGTACTTTGCTGAGCGATGATGTTAATGGCTTCGAGCTGCCGCGCTCGCTGGCGCTCCAGCGAGTACAACCGTGCATTCTCCAACGCGATGGAGGCCTGGGTGGAGAAAAGAGTGAGGAGCTCGATGGTCTCGTGGTCGAAGTAGTTGAGTTGATCGCTCTGGCAGTCGAGCACTCCAACGACTTCGTCGCGCACCATCAGGGGAATTGCCAGCTCGGAGCGGGTCGCTTGTGCCGCACATATGTAGCGCGGGTCCTGACTCACGTCGGGGGCATAGACGGGTTGCTTCTTCGAGACTGACGCCCCGGTGATTCCCTGGTCGGCTGCCAGGAGAATCGTGTCCTTGCCTTCATCCCAGCCGATTTGCGAGCGTACAAACAACTGCTGGGTCTCCCGGTTCAGCAGGAGAATCGCCACATTTCGCAAGTGGAAATAGTCGTGCGCAATGGCCAGTATCCTTTTCAGAACCTCATCCAGATCAAAGGTCGAGAGGACAGCCTGGCCTGCGTCGAACAGGGCCGCGATTTTCGGCATTTCAAAGGGATTGTATCTTCGCTGGAGGTAACAACCGAGGTTCCGAAAGTAACGGCCAATCCCAAAATCAGCGCCATTTTCTGGCGGTTCGGATCAATCCGTAGGCCACAAGACAAAACCAAAAGTCGAGCACTATGCCCAAGTCCATATGAAAAGGGTGGTGTCGCGCGGCAGGCGGAAGCGAAGGCAACAAGAGGAAGTACACGACGTTGCCAAGAACAATCGCCACCAGCGCTTGGAGAAGATTGACGAGCACTGAAGGTTTAGACACCCGTACGCTCCCTCCGGTTTCCCGGAAAAAATCAGATTTCAGAAGTGAGGGCTCCTGGAATGGATTTCGCGGGAAGGCAGATGCGATTCGCTCCTGCTACCATTCCTGCTGGAGCTTTCGTCTTGGCGCACTCAAGGCGGGCTTTCCACGAATTCCGCGCATGCTCGAACTTTCCACTTCAGTTCAATACGTCAAAGGCGTAGGGCCGCGTATCGCCGAGATCCTGGCTGCCAAGGGAATTCATACTGTCGGCGACCTGCTCCATTATCTTCCTTTTCGCTATGAAGACCGGCTGAACCCGCGCGGGATCTCGGAATTGCGGGCCGGCGAAATGGCCAGCGTTATCGGCGAAGTGCGCAATTCCGGATTGTTCCGCACCCGCAGCAAGCCGATCTTCCAGCTCACGGTGGGACAGGGCCGGGCCCGTCTGCGCTGCCTCTGGTTCAATGCGACTTATCTTCAAGACAAGTTCAAGCCCGGGCAGATGATTGCTCTCTACGGGAAAGTTGAAGAAGATCAGCGGATCCGGGAGCTGCAGATCATTCAGCCGCAGTTTGAATTGCTGGGGGATTCGACCGAATCTGGCTCGAGCGATGCACAGAAGAAAGCTGCGGAATCGCTGGAGATCGGACGCATCGTTCCAATTTACGAGGCGGCTGGCCCAGTCACTTCAAAGTGGTTTCGGAAAATTATCCGCACAGCGCTCGATAATCTGATACCCGACCTTCCCGACCCGATCCCCGCAGCCGTGCGCTCGCACATGGGCCTGGTCTCGCCGAGGGCGGCGATCAGGAACGTGCATTGGCCGGAGCCAGGCGAGAGCTTCGCCGATCTGCAATCTTCTCGAACTCCGGCGCACATCCGGATGATCTTCGACGAGCTGTTCTTTGTCGAGTTGGGCCTGGAGCTGAAGCGGCAGCAACTAAAAGCACAGACAGGGATCGCTTTCAGACTCGATGACCGGGTGCGCTCGGCCATCAAGAAAATTCTGCCTTTTCATCCCACCGCCGCCCAGAAACGGGTGCTGAAAGAGATTGCCGCCGACATGGAAAAACCTTATCCCATGCGGCGTCTGCTGCAGGGAGAGGTCGGGTCGGGCAAGACAATCGTAAGCTTCGAGGCAGCGATCATCGCCATTGAGAACGGATATCAGGTGGCGTTGATGGCGCCGACGGAGATTCTGGCGCAGCAGCATTACTTTTCTGCACGCAGAATCGTGGAGACTGCCGGTTACCGCATCGTGCTGCTGACTGGTTCGCTCGAGAACGATCGCAAACGCGAAATCCGGCGGCACATCGCGCAAGGCAGCGCGCAGCTGGTGATCGGAACGCACGCTCTGCTACAGGAAAAAGTCGAGTTCGCAAAGCTCGGGTTGGTAATCGTCGATGAGCAACACCGCTTCGGAGTGATGCAGCGGCTGACACTGATGAAGAAATCAGGAGAAAGCAGCGAAGAAGATCATGTGGGGACGGCCGCCATCGGCCGTCCGGCCGAGCAAAGCTCGGCGGCACCACCGGCGGCCGGGGAGCCCGACGTCCTTGTGATGACCGCGACTCCCATACCTCGCACCCTCGCACTCACACTTTATGGCGACCTCGATCTCAGCGTTCTCGATCAACTCCCGCCCGGACGCAGGCCGATCCTCACAAGGCAGGTCACGGATGATCAATCGCCGAAGGTGTGGGATTTTGTGCGAAAGCAGGTGGCTGCCGGGCATCAGGTCTACATCGTCTATCCCGTCATTGCGGAGAATGAAGAGAGCGAGTTGAAGGCTGCGATCAAGATGTATCGGGAACTCAGCAGTGACGTGTTTGCCGACCTGAAAGTCGGGCTACTGCACGGGCGCCTGGATGCGGAGCTGAAGGATCAGGTCATGCGTATGTTCCAAAGGGGCGAGCTGCATATTCTGGTTGCGACGACGGTAATCGAAGTGGGCGTCGACGTGCCCAACGCGAGCGTCATGGTGATCGAGCACGCTGAGCGGTTCGGGCTGGCGCAGCTGCATCAGTTGCGCGGACGCATCGGGCGCGGCGCCGCTAAATCGTATTGTGTGCTGATGACAGGTGGCAAAGTCACAGAAGAAGGCCAGCGCAGGCTCCAGGCGATGGTCGACACGAATGACGGGTTTAAGATCGCGGAGCTCGATCTGGAGTTGCGCGGTCCCGGAGAATTCTTCGGCACGCGTCAGGCCGGCATGCCGGATTTCCGGGTCGCGAATATCATCCGCGACGCACAATTGCTCGAGGCCGCAAAGCAAGAAGCGGCGGCCGTCCTCGCTGGCCCCAATTCAGAAATCTCCTCGGCGGAGATCAGTCGCGCTCTCGTGGAAATGCGCGCCCGCTGGCAGCACACATACGGGCTCGTCGAGGTCGGATGACAGCGCGGGGAATGCTCTCCGTTGTTACCAAAGTCCTGCCCGTGACGACGATCACGGAAATGAGAACTCAATTGAGCTTAAGTTTCTGAAGAGGCTCCACAATGGCTGAATGTGAAAGACTTACAAAATGTCCATTCTTCACGGGTCACATGTCGAGCATGCCAGGGGTCGCCGATCTCATGAAGAACACCTATTGCTTCGGCGACAAGAAGCTCTGTGCACGGTACCAGATGGCCTCCGCCGGTGTTCAAGTACCGATTGACCTCCTTCCTAACGACAATGCTCGAGCCCGCGAGCTTATCAGCAGTCGCTAGGAATCCGACGCTCAGTCTGAGCGTCAGAACGTATACCGACTGAGAGCCGTCGTACGAGTTCGCACCGTCCTTTATCTTCGTCAATAGATTCTTCCTCACACTTCTGAGACCATAATTCGTGGAACTTTTCGCCGGCTTCCTGTGAATACAAAGTGAGGCTGCAGCGTCAAACCGGGAGTGGATCAACTTCTCGTGGAGAATTTTGAAAACTGTTCGGATGCCGTCCTGCTGAGGCGCGCCCTCACCGGGGATGAAGCGGCCTTTCTTGCGCTTTACGAAAAGCTCAAGGGTGGCATTTTCCGTTACGCCTTCTATATGACGAATTCCAGGACGGCTGCCGAAGAGGTCACGCAGGAAGTCTTCATTTTGTTGCTGAAGGACGGCGGGAACTATCGGGAGGATCGCGGGGATGTCGGCGCTTTTGCGTTCGGCATAGCACGCAATTTCGTACGGCGGATCGAACGCCGGGAGCGCGCCTACGAGCCTCTTCCCGCAGATGACGCGCTGGGCAGGCTTTCCAGCGATCTTGTATCGGACGCTGAATCATTAGCCAGCCAAATGGTGCGAAACGAGGTGGTGGAACGAGTGCAGGCCGCGATTGCGTCTCTTCCCGATCACTATCGCCAGTCGGTTGTGTTGTGTGACTTGTGCGAGTTGTCTTATGAGGAGGCCTCGACACGCTTGCGATGCGCGGTGGGAACAATTCGCTCGCGCCTGAATCGCGCACACAGGTTGCTGGCGCAGAAATTGAAGCCGCTTAGAAGTCGGCAGCCTGATATCGAAGCCGCCGGACCCGAGGGGTGTTTGATATGACTTGTGAGGAACTTCGTTGGTATTTCGAGGACCATCTGCGCGATGCCGAGGTTCGAGCCAAGCACAGCGCTGTTGCCGAACACGTCGTAACCTGCGCCGGGTGCAGCCGTTTTGTGAAAGAGCAGAGGATGCTTGGCGAGAGTCTGCGGTTGGTGCGGGAATCGGTCCCACCTGTATCTGAGTCGGTCGACGGATCAGTAGTTCTCAATTATCGGCAGTACCTGGCGGAGAATCGAAAACATTTCGGCACGACGGGTGTTTACCGATTTCAACCCGGTTCAGCGTTGGCGTGGACTGCCATCGCAGCAGCAATGCTGTTAGGAGTGTCGTATTGGGTGTTCTCCGCGAGGAAGACTGTTACGACCACTCGGCCAACGGCAGCACATCAGCCTGCCGTTCCAATCGCTCCGGTCTTGACTCAGAATCCAGCCGCACCGGTTGTAAAGGCCGCAAAGCGTCGCCCTGCCGCGCCGTTACGACCCTCTCCAGCCCCCTCGGACCGGCGCCCCGCTGGGGCTGCGGTCCGTGCTGGAAGATCCTTGCCTGACGGATTCCGCAGCTTGATGTATTGCGACGCGCTGAGTTGCCCCGAGGACATGCAGGTGATTCGCGTGCAGCTGCCATCTGCCGCCATGCCGAGGCAAGCAGCAGGCTTCATTCAGCCGGTTCGCTCGGTCACGGCAGATGTGTTGGTAGGCCCTGACGGCATCGCTCGGGGGATTCGATTCGAAGAAATTGAATTTTGAAGCCAGAACGAGACTTTTCGGAGGAAACATAACATGCACTGGAAGATGAATGTTCTGTGGTTAACGATGGCCGTCCCGCTCGTTGGAAGCGCCGCGGCCCAGGGATCACCTGAAACGAGCTTGATGCTGAGCGGCGGAGTCGGTGGCGCTGCTCTGCAGACCAGAACCGGTATGGTGACGATGCGAATCGACACCATGGATGCAGCCCCGGTGAAAGGCGCCCCTTTCTGTGCCACAGTCGTGACGGAACATACCCAGTCGCTCGCGGACGGCAACCGTATCCACACCAGCGACAACTCGATGTTGTGCCGAGACAGCGAGGGGCGCATCCGTAGGGAGGCTGGGCTGAACCTTCTGGAGGCCGGTCAGCAGACCTCGGCGCCCAAGCTGATTACGATCGTTGATCCGGTCGCTGGCGTCCGCTATATGCTCGACACTGAGAACAAGATCGCACAAAAAATGCCTCTCTTGCCCGAGGGCGGTGTCACCACGGCCGAGGGGCCGGGACCGGCCCATGCTCCTGGCAAACAAGTGATGATCTACCAACGAACGGGAGGACCGGGCTCTGACGTCATGTTCAACGACGTAACGGTCAAGAAGATAGGTCCAGATTCCGGGGAACCGGCGCCGAATACCGAGAATCTGGGTGATCAAACCATCGACGGCATCCACGTCACGGGCACACGAATGACACACACCATTCCGGCAGGAAAGATGGGAAATGAAAAGCCGATCACGGTTACGTCGGAGCGGTGGTACTCCCCCGAACTGAAGGCGACCATCACGACCAAGCACAACGATCCATGGGCCGGTGAGTTGAAGACCGAACTGAAGAACGTAAGTTCATCCGAACCGGACGCGTTTCTTTTCGCTGTTCCCGCAGACTACAAGGTGATTGACGACAAGGACGGGCCGATCAGGTTCAAGCTGCACGCACCGGCTCCTCCGCCGCGGTAGAAAAAGGAACCGAATTCAAGCTGACTCGAGCGCCGGTAAACGATGGTATTGGCATCCGCTCACCGGCGCTTTTCGTCGTGCACTGCCGCGAACTGATAAAATCAAAAGGATGGCCGGTACTTCCCAACTCATTCAGATTGAGATTTCCCCTCCACCGCGGGTGCCCAAGCCGGCATGGCTGCGGGCGAAAGCTCCGGTGGGAGATAACTTCCACAATCTGAAGAAGCTCGCCCGCGGACTCGGGTTGCACACGGTCTGCGAGTCGGCGCAGTGCCCCAACATCGGCGAATGCTGGAACCATAAGACCGCGACATTCATGCTGCTGGGTGACATCTGTACCCGCCGCTGCGGATTCTGCGCGGTGCCAAAGGGTCGTCCTGAGCCGATCGATTGGGAGGAACCACGGCGGGTCGCCGAAGCCGTGGCCACTCTTGGGCTGAAGCATGCGGTTGTCACCAGCGTGAATCGCGACGATGACAACATCGGCAGTGCCCGGGCGTTTGCCGAGACGATCCGCGCGATTCGCGAGCTGACACCGGATTGCAGGATTGAAGTTCTGATCCCCGATTTCCAGGGGCTGGAAGAGTCGCTGCGCATCGTGCTCGATGCCGGGCCAGACGTCCTCAATCACAATACTGAGACGGTGCCTCGGCTATACCGCGCCGTCCGGTCAGGTGCACGCTATGAGCGCACTCTGACCCTGCTCGAAAATGCGAAGAAATTCTCTCCCGGCAAGGTAACCAAGAGCGGCGTGATGGTCGGCCTGGGCGAATCGAGCGATGAACTGATCGAAGTATTCCGGGATCTCGGGACGCGTGGCGTCGATATCCTTACCATCGGCCAATATCTGCGTCCTTCGAAAGATCACCTTCCCATAGCGCGCTTCTATACGCCGGACGAGTTTGTTTACCTACGGAACGAAGCTCTCCGCTTCGGGTTCCGCCATGTCGAGTCCGGACCCATGGTGCGTTCCAGCTATCACGCACACGAGCAAGCGGACGCTACTGCGTCGCCGCGGGTGGTGTCGTAAGTTGCGCTGGACGGGTTCTCCCGCCCACATAGTTTTCCTGAAGATCAGGTCCAGGGTTAGTACCTCCATCGAACAAGTCGGCAATGGCGGAGCGTCCGCATGCTGACCACTCTTCTTCTGGTGATCCTGGGATTCGTCGCCGGCTTGCTCGGTGCTCTGACGGGCATCGGCGGTGGGGTTCTGCTCACACCAATCCTCGCCCTTCACTTTGGCATCCCAATCCGTCAAGCCATCGGCACAAGCCTGGTCGCGGTCATCACCACCTCGGCGGCAAGTTCTTCCGTTCACCTGCAGCGCCACACGACTGACATCCGACTGGGAATGACGCTTGAACTGGCGACTGCCCTGGGCGCGGCGGTCATGGCCTACCTCGTGGGCTATTTCAATCGCAGCGCCCTGGAAGGGTTGTTCGCCGCATTTCTGCTCTACAGCTCGATCATGATTTTGAGCAAGGGCGGCAAGGTCAGTGCAGACGAAGATTCAACTCTGGCGCCGAATGGCGATGCCGTGATTCCGCCGTACGAGCCTCAACGATACCCGCTCGGACTCGGCGCCTCTTTGATTGCCGGCGCTCTTTCTGGCCTGTTGGGCATCGGTGGCGGGCCGATCAAGGTTCCGGTCATGTTCATATTCATGAATGTGCCGCTTGTGGTGGCGACCGCGACTTCGAACTTCATGATCGGCGTGACCGCGGCCGCCAGCGCGATCGTCTACTATCGCCGTGGCGACATTCAGCCACAAATCGTGGCGCCGCTTGCAGCGGGAGTGTTCTTGGGATCTCTGCTCGGCGCGCGTTTGGCTCCTCGCATCCACACCAGGATCGTCATGTACTTGCTGGTGGCCGTTATGTTGTACCTTGCCGGACACCTAGCTTTTCATCTTCTTCTGCGGGGGGTGCTGTGAGCCAGCTGCGCGAGCCCGCGTTCGACCGCATTGTGGCGCTGGTGCTGCGTACGGGCGCTTTCAGCTGCTTCTTCATCATGCTGACTGGCATGATCGCCAGCTTGTTCACGGATGGACCCATCCCGCTCGAAATCGAACGGGCGGGCGTGCTGTTGATGCTTGCTACGCCAGTGGTGCGCGTGGTCGTCGCCTGTTTTCTATTTTTCCGGGAAAAAGACTACAAGTACGGCTACATCTCGCTGGGAGTGCTCGTTATCCTGATGCTGGGGGCGGTGTTCGGAATCGGAGAGCAGTGACCGCGCAGGCCGATCAGAATACGTGCAGCTTGATGCTTAGATACTTCTTGGGATTCTCCCGGATTCCCTTCATCAGGCTCCGCGTCTCAACCAACATTTCGTTCGCGTTGTTGTAAAGCGTGTCGTCTTTAAAGAGCTTGCCGACTGTGCCCTGTCCCGCTTCCAATTGCGTCGTCAGCTCTGACAGTTTCGTGAGCGTGATGTCTAGCTTCTTGGCAAGTTCTTCATCCTTCGACAGCTTCCCGAACGTTCCTTTGCCGGCGTTGATGTCTTCAGTGATCTTCTTGAGATTAGCGATCGTGTCGTTGGCGTTGTTATAGAACGTGGGGTCTTTGAGGAACTTTCCCGCCGTACCTTTGCCCTGCTGCATGTCGTCGATGACGCCATTCATCTTGTCGAGCGTGGCGATGAACTTGTCATAAGCATCATTGCGGCTGATGAGGCGACCGAGGCTCCCTTCGCCATTCCCCACTTGCTCTACAATCTTCTGAAAGTCGGCCACAGTCAAAGAGAAGCGGTTGTAGAGAGTGGGATCGTAGATCAATTTTCCAAGTGATCCCTTGCCGCTTTCCGCGAATGCCAGGATGCGATCGGCGCGCTTAAGCAGCGCGTCCATGTTCTGCAGCGTACTTTGGCTGGCACGCACAACCTGGTTGAAATCGGGATGGACCTGGGTGGGGAGGGTGTCTCCATCCTGCAAAGGCGGAGCTATCGCCTGCGAACTGTCGATGTCCAGATAAGTTTCGCCCAGAACTCCGGCCGTTTCGAGAGAAGCCTGGGAGTCCCGGTGAAGGGAGTCTTTGTATTTGGTACTAATCTTCATGCTCACCTCGACTGGTGTGAGTTGTTTGTCTCTGGAGCTTACGATGCTGATTTTTGTGACGTTTCCAATGTCAACGCCGTTCAAACGCACCGGCGCCCCAATCCGTAACCCCTCTGCATTGTCGAAATAGGCTTTAACCACGATCCGCTTGGTGAACAGGCCGGAAGTCCCGGACATCAGAAAAAGAAGAAATCCGAGCGTCAGACTCGCGACGATGACCGTGATCCCAACGCGCAGTTCCGACCACTTGAGCTGCTTCTGGCTAGGCAAATGATTCCCTCATAACGCCAGCTAGGATGGGATGCAAAGGCTGCCGTAACGGCTCAAATTGTCCGTCTTCCTCGCTGCACGCCCACCGCAGCATCATAACAAAACCGTCGCTGCCATTCAGGCTGCTTTCGCGCGGAGTGCGGGCATGACGAACAGAGCCAGTCCATAGGCAAACGCTCCGCAGGCCAAGGTCACCGTGAGCCCAAATTGGATGGCGATTACCATTGCCAACACCGAACCCAGAACGCTAGCGGCGGCATTCATCGCCCATGCCCATTCGACGGCATTGGCGGCCGGGCCGGTTTCCGTTGGAAAGTCAGGCGCCGGAGAGACCGCAAGAGCGCGCAAGCCCGTAGGAAATGGCATCCCCATCAGGAATCCTAGAGGGATCAGAAGGATCCCGCTGACGAGCAGTCGATAGCCGAAGTCCAAGCCGACCCATGCGGCCAACCGGCCGGGCAGGAAGAATACATAAAACGTCAGTATCGCCAGGACGAGCAGCAGAGGAATCCATCGCATCTGCGAGCGCGGTAGCCAGCGGCGAGAGAAAAGGCTCCCTGCGCCGCTTGAAATCATCAGCAGAAAAATCACTACGGTTAATGCATACGTCGGATGCCCCAGAAACAGCACGAAGCGCTGTATGAAAGCTATCTCAACCAGGATGTAGCCGAGTCCCACAGCGATGAAATAAAGCAATGGAAGCGGTGACTGCCGGACTTGGCCGGCTCCCCGCAGAAGCAGTGGCAGAATCAGAAACGCCAGCACGGCGGCCACCGAGATCACGAGTACGAGAAACAGAACCAGAACCCCCAGGTTGACCTTCCAGTCGATGCCGTGGCGCAGGCTTGCATTGCCGAGGATTTGACCTGGCTTCAGCGTGAAGAAGAAGAACGGAGCATTGTCATTGACCGGCGATACGTTATACGCATATCCATGTGCAAAGGCGTGAGGATCGTTACTGGCGATCAACTCAGAAAACGGATTCTGCCCCGGATGGGTTGGCAGATATAGAGGGTCAAGTTCGGAATAGCGCTCGCAGTGCTCAGCCACCGCGTCTTCTTCCGCCGAGGTAAAGGGCGTCTTCTTCGCGAGCACTACGACGGGAATGCCGTCTTCATCGAGCGATCCCAGCGATGCGACGATGAAATTGTGGGCAGGATCAGCCACTCCGAGACGGTGCAGCGCCTGCATAGCGACGGCGACCACGCGCAACGCTTCGCGCGGCTCACGGAATTCCCAACGTGTAATGGCGATCATCCCGTCCGGCTTAAGGTGGTTGAAATATTCGCGGAACGCCTCCTCGGTGTACAGGTTGTTCTCGCTGAGAGCGAACGCTCCGGCAGCTGTGGATGCCCATGTATCGACCAGGGTCATTTGCACGACATCAAAATGCTCTGGGCTGGCGCGCAGAAACGAGCGCCCATCGGTGACCTGTATGTGCACATCCGGGCGGTCATAGAGATGCTGGGCATAGTCAGCGTAGCGGCCGCGCATGATCGTCGTCGCGATGATGGGATTGATCTCGATTCCAGTGACGCTCGCACTTCCGTTCGCGACAGCGCGGAGTACGTCTACGCCTCCTCCCGGTCCGATAATGGCGAAGTCTCCATGAGGACGCAAAACATTCGCCAAGGCCGGGGGGGCCGACATCAGATTCTTCTCCCACTCTGTGTCGTGCCACTGCTTCACGTCAGCGTTCATGATGTAAGTAGAAGCGTCGGCGTCAATCACAATGGCCTTGGCCTGCCCCTGACGGTCCACTTCGACCCGCGAGAGCGCATTCCAGCGCGCGAACTCAACCCAGGCGGGATCGCGAAACATCCCTTTGGCGTAAACCACATCGATCAGGCGTCCCGAGTAATTCGCGGCAGTTAGGGCGACCAAGGCGAGACCCAAGAGGGCGGCGTTCCTTCGGGACGAATGCGATTCGGCCCAGATCATGGAGGCCGCGGTTAATGCGATTCCAGCCACGAGAATCGCATTTGGACCGCCGAGCCAGTTCAACAGCGGCACAATCGCCAGACACGCCAGCGCTCCTCCGCAGAGGTCAGCACCGTAGAGTCGCGGAATGCGTGTAGTTTCACGCGCGAAGACAACCGAGAAGAGCAGCCCGGTGAGAAAGAACGGCACAGCCGCCGCAAGATAGAGCACCGTCAAATGAAGGAAATTCTTCCAGGAGACATTGAGAGCGACAGGCACGTGGAGGACGATCTCCAGAACCACAACGATCAGGGCTGCGTTCGCCATGCAAAGTCGTGATGCCATCGTGCGCGTTGCAACCCGCGCCAGCCGGCTCTTCAGCAGATACGCAAAGACTCCTCCAGCGCCCAGGCCCATGAGTGCAATCGAGATCGCAAGAAAAGCGAAATGATAGAAGAGGACGACGGAGAAGAGCCGGGTCAGCGCCAGTTCCAGCAGCAGCGCCGCAAAGCTCGTCAGCGCAAGTCCTGCCAGCAGCGTTCTCTCAGGAATTTCGACTTTGGTCGCAACTGATGTAGGGGCGGAAGCGAGTACGGGCATAAGGGGACGAAGGCGACAGTCTAGCAGATAGCCAGCGCCTGACCGTTTCATCACCACGCCGAGCGACTCCCCGCACAAAAGTGCCCAAACTCCAAATGTCGCAGCCCCGGAATTCACACAAGCTTAACTCTGCTGTCACCCACGAGTAACAAGCGGCGGATACCTTTTTTACATTCCGCCCTGCCTTAGAAAAGAAGTTAAAGATTTCTGGCGAATTGTGGCGTTGTCCAGGTGGGGGGTCACAGGGGCGTCGCCGATTCCACAGTCGACCAAATGAAACTCCGAGGAGATATCACACCTATGACAAAAAGAGCGGTAGTTCTGTGCCTGCTCCTGGCAGGAAGCATGTTCGCGCAAGAGGGTTCGGTTCCCAAAGGCGTTTCCAAGTTGGATCACGTCTTTGTCATCATGATGGAGAACCACGGTTACAGCCAGATCGTGGGAAATCCGGCCGCACCGTTCGCGAATCAATACTCAAAATCGGCCAATTCTGCGACCAACTACTTTGCCATCGGGCACCCAAGCAGTACGAACTATCTGGAAGTCGTGGGCGGATCGAATTTCGGCGTACGCAGCGATAATGGTCCCGACTGGCACAACACCAACTGCACTCCGAATATCGTACCCCCTGGCTATACCACCACTGACTTTCCAGCGAGCCCGAATGTTTGTCCGATCGCGGGCGAGGGCATTGACGCGGCCACGCCAGCCGTCGATCTAACCAATGAGTGCCCGGATCCGGCCACGACCGATCCCTGCCCCCCGGGCTTAATTGATATTGACGGCAGCTCCCTTCCCGCCGCCCCCACCATTGGCAAGATGATCGGGGATCAGCTGGCAGAACACGGCCTTCGCTGGAAAAGCTATCAGGAGAGTCTGCCCCCGACCGGAGCTGACGGCATTGATTACAGCGACGGATATTTCACCGATGTCACGCCGCCTCCCGCCTCTCTCGGTGGTGCTGATGCCCTTCTCAAACTGTATGCCGCGAAACACAACCCGTTTGTCTATTTCAAGAGCGTCCAAGATGGCCATGATCGGCACAACAGTTTGGCTAACGTTGTCGGATTCGAGGGTCAGAGCGGTCTTTGGGACGATCTGGCTTCCGGCCGCCTGCCGAACCTGTCGCTTATTGTCCCGAACCAGTGCAACGACCAGCACGGACGCGGTAACGGCGGCTCGCAGTGCGCTTTTGATCCCCTAGACGATGGCTCTCAGGCTGGCCTGAACCCCGCCCTGATTTACGTCGGCGACCTTACCCTGCGAACCATCGTCGCGGCGATCCACCGATCTGCCGCGTGGCGGCAGGGCCGCAATGCAATCGTCGTTTGGTGGGATGAAAACGACTACAGTTTCGTGCCCAACCTGAATCAGGTGCTGCTGATCGTGGACACGAACTACGGACCCCACGGCCTAAGCAGCAACAACTACTACACCCATTTCTCGCTGCTACGGACACTAGAAGGTGCATTTCACCTGCCCTGCCTGAATCACGCCTGCGATGCCTCTTCCAAAGTCATGTCGGACCTGTTCGGCGACGATAGAAGGAATGAACGGTAAGCTGTTTGTAACTGGCTTAAGGCCGATCCCCTCAGGATCGGCCTTATTTTATTTCGGATACCATTCGAGTATGCGCACCTCGATGCCAGTGCCCTCCAGCGCCTTCTGAAATAGCGTCAGATCGGATCCGCGATAGTGGTAGGGGATCACGATCTTCGGATGGAAAGCCTTGACCGCATCAGCCGCCTCTTCGGGCGGCATCGTATACGGCAGATTCATGCACACAAATGCAACGTCGATATTCTTGAGCGCGCGCATTTCCGGTACGCCTTCGGTGTCGCCGGAAAAATAGAAGCGCTTCCCCCCATAAGTGAGCACGTAGCCGTTACCGCGCCCTTTGTCGTGAAAAAGCTTTCCGGCAGCGGGGCCGCGCTTGATGTTGTAGGCAGGGATCGCCTCAATGGTCCAACCTTGCCAGATTTTGTTTTCACCATTCGCGATAGGCTTCGCTTTGGTCACAGTCTGCACCACCGCCGGCGCAGCCATAATCTCGGTGTCGGACTTGCTCGCATCCTTGATCGCGTCGGGATCCATATGGTCCCCGTGGATGTCGGTGATCAGGATGAGGTCCGCCTTGGGCAGGGCGGAAAACTTCACGGGCTTGGCCGGATCGAGGTAGATGGTCTTGCCCCCCGCTTCGATCAGCGTGCTGGCGTGGTTTAACGGATTGATCTTGACCGGGCCAGCGGAGGTGGAGAAGACTTGCGGCTCAGCAGCATAGGATAGCGTTGCCATTCCCAGTGGCACCAGAGCACAGCAGAGGGTAAGCAGGACTACTTTCATTCGTACCTCGCGTGGAACGTAGAGATCGTTTCCCAACACTATACCGAACCTGGATTCCCGGCTTCCGGATTTACGCTGGCTACTTCTGGTCAGTCAGGATTCCATCGTGGAAGAAGAATTCTTTCTTGTCGCCTGAAGGCAGCGTCACGATGGTCTGGATTACTTCTGCGCCCTTGAGTTGATACTCGTACCGGTACACCTCGCCGTCGGCAAGTTCTTGTTTAGAGACCCTCCCGTTCAGAAACTTGTTTCTAACCAGCACATTCCAATTCCCGTCGAGCACTGCCGTGAGCAGGTATGGATCATTGTCGACTCCGCCCATCAGTCGCTCATACTCGAATCTATACAAGAGTTGAGTTCCGTCGCCCACGCTGCAGAGATGGCCCGTCTGGTCGTAACCGTACTTGCGAATGTGGCCCGCGTCATCCCATGCTTCTTCGATCCTGTCGCCGATGTCGTACTTGAACTGAATCTTGTGACCACTGGGTGAAATGAGCTCTTCCAGGTTCCGTTTGGCGGTTCTCTTCAGCTGAATTCGATGGCCCTCGGCATCGACCATCTCAATCGGGGCGCCCTGCGCAAAATTCTTCGCATAGTAGGCCTCGGGAAAGTAGACTTTACGGCCGTCGGGAAGCGTCATCGTCCAGCCATTTCCGTTCCATGCAATTTGCGCTCCGAAGAACTCCGAAGATGAGCGACTGTGACGGAAAACGGCGTCCGCGTATCCGGTACCCTTGGAGATGCGAGGCATGTACACCTTGTAGCCGTCCTCCAGATTCAAGTCCATAAAGGTGTACGGGAATCTCGTTCCCGTCGGGCAGATGTCATAGGGATGATTCGTTCCAACGCCAAATGCCTGGCTGTGCGGATTCCAGGCAAAATACGTTCGCGTCAGGCTCAGAGGCATGATGTCGGGCACGAACAGATCAGTCTGCAGCAGCTTGAAATTCCCGTTGCGCAGGTTGACCACGAACTCGTTCACTGGAGTTTCGTGACGCAAGGTCGGCTTAACCATCGCAATCTCGGTCTTGAACTTGACCGGCGCGGATCCTGCAATGGGAGAACTGATCAACCAGGCCTGGGAGCCGTCCCAGGCAGGAGGTGTATTGGAAAATGGCAACAACTCGACCTTAACGGGCGGAGAAGGCCACCACCACAACGCCGCCGCCATGCAAACGAGGATGACAGCCACCGCCCACTTCCAGCCGGATCGTTTCATCCCATGACTGCGAACAGGAGTCCGAGCATGGCGAAAGCGGCCTCGGCGATTAACGCAAACACCAGGGCGATGGCGAAGCGGGGACCCCCTCTCAATCTGTCGCGCGGAATCAGGGATCGCTTGCACACGATCATATGACTCACCTCCGATCAAGACGTCGACGTCGCACTCTTGTTACGCCGGTCCGGCAAGTGACGGCGCGACTCCAAGTAGGATGGGAATGATACACCGAACATCAAAACTGCGCCGAAGGAACCAGTCGTTCGGTCCGGCCGGCCAAATTTGAGACAGTTGACTACAGGATGCTCGCCGCCGTTTGCAGGGACAGACGGGCCTCGAAGAATTCTTCCACGCGCCCCAAAACTTCTAGTGCGTTTTTTGATTCGTAGATCGCCTTGCGGAGTGCGGCACCGCCGGGGACTCCATGGGTGAACCAGGAGGCGAACTGCTTCATCTTGCCGACCGCGTCGGGTAGTTCTTCTTCAATCAGCATCTGGAAGTAAGTCCGGATCATGCAATAACGATCTGCCTCGGAAGGCTCGTCGTAGAGCGTCGCGGCCGAAGGCCGTGCTGATGGCTGACCTTCACGTATACTGCCGGCAGCTGCCGTCGAGCTTTGCTCGAAGGGGCGGACAAAGGCGTCGGCCCCTACGCGAGCCGGGGCAATTGCGGCACCATATTGTTCGATCTGGCGGAAGATCCACGGATTCGACGGGGCCATCCGTCCGATCATGACTGCGTCGCAGCCGGTTTGCGTGACCATGGCGCAGGCGTCTTCGGGCGTGCGGATGTCGCCGTTGCCGATCACCGGAATCCTGACGGCATCTTTGACGGCGGCGATCCATTCCCAACGGGCGTTACCGCTGTACCCCATTTCGCGGGTGCGAGCGTGAAGCGCAACTGCCGCCAGTCCGCAATTTTCTGCCATCCGTGCCAGTTCGACACAGACAATCTCTTCGTCGTTCCACCCGGCGCGAAATTTTACCGTGAACGGAATCTTCACTGCGGCGCGAACGGATTCAAAAATCTTGCCGATCGCGGGCAGGTCGCGCAGCAGGCCGGAGCCCCCGTTGCACTTCACGACTTTCTTCGCCGGGCAGCCAAGGTTCAGGTCTACGAGATCGAAGCCGAGGCCTTCCACCATCCGGGCAGCTTCAGCCATGACGCTGGGATCGCTGCCGAAAAGCTGCGCAGAGATGGGGTGCTCGTCCTCGTAGAAGTGGAGATAGCGCTTCGCCTTCTGATCTTTCTTGCGCAGGACGCCGTCGGCCGAGGTGAACTCGGTCATAATGAGGCCGCATCCGCCAAGATTGCGGATGAAGCGGCGGAAGACGGTATCAGTGACCCCGGCCATCGGAGCCAGGACAGTGGCAGGGGAAATGGTGACAGTACCGATCTGGAAGGCAGGGGGGACGATGCACGTGGCACGGGTGCCCCGGTCCGCGACTGCATCCATCTTCTCTGCATCCCCCGAGTTGTCCCAGAACTTCCGCACGTGTTATTAGGTATTCTCCATAGCCCCCGGGCGTGAAAAGCATCGCCGTGGCTGGATAATTCTAGCCCACTATCAAGCAAAAGCCCCCGCTTTGGGCGAGGGCTCGTTTTTTTTAATCCGCGAAAATCCGCGCAACCTGCGGGGAAGAAGTTACTTCTTCGCCGTCTCGGCGGCCTTAGCGTACTTGCGGCGGAAGCGCTCAACGCGACCGGCGGTGTCCATCAGTTTCTGCTTGCCGGTGAAGAACGGATGGCAGTTCGAGCAGATTTCTACCCCGATGTCGCCCTTATGGGTCGAGCGGGTCGTAAACGTATTGCCGCAGGCACAATGCACGCGGACTTCGTGGTAAGACGGGTGAATTGCTGCTTTCATGGGACCTTAAACCTCGATTCGAGTCATTAGATTCTACCGGATTTCCACAGGATTCAGCAAACCGAGCAATGAGCTGTGAGCGATGAGCCGAACCGATTGGCTGAAACCGGTCGGCCGGTTCGCTCACTGCTCATTGCTCACCGCTCCACCGCATTAGAAACGGAACAGATAGCTGACTTTGACGAAGAACTGGCGGCTGTCATTGAGATAGCCACGGGCCGTGTTGGTGACGAAGCCAGGCGATCCCGGAATTGCAGGGACCACGCTCAGATTCTGCAGGTCGCTGTTGTAACCGACGTAAATCGCGGTGCCGGGATGCACGAGATACGTGACCAGGAAATCAGCGTTGAATTGGCGCGAAGTCGGCAGGTAAGTATAGGGCGATCCGACGCCCGGCGTTCCCGCCAGCAGCGCGTTGTACTGCAGGATCACGCGGACCGATAGCTGCGGAGTGAATTGCCAGTTCCATTTGCTGCGCACGATGTGGTCGTTGAAGATGCCGCGTCCCGCGCCGGGGAATTGCGTCTGCGCCACCACAAACGCGTCGTCTCTGGCCCGCAGGCGATCGAACAGGTAGGTGTTCTCGATCTTGAGCGGCTGGAAGGGACGGATGATCAGCGAAGCCTGCGCGTTGTCTTCGCGAGCCACAAAAGGATGGTTTAAGAGAGTGGCATCATGGGTCGCTGGCAAGGCCACAAAATTCACAGCATCGCCCCAGTAGTAGCTGGCTATGATCGTGGCCTGCTTGAAGTATCCCGTCTGGAACGACGCACCACTGGTGTGCTCGTGATAGTCCTGATTGGGAAGGGGCGGTGAAGGACAGTATCCGTAAAAGCAGAAATCCTGCGGACGCAGACGCTCCCGGAGCTCCTCATATGGTCGCAGGTAGATGATTGTCTGTCCGCGGGCCTGGATCGCCAGATATGGAGCATAGTTCGTGTCGAGGCGCAGGCCGGTGTGATCGAAGTCGTGACGAGTGTTGAGCGACGGGCCCCAGTCGACTACCCAGCCATGCTTCGGACGGAAGCGATAGTCCACTTCCTGCTTGAGTTCGCGGATGTCCACCCGGTTAATGAAGCCTGGAATTGAAACGAAACCGGGGCTGATGTCGTTGTATTGCGCGTCATATGTGAGGTGAAGCCCGTCGTGGTGCAACTGGAGCCGTTCGGCTGGACCGGCGTAATAATTTCCGTTGCCCTTGTTTCCCGAGCTGAATGGGTAAGCATTGGCTTCACAGTTATTTGGCGAGTAGGTTGGACTGAAAAAGTTGCCCAGGATTTTGCTGGAGCTGGTGACAGCCTGCCCGTCGAGAGTCCAGTTCGGGCTGAACTTGAGGCGGGTGTCGACGCCGCCGACCCGGTTGTATTCTCCGGTGGTGGGGCATTCCCAGTCGGTGTAGAGGGCTCCTACGCTTGACTGCCGCCATATGTCGCGGGTCACACGCGCAACGTTGAAATAGGATCGTATGCCCGACAATGCATTGTAGTCGGGCACCGCGAGCCCTGGGCTCCGATCGTCAGCGCTCATCACGCCAACTGAATACGGCCCATCCTTTCCCGTAAGACGGATTCCCGCGGAAGGGTCGCCAATGTTGCGGGTGAAGAACAGGTTCATCGGAGAGCGGAAAAAGTCTTCGTTCTCCAGAAAAAAGGGCCGCTTCTCGGGGAAGTAAACGGCATATCGCTGGTTTACGGTGATCTGCGGGTCTTCCGATTCAACCTGGCTGAAGTCGGGATGCGCGGTGGCATCGATGGTGAAATGGTCGCGGATCACGAACTTCGCATCCATGCCGGCTGCGCCCTGGACCGTAGCCTTCTGAAAATAAGGATTCTGGAAGTCGCGGGTGTCGAGCGCGCGGAAACTACGCATCAGGCCGTACGGAATCAATTCGATATCGCGGCCGGGGGAAATTCCCTCCAGACCGTCCAGGGTGGCAGCCTGTCCGAGGCGTCCTTCGACTTTAAAAGTAATGTGCGGCCAGAAGGAATCCTCAGTCTTACGCGTGATGCCGCGATAGAGAATGACACCCCACTCCTGCACCTTCGTCGCGGGGAAGCGAAGACTCTTGAATGGAATTTCCATCCAAACAATGAAGCCGCGACTGGTGACTTTCCCGCGCGAATTCCAGACAGTATCGAACGAAGTGTCGAAGTGGCTCTGCGCCTCTTCCTCGCGCGAGGCCTCAGTCCAGATCGCATCCCATTGCACGCCGAGGGGCGTGGTCTGAAACGCATAGGCGCGGCGGCGGTCGTGAAAGGTGTCGAGGATGATCTCGACCTGGTCGTCGTCGTAAATATCTTCGCGGCGCGACATGCGGGCGCGCACCTTCTTCGGATCGTCGAAGCATACGAAGACGACATACAAATTCTTCTGGTCATAGCCGAGATAGGCATCGGTCGGCTCGGAGACGGCTTCCCCGTCGTGAGGATTTCGCTGGGTGAAGCCGGTGACCTTGGCCATTTCGCGTGCGGCATCACCCTGCGGCTGCATGGTTAAGAAATCGTCGAGCGAAGGCGCACGCGAGAGCCGGGGAACGGTGATGGCAGGTGGCGCAATCTCGGGCTTGGGTGCGGGCTGCACCTCCGGATCGCGTATCGGCGGTTCCGGCAATTGCGCTGACGGCGACGGAACTTGCTGCGAGGAAGGAGCAGATTGTCCAGTCGCTTGAGGGGCCGATCCGCGGACAGGAATCGCCGCTGCCGGCAATGTCGCCAGCAAAAGTACGAATAGTTGCACAATCTCTTTCCGTAGAAGACTGGGACCCTGATTCCGAAGCACGCACCCTCACTGCTTTCCCCGCGAGGCACGAGGTGAATTCAGCAAGATACACCATAGTCGCCATTCACAAAACATCAAAAGAGTGTTGTTCGGGCTGCCGAAAAGTTTTCCACAGTTCGCTGCGGAAGTTTCTTGGTCGTGCTCGGAACACCAGCTAAAACAACGATGCCTGTCGGCGGTTGGGAGTGATTCCGAAGTGATCGTATGCCAATTGCGTAGCCACGCGGCCGCGCGGGGTGCGATTAAGGAAACCAATCTGCATCAGAAAGGGCTCGTAGATTTCTTCGATCGCGTCCGGCTCTTCAGCGAGGACAGCTGCGAGTGTGTTCACGCCGACCGGGCCGCCCTGGTACTTCTCAATGATCGTGAGCAGCAGGCGGCGGTCGACTTCGTCGAAGCCGTACTGATCGACCTCGAGCATCTCGAGAGCGGCTTTGGCGGTAGGCTCGTCAATTTTGCCGGCGCCGCGCACTTGCGCGTAATCGCGCACCCGGCGCAGCAGGCGGTTGGCGATTCGCGGCGTGCCGCGGGAGCGGCTGGCGATTTCTTTCGCACCAGCGTCATCAATGGCAGCTCCCAGAATCTCTGCCGATCGCTCGACGATGATCTGCAGGTCTCCCGGCGTATAAAACTCTAGACGCAAAACGATGCCGAAACGCGCGCGCAGCGGGGAGGAAATCAGTCCGGCCCGGGTGGTCGCGCCGATAAAAGTGAATGGCTTCACATCCAGTGTGTGCGTGCGCGCTGCAGGGCCTTGTCCGATAATGATGTCGAGCTTGTAGTCTTCCAGCGCCGAATAAAGGATCTCTTCCAGGACAGGCTGCAGGCGGTGGATTTCATCGATGAAGAGCACCTGCCTTTCCTGGAGATTCGTGATGATGGCGGTAAGTTCCCCTTTAATTTGCAACAGAGGAGCTGCCGTCGATTGGAAGTGCGCACCCAGTTCATTGGCAATGATGTTCGCCAGCGTCGTCTTACCCAATCCCGGTGGACCATAGAGCAGCACGTGATCCATGGCCTCCCCGCGGGAACGGGCCGCCTCGATCGCCACCGCCAGCTGTTCTTTGACTTTTTTCTGTCCGATGAACTCTGCCAACCGCTGCGGGCGCAGCTTCAACTCGAATGATGAGTCATCTTCAAGGGGCGCGGCCGAGACCATGCGCTCGCGGTTCAGCTTGGGATTGTCTGCGGGAGTGGGCACGCTATGGCGATACTAAAGCTGAGAAGATTCGGTTGCAACCCAAGGAGCCGCGTGCTTTCACAATACCTTAGCCAATTCCGCCAGAACCTGGTCGCCGTAATCCGGATCCTTGATCGAGAACTCGGGTTTGCCGACGGTCGGATTCGTATTTAGAAACACTTCAGCTTCGCCATTCGCGAGGAAGATTTTAGTAGCTATCCAATTTCCAACAGGCTCTGCGTTGAACCCGCCTCCTGAAGCATGAGAGAGTCTGTCGCCGATAATGGCGTACTTGAACGACAGCTCGCTGACCCTTTTGACATGTGTGGGTAGACTCTTCGCTTCGAGCGCCTTCTTTAGACTCCGAAGAAGTGTGCTGGCGTCAGAGCCGGGCTCCGCTATGAGCTTCCCATCGCCGAATGTGACGCCTGACGACAGTTTTGTTGCCCCAAACTCGATTTGGAATTTTGCCGTCTTTCCTTCCGCTGTGTAGGTTGCCAGCCAATTCCGTGCATCGGCGTTCGCGTTGAGAGGTGTGATATCAAAGCCGACCGCTCCCTCGTCAGGCGCACCGGGCTCGATTGTGCGTCCCAGCGGCTGAGGCTTCTGTTGACACCCAATAAGCCATAGCAACGCTATGGACATGAAAACAGCGCAGCGTAGTGACCGAATCATCTGCTTCCTTGCTTTGCGCCCGAGATGCTATCACGCGCCGAATCGGGACCGCACTTCAGAGCAACCGATCTCCGCGATAGATCAAACGTCCATCAATCATGCGAGCTTCGGCCGTGAGCTTGTGCGGCCTGACTGGACCCATGCCGTCGATGTGCAGCACTTCGTGCCCATGCGCCACAAGCCAATCGGATACCAGCATGCGATGACAGTGGAAATAGACGCGTTCCGCACACATGTAGGCGGTAGGTGCATCGTCTGCAAGCCTGATCAGGTCGTCCATCCCATGCGCAAAATCAGCCGTCAGCATGTAGTCGGCGTAATTGCGGAAGCTGTCGTTGCGTAACGCAATGTTTGGGGAATCATCCAGAATCTTTTTCCGGTACCCGCCGAGAGCTTTCATCCAAACGTATCGGATGTCCGCGGCCGGTAACGTTTCTGAGAGAGAGTCGCGGTTGAACTGCGGAAGCCTGCGCGACATAGGGAAGGCTCGAATGTCCACCAGAGTGCTGATTTGATGGGCGCGAAGTGCCTCGATCAACTCCTCGAGAGTGCGGGTGGAATGTCCGATGGTGTAAAGAATCGCCAAGGAATCTTCGATGGAGGGTTACCCAATTCGCTGCAAAGCATCCGCGATGAGGCGATCCTGATCTGGAAAAACCGTACGCAGGTCCAGGAGGACTCTACCTTCTTCCACCCGAACGATCACCGGGAGATCAGACTTGCGCAAGCTGGCGGATAATTCATCAGCGCCGAGATCAACGTGGGTTACAGCCAGCAGTCGAGTTGGCAGCACCGAAGAAGGTGCTGCACCGCCGCCAATCACTGATTCGCCATCGATAACTTCAATGTTCACCTTGCGAGATTGAACTCGGCTCGCGATAGATTCCGCCCGCGCACCGATCTCTTCTTTGCTCAGGGCCATCATCCTCAAGGCAGGAATAGCACCGTGCTCTCGCTTCACGTAAGCCAGCAGAGTTGCCTCGAGCGCCGCGTATGTAAGTTTGTCCACACGCAAGGCACGGAACAGAGAATTCGCTCGCATGCGCGCGATTAGGTTCGAGCGCCCACTGAGGAGTCCGGCCTGAGGGCCGCCTAGCAGTTTGTCGCCGCTGTAGGTTACGACGTCGACACCGCCACGAAGGCTGTCGAGTACCGTGGTTTCCCCCTGAATGCCAAACTTTTCCAAATCCACCAGAGCCCCGCTGCCGAGATCTTCCATGAGGGGAATTCCGCGCCGTTGAGCCAGCGCCGCCAATTCTCCCATCGAGGGCCGTTCGGTGAAGCCAGTAATCTCGAAATTCGAGCGATGAACCCGTAACAGGAGCCGCGTCCGCTCGTTTATCGCTTTTTCGTAGTCCGCAATCCGAGTTCGATTCGTTGTGCCGACTTCGCGGAGAGTCGCTCCCGATTTCGCCATCACATCTGGAATGCGGAACGAACCGCCGATCTCGACCAACTCTCCGCGCGAGACGATGACGTCCCCGCCCTCAGCCAGCGTGTTCAGGGCGAGCAGGACGGCCGCGGCGTTGTTGTTGACGACGATGGTCGAAACCGTAGAAGGAGCCGCCGGGCTACGCCCAGGCGGGACAGCTGAGGCGACTGCCTCCTCCTGAGGAGAGAAGGATTCGGCCAGCAGTTTTCGGAATAGACGATCCACATGAACATCGCGTTTGCCGCGTTCTCCAGCTTCGATGTCGAACTCAAGATTCGAATACGAAGGGCCAGCTTCGCGAACATGTGCCAGCGCTTGCTCAGCCAGCGGAGCGCGGCCCAGGTTCGTATGCAGAATGACGCCGGTGGCGTTGATGACAGGCCGCAAGGAGTAACCGAGAATGCTACGCAGCTGAGCCTCGACCGCGCCGCTCAGTCCCTCTAAGGCGAGATGCAACCCGGCGCCATCCAGCAGGCCGGAAGAAATCTGCTCGCGCAATCGGCCGATCACAGAACGGATTGCGTCGGTGACGGCAGTCGCTCCGTGTTCCTCCACTAGGACGGCGAACTGGGATGCGCGAAGGAGTTCGTCCACCGATGGCAGCTCGCGAAAAAGTTCCGATTTCTCGACGCTCTTCATCTGTGGATTATCCATGTATGTGGCGCCGCCTCAATGCCGGTCGTCAGAGAGTATGCAAATAAGCCAGCAAATCCTGCATGTCCTGCGGGCTCAGTTTCTGGCTGAAGCCAGGCATTTCGTTGCGCCCGAGGCGAATGATATCGGCAACGCGCTCATCGTTAGCCGGCAGGCCGCTCAACGAAAGATATTTATGTTGGAAGATCCCTTTCAGACCCGGCCCCTTCCTGCCTCGGGTGGAATAAGGCTGGTGGCAGCGATCGCACTCTGCATCGTAAACCCGCCGCCCAGCCGATTGCTGCGCGTTGAGTCCGAGTTCGGCGTCGGATTTGCGCAGCTCTGCGTCGCAGGCAACCATGGCAAAGATGGCCAACAATACGGCGGTCATTCCCCCGACAAAGTAGAGCTGGAAGCGTCCTTTCATGGCAGGACCGTTCTTTTCTGATGGCATGATTTCTACCCGATGTGCGCGATACACGGCTTCCCAAGCCGCTTTACAATAATAGAGCAGAGCTCTTGGGGCAATTGGGCCATGACGATTGCGATTAAGCGAGTTTATGAATCTGCCTCACGCCGGGACGGAACACGGGTGCTGGTCGATCGACTCTGGCCCCGCGGATTGACCAAGGAAAGAGCCGCCGTCGACGAGTGGCTCCGCGATCTCGCCCCTTCAAACGAGCTACGCCGCTGGTATCATGCCCGGCCCGATCATTGGGAAACATTTCGCAAGCAATATCTCAAAGAGTTGGCCCAGCCTGCCTGCGAGGAAGAACTGCGGAGGCTCTACGAACTGGCCGACAAGAAGAAGCATTTGACGCTGCTCTTTGCCTCGAAGAAGGAAACGCAGAACAACGCCACTGTTCTCAAAGAACTTCTTGAAGGAACGCGCAAACCTCCCACGGGAACGGGTCCCGGAGCGGCCTATGCCATGCGCAAGCGCGAGGCTGCTGTGCGCCGCCGATAGGGCACCGGGGGCCTTCCCTCGCGTTCATTTAGAATCTGCCGCATGAGACCCGTGTTTCATTGGAGCCTGGCCACGCGCGCGCTGGAACTCGGCCAGCGCACGCTGATCATGGGGATTGTCAATGTCACCCCTGACTCCTTCTCTGACGGTGGCCAATTCCTTGATCGCGCCAAAGCTATAGAACACGCCGAGCGCCTGCTCGAAGATGGCGCCGACATCATCGACTTCGGAGGCGAATCTACGCGTCCGGGCGCGCGGGTTGATGCCGGTCCGCCGAGCCCGGCGTCAAAGGAGCCGTCCGAATTGGCTCGTGTAGGGGCGGACGCCTTCGTCCGCCCCGCGAGCAAAATGAGCGCCAGCGCGGCGGCGAACCCGCTGCCGGTGAGTGCGGACGAAGAGATCAAGCGAGTAATCCCCGTCATTGCTGAGCTGAAAAAGCGGTATCCGAAAATCCTCATCTCGATCGACACGTACAAATCGCCAGTGGCCCGGGCCGCGGTAAACGCCGGCGCCGAGATCGTAAATGATGTAAGCGGAATGCGCTGGGATCCGCAGATGGCCAAGACCGTCGCCGATCTGAAGTGCGGCGCTGTGCTGATGCATATGCGCGGCCGTCCCGAGGAGTGGCGAAGTTTGCCGCCGGCCGGCGACATTGTGCTGCTGGTCAAGCGCGAACTGAAGGAGTGGGCAGAGCGCGCGGTTCTCGTAGGGGTGCGGCGGGAGCGAATCGTGCTCGACCCAGGATTCGGCTTCGGTAAGAGCTTCGACGAAAATTATCCTCTCATGGCGCGTTTTGAAGTACTGCAGGCGGCCGGCTTCCCCGTTTTGGTGGGAACTTCGCGAAAGTCGTTTATTGGAAGAACGGTGGGCGCAGGGAAAGATGTTCCTACCGAGCAGCGCCTCTATGGAACCTTGGCCACGCAGACTGCCCTGATTCTGAAGGGCGCTCACATCGTTCGCACTCACGATGTCAAAGCGTCCCTGGAGGCCGCGCGCATCGCGGATGCAATCCTGCTGGCGCGGTAAAGTCAGAGCAGTTGTTCTAGACTGGGACCAGCCGCCTCTTCTAAATTTCTTGAACGGCTCTGCTTATGTAGAGTTACAGATCCCACCGTGCATCTTGAAGCCAAATGCCATGGAACTGACTGTCGAAACAGCTGCGCTGCTCCTTTTGATCGCGGCCGTGGTTGCGATCCTGACCCGGCGCCTGCGGCTGCCCTACAGTGTCGGACTGGTTGTCGCCGGCATCGTTCTCGCGCTGCTTTCGTTCGTTCCTCCGGTCAACCTGACCAAGAGCCTTCTCTTTACAGTTCTTCTTCCTCCCCTCATCTTTGAAGCTGCTTTCAGCCTTGACTGGCAACAGCTGCGAAGAGACCTTGGCGTGGTGTTGGTGCTGGCCACGCTTGGAGTGGTGCTCGCGGTCGCAGTTACTACGGCCGGCATGCACTTCCTGGTACATTGGCCCTGGATGAGCGCCCTTGTGTTTGGAGCGCTGATCTCGGCGACCGACCCGGTCTCAGTCATCGCAACTTTCAAGGGTGCGGGTGTTCGCGGCCGCTTGCGCTTGCTGGTGGAAAGCGAAAGCCTCTTCAATGACGCGACCGCGGCTGTTCTTTTTGGCATCTGTGTGGCAGCCACGACCGGCGATGTTCCGACGCCGCTGGAGGTGACGGCGAGACTTGCCCTCACCATCGGCGGGAGTCTGGTGTGCGGCGCCGTCGTCGCCGTCGCGGCTCTGGTGCTGGCACGCCGTACGGACGATCATCTCGTCGATATCACATTCACCACCGTCGCTGCTTACGGATCGTTTCTGTTGGCTGAGCATCTCCATTTGTCGGGTGTACTTGCCACGCTTGTTGCGGGCTTGATGCTCGGAAACTTCCGCGGCCTGCAATGGATTACCGAGGCCGGTCGCGAGGCGGTCCAGGCGTTTTGGGATTTCGCTGCCTTCGTGGCCAACTCGCTTGTCTTTCTGCTGATCGGGATGCATGTCGCCCGCCAACACTTCCTGGGTGGTTGGTTCGCTGTTCTCGTGGCCATTCTGCTAGTGACGCTCTCCAGGGCAGTCGCGGTCTATCCCTGCTGCAGCCTGTTCTCGCGGTCAACGCTGCGTGTCAGCAAAGCCCACCAGCACATTTTGTTCTGGGGAGGACTCCGCGGCGCTCTGGCTCTTGCACTCGCTCTGGCACTGCCGCCGGAAGTTCCTCAGAGAGAATTGATCATCAGCGTCAGCTTCGCCGTGGTTGCATTCTCGATCTTCGGCCAGGGATTGACGATGAAGCCGTTGTTGCGGCGTTTCGGAGAAATTCCCGACTAGTCAGATCCTCGATTGAGCCATCCGTCTCGGACCCGGGCGTTTCTGTCCGGGGTGTATCTGCAAGATGCACTCGCTTGTCTTTATCCGAGTGGAGAGGGCCGGGCGATTTGAATAAGGTCACCGCGCGGACAGCATCGTCGCGACGTCTCCAAATGTTCGATGGCCTCGTCCAGCGGCCAATGCAGCTGCCAATGGAGGTAAGCTGCGACTACCGTGGGCGAACGCGTTACGCCCGCGGTGCAGTGCACATAGACATGGTGACCGGTCTTGAGTAAATCATCGAGAGCTTCGACGCAGGCAGGGAGTCTTCGTTTCAAATTGAGGTCGTCAAAGTCGTTCACCGGAACATTGCGGTAGACCAGGTCGGCAGCGCGCGCTTCGATCTCTGCCTCGGTCGCGCCGAGCTCTTGCTGATCCTCTGGCGTCAGCAGGCTAAGAATCGCAGTCACAGATCGCGACTTCAGATATCGCAAGTCATCCGCATCACAGGGACAAGGCCCGACGAAAAGATTCGCCGTGATGGCAGCACAATTCACCTTCTTGGCGCGGCCTGTCAGAATTGCTTTCCTGAATCCAGCAGGATGGTCACCGGCCCTTCATTCACCAGCTCCACCAGCATCATTTCCTGGAAGCGTCCGGTCTCGCAGCGCAAGCCGGCAGCGCGGATACGCTCCACGAAAAGTTCATAGAGTCGACGCGCGGGTTCGGGAGGAGCGGCATCGTCGAACGACGGCCGCTTTCCACGCCGCACATCACCGTAAAGCGTGAATTGCGAAACCGCCAACACGCTCCCACCCACATCGAGCACGCTGCGGTTCATCTTGCCGTCGGCATCTTCGAAGATGCGCAGGCCCGCAATCTTTTCGGCCACATAGTTCACATCCGACTCACTGTCATCCCGCCCCACGCCTAGGAGCACCAGAAGTCCGAAACCGATTTCGCCCGCGACCCATCCGTTGACCGTAACCTTGGCCCGGCTTACGCGTTGTACGACGGCTCGCATAGGCTCCGACTGTCTGGCGGCTCAAACGGCTGCATCAAGTTGCAGCCCGCCGATTGACCTCCGACAACAGCACCCGTTAGGATCAGGAGTGCAATCTCAACATAACAGAGGCTTTGCCGGAAAAGACATCGCCGTTCCTTTACACTAATTCAACTGGACAATTACACTACACGTTCGCCGGATTCGTACCGCAGTTAGCAGAGCGTGCCGGAAATTTGATGGTCGAGATGCCCAACGGGCAGGAAGACAAGCTGCGATTGCGCGACCAAACATCCGAAATTCAAATCTAATCGAGGCAAGTGAGGAGACATATGGCAGCCGTAGACGAGAAGGTAAAACAGATCATTGTGGAGCAGCTGGGCGTGGATGAGGGCGAAGTCACTGCGAGCGCGTCATTCGTGGACGATCTCGGCGCCGATTCGCTCGACACCGTGGAACTGGTGATGGCTTTCGAAGAAGCCTTCGACATCGAGATTCCCGACGAGGACGCCGAAAAGATTCGCACCGTGCAGGATGCCGTCGACTACATCGGCAAGCACGCCAAGGCGGGAAAATAGTTGAACAACGGACGCAGGGTCGTGGTCACGGGCCTAGGACTCGTCTGCGGCGTGGGCAATTCTACCGATGAAGTATGGAAGGCCGTGCTGGCGAGCAAGAGTGGCGTAGCTCGTATCTCCGGCTTCGATGCCAGCAACTTCGCCTGCCAAATTGCCGCCGAAGTGAAGAATTTCGACCCGCTGAAGTACATGGAGAAAAAAGAAGTCAAGAAGATGGGGCGCTTCATCCATTTTGCCCTCGCGGCAGCCGATGAGGCCATGCGGATGTCGGGCCTGAAGGTCACGCCGGAGAATGACGAGCGCGTCGGCGTCCACATCGGTTCCGGCATCGGCGGATTCGACATTATCGAGCGCGAGCACACTAACCTGATCGAAGGCGGCCCGCGCCGGATTTCCCCATTCTTTATTCCGTCGGCAATCATCAATCTAGCGGCTGGGCAGGTCTCGATGCGCTACGGCGCCAAAGGTCCCAACGAGGCGACAGCCACGGCGTGCACTACCAGCGCTCACTCCATTGGAGACTCCTTCCGCATCATTCAGCACAACGATGCTGATGTGATGATCGCGGGCGGGGCGGAGGCTGCAATCACGCCGATGGGCGTCGGGGGGTTCGCCGCTATGCGCGCCCTTTCAACGCGCAACGACGATCCCGAAAAGGCCAGCCGTCCCTGGGATCAGGGGCGCGATGGATTCGTCATCGGTGAAGGCTCGGGGATCATGATCCTCGAAGAGCTGGAGTTTGCCCGCAAACGCGGCGCTCCCATCCTTGCCGAGGTCGCCGGGTACGGAATGTCAGGCGATGCCTACCACATGACTCAGCCCGCTCCGGAGCACGAGGGCGGATTCCGCGTTATGCGCAATGCCGTGCGCGATGCCGGAGTCTCCCCCAATGTCGTCGCATACGTAAACGCGCACGGCACGTCCACGCCGATCGGCGATACCCTAGAAGCCCATGCCATCCGCAATTTCTTTGGCGATCACAAGATAGCTGTGAGTTCCACCAAGTCCATGACCGGACATCTCCTCGGCGGGGCCGGCGGACTCGAAGCAGGCATCACGGTCCTCGCCTTGCGCGATCAAATCCTGCCGCCCACGGTCAATCTCGAGAACCCCGACCCTGATACGGCCGGGATGGATCTGGTCCCTAACCATGCCCGCAAAGCCGACCTCGAATACGCCATGTCAAACTCCTTCGGCTTCGGCGGGACCAACGGCGCTTTGCTCTTCCGCCGCTGGCACGAATAGCGCCTCGAACAGCATCCCCGCAAATGCCCTATTCCACGCGGCTTCTCGCTTCGTAATGTCCTTTCTCACGCCGTTGCATTTCTGGTAATGACCCTTCTCTCGCCGCTCGTTGTCCCTTTGGAACTTTGCAACGCGCCCAGATGGACGCACAATGACCCATCGAAAGGGAGTCTTCCCTGACATGGATAAAGCTTTCGCCACGAATTTCACACCCTCCCCAATTACTCGCAAAGCCGCTGCCCGCGCCGCATTGGTGGGCTTTAATGATTCAACCCATTCGATCTTGGCCGAGTGCTTCCGACAATTCGGAATTGAGCCCGTCCCCGTGGTTGCGGACGCCGCCGACCGTTTACGCAGGGAAAAGTTCGAGGCTTGCGTGCTTCCGCTGGCCCAGTGGACAGACTCCGAGTCCGTATTGGAAGCGGCGCGAGGCTCCCGCTCCAACAGCCGCTGCGTGATCTATGGCGTTGGCGGTAGCGCTCAGGATGCCATGCGGTACTCCAGATACGGCATCAATGCCATGTTCCAGGAGCCACTCGAACGGCCCGCGATGCTGAAACTGGTGCGCGCTACCAGGCTACTCGTGCTGCACGAATTTCGCCGCTACGTCCGCATTCCCGTGATGACCGAAGTCTCGATCGTTGGCGACGGCCGCCGCGTCAGCGCCTCCACCATTGAGATCAGCTCCGGTGGCATGTCCATCAAGACCGGTGAGGATTTTTCGTCGGGAGTGAGCGTCGAGGTTTCCTTCGCACTGATGACTCTCCCCCGGGTCAATGTTCGCGGCAGTGTCAGCTGGAACAAACCCAAATCGGTGGGAGTTCGCTTTGATCCCAACGATGCCCGCCGGCTGAAGATCAAGACGTGGATCGATTCGTACCTCGAGAATTAGCCGCAGCCGAAGCACAAGATCGTAGAAGAATGCCCGCGCATACTTCTCCGTGTTCTTCGTGGATTGTCCTCAGGGACCTCGGCGGTGAATCTTCTTGCCGGCCATTACAATAGCTGCGTGCCCGAAGCCGTCCCCCGAGAACTAGCAACATCCCAGCCCGAATCTGGCCCGCGCCGCTGGACGCTCCGCCAGCGCATGGTTTTGAGCCTGATCGTTGCCGCGGGTACAACGCTCATTCGGCTGATCGGGTCGACTCTCCGCGTGGCGATTTCGTATGAAGAGGGTGCGCAGACAACGCTGGAACAGCGTCCTCTGGTCACCTCCTTCTGGCACTCGTCCATTATCCCCGCGACCTACATCTGTCGCGACATGGGTGTCCGCGTAATGAGCAGCTACAGCTACGATGGCGAATATATGGGACGTATCATCAAGAAGTTCGGATACGTGCCGGTCAAGGGATCGAGTAGCCGCAACCCGGTCCGGGCGCTCCTCGGACTCCGCCGCGCCCTCGAGGAAGGCTGGACCGTGGCCTTCACACTCGACGGTCCTAGGGGCCCTCGCCACAAGGTCAAACCCGGTCCCGTGGGACTCGGGCGTTCCGCGGGCCTGCCTTTAAGCGCATTTCACGTCGCGGTCGACAAGGCATGGGTTCTCAACAGCTGGGACCGCATGATGATTCCCAAGCCCTTCTCGCGGGTCCTGCTGCGCTTTGGAAGGCTGATTCCAGTGCCGGCGGACGCAACCGACGAAGATCTCGCGCGCTGTAGCGATGAGCTGCAGGCTACCCTGGACCGGGTGTGCCAGTTTGCCGAAACGAACGTCAGCAAGGTAGGAACCAGTGAGTTCCCGTACGCGAAGGGCAAAGGGTGAAAAGCGTGAATTTCAGATTGTAGAGTTCAGATTGAAGACATGCGACTCAAGAATCTGAAATCAGAAATCTGCAATCTGACTTCTGCATTCTGACTTCGCTCTCACTCCATCGTCGATCCCAGCTGGGTATACCGGTACTTCTTCCCATCCCAGAAAAGCACCGATGATGTGTTATTGCCTTCGCCGGTCTCTTCCATGTAGACGCCGAGGACGGTCTTCTTCTTCATGACCAGGCGTTTCACAGTCAGCGTTTTGAAGGGCAGATTGATCATCAGGAACTTGGCTTTGGGTTTCTCTGCGCGCCATCCGTCTTTTTCGTCGCCGTGAATGATGAGCAGGCTCAGCCCGCGGCGCTCGGGTTCATCCGAGGCAAAAGTGGACGTGACCTTTACATCTGCGTATCCGAGGAATGTGTCGTAAGGATCGGCAACGACAAAACTATATTCATCCTTGTCCGCCATCGGGTTTTTGCACTTGGCGGCAACCACCAGGTCATCATTGCCGTCTCCGTCGAGATCCGCAACGAACTGCGCCGGCCCCGCCATTAGCGAACAGTTATCCCCAAACTGTGTGTGGATGAATTCATCGGTGACAGCCGGCGAAGGCTGCTTCGCGCGCGCAGGAGGTGGCGCGGCTTCCTTTTTCTGAGCGAAGGCACTCGCGCCAAGAACCGCGAAGACGGAGAGCAAAAGAAATCTACGGAACGACATGGCTTTACTCTAGTCCGGTTTTCGACCCGCGGGTAGAGACTGACTGGTGACGGAGGTAACAATCGCTGCTCTCGGTCAAAATGCCCTTGTCATCTTGAGCATGTCTCTTGCGCGAAGGACCCCTGAAATCTGCCGGCGCTGGCCTGACTGCCGGCAAAGTATCCACCGCAGCTTGACCACGTCAGATTCGCAAGAGGCCTATTTCCGGAAGTGCTCCCACCCCCGCGCATGCAGTTCATACCCCACGCGCTTCGGATTCCGCACAAAGATTCCGCGAGACCGAGTAATCACTCCAATTTGCGAGATCGCCACGCCCGCAATGTGCCTTGGGACCCGTTTCCCTAGCTGCGCCGTAAAGAGTAGCTCGTAGTCCTCCCCCCCGTGCAACGCCAGATCAAGGTCGACTTCACGGGCGGGATTGCCGACAGACGAACGCGGAATGAGAGATGGATCGATCTCAGCTCCTACGCCACTTTCTTCGCAAATGTGTGCCAGGTCGGTCGAAAGGCCGTCACTGGTATCGATCATCGCCGAGGCCAACTTCTTCTCGCGAAGAACGCGGCCAACGTCGACCCGCGGCTCAGGGTAAAAGTGTCGGACATAGTCGCGCGGCTTCACCTTCTTTCGGCCTCCCCTCATCCTCACAAGTGCGGCGGCAGATCCCCCCAGTTCCCCACTAACATAAATCCGGTCGCCTGCCTTCGCGCCTGAGCGAAGAATGGCCTTACCCTTCGATACGGTTCCGACTACGATGATGTCGGCGAGTATCCCGTCAGGAGACTCCGCGGTATCGCCTCCCGCGACGGTTACTCCGTGCTTCGCGGCCAAGCTGATCAGGCTGCGCGCGAAGCGTCCAACCCACGATTGCGGCAAGTCGTGCGGAAAAGCCAGCGACAAAAAGACGGCTACCGGCTCTCCCCCCATCGCAGCGATATCGCTCAAGCCGCGTGCCAGGCAGCGGTGGCCAACGGACTCCGGCGGATGCCAGTCGCGCCGAAAGTGGATACCTTCCAGCGTGAAGTCCGTGGTAACGAGAAAATCTCTTCCCTCGAGCAGGCGCAGCACGGCACAGTCGTCTCCGATTCCGGTGAGAATGGCGCGATTGCGACTGCCATTTCCCCCGCGGGTCGAAGACCTCGCCATCCGGCGGATTTGGGCGATGAGAACTTTCTCGGGGAGCGGCACGCGCCTTTACTATACCGCTGGGGCTCAGATTCAGGCGGCGGGCGTCAGGTTTCAGGCGTCAGCTGACCAACTTGACGAACCCTAAGGAGAATGCCCGATGCCCACCTGCCCAGGGGTCACCTGTCCCATAGTGACCTCCGGTCGGCACGCCTTCGGTAACTGCCGGATGGCCTATGCGTCGTTGACAGGGGGAACCCAGTTTGTTAACGTTGACCAGTCATTCACAAAACCTTTGGCCGGAGCTATAAGTTCTGCTAGCTGTTCATATTGCAGACCGGTTCGACCTTCAGGTTTTGGTAGGAAGGGCATGCGAGAGAGTTTCCATTCCCAGATGGGAAACGCAGCCCGAAAAGTCAGGTGGTCCGAACAGGCGTTCCGATCGTTGAGAATCTGAGCCTGAAGTTCCGGACCTGATGCTTCAAAACTTAGAGGAATCGATTTTGCAGAAACGGTTCTACATCCTTTTCGTGGCCCGCGGGGACGACGGGCAGCTGCGCAAGATTTCCATTCCCGTCCATTACCTCTACGTTTTCGTTATCGGCGCCGCCATTGGATTCCTCAGCCTGACCGGAATTGCCAGCTCTTATACCCGCATGCTGTTGAAGGTGTCCCAGTTTAACCAGCTGCGGACCGAGAAAGATCAGCTCAAGAACAATTACTCGCGCCTGGAACAGGTAGCCAAAGAGCGCGACTTACAGGTGGCATCGCTGGGCTCCATCGCCGGCGAGGTTTCCGCGCTCTATGGTCTGAAGGCGCAGCCGACGCTGGTCACTGCGACGTCCGAGCAGATTCAGGCTGCCGAAGTGAGTTCTTCGCTGGATCAGCTCCACGCACTCCGTACTTCGGCCCTGACCGGTGCGACCATGGTTGGGCTGACCATGGGCCTGACTCGCAACGTCACCACCGCCGATTGGATCAAAGCCAACTCGGCTCCAAATCTCTGGCCGGTCGAAGGTCAGGTCACGGGAAGCTTCGGTGAGCGCATCGATCCATTCAACGGTGAGGGTGCATTCCATAGCGGAGTCGATATTGGCAGTAGCTACGGCCATCCCATCGTCGCTCCTGCCGACGGCGTCGTTACACTTACCGACACGTTGGGCGGCTACGGAAAGACCATCATGCTCTTTCATGGCAACGGCATCAGCACCCGCTATGGGCATCTTTCCGGATTTGCCGTAACCGCGGGGCAACACGTGCAGCGTGGCGACGTGATCGGTTACGTTGGAGAGAGCGGACGTTCCACCGGCCCCCACCTCCACTACGAAGTCCGCATCAACGATACCCCAGTCAATCCCTACAAGTACCTCCGCATGACGGTAGCCCACACCGGCGGCTTCGCTGCAGGAAGCTAGACAAGAAGCTTTCAGCCATCAGCTCCTCAGCCTTCCGCTTTTACTTGCAAGCTTTTCACTTTAGTGCGCTCCGCGCGGAGTGCTGAGATGCGCCGCTATACTCAAATCGAGATTGGGAAATGTGGTTGCTTGGAAGGTTGGGATCCAAGCTGGGGTTCCAATCGCCGCGTGGTGCGTACGGCCGTTCAGAACTCTACATGCGCCCGGAATGACGGTACCACCACCGGTCCGCGGTCGCGGTTGTAGCCTGGATCGGCGATGTGCTGCAAGCCCGGAGCCAGATAAATTCCACGCCAGACGTGGACGGTGTAATAGGTCTCCACGATGTTTTCGCGGCCGTAATTCAGATGCCCATCGCCTAGCAGAAAGCCCAGTCCGCCCGCGTTGAGATAATTCTGGTGATCTTTCTTGATGGCGTTGCTGACGAACGCCACTCCGGCGCGATCCTGCTTGCGATGCCACCAGGCGCCATTGGCTCCCACGCCTTCGGCAATTGTCTGCTCAACTTCGGTATAGGCGAAGGACTCGGTCCGGCCATCGTTCCATCCAAAGCGTGCAAACGCGGTGAGGTAGTGTGAAAGATTCTGCTCCAGGTTGACGCCGAATCCGTACTTCTTCGTAATGTGCCAGGGGTGGTCGGTAATGTCGGGCGCCGTGTCGGCGGCAGCAGCCTTGATCACCTGATCGCGGTAGATGCCCATGTTGGCGGAGTTGGTGTAGGCGAGCAGGCGGATCACACCAGGCTTTCTTGGAATGAACCCTCGTCGTAATTCATATTCGAAGTTCTCGGCGTGTACCTGCCATGGTTTCCAGACCAGATCGATGCCGTTAGCGACTTTTGGCATAAGGGCCTCGGCGAAGCGAAATCCCCAGTTGCGATCTTCGTAGTCGAAGACCGCGCCCACGGTGTAGCCACGAGTGTCGGCGGCATAGTCCCACGCGCCATTGTTGTCGGTGGTCCAATTTGTAAACTGGAAATGGGGGTCGGAGCCGACAGAGCTAACGTCGAAGAAGTCCGGCATGCTCATTTTGCCGATGCGGAATTCAAGGCGCCGCCGGGACAATTCTTCGAACAACGAGAAAGCGTTGCGCTGGTTCTCGATCTTCTCGCTGCTCAAGGCGAAGACCTTGTGAAACATCCCCCGGCCCAGATACGGAGCCTTGCTGAGCGATGGATTGCGGACGATGTCGAGGTTCGTATTTCCAGCAAGACCGAAACCGGTGGTCAGCGCGGCCCCGCCGGCTTCTTCGATGTCAACCAGAAATTCGGTCGAGTCATTCAGGCGGACCCCGGTGTAGAGCGTCAGGAGACGAGACGTGGCCTTCTCATACCGCGGGCTGAGGCTGTGCGGGCCGCTGTAGGGGGCGTGGAACTCGGGATGCGTTTGAAAAATGAAATTGGCCTGACCCGAGAGCCAGAAACGAGTGTCCTTGAAATGCGGGAACATAGACTCAGGGCTGATCTGATCCGGGGGATCGCTCTCTGTGGGGCCGCTACGCTGAGGCGGAGATGGCGACTCGCTCTGCTGGGCGCAGGCAGTTGTACCGACGCCGACGACAAGGCCCAACAACATCGCGAGGCCCATCGCGAGGACGGGGTAGCGGACATCCACTTTGGCTTGCAGGGTCATTTCGCAGACATCGTAGGGCCGGTCGCCCCCGGCGGAATCCGCCTTGATTTTGGTATCTCCCCAAAGAAATAGTTAATCGTAATATACACGAGAGAATTAACCATGGTTAACATAAATGACGAGCCAACACAGAAATGATATCCGTTCACATTACGTCGCCCTGATTAAAGGAGTGTTACGGGATGGAAAGAAGCCCCTCCGCGAGCGGGCGCCGTACTTGATGGAATTGGCGGCGCGGATTCGAGCAATAGTCTAGCTGCGCTCGATGGATAGCCGAAGGCAGCTGTCGCCACATGCTTCGCCGCGTGGTTTGACAGCATCGTGCTCAAACCCCTAACCTGATTTGTCTTTTATGAGAGTCCTTGTTCTAGGTGGCGGTGGGCGCGAGCATGCGCTGGTGTGGAAGCTGAAGCAGTCGCCGCGTATCTCGCACCTTTATTGCGCGCCCGGCAACGGCGGCATTGCCGACGAGGCCGAATGCCTGCCCGCCGACCTGAAGAGTCTGGACTCGATGGTCGCGCTGGCGACGCGCCTGCAGCCGGATTTGACCTTGGTTGGGCCCGAGCTGCCGTTGACCTTGGGAGTCGTCGACGAGTTCATGCATCGCGGATGGCGCGTCTTTGGTCCGACTCAGGCGGCGGCCCGGCTGGAATCGAGCAAGAGCTTCGCCAAGGAATTTCTGCAGCGGTATCACATCCCCACAGCTCCGTTTGCGATTTGCGATTCGATTGAGCAGGTGAAATCGGCGCTCGGGCATTTTCATACCCCGGTCGTCGTGAAAGCCGACGGGTTGGCGGCCGGCAAGGGCGTGGTCATCGCCAAGAGCAAGGAAGAGGCCGCAAGTGTCGCGGTTGAGATGCTGAGCGGCAAGATGCTGGGCGAGGCCGGGTCGCGGGTCGTGCTGGAAGAGTGTTTGAAGGGTGACGAGCTTTCTTTCCTGGTATTCAGCGACGGCGACCGTGTGGCGCCGCTAGTGGGCGCACAGGATCACAAGCGCGTGGGTGACGGCGACACCGGCCCGAACACCGGCGGTATGGGCGCTTACTCCACGGCTGATATCGTGGACGATCAAATGCGCGACTGGCTGGTGAATCACATCGCGCGGCCCGTAGTCGAGGGGATGAAGGCCGAGGGCACCGAGTTCAAGGGCGTGCTCTACTGCGGGCTCATGATGACCGCGCGCGGTCCCATGGTGCTCGAATTCAATTGCCGTTTCGGCGATCCAGAGACGCAGCCGATCCTCATGCGGCTGGAGAGCGACCTGGTCGATGCGCTCGAGGCTTCGATCGATGGCCGGGTGAGTGAGGGGGACTTCAAGTGGTCACGGGATGCGTCCGTGTGCGTGGTGATGTCGTCGGGAGGGTATCCGGGGACGTTTGAGCAGGGAAAAAGGATTGACGGGCTCGACGAAGCCGGCGCGGTCTCGGGTGTGAAAGTGTTTCATGCGGGGACGTCGAAGCGCGATGGGGTTTGCTACACCGCGGGCGGGCGCGTGCTGGGCGTGACGGCAAGGGCTGCGGATTTGGAGACGGCGGCAGATCGCGCGTATGAGGCGTGCGGGAAGATCAATTTCGCTGGCGCGCATTATCGCAAAGATATTGCGGGCAGAGCGCTGAAGAAGTCGTAGCATCGACTTCCTTGCCACGGATTAACGCGGATCCCACGGAGTTTTTTGATATGTGTCAACCCGCGTAGATCCGGAGCGATCGAAGTTATTCAATTCTCAGAGGAGTGCAATGAGCAAGCCAGTGGTTTCGATTGTGATGGGTAGCGACTCGGATCTGGAGATCATGCGCGAAGCGGGGAAGGCGCTGGACGATTTCGGGATCGCGTATGAGATGGATGTGACATCGGCGCACCGCTCGCCGGATCGCTCGGCGGATTTTGCGAAGAAGGCGGCCGAGCGCGGGATTAAGGTCATCATCGCTGGAGCCGGCGGGGCGGCCCATCTGGCGGGAGTGATTGCCGCGCATACGATTCTTCCCGTCATCGGCGTGCCGATTCCTTCGACATCGCTGAATGGGATGGACTCACTGCTCTCGACCGTGCAGATGCCGGCGGGGATTCCTGTGGCGACCGTTGCTATCGGAAAGCCTGGCGCGACGAATGCGGGGATTCTCGCGGCGCAGATAATTGGGCTCAGCGATGAGTCGATCGCGAAGAAGATGCACACGCACAAGGAGAAGCTGGCGCGGGGAGTGGAGGAGAAATCCAAGAAGCTGAAGGAAATGCAGAAGTAAGAAGGCAGAATTCAGAAGGCAGATTGCAGATTGCAGATTGAAAACCCAGATCCGCGGTACCTTACAGGTCGGGCTTGTAGAGGATAATTAACGGAGCTGAGCCGGGTTCAGCGTGACCCAAATACTCGTCTAGGTGGTAGTGGTTCGCTCCGGTCTTGGCCTCTTCGTCGGTTAGGTTGGCCAAACCCTGACAGATCTCGGAAATCCACAGTAAAGCCTCACGATCCGCTGCAATCTCGAATCCATCTTTGTACGGATAGATTTTGTATTCATCACGAAGAATTCTTTCTTTGAGTGATGGTGATCCTATACTCAATTCTGCAATCTGAAATCTGCAATCTAAAATTGCTTCTCTGCTCGTTTCGCTTCGCTCGACAGCCGAGGCGGCTGTCGCCACATGAGCTGTATCACTGTTGGGGAAGTCAAAATCCGATTTCATCTCAGTTATAAATTCAAGCTCTTCAGATATTCGCGGAAGGGGCCGCCCAGGTCCGGGCGCTTCAGGGCGAATTCTACTGTCGCCTTTAGAAATCCCAGCTTGTCGCCGGTGTCGTAGCGATTGCCCTCGTAGACGTATGCGTACATCTTTTCTTTCTTGAGCAGCATACGCATCCCGTCGGTGAGTTGGAGTTCGCCACCGGCTCCAGTAGGCGTCTTCGCCAGGCAATCGAAAATTGCAGGCGTGAGAATATATCGTCCGATCACGGCCAGGTTCGACGGCGCTTCTTCGAACTTTGGCTTCTCCACCATGTTGCGGATTTCGAACAGGCGTCCGTTAAATCCTTCGGCGGGCTGCGCGTCGAAGACGCCGTAAGACGAAATCATTTTGCCTTCCACCACCTGCGCGGCGATCACGCTGCATTGTTTTTCATTGAAGACGTTAACCATCTGCTTGAGCGCTGGCACTGGGTTCTCGATCACGTCGTCAGCCAGCAGCACAGCGAAAGGCTCGTTTCCGACCAGTTCACGCGCCATGAGCACTGCATGACCCAGGCCGAGCGCCTCTTTCTGCCGGACGTAGGCCACGTAGATCATGTCGGAAATCGAGCGAACGATTTTCAGCAGGTCGTGTTTCCCGCGCTCCTCCAGCATTTTTTCGAGTTCGTAGCTGACGTCGAAGTGGTCTTCGATCGCCTGCTTTCCGCGCCCGGTAATGATCAAGATCTGGTCGCAACCGGAGGCCATCGCCTCTTCGACGCCATATTGAATGATCGGCTTATCGACGAGCGGGAGCATCTCTTTCGGTTGGGCTTTGGTGGCTGGCAGGAATCGCGTGCCCAGCCCAGCTGCGGGGAACACGGCTTTGCGAACTTTCATGGTCATGGGCGGTCGTTCGAATGTTGTCTGTCGTTGGTTGTCAATCGTTGGCCTGGCGCTACCGGGGTCGGATCATTGTAACTGCTCGTTATATACGCTCGCTGATATCTTCGCGCACGAAGGTTCTTGGATGTCGAATTTCGTGTTGGGAGTTGTTGCGCAGAAAGTGAAAAAGGCACCTTCCGCAAAAGAACCCGGCAAAAGATTGGGTCCGGGCGGCTCGCTTTCCCTCTCGACTGCGCTCAGAGCGGACAGCCGAGGCGGCTGTCCCCACGTGAGCTTTGTAGTTCCTGAGTTACTTGCTGACCACCAGTACGACGAAGCTGTCCGGCAGGATCGGAGGCCTCGGGCGGGGATTGTCAGCGGTTGCGGCCGGTCTTGGGCCGAACTTCGCTGTGACCGTGTAGGCGTTGTGCGTTTTAGTGTCGAGAGCCATGGTGCGCGCTCCCTTCTCGGTCTTCACGTTTTCCGCCACGCTGTACTTGTCGGGCGAGTCTTGTTTAACGACGGTGAGAACCGCGTCGCCGCCGCAAGAGGCGAACGCGAGTCCTGTTTCGTCGTCGAAAGCAGTCGCGTCGACGCCTTCGCCAATTGCCGGAGTCGCCAGAACTTTGCCACTGTCGGCATCGACCACCGCCATCATCTTGTTATCGCATCCCACGAAGAGGCGGCGGTTCTTGCGGTCGAGGGCGAGTCCGCTGGGCTCGGTGCAGGGCGCGAGCGGCCACTTTGATTTCACTTCCAGCTTATTGGGATCGATCGCAGTCAGTTCACTCTTGTCTTCGATGTTTACGAAGACTGTGCCCTTGGCGTCGCTGGCGGCGAACTCGGGCTTGCCGTCGAGCTTGATGGTCCCCAGAACTTTGCCGCTGGCGGCATCGATGGCGGTGGAGTCTGCGCTGCGTCCGTTGAAGGTAAAGACGCGCTTGGTCGCCGGATCGTAGAGAATTGCGTCAGGATTCTCGCCGACTTTTACCTTCTCGCCGATGGGCGCGAGAGTCTTGATATCGAAAATGGTAACGGTGTTCTCGCGGCCGTTGCTGGTGAAGCCGCGTCCGAGATCAGGCGCGAGCGCGATGCCATGTACACCCTGCGTGTCGGGAATATCGCCAACACTCTTGCCGGAGTCGAGATCGAGCACGATGACGTGGGTGCCGCGAGAGATGTAGAGTCGGCGCGCGCTGGCATCAGCGGTGAGGTAATCCCAGCCACCGTCGCCGCCCACTTTATAAGTTGTGGACACATGGTATCCCGGACCAGCGGCGGCGAGCGCCAGAGACGCCAGGGACACACTGATAACCGTTATCAGCCACTTGTACTTCGAAGACATGACTTCCTCCTGTAACTTACATGCGAGTTGCTCCGCCGAGCCGGGGCCCCCTCCCGATCGCGCGAATGCAAATTATTGCATCGAACCCGAGGTTCGACCCGAAAGTAACTTTACCCCATTTTGCAGGTCGACCTAGACTTCCTGTATATGGATGTTCCCTCGCCGTTTCCTACACCGGCTGCGAATACAACGCCGGCTGATCCGCGCCTAAAGCCAACGCCGGACTACGGCACGCTCGGACCGGGATCGGACATTGCCGGCCTTCAGCCTGGCAGTGCGCCGCCTGCATCGCGGCAGTCCGCGTTACGGTCTGCGCATCTAATCGCCGCCGTGATCGGAATGGTCGCGGCAGTCATCGTAGGGACGATGAGCAAGTCGCATCCGATGTGGCCCAGATCGGCTCCGTCGCACTCGAGCGACTCTGCTTCCGCCAGAGATTTGCCACAAATCGATCGCATGAAACCACAGAAGCAGGCGGAGACGTTGCTGGAACTTGCCGTCGGACATTCGCAAGGCGCGGTCGAACAGATTTCGTCGCGGGTCGATCGCTGGAACGGGACAGTCGAGTGGAATTCACAGATCGCGAATCTCACGACAGCGGCGCTGAATTCGAACGACATGCGCGTGCGCGAGTCAGGCGTTGAGGTGGAACTCGCCGCTTATGGACTGGCGAAGAATGCCGCCAGCCTTGATTATCTGCTGAAGAACGTCGACTCGCCGGATCACAGCCAGAAGATCTGGGCCCTGTGGGCGCTGGGACTGATGGCCAACCGGGGAGTCGAGAGCGAACGCATTGTCGATGTGCTCACCAATCACCTGAAGGACGAAGACCCGGATTCGCGGCGATGGGCGGTGGAAGGACTGGCGGTGGCAGGAAGCGATCAGGCCATCTTGCCGCTGCTGGCGACGATGCATAACGATCTCTCACCGTTGGTTCGCGAGAGGGCCGCATGCAGCCTGGCGGAATCAGGTATGTTCACACCGGAACAGCGCATGACCGCAGTTCCGCGATTACTGAGCTACACTGATGATCCTTCGCTGGATGCGCAGACGCAAAATTGGGCGTTCCAGGCGCTGGGGGACATCACGCATCAGCGGCTGCCAAGAGATTCTGGGGCATGGCGGAAGTGGTACGAGGCGAAGTAAGGGGCCCAGGGATCAGGGGCAGAGGCGGCAACATCGGCCGGATCTCGAACATCAGGCTTCAGGTGTACCAATTCCGCATTGCACTCTGATTCCTGACCCCTGACCTTTAGTCCCTGACCCCGCCCTCTGACCCCTGTCTTCACTCTGCCATCTTCGCTACGTGCACCTCGAATCCCGTCTTCGGCAGCAGGGATGTCAAAGAAAACGCTTTGAATCCGTCCCCGGTCACCTCGGTGTGGCGGTAAATGCCGGGCTCGCTCTCGATCATTTCACGGCGGCCTTCCATGTCGGCGAGAAAGGCGTCGGCTTGCTTGGTGGTGACCTCTGCCTCTTTAGCCCGCGTGACCACCGCTTCCGACGCGTAAGAACGCACCAGCTTCGGCCAATACTTGTTCAGCAGATCGGTGCTGGCAAAAACGTCTGCCCAGATGATTCGACCATTCACGGCTACAACGACTCCGACCGCGTTGCGATCGCGGAGCTGGTGGATCAGGCTCTGGTAGCTCTGCTCAATGGGTTTGGCCACGGAGTCGACCTGCTTTCGGACCTCGACGTTCTCATTCACCTTGGCATACGAAGTGACTTGTTGCATTTGAGTGGCGACCGCAGGGGCGGCCGCTTCGACTTCGACGGTCATGGCTGCCTTTTGCTTATTCACCTCATTCCATACCTGGCTCTGGTCTTTCTCAGCCATGGCTTTGCCGCGGACTGACGGTTGCGCCATAATCGCCATCGGAAGTGGCCCGCCAACGGCGCTCGAATTTTTTCCGTACAACGCCTCGGACGCTCCGAAGTGCTCGGTGCTGGCGACCCAACGTCCGGGTTCCACGCAGAAGACGTTCAGATCGACGGGATCGCTTTCCGGCGGAACAATGCGGTCTTTGCCGATGACGCGATCTTGCCGGCCGCCGCTGACGATCTCTCCGGCCAGCAATAGCAGCGGCCGCTTGGAGTTGTTGACCAGCACGAGGCGGTTCACTTCCGCGCCATCGTGGCGGACGATGGGAGTGCCGTGCCGGCGGATCAGTCCCTGCACACTGCCGGCTTCGGTCACTATGACTTCGCCGGAGTGCAGGCCTTCATCAAGGGTGAGGAATTCTCCGGTCGGATAAGTTTTCGCGGCGACTACGGGAAAAACCGTCAGGTTGCCGTGGCGGATCGGCTCGATGACCTTATAGAGGGAAGCGGGATTGACTTCTCCGGCGCGCGCCGTGTGGTGATCGATCATTACAAATCCGGCAACGAGCAACAGCACCATCACGGCAATGAAACTCTTCGGATTCATAGGTACTCCTCTCTCGCAAGCTGACGAGATCTTGCTCGTAGGCGGCCGCGTCCACTCTCAGGGGAGAGGCGTGTTCGAGTTACGGGCGTAACTCGGACCGGACGCGCCGCCCACTTCGACTCCGTGGAAAGAACGTGCGAGCCGGTGCGGCTTGCGGGAGAAATTGTGGGGAGAGGTTTCAAGGTTTCAGAGTTTCAAGGTTTCAAGGATTAAAGAACCGCGAAGTGTGGACTTCACGGTACCGCTGACCAAAGGCTGGTCCGGAGAACAAAGTGCCCGGGTCGTACTGGAGAGTCCTTTGAAACGTTGAAACCTTGAAGCTTTGAAACCTGAACAAAGGGCTCTGCAAAGCACGTGTAAAATTAGGAGATCACTCCCGGAGCCACTTCCGCATTGTCGTTTCTTGATCAATTGAATCCGCAACAGCGCGAGGCTGTTGAGACGACCGAAGGGCCGGTGCTCATACTGGCCGGCGCGGGCAGCGGGAAAACGCGCGTCATCACGTACCGGATCGCGTATCTGATCGAGCACAAGGGCGTGATGCCGGAGTCGATCCTGGCGATGACGTTCACCAACAAAGCTGCAGCCGAGATGGGCGAGCGCGTCGAGAAGTTGGTAGGCGGGCTCAGCATCGCCAAGCCAGTGATCTCGACGTTTCATTCGTTCTGCGTGCGGATGTTGCGGCGCAACATTGAGGCGATGCGGATTCCTTCGACTGTGCCGGGGCAGCGGCCGATCGGGCATACCAAGAATTTTGTCATCTATGACGAGAATGATCAGCAGTCCGTAGTGAAGTCGGTCATGAAGCGGCTGGGGGTCGACGATAAAGAATTGACCCCGCGCAATGTGCTTGGGCGAATTTCGTGGGCGAAGAATCACATGCTCGATCCGCAGGAGCTTTACTTGCAGTCTGCGGATCCGAAGACGGAGAAGATCGCGCATCTGTACGAGGAGTATCGAAAAGAGCTGCGCAAGGCGAACGCGCTGGATTTCGATGACCTGCTGCTCGACGCGGTGCGGCTGCTGAAATCGGCGCCACAGGTCCGCGAATACTACAACAAGCGCTTTCAGTATCTGCTGATTGACGAATATCAGGACACCAATCGTCCGCAGTACGAGTTGATGCGCATGCTCGCGGGCGCGCAGCACAACGTTTGCGCGGTCGGGGATGAAGACCAGTCAATTTATTCCTGGCGCGGGGCGGACATCCGCAACATTCTGGAGTTCGAGCAGGACTTCCCCGAAGCGAAGATTATCCGGCTGGAGCAGAACTATCGCTCGACGCAGAACATTCTGCAGGCGGCCTCGGCGGTGGTGGCGAACAACGTGCGGCGCAAGGGAAAGAATCTTTGGACGTCGCGGCAGGGCGGAACCAAGATCGGCTACTACGAGGCCCCCGATGGGGAGAATGAAGCGCTGTTTGCCGCGGATTGGATCGCACGCTACATGCGCGAGGCGAACGAGCGCGGGGACACGCCGCGGACGGCCGTGCTGTATCGCACGAATTCGCAGTCACGCTTGTTTGAAGAGGCGATGCGTCGCTATGGGCTGAAGTATCACGTCGTCGGCGGATTCTCGTTCTACGAGCGCGCCGAGATCAAGGACATGATCTCGTATCTGAAAGTCATCCAGAATCCCGATGACACGATTTCTCTGCTGCGCGTGATCAATACGCCGGCGCGAGGAATCGGCAAGGGGACGATCGACACGCTGGAGCAACTTGCGCTGGAGACGGGTCTGTCTTTGTGGGGAGCAATCGGCGAGGCTGTGAAGCGGCAGTTGGTGCCTCCTCGGGCGGTGGCCTCGCTCAAGACGTTTCAGCAACTGATCGACGATGCGCGGGCGATGCTGGCGGGGACGTTCACGGAACAACTGGAACAGAATGTGGCGCGGGCGCCCTCGCCCGCGGAAGCTGAGATCGCAATGGCGGCTGAGGAGCCTGTCTCGGAAGAGTCGGATGCGACCGCATTTGATCCCCAGGAGTTTGGGAACTTCTCGTTTGATTTTGGGGAGACCACGGCGGAGTCTTCGCCTGACGATGAGGGGAGACGCCTCCCCGAAAGCCGCCCGGAGGCCGGCGCTACCAACGAAGACACGGCGACAGCCGATGCGGCGAGTGCCTTTCCAGTTCCCACTGTCAGCACCGCTGACATTCTCAAATTCCTAATTGACCGCACGGGGTACATGAAACTGCTCGAGGAGGAGGACACGCCGGAGGCGTATTCGCGCATCGAGAACTTGCGCGAACTGGTCAACGCGGCGATGGATTCGCGGGACCGCGCGGAGATGATGGACCAATTCCTGGATCACGCGGCGCTGGTCGCCGATGCCGACGACTACGATGAGCGGGCGCAGATCACCCTGATGAGCCTGCACGCGGCGAAGGGATTGGAGTTTCCGCTGGTGTTTCTCAGTGGGCTGGAAGAAGGACTCTTTCCGCATTCGCGTACCATGCTCGTTCCGGAGGATATCGAAGAGGAGCGGCGGTTGTGCTACGTCGGCATGACGCGCGCGATGGATCAGTTGATCCTGACGCGAGCGGTGTACCGGCGCCGCTATGGCACAGACTTGCCCGAAGCCAGCGTGCCTTCACGCTTTCTCGAAGAAGTGCCGGGAACCTTGATCGAAGAATTGGGAACGCGCCGGTCTCGTGTGGGCACGGCCGCCATCGAAAGCCTGCCCCGAGCGCAGTCGAGGGGTCCGGCGGGACGAGGTTCCGCGGCCTTTGACACTGAGAGTTCGCACTACTCCTATGAAGATGAAGATCAGTCGGCGTCGTGGCATGCGGGAGATGCGAACCGCGGGAATGCTCGCCCTTCCAAGCCTACCGTGGCGGCGCGCGCCTACAACTCTATCGAGAACATCGCCGAGTTCTTCGCCAGTCGCGGCAAGAAGTTCACGGTACCGAAAGCTCCGCCCGTCGAGGAGCCGACGGGCAAACGCGGATTCCGTCCGGGACAGAAGGTGCGGCATCCGAAATATGGCGAGGGAACGGTCTACCAGCGCGAAGGAGAAGGCGAAGAAGCCAAGATTACGGTACAATTTCCACGCTTCGGCTTGAAGAAGCTGGTGGAGAAGTATGCCCAGCTGGAGCGAGCCTGAGGGATTAACTGATCGAGTGATTGAGCGATTGGGTCATTTACCCACGTTCAATCGCGCGATGACTCAATCACTCAATCTTTCAATTTCAAAAAGGAATTCATGGCCAATACAACGAAGCTCAGTAGAGAAGAACGCAAAAAAGTGAAACGTACGGCGCGCAAGAAGCGCAAGGCGGACAAGCCGCTGAAGCCCCGCGACTATCCTCGCGGATCGAAGAAGCCGAAGGTCAAGAAGTTGGCCCGCGGCCAGGCGAAGCGGTAAGAGCAGCAGGCGGCATTCGGGAATCCCACCCTTCGAAAATCACGAAGGGTGGGCCACCCTGGTTCCACTGGTAGTGCCGAATCCCTCCGTTCAGGAGAAATCGAACCACTTGTCACAACCCACAGCGAGCGAGCCGCCATCGAACGAAGTTGTTCGAACCTCCGACAAGCAAGTTTTCTGCTGCAAGTCGATTGACAAGCTGATTACGGAATCGGAATCTCCCGGACAACGGCTGCAGAAGACACTTGGCCCCTGGTCGTTGACTGCGCTCGGCATCGGAGCCGTGATCGGGTCGGGCATTTTCGTTTTGACCGGGACCGCCGCAGCTGGAGAGTATTTCCAGGCACCCTCGATTTTGCACGCCCAGGTGCTCGACCTCGTGGTGAACTTCCTGCGCGGCGGCGGCACGGCGCAGGTGCTCATGCACGGCCGTCCGCCGGCCGGGCCTTCGATCGCGATTTCATTCTTGCTGGTGGCAATCGCCTGTAGCTTCGCAGGGTTGTGCTACGCGGAACTGGCCTCGATGATTCCCATCGCCGGCAGCGCTTACACGTACTCCTACGCGACACTCGGCGAAATTTTCGCGTGGATCATTGGATGGGACCTGATTCTCGAGTACGTGGTCAGCAACGTGGTTGTGGCGATCGGGTTCAGCGCTTATACCAAGGCGCAACTCGCCTCATTCAACATAAACTTGCCTGATAAATGGTCGACGCCCGTGTGGGAGTCGGGGCACTGGACCGGCTCGTACTTTAACTTTCCCGCGTTCCTGATCATTTTTATTCTGACTGTCCTCCTGGTGCGTGGCATCCGCGAATCGGCTGAAGCCAATAACGTCATGGTCGCGATCAAGATCGGCGCGATCCTGGTGTTCCTGGTGGTCGGTGGGGCGTTGGTGAATCCATCGAACTGGAAGCCATTTGCGCCATCAGGATTCGGTGGGATCGTGACCGGCGGCGCGATCGTCTTCTTCACTTATATCGGATTCGATTCCGTCTCAACGGCTGCAGAGGAGTCGCGCAATCCGCAGCGCGATTTGCCGTTTGGGATCATCATGTCCCTGATTGTTTGCACGATTCTGTACGTGGGTGTGTCGGTTGTGCTGCTGGGGATGATGAGATACACGACCTTCGTCTCGGGTGAGGCCGCCGAGGCCCCAGTCGCCTACGCGCTGAAGGCGCTGGGAGCGAGCCGCTGGTCGCGGTCGATTATCGTCATTGGGGCGCTGACCGGGATGATCTCGTCGCTGCTCGTATTTCAGTACGGGCAGGCGCGCATCTGGTATGCCATGTCGCGCGATGGGCTGTTTCCGCGCATCTTCTCGGCCGTGCACGCCAAGTTCAAGACGCCGCACTGGTCGACGTGGATCGCCGGCTTTGTGGTTGGAGTTCCGTCGGGAATTTTCGCCATCAGCGACGCGGCGGACCTATCGAACATTGGGACGCTGTTTGCGTTTGCTCTGGTGTCGCTGGGCGTGATCATTCTGCGGCGCACGCAGCCGGACCGGAAGCGCGTATTCCGCGTGCCCATGGTCCCGTGGTTTCCGTTGATCTCGATTGTTCTCTGCGTCGGATTGATGACCGGGCTGACGGTCATCACGTGGGTACGATTCATCGTCTGGCTGGTGTTGGGATTGATGATCTACTTCTTCTACAGCCGCCATCGCAGCGAGTTTGCCACAAAGTAGAGGTGCGGTTTCTGTGTTCCCCGATGCCCTCTGTGGTTGATTGTTCACCACGGAGGACACAGAGGTGCATAGAAAAGCAGCTCACTCCTTCGACTTTGCCCACTCCTTCGATAAGAACAGATAACGATCTCGCAAGTCGTCTTTGTGAGCCGCTGGGGAATTGGTCAGGATCATCACCGGCCAGCCGTCAGATGCCGTGTAGGGCGGCCATTTCGCCAGGCCGGGGCCGTTGGGATTTCCGTTCTTGGCGAAGTTTGACCAGTACTTCTGCATCATCTCGCTTACCTGGCGATCGCTGTCACGCCACGTGACGTCGGTCTTCGAATCGAGTTGTCCGAAGACATATTCGATCTCGGCCGAATGGTAGGCGCCTAATCGTGGGGCATTCGGATTCTTGGAAAACGGCGCCATGTCGAAGCGATAGCGATAAATCGGCTGCTTGCCGGTCTTACCTGCGGCCTCGATCCAGTCCCATGTGGAGAGCGCGATGAATTTATCCCCGGCATAGTCAAGCGTGGAACGCAGGGCATGCTCGTCGGTATCGGCGGGATAGAGCTTCAGGAATTCCTCTGCCTTGTCGCCAAAATCCTTTTGCGCAGTCGCCTTGAAGGTCTCGGCCGTGGGCTTCTGCGGAGCAAAAGCGATGTCGAAGCTCCCTTCGTCGTGGTTCCAGCCCGCCATCAGCGCCACGTCATTCTGCTTACCCGCGGCGAAGATAGCCGAAACGGACTCGGGCAGGAAATATCCATCGATGTCAGGACCGAAGTCGAAGCCTCGTGATTGCGGAGGCGCAAAGGTGGCCAGCAGCTTCTCCGCCGGAATGGCGCGCAATTCCGCCAGGGTCGAAGCGCCGAGCTTGTCCTTGACTAGCGCCGCGTCTTTTTCGGCGCGTACCGACATGGCGATCGAACGAAAGACCGCTGCGCGAGAAGGCTGCGCCGCTCTCGCCAATTGCCTTCTGGAAGATTCCTTTCGCCAGGGGTGAGGCCATCTGCGCGCTGACCGAGAACGATCCGGCACTCTCGCCGAAGATGGTGACGCTCTCGGGATCGCCGCCGAAAGCCGCAATATTGTCGTGCACCCACTTCAAGGCCGCGAGTTGATCGAGCAGGCCATAGTTTCCGGCGGAGTCATGGCCGGATTCCTTCGCCAGTTCCGGATGCACCATGAATCCGAAAATTCCGAGGCGGTAGTTCATCGAAACGACGATGACGCCCTGTTGAGCCAGATGAGAACCCTCCTGCCGGACCTCGGACGTGGTACCGGCGACGAAGCCGCCACCGTAAATCCAGACCATGACGGGCAGCTTCGTTTCCACGTGTTTATCCGGAACCCAGACGTTCAGGGTGAGGCAATCTTCGCTCGCCCCGGGATCGTGAAATACCATGTCGCCGAAGACTTTTCCCTGCATGCAGTGCGAACCGAACTCCGTGGCTTTCTTCACGCCAGTCCACTTCGCGGCGGGAGCTGGAGCCTTCCAGCGCAGCTCGCCGACCGGCGGCGCGGCGTACGGAATGCCGAGGAAGACTTTGACCTTACCGTCGTCCTTGCCTTCGACAGTGCCTAAGCGGGTTTTCACTTGCGGGGCGGACGAACCCGCCATCAGGACAACTGGAGTAAGGATGACAGCCAAGAGTGCGATCCAACGGCGAGCGATCAACATGTTCATGCGATCTCCATTTCACTTCGCGATGAGAACCTCGGATTGTAAAGGAAATGACTGGGGGAATGAAGTTCAGGCGGCGCTCGCAAATCTGGAATCCGCAATCTACAATCGGAGATCATGAATGGAGCCCAACCGCCGAATGCCTTTATCCGTCAGCTACCCAAGGCGGAACTGCACTTACATCTGGAAGGAGCGGTAGAGCCGGCCACATTAGTTGAGCTTCGCAAGCGGCACGGGGAAAACACGACTCTGGCCGAGACTGAGGCGCTGTATCGCTACAACGACTTCGCAACCTTCCTGATGGCCTTCAAAGAAGTGAGCGCGCACCTGCGCGGCCCGGAGGACTACGAGTTCGTCACCTACCGGCTGATGCAGCAAATGAAAGAAGAAACCGTGTTGCATGCGGAAGTGTACGTTGCCGTTGGAGTCTGCCTGTATCGCAAGCAGGATTTTGCCGCGATCTTCGAAGCGCTGGAGCGTGGGCGGACGCGCGGGGCGCGGGATTTCGGCGTGTCACTGCTTTGGATTTTTGATGCTACGCGGCATTTTGGCGTGGAAGAAGCGCAGAAGGTGTTCGAACTCGCGGCAAGGTACAGAGATCGGCACGTGATCGGCGTGGGCATTGGCGGCGATGAAGTGAAGGCTCCGCCGGAGTTGTTTCGCAGTGTGTATGCCTACGCTGAGGATCATGGGCTGCGATTGACGGCGCATGCCGGGGAGACCGGGCCGGCGGAATCCATTTGGGGAGCGCTCAACCTGCATGCGGAGCGGGTCGGGCACGGTCTGAGCGCGGCGCAGGATCCGGATCTGATCGAGGAACTGGCGTACCGCCAAATTCCGTTGGAGATCTGCGTGACCAGCAATCTGCGTACGGGATGCTGCAAGTCGGCGGCGGAGCATCCGGTGAAAAACTATTTCGATCAGGGCATGATGATCACGCTCAATTCGGATGATCCGGCGCTGTTCGGAACATCACTGGCGCGGGAGTACCAGTTCGCGCAGGAAACGTACGGTTTCACGGATGAACATCTGCGCGAACTGGCGAGGAATTCGTTTGAGGCGTCGTTCTTGCCCGCGGAGAAGAAACTGGAGCTGTTGAGTTTGTTCGATGCGGCGGCGGCCCGATAGCGCAAGAATGATGTTATAGAATCTGTCGGCGCTTTAGGCGTTGCGGTTCTGTTCCTTGAAGACTCTGAAGATCAGCATTGTGGCCAGCACCGCGTTGACTTTGGCCTGGTGGCTGCACATTCCGCACCGGATATGGCTGGCGCATCCAATGTTGGCCGATCTTCTGATTGGACTGATCTTGTGCGTGTTGCTTCAGGTTCTTTGGGCGGAACCGAAGCCCGAAGCGAAGAAATAGCGCCTGCCAGACATGCGGAGCATCTAACAATCCTGTGCCTGTTCGACCCATCCTTCAACTCGGCGATCCGGTGTTACGGCAAAAAGCCGCACCCGTGGGCAATCCTTCAGCGCCTGTGGTTCGCGATGTGGTTCGCGATCTTGCCGATACGCTGGCACACTGGCGGTCGGAAACAGGCTATGGGCGCGGGATTGCGGCGCCGCAGATCGGCGTGCTGCAGCGCGTGATTTTTTTGAAGCTTCCCGGCGCAGAGCCCTGGCCGCTGATTAATCCAGAAATTGTCGAGCGCAGCGAAGAAAAGATTGTTGTATGGGATGGTTGCCTGAGTTTTCTTTCGATCTTCATGCAGGTGCAGCGGCATCGGGAGATCACGGTGCGTTATCGGGATCTCGGCGGCACGGAACAGTTGTTTCACGCAGGCGACGAGCGGAATCTTTCCGAATTGCTGCAGCATGAGATCGATCATCTTGACGGGATCCTGGCGATCGATCGCGTGATCGACCTGAAGACGATTGTGACCCGGGAAGAATTCGAAAAGCGATTTCGCGATGCGAGTCCGTATGCGGCCGCAACACTGAGCGGCACCGTAGAGACGTAGCTTGCTACGTCTCATTCGATAGAGGCAAAGGGCGTTGCAAGCAACGTCTCTACACTTAAGAAATGTTGCACATCGGCATCGTCGCGTGCAGTACCGAGGGCGCCGCGCTCTGCTATCGCACGATCTCGCATGAAGGCGAGAAGATGATCGGCCGGCACGATCATCCGGAAGTCTCCCTGCATTCGTTCTCACTCGCGCAATACATGAAGAGCATCAACTCGGGCGACTGGGCGGGAGTGGCGGAACTCATGCTCGCTTCCGCCGAGAAACTGGCGAAGGCTGGGGCTGATTTTCTGATCTGTCCCGACAACACAATTCATCAGGCGTTCGATCTGGTGGAGCACAGGTCGCCGCGGCCGTGGCTGCACATTGCGCGGGAGGTCGCTGCTGAAGCCAAGAAGCGCGGACACAAACGGCTGGCAGTTCTGGGCACAAAATATCTGATGGAAGGGCCCGTTTACCGCGACGGCGTTGAAGGCGGAGGGGATTGAGCACCGGGTGCCGGGAGCCGAGCAACGCGAGCGGATCAATTCCATCATTTTCGACGAACTGGTGAATGGGCAGTTTCTACCGCGCTCGCTGGCTTACCACATTGAGGTCATTCGGGAGTTAAAGGACGAAGGCTGCGACGCGGTGGTGCTGGGGTGCACGGAGATTCCGCTGCTGGTGATGCCGGAGGATTCGCCGCTGCCGGCGCTGGATTCGACGCGACTGCTGGCGCGTGCGGCGGTGCGCAAGGCGGTCGAGGGATGAGTGCGCGGGGGCGAGGGCGAGACGCCCTCGCGATAACCGGCTGGACGTCGTCGCTACTATGGGGATACAACTTAAATTTCGATGTCTCACTGGCTCTTACGCCATAGTGCGGCTTGCGTCGGATGCTTCGGTTCCCGAATGGGCCACCAAGGGTGAGTTCGCTTCAATCACGCGGACCGCGGATGAGCTTTCGGTTGTTTGTCTTGCGGATAGCCTACCTCGAGACGTGGACGCGCAACATCACTGGGTATGCCTGAAGCTCGAGGGACCATTTCCGTTCTCGCAGACTGGTGTGCTGTTGTCTTTTATCGAACCGCTGTCGTCGAAGAGGATTCCGATCTTTGCGATCTCGACGTACGACACGGATTACGTGTTGATTCAGGAAGATTTCACTGATGTAGCGCTCAGCACCTTACTGGAAGCTGGACACAACATGGTCTGACCAATCACATCTTAGTTTTTAGCAATGCGTCGGGCTGCGTCGTTCGCCAGGGAATCACACCTGTTGTTATCGGCATCCGTCGAGTGTCCCTTCACCCATATCCATGTGATTTCGTGTTGCTGTACGAGTAAATCTATCTCCTCCCACAAGTCTCTGTTCTTCACGGGTTGCTTTCCTTGACCCTTCACTTTATGCTGCCAGCCACTCGCCTTCCAATTGTGAATCCACTTGGTTATTCCATCTCTCAGATACTGCGAATCTGTTCTGACAGTGATCGAGCAGCTCTCCTTGAGTGTCCGAAGTCCTTCGATCACTGCTCTAAGTTCCATCCGGTTATTAGTTGTCTTTGGTTCACCTCCTGACAGTTCCCGAAAATGCTCTTCGTATCGGAGAATACAAGCCCAGCCGCCGGGTCCGGGATTGCCTATGCAAGCGCCGTCCGTTGTTAGAAAAATCTGTTTCTTCATCGTGGTGTCGGTGGTGTATGGAATCAGGCAGGACCCACCGCATTTCTTTTACTACAGCGTGGATGCCGTTCGCTGTCGAAAATACCCCGAACGGTGGTGGCGGAGGTACATTCAACGAATGGCTGTGTTGTAATAGAAGTTACTCAGAAATGCCTTCTTTCCTGACAACCCTGCGCCGCAACGCCAAGGCCCTGCACCGCAATCTGCGGGGGGCGAAGATGGTGACGCGGGCACTGGCTTCGACCGACCATCCGCTGCTCGCGCACATCATTCCGATGCGGCGCTGTAACCTGGCGTGTACTTACTGCAACGAGTTTGATGATTTTTCGAAGCCGGTGCCGATCGACGAGATGTACCGGCGGATCGACAAGCTGGGCGCGCTGGGTACGTCGGTAGTGACGATTTCCGGCGGCGAGCCGCTGATGCATCCCGAACTCGATGACGTGATCCGGCGCATTCGCGCGAACAGCATGGTCGCGGGACTCATTACGAACGGATATCTACTGGTGGCCGAGCGCATACAACGGCTGAATCGCGCGGGGCTGGAGTGGCTGCAGATTTCCATCGACAACGTAAATCCCGACGACGTGTCGAAGAAAAGCCTGAAGGTGCTCGACAAGAAACTGCAACTATTGGCCGAGTACGCCGATTTTCACGTAAATATCAATTCCGTCGTGGGCAGCGGAATTTCGCATCCGCAAGATGCGCTGGTGATCGGAAAGCGTGCTGTGGAACTCGGCTTCACTTCGACCATCGGTATCATCCATGATGGCGGCGGGCAACTGCAGCCGCTGGGCGAAGAGGAACGGCGCATTTATCACGAGATGCAGGCGCTCGAAAAGAGCAGCTTCACCCGCGTCAACAAGTTCCAGGACAACATCGCAAAAGGCCAACCGAATGATTGGCGGTGCCGCGCAGGCGCGAGATATTTGTATATCTGTGAAAACGGGCTGGTGCATTATTGCTCGCAGCAGCGCGGGTATCCGGGGATTCCCCTGGAGAAGTACACGCGCGACGATCTGCGGCGCGAGTATCTGACGGAAAAGGGTTGCGCGCCGCACTGCACGGTGTCGTGCGTGCATCAGGTGTCGATCTTCGATTCGTGGCGCGCACCTCAGCTGCCGGCGACGACCATGCCCGCGGCTGTGCCCGCTCCTTCCGACGAACTCGTCCAGATCAAATAGCATTTAGCCATAAGCATTTGGCCCTTCGAGTTCTCTAGTGGCTACCGAGAAACCGGACTGGCTAAATGCCCAATGCCAAGTGCTGGATCTCAATGCTTCTGCTGTGCGGATGGCGGCAGAATTCCATTCAACCGCAGGTACATCGCTGCTGCGCCATAGTGGTCGGCCCAACCACTGGCTAATCCCAGGGCTCCCATGGCACGGGGGAAGTGGCGGCCTCCGAACAGCTCCACATCGTCGCCTAACTTCGAGTCATCCATTTTTCCGAGCGCTTCGCTGCAGAAGGCGAAGGACGCCTTGGTCGCAGCCAGGAGTTGATCTTTTGAGTCGGTTTCCTTCGGTTCGTCGACTTTTGGCGCGGGAACGTCGGCCACCTTGGCGCAGAGCGAATTGTTCGAGCCGATGATGTGGACCACCAGGTGCGCGAACGTCATCTGGTCCGGAGTGGGCTTGTAGGAAAACTTGTCGGCGGGCATGGCTTCCACGGCGCCTGCGATGTTGTTTTGCGAGCGCTGCAGCAGCATGCGCAGCGAGTTGGAGACGGGATCTTTGGTAGGCGCGGCAGAGGGCGTCTTGGCGGCTGGGGCCGCCGCCTGGGCAAATGAGAACGTCGCGAAGACAGCGAGAAAGCCAACGACTAGAACTTGTTTCACGGAAAAGCCTCCTGAGGGGTTCAAGCATATAACGGGTGGGTTGCTGAGGTCATCCGGCAGAAACGCTTCACCAAAAGGGGCCCAGAGGAAAACAGAGGACCTCCTCATGGCACAATTGCACGATGTCCAACCGCCCGCCCTTGCCTGCTTTTCTGTACGGAACCGCCTGGAAAGAAGACCGGACCGCAGGCCTCACGGAGCTGGCTCTGCGCGCCGGGTTTCGCGGGATCGATACGGCCAACCAGAGGCGGCATTACTTCGAAGCCGGCGTCGGAGAGGGGCTGGCTGCGGCGTATCGCGCGGGAGTGGTGACACGGGCGGATTTGTTTCTTCAGACGAAATACACCTACCAACGGGGACAAGATCATCGGCTGCCTTTCGATCCAGCGGCTTCCCTGGCGCTGCAGGTGGCGCAGTCGCTGGCTAGTTCTCTGGAACATCTTGGAACCGATTACGTCGACAGCTTCGTGCTGCACGGGCCTGCGTCCGGCCATGGCTGGAGCTTGGCCGACTCTGAAGTATGGGAGGCGATGCGGAAAGAGCGAGATGCGGGACGCACACGCCTGCTCGGAGTCAGCAACGTTTCATTGAGGCAACTGGAGGAGATGGCCGCATCGCACATGGAAATGCCGAGCTTCGTCCAGAACCGCTGCTTCGCCCACCTCGGCTGGGATCGTGAAGTGCGGGCGTTCTGCAGGGAGCGGAACGTCATCTACCAGGGATTCTCTCTGCTGACTGCGAACCAGGAAGTGCTGCAACACCCGTCGTTTGTCGATCTCGCTAGAGAGCTTGGCGCGACACCAGCACAGGTGGTGTTCGCATTTGCGCACGCACTAGGAATGCTGCCACTCACAGGCACGTCCAGTGCAGAGCACATGCAGCAAGACCTCGCGAGCTTCGACCTGGTTCTTCCGCCGGGTCTGGTGGAAACGTTGGAGTCGATGGCTGGGTGAACTCGAATCTGCGGCGCCCGCGGATGGATTGTCGGCGAGGTCACGCCTTCGCCAACGCTGGAAACCGCATATTTCCCGCGCAGGAGGCGACTGCCTGTGACGTCTGTCACAGCCAGCTTGTGGAAACCCCTAGCCCAGGGTCGCAAGGGCAGAGGTTATGAGTTTATAGAGCAGATACCATGCCGCGACGGTGACAATGGCGGTCGAGCGCTTCACTTTGCTGGTGGAAGCGAAGCCAATACCGATGAGCACAATCGACCAAATGATGAGGACGTCTAGCGACGACGCCATCCCGCGGATGAACTTGCCGGTGGTGTCGGGATCGAGATAATAAGCAAGATTCGTCCCGACTGGATTGTTGATATCGAAACCCTCCGGGTTCACACCGGCAAACAGTGAGATGATTCCGAGAATGGCCCCAACGATCCCCGGCAAGCCCGCATACATCCCTATTGCATACGCTTGACCAAAGGTCGTGTCCGCGGAGAAGCCCACTTTGAACGTGGCCCAAAGGGCCACCGTGGAAATTAGTGTGAAGAACAAGATCAACAGCGGGCTGCCGAAAGCGAAGAATTGAAAAATCTTCACTGACAATTGGAGCTGCTGTGCCTGTTGATCGGCTGGGAGTTTGTCGAATTGCTCCGCGCGTTTGGAATGCGCAATCTGATTCTTGCTGATCTGCTCGAATCCAACCTGCTTCCCAATGGTGAAAATGAAAGCGATCGAGAAGACGGAAATCAAAATCCACGGAGCCCACCACATCGCGCTGCGCCGCAGATCGGTGAAGGTCTTTGACGGAGCGATGAACGTGTTGATAATGCGGGCGCCTTCCGACAGCGGAGCGGCTTCGGAAGCGGGAGAAGGCGCGACGGGAGGGAGCGGGGCAGCGGCCATGAATGCCTCCTGGTGAAGATCGAAGGCATTCTAGCCGGGGCTTCTCGTCTAGACAAGCGGCGCGCACCGAGAGAGAAACTTTACCGAAATGTGTAACGCGGCGCGCAGCTGCGTCACTATCCCGGTAACCAGGAGTTTGGCGGCCGGTCTTGGGTCGCCGACATGGTCAGCAAGCGTCAAGGCCGGTGCGGTCCGGTGTTGAATCAGTTCCCTCCTACACGGCGTTCCGTCCAGCGGCTGGCGAGTCTTCCCCGTGGGTCAAGTGGGCCAAATTCAGTTCATTCCACTTCAGGGAGGAAAGTTATGAGAGTTTTCCGAATTGCTTTCTGTGCAGCTGTATTCGCGGCCATGGGCGTTGCGATGAGCCAGGCAATCCCCGGGGATGTGGTGGTTGACGTCCCGTTTGCCTTCGTTGTTGCCGGCCAGCAACTTCCCGCCGGGCATTACATCGTCGCGGTGAAGGATGACTTCATCAGAGTATTCAATGCCAACAAGCAAGGTGCCTTCGTTCCCACGCACGCCGCGGTTCGAACTGCGTCGGACGAGAGCAAACTGGTTTTCCACCATTATGGAAACACCTACTTCCTCTCTTGCGTATGGGTGAAGGGCAACACCACGGGGAAGGAACTATACCGTTCACGAGCCGAACGCGAGTTGGCGGCGCACCAGGCCGAGATGGAACTCGCAGTCGTACACCCGGCCCAGTAGGGCCTACCCATCGCGGTTTGAGGGGGCGCCGGCGTGGCGCTGGCAGACCGCGTTTATCCGGGCGGTGAACGCCGCCCGGATAAGATACTCATGAATGTCAAACGCGACGCCGATCGTGATTGCGGCCCTGGTGGCGGAGTTCATTCCAGCCGCGGCCTTTGGATGTGCCTCTGAGCGCGTAGCTAGCGCCATCGGATGCTGGCCGCGGTTCTTGCGCATCGCGACTCCAGCATTGCTGGTTACACCTTATGTGATCGTCGCGCTGTCGCAGCACGCACTTCGCTGGGAGTGGGTCGTGGTGTATGCCGCGCTGCCGGTGGTGATCGCCTGGCTGCTGGGACAAGCCGCCGTGGCGGATCCAGAGCAGCGGGGAAACTGGCGCGATGCGCTCATCCTGCTCACGCTGGGATTGGCCGTCGATCTGCGATGGCTCGACGGGGCTTGGCCCGCTGGGCTGCGGGGATTGGGGAATCTGGTGCTTGTCGATGCGGGGCTGTACGGGTTTCTCGGCATCCGACGGCTGAGCGGCACGGGATTCGACTTTCATTTTCATTGGAGCGACTGGAAGACCGGGTTGCGGGAGTTAGTGTTTTTCGCTCCAGTGGTCATCGCATTGGGATCGGCGCTGGGATTCATTCACCCGCACAAGAACCTTCCGCCGGTGGGTAGGGCTTTGTTGTCATGGGTCGGGATATTTGTATTTGTCGCGGTGCTGGAAGAACTCTTCTTCCGGGCATGGGTGCAGAATCTTCTGGAGCGGCGAGTGGGACGGCGCGCCGCTTTGGTGATTGCATCGATGCTCTTCGGTTTGTCGCACTTCAACAAGAGGTCCGCGCACTTCAACTGGCGCTACGTGTTGCTCGCTACGATCGCAGGAATCTTCTACGGGCGCGCCTGGAGAGAAGACCGACGCGTTCCAGCCTCGGCGATCACGCATACGTGTGTGGATTGGCTCTGGTATCTGTGGTTTTAGCTGGCTGAGAAATCAGATCGGTGACGGGGCCACAGACCTGAGGGGCCAAGCCCGACCCGTACCGGCTCTGTCGCGGCACTAAAGCGGTCCTTCCACTAAAACCTCACTTACCGGCTGTCCCGTGGTATCCCGCGTAGTGTCCCGCGACGGGCGGATGATAATGCCAATAGCCCAGTCCGACCCGCATGTGGTGCAGATACGCGTCGGGAACACAGACAGCGAAGCAAAGTCCCAACAGGCCTTGCGTTATCCCAAGCACAACCAGGCTGCGGTAACGGCGGAACAGCGCGCACGAGATGGCGCCCCAAACCAGAGTCGCCACGGTGAGGGCGACGTTGGGCAGGTGTGCCATGGCGAATAAAACAGCCGCGAGGGCGATGGCCGCATCCGTTTTCATGACGCGCGTCAGGCGGGGCATGAAGTAGTCCTGCAGCAGGAATTGTTGGTAGATCGTCCAGAGGATGTAGCCGCCGACGTGAGCGAGGTCGGGCTTGTAGAGTTCGTGGAACGTCCCGGCGGCGCGCGCCACCAGAACGCCGGCGACAGCTGCCATCGCCGCGGCCGGCAGAATCCAGAGTGAAGAGACAATGCCGCGCCAGTGAAGGCCGAGTTCCCGCAGCGTCGGCCTTTGCAACAGCACTAGAACCAGCGGTCCGAGAAGGGCAATGGGGCCGAGAATGAATTGCTGGCGCGTGGGCAGCCAGAGCACGACCAGGATGGCGGCAAAGCCTATCGTCAGTTCCGCCACAGTGCGGAGCGAAGTGTCGGATTGTCGGGCTGAGATTGCGAAAGGAGTCGAGTTTAAGGTCGCCACTGCGTCACTTTCCAGATAAACATAGGAGTGGCGCGGGGGCAATTTGGTTGCAATTTGCACGAGGCGGCCTTTGCTGCGAGGCTAGGGAGGCGAAATGCCCCCACACGGCACGCCGCCGACGGCGCTACCTACCAAACGGGAATGCCGTGCTGAACGGCCTTACGCCAGCAACTCCGGCGTCGCCTCCAGCAAATTCCGGGTGTAGGGGTGAACTGGATTGCTGGTGATCAGATCCGTGTCGCCGACTTCTACGATTTTTCCCCTATACATAACGGCAATTCGGGTCGCGAGATAGCGCACCACGGGCATAGAGTGTGAGATGAAGAGGTAGGTCAGGCCGAAGTCGCGCTGCAGTTGGGCCAGCAGGTTGATGATCTGGGCACCGACACTGACGTCGAGGGCCGAGACGGGCTCGTCACAGACGATGAGCTTGGGCCGCAGGGCAAGGGCGCGGGCGATGCCAATGCGCTGGCGCTGTCCCCCGGAAAATTCGTGCGGGTAGCGCAGCCGAGCGGATTCGTCGAGACCAACGGCACGCAGGAGGTCGGCAACCCGACTGTCGAGCTTTCCTCGACCGGACGGCCGATGGTGGCTGTCCCCACCCACACCTCCGTGAATGATCAGGGGCTCGGCGATGATGTCTTCCACCCGAAAGCGCGGATCGAGGGAGGCGAAGGGATCTTGAAAAATGATCTGCAGGTCGCGGCGGAGGCGGCGCATTTCGCTTGAGGTGGCAGTGAGTAGGTCGCGTCCTTCGAAGCGGATGCCGCCGGAAGTGGGCTCAATGAGGCGGAGGATCAGGCGGCCGAGCGTGCTCTTGCCCGAACCGGATTCTCCGACCAGCCCAAGGGTCTCGCCGGCTTGAATGTCGAGGGACACGTCATCGACCGCTCGGACGTCATGCGTGAAGACCTTGACGAGGTTCCGGATTTCGAGCAGGGGCATAGTAATCAGATGAGATCGATTATCTGCTGAATCCGGCTTAGGACGATAGTGATTCGCTGTTGACTCGCTGCATCGGGGAGCAAGTGACCAGGAAGGGCGTCGCGGAACGCCGGACTGGCAAGAAGGGATCGAAACTCCGCACCAAGATACTCGCGCAAGTCCTCTGGCGATCCGGCGATTTCTTCAATGAGTTCCGGCCGACCATCAAGTATGGTGATGACGTCCTCCAAGTCGTGACTCATCTGAAAATCCTGTTTCCCACGCCCATGAAAGGCTTCGAGCTTGGTGGTGAGAAAGTACGGGGCGGCTGTCACGCGAATCTCATGTTTGCCCAGTCGAATCGGCTCCGCATGTTCAAGCGCAGGTTTATACCAGCGGTTCGTGAAACCCAGGATAGAGGCGTCAGTCGGCATCAAGTCGAGAATCAAGTCGTCGGCAAACCATCGGCAAATCGGTGCCATTTCCCGGCGACGGAAACCAAGATCGAAAAGGCGATGTTCCAGTTCTGTGAACTCAGCGTAAGAAGTGATCTGAATAATCGCGTCCACATCGAGCGTAGTGCGCACGGGCGCTGCGGCTGGATCGGTGATAAGCAGGCTGGTGACGCAACCACCCACGAAAGCGATATGGTTAAGCAAGGGAGCCAATCGCTCCGCAGCGAGGGTGAGTCGGGCGAGATTCGGATCTAATGGCCGACGGTTCACTTCGTATCAATTCGTGCACTTAACTCGCGAATGGCGATTTCCCGCTCGCGAGCGCGCCCATCGCGGATTGCGTCCAGGAGCGCGAGCAATTCGTATAATGACTGGTTTCGCATCGCAACTTTCGGGACATTTTCGTACAAGGGCGAAAATCCAGTCCCGCGCACCAAGCCCTCAGGAGACGGCCAGACAGGAGGCAGCATCGACTCGTCAGAAAGTTGTTCGAACAGCGGGGATGCTCCTTCAGCGGTCGGGACTCCTCGCGTCACGCCGCTGCGTTCCACTGGAAAGGCGTATTTCACGCCATGAATCAAGAATTCTTTAATGTTGCTGCGATTGGGCTGGAACAACACGCCGCGACCCTTCGGAGGAGACGGCGGCGCTGTAGAGATGGTCAGCAGCCGAGCAGCCTCAGCTCGTTTCGCGGATTCAAATGCGTGGGACGTGCTCATGAATAAAGACTCCCCCAATCCTGAAAAGCTCCGCTTATCCGAATTGATGGTTAACAGACTCAGAAGCAGCACAACGTCTTGAGGTTTTGTATTCATATATTCCCTATTCTCGAATAGAGAATATCATTTATTATTAATATTTTATAATTATAATTAGATTTTATATTCTTTATTCGAGAATAGAGAATGACATCCTACCCCGCCGCGATCAGCGGTACCGCCGCCAGCGCCGCCAGCAGCCCTACGAACTTCCACCGGCTGAAGTGTTCTTTTAGGACAATCCTTGCCAGGAGAACCGTCACCGCCGGATAGAGCGACGTGATCACTACCGCTTCGTCGAGGCGGCCGTGCTGGCTGGCGAGGATGAACAGTGCGACGCCAATGATATCGAGACAGCCGGCCAGAGCGCCGAAGGTTGTTGCGGAGCGATTGAGCTGGAGCGGAGCGCGGGTCGCGAGGATCGCAATCGACGTTGCGGCGAACGATCCGATTCGAGAGATCGCGGCGACCCATGTCGGCGAGCCGGTGGTCTGGTGGATGCAGAGGTAGAATCCGGCGAATCCCACGCCCGCCAGCGCCGCGGCCACTACACCTCTCGGGTGGCCGGATTCGTCGTTCTCTCCCGGAGCCTCGGGACGGGCGATCAGCCAGATGGCGACGATGGCGAGAGCGAATCCAAGGATCGACCACCGGCTGGGCGCGCCTTCCAGGGCAATATCAACCAGCGTGGGGATGGCGGCGCCCAGCAGGGCGCCGGTGGGAGCAGCCAGGCCCATGTGTCCGCAGGCTAGCGCGCGGTAGAAAATGGCTATGGAGAATCCACCGATGGCTCCGGCAGCCACTGCCCAGAAGATGCTGGCGCGATTCGGGAAGGCTCCGTGCTCTGCGAACGCGATTGCCAGCATCAGCGCAAACGCGCAAAGATGCGAGAACGCGGTGAGCACGAAAGCATTGGCGCGCCGCGAGCCGTACCCGCCGGCAAAGTCGGACGCTCCCCAGATAAAGACAGCAGTTACCGAGTAAGCTGCGGGCGCGAATTGTGGCAGCGAAGACACGCCGGTCGAGGGTAACACGGGGCAAGAAGTTCCCTGGAGCCACAGATTCCGCGTGTTAGAATTTCCCACAAGCGTATTCTTGGCGAGAAATCAGGTTCAGAGGCCCGGGTTTGATCGAACTGGCACCGTCAATTCTTTCCGCGGACTTCGCCCGGCTCGGCGAACAGGTACGTGCCGCGGCCGCGGGCGGGGCTCATCTCATTCACGTCGACGTCATGGACGGGCATTTCGTACCAAACCTGACCATCGGGCCGCCGGTAGTAAAATCCTTGCGCAAGGTGACGGGGTTGCCGCTCGACTGTCACCTGATGATCGAGAACCCGGATGAGTTCATTCCCGTCTTCGCAGATGCAGGAGTGAACTGGATTTCGGTGCATCAGGAAGCCTGCCGGCACCTGAACCGGACGCTGCACCTGATCAAGAGCCACGGCTGCCTGGCTGGCGTGGTGATCAACCCCGCCACACCGGTCGAAACGCTTTCGGAAGTGCTCGATATTGTCGACTATGTGCTGGTCATGTCGGTGAACCCAGGGTTCGGAGCGCAGAAATTCATTCCTTCCACGATGCACAAAACGCAGCGATTAGCCGAGATTCGCAGGCAGCGCGGCCTGGATTACCGCATCGAAGTAGATGGCGGGGTGGCGCTCGATACGGTGGCAGATGTGGTCCGAGCCGGAGCTGAAATTCTGGTGGCGGGCAACGCCGTGTTCGGTATTGGTGATCCAAAGAAGAATGCGGAAGCGCTGCTCAAGGCAGCGACCGAGGCAGCGCTGGTAAAAGTCTAAGCAAGGCAAGGTTTCACAGTTTCACAGTTTCAAGGTTTCAGCGACGTTGGAACACCTTGGGACTTTGAAACCTTGAAACTTTGAAACCTGAAGCTCAAAGGATTTCCAAATTCCTATGTTGCGACGAATTCATCTGATCGCCGTGCTGGGCCTGCTGCTGGCTCTGACCGTCGCCTGCACCAACAAGAAGTCCGTCAATCCGCTGGCGAACGTAGGCTCGAAGCAGCCGGACAAGGTCCTATTCGACAAGGCTATGGAAGCGATGCGTCACAACCGCTTCGACGTTGCGCGCCTCACGCTGCAGACTTTGATCAATACCTATCCCGACTCGGAATATATTGCCCGCGCCAAGCTGGCGGTGGGCGACTCCTGGTATGCGGAGGGCGGTACCGCAGCTCTCGCACAAGCCGAGCAAGAGTACAGCGACTTCAAGATCTTTTTCCCCAACCTGAAGGAAGCGGCTGAGGCCCAGTTGAAGATCGCCAATATCCACTTTCAGCAGATGGAGAAGTCGGATCGCGACTACACCCACGCCAAGCGCGCCGAAGACGAGTACCGAAACCTGATTCTGCAATTTCCCGACAGCAAGTTGGTGCCCGACGCCAAGAAGCGGTTGCTCGAAGTGCAGGAAGTGCTCGCGGATCGCGAGTTCGGGATTGGGCGGTTTTATTACCTGCGCGAGTCCTATGCTGCATCGATCGCGCGTTTGCAATCGCTCGTGGAAAAGTATCCGCTGTACAGCCGGGCTGACGAGGCGCTTTATCTGTTGGGACAGAACTACGAAGGGCAGATTGATCGCATCCGCAAAGCCATAACTTGCGACGTGCACAACCTTCCTCGGGGCTGTATGAGGGAGGCCGATAAGGCGCATGCGATCGGCGAGCTATCCAAAACGGCAGCGACCAAATATTCCTCTATCCTCACCCGCTATCCGCTGATGGATCGCGCCGTGGACGCCAAGAAGCGGCTGGAAGCGCTGCACGAGCCAGTGCCGCGCCCGACCAAGGCGGCGGTGGCGCGCAATAAGGCTGAGATCGAGAGCCGCAGCCAAGCCACGATGATGCAGCGGGCGATGGGGCTCATCAAGAAAGGGCCGGATATATCGCAGGCGGCTCAAGTGGGTGAGCCGACGCTGGTTGAAACCGAGCCCATCAGCGCGGTCGCCGTTCAGAAGGATGAGGCGAGAGCCTTCATGGGATCCTCTGGTGGCGGTGGCGGGAACAAAGTGGGAGTGGAAGTCATAAACCCGAATCAGCCTGCCGATGCCACGCCTCCGGGGGGCACTCCCACTGAGAATCCTCTTGTCGCACCTGCGGCTGGTGCACCGCCAACACCGGCAACGCCGGATCCCAATGAGTTGAAACCCAGTGCCCCGGCGGATCCGAATGAGTTGAAGCCTACGGATTCGGGTGCAGATCCGTCGCTGCCACCGCCGACGCAAGTGAATGAGATTCAGAACCAGTCGTCGTCGAGCAGCGCATCGACCGCCGAGGATACGACTCCGGCCAGCGATCAGGATCTGTCGAGCAGCAAGAAAAAGAAGAAAAAGGGGCTGCAGAAGATCAACCCATTCTAAGGTTTCAAGGTTTCATAGTTTCAATGTTTCAAGGTCCTTGAAACATTGAAACCTTGAGACTTTGAAACCTTGCTTCTGCTCACTAGGTGCTGACCACTGGTAACGTGTTACTTCCCTTCAGGATCATTGACTTAGGTTGAGGCTCAGGTTACCTTCGCGGTATCTCCCCTCTTCAGAGGAAACCTTTGGCCAGGAAGATATTGCTCGCCGACGACAGCGTGACCGCCCAGAATATGGGACGGAAAATCCTCGCGGACGCGGGGTATGAAGTCATCACCGTCAACAACGGATCGGCGGCTCTGAAGAAGATTGCGGAACAGAAGCCCGACCTGATCGTCCTTGATGTTTACATGCCCGGCTACAGTGGCCTGGAAGTGTGCCAGCGCCTCAAAGAAGTGGGCGAGACTTCGCGAATCCCAGTTCTGCTCACTGTAGGAAAACTTGAACCTTTCAAGCCGGAAGAGGCCAAGCGCGTCCGCGCCGATGGCTTTATTGTCAAACCCTTTGAGGCCAGCGAGTTGCTGAGCGCCTTGAGCAAACTGGAAGACAAGGTTGTCCCCCGGTCCGACTCCTCGAAACCGGGCCGGTTTGCCCGCGCCACGGCGGCGATCGAAGAGGGTCGGTACGACAAGACGATGGCCGTCGCGGATGACGACACCGGGTGGAAACGGCGCATCGCCTTTCCGTCGAAGAAGAAAAAGGAAAAGCCCGCCGAGGAAGAGGTTGACACCGCGGAGATCTACAACCCGGTCAACAAAGATCTGCGGACGGTCATCGCGCATAAGGATGCCCAGCACTCTTCAACTCCAGCCGCCGAAACTGGGCGCGGGGAAGAAGCAGCCGTCAATCTGGCAGCGCTGGCGCCCGAGGGATTACCCAAAGACGTTACTCCCGAGGAGATCGCGGCGCTGGCCGCCGCTGCCGCCCAGATCAAGGGCAAGGTCGAGGAGAAAGCGCCCGAACCTGAAACGGAAATGCTGGTCACGGCGCCGACCGCGATTGACGCTCCCAAATCTGAAGTTGCTGAGGCTGCGAAGACAGAAACCGCGGCACCGCCGGAACGCAAAGAGCCGCAAAAAGAAGAAATTCACGCGACTGAATCCACGCCTATTCCGGAAGCTGCTGCAGCATTGCCTTCCGCAACATTTGCCGAGCAGCAGCCAGCGGAGAAGATCGAAGCAAAGAGCACTGAGCCCGAAATTGTCTCCACCCAGGCGGACGCGATGTCCGCCATGATGGGTCTGGAGACGCAAATGATGGCCGTGCATTTCCCCCCCTCGGGAAATGGAACAGGGACGAACAGCGTGGCGAGTCCCACACCAGAGCCGGTGACCATGGCGATTGCTGCCGTTGGCGACTCGGCGGTGGCACCCTCACGCTGGACCGCGGTAGCTGTAGCCGTCGCGCCTGACGAAGCTGCGGTTTCGCTCGAGCACGAAATGCAGAAGGCTTACGCTGCGTTCGCGGCAGCCGAAGGCGGCCACACCGTGGCCGCGTCCACGGTTCCTGAGACACAAGCTGCCGTCGCCGAAGCGACTCCAGCGCCCGTTGTTGCCGCGGAACCTTCGCTTGTGGGAACTGCTGCGACCGAAGCTGTTGCCTCCATTCCGGCCACACCTGCGCCGGAAGTCGTGCAACCTCTAACCGCGGTTTCGGAGGCAGCGACCGAAGCCATCAGCGCTGCCGTGAAAGAGCTGGAAGCTGTCGCTGCGAAGTACGAGGCGGAACAGAGCGTGGCTTCAGTAGAGCCCGTCGCCGACAAGTCTCTCCAGGCTGCAGCGCTCGAGTCCCCGGCGCCTGATGCAGAGCCCAAACCTGAGGGAAAGATCGTAGAGAAGATCGAGGACAAGGTCGAGGATGGGGTCGAGGAAAAGGTCGAAGCGAAAGTTGAGGAACAGCCGAAAGAGGCAGAACTGCCGGAACAAGTCGACTTCTCTACGGCAATGACCGAGGCCGCCGTGTCCCAGGCCGCTCCTCAAGTCGAAAAGACTCAGGAAGAACACTCTACCCCGGTGACGGAGACTCCTGAGCCGGTGGTAATGACTGAAGGGCACGAGGAATCCAGTTCGCAGGAAGGTTCAACGGAGCCGGTGCCGGTTTCCAGTGCATCCAAGGCAGGAGGGTCAGACGAAATGGCAAAGAGAGAATCGGAAACCGCAGCGGCGTGGGCCAGTTGGAGAAAGATCCGCGAGACCGGGGGTTCGAAGGCGGCTCCGCCGGCAGAGGAATCCGTGAAGGAATCGGAAGAGTCTATTCCTCAAGATCGGGCTGCGATGGCGGTCGCCGTCGGCGCGGAAAGCAAGCCCGAGGAAGTGGCTTCCCTCGACTCCGATCCGGAGATTGCCAGCATCGTCGATAGCGTGCTCGCCGATATGCGCCCCAAGATTGTTGAAGAGATCGCGCGCAAGCTGGGGAAAAAGAAGTAACTGGAGCAGCGTCCCCTACCAAGTTCCACAATGGTTCTATTCGGTGCGGGTTTAACGGATTCGGCCAAAATTCTGGATCGATCCCGTTACACGGCTCGGCCTTCGCTTGAACCCCTAGTGGGTAAGTGTCATGGCTTCTCTGCGATTAGAACCACGTACTCGCCATACCAAGTCTCCCGATCAAAGGCCTTGAGGAGTGGAAGTAGCACAGAGGGAGTATTGTTCTGAGAGATCATCCCTGTGGTCATCCAGGAGATCGGTTTTAGCCCACCGCCGCGCAAAAGAGCGAGGTTCGACGCCTTGGTCGAAGTCAACAGGCCTCGTTCCGCCGGCACTACCAGCCCGAAGGCGAGCATCAAGGGGTTATAACGATTCGGCTCGATCAGCACCACCCATCGGCGCGAAACCCGAGCCATCTCCCGCACCACCTTGGTCCTGTCCTCAACGTGTTGAAGCAGATTCGCCTCGAATGCCACGTCAAAGCTGCTGTCCCGGAACGGCAATTGCATCGCTCCGCATTGAATCACCCGCGGGCAGGGATTCTCGGCCAGCATATTCCTTGAATTGTCCAAGCCGGTGACGAATCCGCAAAGCTGCTGGAAATAGTAGGTGAAGACTCCGTTCCCACATCCCACATCGAGTAGAGAAGTAGTTTTTCCGAGTGGAACAACGCGGCTTATGTAGTCGAGTTTTGGCCGGACGTAGGCTTCGATTACGGGATGCTGGGGAAGACGATACTTGACCTTCTCAAAATAGGCTTCCGCCATCGCAATCGGAATCTTAAATGGAAGTGAAGGATTTTGACGAGAACAAGTCCAACGACATCACAGACCGTTCCCTCAGGTCACTCGTCAAACTCGGGCTTCGAAAGCTACGGAGCAGCCCGGCCGTTGCTGTTTGCGCTGGACGCGCTGACTGTTTGAACGACTGGTACCGACTTGCTGCTCAAATCGTTAGGGCTGCTGTTCTACGTCGCAGTGATGGAGTGGGATCCACTGCTCAGCTTTGAACTGGGGAACAACGCCTGACCGGAAACCAGAGAACCATAGCCCAGCGAAATATCGCGGTCTTTGAAAGTCACTGTTCCTGTCGGTGTCCCAGCAACCTGCGCTTTTCACCCTTGCCGTGAATGTCACCAACTGATTAAGCGTTGAGGGTCCGGCGAGGAGGTCAGCGTAGTCGTAGTTGGGACCTTGTTCACCATCTGCTTGAGTATCTGAGAGGCGCTACCTGGAATGTGAGCGTTGCCGTCATACACGGCAATGATCGGGTTTGTGCCAACCGTCAGCGCGGAGGTTGTAAAGCTGGCTGCGCCACTGTGCAGCGTTCGAATCCCCAACACAGTTGAACCGAGCTTGAACGTTACCGTCGATCCATCTGGCGCCGCCGCGCCATCAGTGGCGACTACCGCCTTGAAGGTCACGTTCTGGCCATATACAGATGGGTCCAGTGAAGATGAAACCTTTGTTGTGGTCTTCAAGGCAAACTGCGCCACGGGAACCGTCGACACTACGTCGAGTGCTTGCGGGTTATTCGAATTAAGAAATGGCGATCCTGCGACTCCCACCAGCGCGGTTGGTCCCACCCGAAAGGCCCAAATGCCATCAATGCTCGCGACATAGAGAAAACCATCCCACTGGTCAGAGGTCAAAGCGGTCGGCATCGATCCCAAAGCGTAAGGGGAGTTGGCCAGGGGCGAAAGTGTCGCGGGATTCCCCTTCATGCTGTAGGCGGAAATGTTATTGGAAGACTGGTTCGATGCAAAAACATAGGTCGTGCCCGAGGCCGACTGGCTGGATACGAAAGCCGAGATCGCGTTCGGGACTGCTCCCGCCGAGATGCTCGAGCGACTCGCTGCACTTAGGAGTCCAGCCGTTCCCTTTGTGTACTGAATCCCGAATTGGCTCACCGTATTGGCGCTGCCATCAGCGGAAAAGAGCCATCGGCCTTCGCGATCCAATGCGACTCCGAGCGGGCCACCCGATGTCCCGGTCGAAGACGGCGATCCCACAATGGGTGTTAGCTTGCCATTCGAATTGTCGAACAGGAAAACGAAAACTTGCTGCGTCCCAGAACTGGCCACATACAGAAAACGCCCTGAGCTTTCCATCGCGACCTGACTCAGGGAACTGGCAGGAGCCAACGGCGTCACAGCGATCCTCGTCAACGCCCCCGTCCGCGGATGGATGGTGTAAGTCCAGAGGTTATTACTTCCCAAATTCAGGCTGAAAAGATAACCGCCCGTCGCATCCACCACCACGGAGACAGGATTCTGACCACTGGGGAAGGGTGAACCCGAAAGCGGACGCAGAGCGCCAGTTGTCTGATTCACGGCGTACGCCGATATGCTATTGGAACCTTTGTTCGCTACGAAAAGGAATCGTGATTGCGGATCGTGCGCGATCGACGAGGGATTTGAACCACCTGTTACAAACGGTGATCCCGGGACGGGTAAGAGCGTCCCATTGTACGAGTTAATCGCAAAGGCAGAGATGTCATTGGTGGAACCGTTGGCTGCATACAGGAATGAAGCGTAGTTGAAGTACTGATACAGAATGAGCGGAGGGATGGGAACCTGAGTGAAATCAAAGTCATTCATCAGGTCACCGAGGACCGCCGCATTTTCGCGCACGTCAGGCCTTGAATCAGCTCGTCCATCCGTTGCTGGGTCGAGCCTTTGGCCATTCAGAAAAGTGTCTTCAATAAATTTCAGGTAGGCGTCGTGGCTGAGTACCTGATGATCGATGAAGCCTCGCTTGGCATAGGGGCTGATCACAATGCCGGGAACGCGAATGCCATAACCGTTTGCGTCCAAGATTGGAGGATTTACGTGGTCGTAGAAGCCGCTCCAGTCGTCCCATGACAGAAAAATGGCTGCGCTTGCCCAATTTGGACTTGTCATGATCGCGTTGATCAATCCGGTTACATATGCCTGGCCGTTGCCAATCGAATTGGGTGGATGCTCGCTGTTTCCATCGTTCGGAATGATCCAGGCAACCTGAGGCAGCGTTCCGTTTGCGGCGTCAACGTAGAAGTGGTCGAACGGAACGATATTTCCCAGTTGTCCGTTGTCTCGCACATCCCTGAACCGGGGCAGTGGGTTCCATAATGAAGGGATCGATGAGGCTTGCGTCCCCGGCGCGCATTCCATCTCTCCGCTTTCGCAGTCCGGTTCATCACCAGTTTCAATGTAGTATTTCCAGGAGATTCCGTTGTTGTGCAGCAAGTGAGTGATATCAGTCCACTCATACTGCCCGGCGGGACTGGTCGGCGGACCAACGATGTAGCTTATGCAACTCATGGGATTGCCGGCAATCTTGCACCATGCCGACCATCCGGACACCATAAATAAATGTGCAGGCAGGCTGTAGGAAGCCACGGGCTCGAAAAGATTGTCCTGTAGAACAAAGTGTTTCGCATAGGTCCAGTAATTCGGGATTTCGCGATCGGTGTGGTATCCCATAACGTCGAGTGCCGTGCATTGTGATGTTATGGAGTTTCCGCAATTTTGTTTCACGGCTTCTGCCGCGGCAACAAATCCATCCATCTTGCCGTTATCCACGTCGGTGACCGAGTCTACGGCGCTATGGGGGCCACCGTAGTTCACAAGGATCGGGGAATGATAGGGCCTCATGCAAATATCGGTAAGAGGGTCGGGTACGCAGAACTTGGGGACGCCGTTCGCATCTCTCGGGATTCCATTCGCGCCGGGATAAGTCGCGAAATAATGGTCGAACGACCGATTCTCCTGCATGATGATCACGATGTGCTGAATGAACCCATTGGAAGGCGCAGCCGGCGGCCCGATTTGTGGGGCTGGCTGGTTAGGAAAGATGTTTTGAGCGGGCGCGAGAACAACTAGAAGTGAAACTGTGATCGATTGGAATTTGAGAAATGATGCCAAACGGCGCGACAACATGACTTCCTCCGTAGAAAGGAGATCCCCTCCCACGGCACCGATGACCCCCGCCAGGTCTGTCATTGGGGAGGCGTGCTCACCTGTGCCCCCACTGTGCGCGCGCAAAGCGCGACCGGCCGACACTACACCCTCTCTGTAAGTCGCGACACTGTTTCATTTAACAGCGTACCGGGGGCTAGGCGATGAAGTCTTACGTTCCAACCCATTGTGCTTCATACGCTCTAGGGCTTTCGCAGGCACGGCACCTGAACGACAAATCTTATTCGGTTGGACATCGCGACAGAGCCATGGAAGCTCACATGCACTATGAAAAGAACCGCGTAATTATTTTTCTATCCGATGTACGATTTTCGCTGCGCTTCCAACGATGTGCTCCCATTCCGCGATTTTCGCGCTTTCTGCTTTTTGGCAAATGATGTGCAAAGACCAAGGCAATCTCCGAGTCGAGTGGATCGTTAGTTCGTCCCAAGACCTACAGCCCATTTCGTCAAATCACTAGTTCGTCGCAGGGAATAATCTCTTGTCAGCGTTCAGGGTCCTTCTCTTATTTTGCTTCGCGTTCTCTCTGGGGGATATTGCGTTCGCTCAGCATGTTACGCTAGACACCCCTCTCCGCAGCCCGGACCGCAACGAGATCAGCGACGTGCGGGTCGCGGCCAACGGCAACAAAGTCTCCGTCGATGTCGAACTCTCGGAGTCGGTCATTCCGACTCTGACTTTCGGCGAGAATCCAGATCGACTGATCGCCGATTTTCCCAACGTCTCGCCCAGCCACTGGCTGCAATACATTCCGGTAGGAAGAAACGGAGTCGAGCGAGTTCGGATTGGACTGAACCATTCCAGTCCACCCACCACTCGCATGGTGGTTTACCTTAACTCGGTGCATCCCGTTGCCGTCGAGGCCTCCTACCGAAAGGTGTCGTTGAACATTCTGCCGGCTTTAACGAAGTGGGCTCGCGCGGAAGTAGGAGCTCCAAACTTGCGGGAAGGAAATGCGACGAGCATAGTCGAGGTCTCCCCCAGTTCGAGTCTCGCGCCGAATTCCGCTCCCGGAGTGGACCCTATCGCGACACAACAAGGCGCGTCGCCTCCGGCCACAGCCACCGCAAACAGTTTAACGACCACCCGGTCTGGCATGGCTGCATCCGGTCTGGATCGCTCCTCCGAACCTAGTCAATTACACTGGATTTTGCCTGTTCTCACCACGTCGATAATTCTCGCAATGCTAGTCATTGCCTTAGTAAGCCATATCCAAAACAAGAGGCTCAGGCGAGGACTCTAGCACCCCGTTAGCGGTGCAGGGTGGACACTCTTCCGGCCTGATGACAAAGAACTCGCCGGCTTCCGCACATTGGAGCGCCCCTTCGTTAGCGGAGGCTCCACTGCAACGTGTGTTCCGTAGGCTTTCCGCAGTTGCCTGTTGAAGTGCAGCCTTAACCATTTTTTGCGGAATCATCATCGGAGCACCGCACGGAGGTTATCTATCTCCAGTCAAGCAAGCTGAGGATTCTGATCTCGGAAGGGATAGCTGTCGAAATCAGATGGGATGAGAATGCCGGTCTCCAGCGGGAAGCTGTAGGCGCTAAGCCATCGACGTGCCCGAGCACAAAAGACAAAGAAGACCGGGAGTGGAGAGGGTCCGCCCGACTCGGGCGGAAGTTCAATCTGCTGTTTCCAAGTCACTGCTCCCCGCTAATCCTGCTTCAGTGCCCTCTCGCAGTCCGTTCTTGCACGGGTTCGGGCTTAGGAGTCGGTCGGGGGATCGCCCGGCTCTAAGCCGGCTGCCGCCATGACAGCCCGTCCCAATTCTTCGGCCGAAAATGTTTTTCCTTCCCCGGCTGCCGCCGGCAGCGATTCCCCACGGGACGGACCGACGAAGCGGTACCCCCTGCCTACCACCGTCTGCAAATATTTCGGCTGCACCGAATCGTCTTCCAGAGCTCTGCGTATTTTGCGGATCGCGGTGTTGATTCCCTGTTCGACATCGACAAACACATCCTTGCCCCACAAGGAATCAGCGATCTGCTCGCGGGTCATCAGTTGGCCTTGGTGTTCGGCCAGGAACATCAACAGTTGTAGCGGAAGACCTTCCAGGCGCACGGGCTGCCCGGCGCGATATAGCTGAAAGCGGCCAAAGTCCAACTCGAAATCGGCAAAGACGATTTTCGTCTCCGGCATACCCCACGCCTTTCCCAGAGATCCCGACAATTCTGGTCTGGCCATGGTTTCCTGTCAAGGTAAGATTCCCCGTTCTTCAGATAAATTGATACCGCTTCAGACTGGCTCCATGGACGTTTCTCCCTTTCGCGTTCAAAATCGCTTCACTTTCCCCGATGCAAGCAAATCAATCCTGGAGGCGACTTATGAAATACGCAACGCGGATGTTGGCGATTGTGGTAATACTGATGCCCCTCCTGGCATCGGCGCAGTTAGCAGACAATGGCATGCTGGCTAAGGTCCCGTTCCAATTTCGAGCCGGCAACACAGTAATTCCCGCCGGCCAATGCGCCGTGCAACCAGCCGGCTTGAATGCGGGAACCCTCATGATTCGCAATGACGGTGCCAAGATAGCATTGTTCGCCACGGCCCGGACGGTCAGCGCCACAAAAGGCTCGGGCGGCAATGCGCTCATCTTCCACAAGTATGGAGAGCGGTACTTCTTGTCGGGGATTCGCGTCGCAGGCAGCAGGATTGCCTATCAGTTCCCCGAAGGCAAAGCTGAAGCTGAATTGCGAGCCCAGAATGTACCCGCTTCACAAGAAATCGTGCTCGCACAGTTGCACTAGCAACAGTTTGCTAATCTTGAACGGGTACGGAGCTGGGAGAGCTTCCGTACCTTTTCATTTTGTGCTCCGAGCGAAATGTGCAAGACGGAAGGCCCGTCTCCAGCGGAATGCTGTAGGTGGGACATTCTTTCCAGTCAAGGTAGCTATCCCCCAAAGTTTGACGGGGTTATGCCTGCCGAGGCGAAAATGCTACATCCCGGGCTCGAAATGTCGAGCGGTTGAGTTGGGAATGGAGTGGGCGTGCGACTTGCGAGTGGGGGACGTGCAAGCTCCTTTCCTAATCGTCCCGCGAAATTCCATCTTCGTCAGCGCGAAGGAAACTTGCCGGCGCAGAATCGGGCCCTTCCGACCGGCGAACATACGCAGTTTGCCTTGACACGCATTTGCCTGCGAGTTGACTTGACTTGATGCTGTCCTTAGGAGGAAAAATTATGGCCGATATGGCTCTAGCCATTCAACACGCCAATCGCTACTGGAGCGAGATTTGCGAGGACGGCTCGGTCATGACGAAAAACAAACGTATCGTCATCCAGGAAGAGTACAAGAACTTCAAACTGGAGCCATCCCAGTGGATGGCGGTGTTCCTGAAATACAGCACGCCGAACGCAAGCACGGTCAGCGAGGGACTCTTCTTCGTCGAGAAGAGCGATTCCCGGGCTGCACTGGGCGTTAGAAAGCAGACGCTGTTTAGGGTCGATAACTTCGACAATCAAGACGGTACTCGCGGCTGGCATTTTATCTGTTCGTGGCGCGATTCTGGCAAAGACAATATACGATGGGGCATCGAGCCGCGTTATACAGGCCTGAACGACTGCGCACATTTCGTCTCTGAGTGCCTGTCTAAGGCTGGTCTCAAAGTCGGCTCAAACGACGTCGGCCAACTGGTCAGAAACCTTCAGAAGGCCGGCGCTAAGACTCTTTGCCAGCTGGTCGACAAAGACCGCGCCCGGCGCATTATGCAGGCCAACATTCTGAAACCGGGGGATGTGATCGCTTTCGGAACAAGCGACAAGATACTTCATCACTCTGTCCTTTACCTTGGCGATGAAAAGATCGCCATGCACACTTATATCAATCATCCCGATTTCGACAAGAATCCCAACCTGGTCCAGAAAGATCCCAACACCGGACAATTGAGGAATTGGGAGACTGCCAGTAACCCCTCTCATCCGCTCGTTACCATCATGCATTTCCCGTTTGAGGACAACCAGCTGGCCAACTCTCCCAGGGTCGGGTGGTGGAAGGTCACGTGGAAGCGTGAGGAATACTATTACTACCTGTACGAAGACGGTCGCGCGGGGTATGTAAAGAATCATCCGAAGACCACCAAGCTGCCTCTTATAGCCCCGCAGTCAACCGGTTTCTGGTTTGAAACGGGGACAGAGATGGTGATCTGCTGGACCAGTACGGGATCAGTTGAAACATTTCATCTATTTCCACAGTCTCAAACGACGGGCACCATGGACGGAATGTGGAACGACATCGACCGTCTGTCAGCGGTGCGCCTGTAGGCGTATTAGCGCTTTTTGAACAAACCGGCGGTGTCTGCGACCACCACCATCCGCCGCTCCCTCCGCCGCTGACATCTTACGTCCTAATGTGCGTCTTCCGAACAGGTACGACCTACGGATGTGGCACGACGGATGGGAGCAAGGCGAAGACTTGAGCCTTGTCGAATTCAAGACAGTCGAGTACGAACGCTCGAAACAGGTTGTAGCGAGCGACGAAGTCAAGCAACAGGTCCTCAAGAACCGGATTCGCAAAATCGAACGCATGACAGTCCGCCATCATGGTTCAAACGCCTCAAATGATGCGTATGGCAGTGACCACGCACAGTCTGCTAAAGCGTCTACACCGATTGAAACGGGTTTGCCCGTTCGATCTCTTCTTTGTTCCCGTTCTGGCGAGCGGCGGGCAACCGGCGAATGTCGACCCGCAGCGTTACATGCTCGTCACGCGGTTCGAACCCGATCAAAGCAGGTGGATTGACTCAGTTTGCTTCAACATTAACGACCCAAACGACGCACGGAATACAGGCTGGGAACCCGTTTTGATTCCCCCACTTTGGCGAGCGTCCGATAGTCGAGACATTCGAGGAACTTCTGCACCGATACTTCTCTCGCCCGGAGTCAAAAAGCCTTGGTCCAGACGGCGAGCCATCCCAGCCGAAGACACGCGGTCGTCTGCTGAGGCCTCATGTAATTGGAGGCAAGCACCATCGCATCGGAAGGAAGTTGATCGGCGCTGGGAGGAGGGTGACGATCTCGATGCAATGCGTCAGACTCCCATCGAGTACACGCGTAAGGCGAGCCGAGCGCCTCGTGAACCGCTAGTTCAGCCGAGTCTTTCCCTCAGTCGGTTGATCCGAAACATCGGTATTCGGAAACTAATTAGGCAGGGATTTGGCAGACGCATCATTGACAAAATCAGCCGTCGTGAACTCGTGAAGGCCTCGACATTTCGCGAGTATGAACGCAGACGACAACGACAGAAGCATTCTCTGTAGTGGACACCGCGACTTCGCAGCTTGAGTGAAGCGCTTTTCGAGCGACCGGCAGGCTAAGGAATACCCGCAGGTGGGGTTTTGAGCGTAATAGAGATTTTTCAGCACTTGAGGTGCATGCTAACTGCCTCTGTTCAGCGCCAAGATGCCTACTCGGGCCGAAAGCAATGACGCCACGGCCCCAGATACCAGTCCCTAAATCAGCGGGGATGAGCAAGACTGACCAGCGAAGACTCATCATCTTCCAGCACAATTGGTCCAGATCTGCCGCGAATCGGGGTAGCTAAATAGTTCTGCAAGTGGGAAACTGTGGGTATGAAGAAACCAGAATTGACCGACATGGGTTGGCTTGGGCCCAAGGACGAAATGGATCGCGCCAGTCATCTCATCGGCAAGTGTTCCGAGTGCCGTGAGACTATCTGTGTCGAAAAGGCCAAAGCCGATAGACAACAGACGCAAAAAGAAACCAGGGAAGTACTCGATCAGGTGTTCCGCGCGCACATCAAGCTGAAACACTCTGAAGAGTTCAGCCATTCTTTTTAGTGAGTGCAATCGAGAGTGGCGGTTGAAAAGTCCTGCGCGACGCGAAAAAGAGCAAAAACAAAATTGCGCTAACGAAATTAGCCTGGATTCCGGATCGACAGACGCCGCTCCGGGCTAAACGCATTGACTCCAACGCGCTGGACAAAAAGGCCAGACCCACAGCGGGTCATAGCCGGAAGAACTCAAAGTTGAAGCGGTCGTGAGGGTCGAATGTCGGGTTGCTCGCCGTTAACCCATGACCGCATCCTTGTTTCGAATAGAGCGAGGTTACGCGAACAGCTTTCTATCGGCTGGTCAATTCAGCACACTTTTTAACAAATGTTCGGTGACGTGCCGACTGCTATTTGCACTTGCTGACCTCAGTAAGGGAAACGGGATTTTCAACAACTCATCTAACGGGCATGAATCGCGATCCGGTCTTAGTCTTGGTATTACGAACGACGGATGCGAAATAGCGTACCGTCACATCTTCGCCGATATTAAGGACTTGATATTGCCCGACGGATTCCGGATCCGGTGCTGGCTTGGGCGTGAAATAGCGCACCGTCACATCGTCTCCGAAGTGAACAACGTTGATCACCGGCACCACCGCATGGAGGAGGGTGGCAGTTCTCGCGTCTTCTACGGCAATTGGCATGGTCCGAAACGTGGAGCTGTTTTCGGCGAGCACAGTCTTTGTGGGTCGCAGGGGTACCTGCTCCTCGATGTTATCCACCCGTTGCAGCTCTAAAGATCCCCACAACAAACTTGGGTGACGGTCGCCGTAGACAATCCAGCAAGTCAACACAAGGACGGTAATAACCGCTGCCAAGTCCCCGTTCCACAGCCGCTTGTGCCAAGCAATGCTCTTCCTTGGCTGCATGAGCAATGTCGCCAGCGCTTCGGAATGCCGTGGTCTGTCCATTGGCATCGTGGCTTGGCGAGGCTGGTAAATCGCATCCTTGTTTGCTGAGGCCGGCGTAGGTGCACGGTCTTTGAGAAACTCGGACTCCGAGCAGATCTTAGAAACATAGCACTCCTCGTGAACAGCCTGCCCGTACTCGTCAGTCTTACTGTTTTCCAGGAGAACTGGGCTACAGCAAATACAGCAAGCTGGAAGTAACTGCGGGCCTCTCGGAATGGAGGATACCATCCCTTGCTGGCGATCACCGAGCAGACCGGATGGAGTTGTTGCGGAGCGTGGAACGATGGCCCGCATGGTTGTTCCATGACTATCCGATTCTATTTCCAGTTTGCCGTTCAATTCGTTCATACGCTCGCGCATTCCAGCCAGGCCGACCCCCGTTTCCGCTGCTGTTTCGCGAAGTCGAGCCAGCCGCTCTGCCGGGATGCCGGACCCATCGTCTCGTATTTCCAGAACTATCCTCTTCAGTTGGTGATAAAAGCAGACGCTAACCTCCGAAGCGCCAGAGTGGCGGTGTACATTCGTCAAGCACTCCTGGAGGACACGGAAAAGAGCAATCTCTATCCCGATGGGAAGTCGTGGTTGAGTAGTTGCGATATCCAACTTTACGTTGACCCCGGCACGCTTGGCGAAGCCCTCGACGTACCACTCCGCTGCACAAGCAAAGCCGACCTCATCCAGCAGTGGTGGGTGCAACAGGTAAGACATGGTGCGAATTTCTTCGATGGCCTGATCCGCCAAGGCCGCAACCTCGGAGGTAAAAAGCATGGTGGATGGGTCTTGCTTACAGTGTTCCTCAAGAAAAGAAACACTAATTTTCAGAGCTGCCAATGTTTGACCGGTGCTGTCGTGCAGATCACGAGACAACTTGCGTCTCTCCTCATCCTGCACTTTGAGAAGCCGCTGCGACAAGTTCTGTAGTTCGGCGGTGCGTTGTAGAACCACCGATTGAAGTTGGGAATGCTGAAGCGCCATCTGTCGAGAATGATCGGAAAGGGGCCACATAATTCCTCCTGAGCGGCGGAGCCCGAATTCCAGTGATTATTCCCTTTAACACTCTCGGAAGCTGATCAAAATTGCACAACGGGTTCCACGGGGCGAACGCAGGCTGGGAAGTTGAAAACCGTATAGTTGACGAAAACGGGGGCGAGTACAGTCAAAATCCACACGCACTCCGCACCAACGCAACCTTCACCCATCTCCACTCAGCGCCCCCGCGCGCCACGCCCCGAATAACAACGAGGGACGATGATCCGGGTTGAGTTGCGTTGATCTGATCTGAGACTGGATCAAGAGCTGTTCCGCCCTGAAATCACCCACCTCGCAAATGTGTACATTTCGACATCACATACACATACCCCCGCAGAGTTTGACGGGGTTAGCTACTTCCGCATAAAAAGTGTCCCACCTGGGAACAGCTGTTCACGATGCTGAACACAACGCAGGCCAGCTCAACTCAACTCCCGCTCAGATCAACTCAGCGCATGAACAGGATCCATGCGGCGCAGCTCTCCAGCGATGTCGTCGAGTTCAACTCGCCGAAGTGAATCAGGTGTCGCGGTTTGGTATCGATTCCAATCATCGAATTCTTGCGTGAGGCTACGCCCGGAGCCCAACTCGACGTTCAATGTTCTGAAATCTCGGATCGTCGCGAAGCCGGTCCAGATACGGCCAGGTTTTGAGAAACACCAGATTAGTCTCGCGATTCTCACATGCTCTCTCCAGAGCTCCGATGGCCTGATCGTATTTTCCCAAACCGATATACACGAAAGCGGAAGCCATGGAGGGAACGTATGTCGTGCTGGAACGCTCCTCCAACTCCTGCAGGATCTTGGACGCTTTCGCGCCCTCTCCGGATTGCCCGTAGACGTGCCCGATCAAGGCTTTCTGATAGGAAATCATCCCCCCCAGAGCTATGCCCTTTTCGTAGTTTTCAATCGCGGCCGATTGCTGTCCCTTTTGCTCATAGGCCATGCCCAGAACCATATAGGAAAGAGTCATAGTGGGATCCATCTCAATCGTCGTCAGCGCTTGTGTGATGCAATCGTCGTACTTACGCGCAAGCATGAGAACGAACGCTAATGCGGCATTGAGCAGTGCAGACATGGGGTCGCGGCTCAGGGCTTCGGTGGCTTCACGAATGGCTTCATCAAAGCGCATCAGCTCAGCCAGGAAGTAGGAGTAGTGGTAATGCGCAGTGGCATAATTAGGATTGAGCTCAATCGCACGCTTGTATTCCTTCTCTCCGGATGCCCAGTTCCAGTCATAGGTCTGGAGAATCAGACCCAGAACCGCGTGAGCTTCAGCGAGAAGAGGATCCAGTTCCAATGCCCGAAGCGCCGAAGCCCGGGCTTTCGGGTAGGCCACGTTGGGATCAAGCACGCCGTAGTAGCACGGGATCGACATGCACTGTGCCAATTCGGCATGCGCCGGGGCGTACTCGGGATCCCTCTGTATCGCCTGCTGCAGGTACTCGACTCCGCGTCTGAATCCTTCAGCGCTTCTCTTGTCCAACCACCTGCGAGCACGCACGTACAATTGGTAGGCCTCTATGTTTTCGGTGTATCGCTTGACTAAACGTTCTTCGGCCTCGCCGGTCATCTTCAGGCGCAGGTTGCGGGAAACTTCGCGAGATATGCTGTCCTGCACGGCGAAGAGTTCCGTAAGGTCGCTGTCATACTGATCTCCCCAGATCTCCTCCCCGTTCGCCGTATCCAACAGATCGACATGCAATCGCAACTTATTTGCCCGTTGCCAGATTCTTCCGGTCAATACCGCTCTCACGCAAAGTTCTCGGCCGATTGCCAAAGGATCGCTCTGGCGACTGCTTTCACTGGCTGCGGTGCGCCACGAGATCACGCGGAGATTGGGAATTTGCGAGAGCCCATGAATGATGCTTCCCGGAATTCCGATTGCCAGATAGTCCATGTCCGGATCGGAACTGGCGGTCTCGAAGGGAAGAATCGCGATGGAGTCGAGCGGAGCAATACCGCCTCGCGATTTTGGAAGGCGCCTCTTCGATGGCGGCAATGAAACGATATCCGCGCCTTGGCAGAGTTTCTATGAAACGTGGTGTTCCGGCGGTGTCTCCCAGCGATTCCCTTAACCGCTTGATGGCGTTGTTTATACCGTGATCGAAATCAACGAAAGTATCGGACGGCCAGATTTTCTGGCGCAGCTCTTCGCGCGCTATGATCCGGCCCGGATGTTCCAGCAGAATCCGGAGAATGTGAAGGGGTTGCTCCTGCAGCCGGATTCTGGTTCCATCATCCTTGAGCAGTTCTCCGGCTTTCGGGTCCAGCTCGAAGCCCGCGAAGCGAACGAGGTCAGACGAGGATCGAAAGCCCTCCATTCAAGCCCCCAAGCAGCCAAAAGAGTTTAGCATCCGTCGCTTACAGGCAACAGCCTGGAAAATGAAGGAGTTTAAGACTACTTCAAGCCGGTGAGTTCAGGCGCACAGAGTGTCCCGAAAGCGCGGGGGTCGCGCTACGTCCATCCCCTGCACCTCAAAATCTCCTGGAAACGTGGGTCTTCGCGCAATTCCGCAAGATCCGGCCAATACCTAGCGCCAATCAATGTCGGATCGCCAATGGCGTGAGCCTCTTGCTCATGTCGAATCGCCTCGTCCTGTTCCCCAGCTGCGCAGGCCGCCACACCCAGGAAGAGGGGTGCGACATATTCCCGTTTTGCCCTCCAGTGGAGCTCCATGTACAGCGCCCGGGAGTCTTCGCGCTTCCCCAGTTGGGCGTAGGATCGAGCAAGGGATGCCATAATCCACAGCGGTCTGCCGAACATCCTGAGGGCCACCTCTCCTAACTCCACGGCCTCTGCGAAGCGACCAAGTGCGTTGAGTCCGGTGATGTGAGCCCAACGACTAAGGTAGGAGTCGGGCTCAATTTTGAGTGTCTCCAAGGCCGTCTCCACGCACTTGTTGGCGTCAATCGCGATGTAGGTCACCGCGAGCATCCCTCTGGCCCATGCCGAGAGCGGATCGTTCTGGACGGCCTGCTCGGCCTGTGCCAACCCGTCTTCAAATCGCCCCACCGACCATTGAAGATAGAACAACCCATACTGGGATCGCGCCAATGAGATCTGGGGTTTCAACTCGAACGCGCGAAGAAACTCGCGCTCGGCGCTCGAACGGTCCCAATCATAGGTCAGGTGGGACACTGCCAAGGACGCATGTCCTTCAGCGAGAGAGGGGTCGAGTTCGATAGCCTGCTGAGCCGCTTCCTTAGCACGCGGGAGGCAGTCCTCAGGCTTGGCAAGCCCGTAGAAGCCCACTGAGTTGTAGGCGTCCGCCAGCCCTGACCACGCCAATCCGTACTTTGGATCCAGAGCGATCGCCTTCTTGAAGCACTCTACAGCGGGAAGCAGGCGCACCCCTCTCTGAAAGAACAGCGCGCGCCCCTGCAGGTATAGCTTGAAGGCCTCGAGGTTGCCCGTACCCGCTCGGAATAAGGGTTGCCGCCCCGAATCCAGGCTTACTTCCAAACGCTGCGTAATTGAGTTCGCAATCTCTTCCTGAACTGCGAACACGTCCTTCATTTCCCGGTCATACTTCTCGGACCAAAGATGGTACCCGTCCTCCGCATTCACTAACTGGGCCGTAATCCTGAGGCGGTCCCCTGATCTACGGATGCTACCCTCCAGCACGGTTCGCACGTTGAGCTGCTGGCCCACCGTACGCAAATCCACGTGTTTTCCCTTGAAGGAAAACGAAGAAGTTCTCGCAACCACATGAAGGTTCTTGATATGAGCCAGGGCATTGATAATCTCTTCGGTTGTGCCGTCGCAGAAAAATTCGTTTTCAGGATCGGCGCTGAGATTCAGGAACGGCAGCACCGCTATCGAAGCTTCCGCGGTTGCTTGAGTGATGCTGTGCAAGAACCGATAGCCCCGACGTGGCAGCGTCTCGATGAAGCGCGGGGTTTCCGCTGTATCCCCCAAAGCCTCCCGCAACCGCTTGACGGCATTGTTTATACCGTGGTCGAAGTCAACGAACGTGTCGGACGGCCAGATTTTCTGGCGGAGTTCTTCACGAGCTATGATCCGGCCGGGCTGTTCCAGCAGAATTCGGAGAATCTGAAAAGGTTGCTCCTGCAGCCGGATCCGGGTTCCATCATCCTTGCGCAGTTCTCCGGCTTGCGGGTCCAGTTCGAAACCCGCGAAGCGAACTAGGTCGGACGAGGATCGGCTACCCCCCATTCAAGCCCCCAAGCAGCCACCAGAGTTTAGCACCAGCGGCTTGCAGCCCATAGCCCGGAAACTCTCACTCCGACCGCGCGTGAGAGACACATGAGCACCTCAGGAGAGATGTCCAGGATTTACTCGCCTTCAGGCATCTGCGATAACAACACGCATCCTGGGGTGAGGTCCAGGGGTGGACCTCGAGACGCGAATCTCAGGCAGGCGCGCGTGGCGAATACCAAGGGAACGTTCCGCCGCCAGCTTCCCCGATAGCGATCAATCTCAAAACGCCAGAAAGAGGTCAATTGATGCCTTACTTCGAGTTTGTTGTAGGTCTCTTCGATTCGAAATTCATTGCGACGGCTGTGCTGATTGCCGTCTGGCTACTCACTCCGCCGAGCGGAACTGCGCAAATTACCTTCGGTGGCCCGGTGGATTTCGCAGTTGGATCCGGGCCCGGACCCGTGGCCTCGGGAGACTTTAACAACGATGGCAAACTGGATCTGGCCGTCGCGAATAGTGTCGGCAACGACGTCAGCATTCTACTGGGCAGGGGCGATGGTACCTTCGAGGGCGCCGTGAACTACCACATCGGCCTGAACCCAGTGTCCATCACAGTCGTGGACCTGAACCTCGACAATAAAATGGATTTGGCCGTTGCCTTTCACGGGGACTACGACACTGGGCAACCTGGAGGAATCGGCCTGCTTCTGGCTAATGGGGATGGAACGTTCCAACCAGTTTCTACGGTGTCGCTCAACTGGTACCCCTCGCATGTGGCTGCCGGAGACTTCAACGGCGATCACGATCCTGACTTAGTCGTCGCGGGCGCTAACAGTGCTGATTCGGCAAGCGTCTTTCTGGGAAATGGGGACGGCACGTTTCAGGCACCGGTCAGCTACGACGTTACGGGGGTCGCCAGTTCCGTCGCCGTGGGAGACTTCAA
>CAVUOS010000008.1:0-78450 GCA_963743105.1 Terriglobia bacterium
GGCCACCAAAGACGCGGGACGGATCGCCGGTCTCGAAGTCCTCCGCCTGGTCAACGAGCCGACAGCCGCATCGCTTGCCTACGGCCTCGACAAGAAGAAAGACAACGGCATTGTCGCCGTCTACGACCTAGGCGGCGGCACCTTCGACATCTCCATCCTCAAACTGCACGACGGCATCTTCGAAGTCATCGCTACCAACGGCGACACGCACCTGGGCGGCGACGATATCGACAACCTGCTCATCACCATCGCCCTCGTCGGACATCCAGGGTGACCTCAAAATCGATCTCCGCCGCAACGCCGAAGCCGTGCAAGCGATCCGCAAGTCGGTAATTGAATCCAAGATCACCCTGTCCTCGCAGCCGTCAGTGAACTTGATATCGCGCTTCCCCAAGGCAAGCGCTACCTGCGCGAAATCACCCGGGAGCAATTCGAGCAACTGATTCAGCCCATCATCGATTGCACCGTCGGCCCCTGTAAGCAGGCGATGAAAGACGCAAACCTGAAACCCGCGCAGATCGATGAAGTCGTCTTAGTCGGCGGCTCCACGCGAATCCCGAAAGTTCGCGCGCTGGTAAAAGAAATGTTCCGCCGCGAGCCGCACACCGATCTCAACCCCTATGAGGTCGTCGCTCTCGGCGCTGCGGTGCAAGCCAACATTCTCGCCGGCGATCCGAAGCCACCGAGAACATGCTCCTGCTCGATGTAACTCCGCTCTCGCTAGGCATCGAGGTAGCCGGAGGCGTCACCGACAAGATCATCCTGCGGAACTCGACCATCCCCGCCTCGGCCACGCAGTTCTACACCACGCAGATCGACGGCCAGGCCAACGTCGCGATCCACGTCCTGCAAGGCGAACGCGAATTAGCAAAAGACTGCCGCTCGCTCGCCCGCTTCGATCTGAAAGGTATTCCCCCGATGGCCGCCGGCATCCCGCGCGTCGAGGTGAAATTCCTGATCGATGCCAACGGCATCCTCAACGTCTCCGCCCGCGAACAGCGCAGCGGCAAGCAAGCTGAGATCCAGGTCCAGCCCAGCTACGGCCTGACCGACGAGCAGGTCGAAGGCATGATTCTCGATTCCTTCGACAATGCCGAAGAAGATTTCCGCAAGCGCCAGCTGATCGAAGCGCGCAACGAAACCGAGACAATCCTCGCCGCCCTGGAAAAAGGCAAGAAGAGCCCGGCCTGGGGACATCTCAGAACCGACGAGAAGAAGCAGATCGCCAAGATGGAAAAAGCCCTGGCCGCGGTCAACAAAGAAGACGACTATCAGGCGATCCGCAAAGCAATCGACGCCCTGAACCACGGCACAACGCGCCTGGCCGAACTGATGATGGACACAGCGGTCTCAAGCGCCCTGAAGGGCAAGACCATGGACGAGACCGACCTGGGCGAAGGCCCCACCGCGCCTCATCCCATGGCGAAAGCAGAATTCGAGTAACCCTGTGATTCACTGTGTCCCTGTGGTGAAAGATTTTGACCACAGAGGACACAGAGGATCACAGAGGAAATCTAGGAGCAGTCATGGCTGAAGAAAAGACACAAGGAGCAGGCACGTTGACCGCAGAAGCCCCGGGCGAAAACACGGTTCAGATCACTTTCTTACCCGAAGGCAAGACCGTGACATTCGAGCACGGAAAACTTCCCTACGAAGATCACGGTAAGGAAGAATCTATTCTCGACATCGCCCTGAACTTCGGCATCACGCTCGATCACGCCTGCGGCGGCAACTGCGCCTGCACCACGTGCCACGTGTGGGTAAAAGAAGGTGCCGAGAATCTTTCCCAGATGGACGACGACGAAGCCGACCGCCTCGACATGGCCGCCGACCTCCAGCTAAACTCACGCCTCGGCTGTCAGGCGCAGATCACCAAGCCCGGAAAAGTGGTCGTCGAAATTCCCGCGTGGAACAGAAACTACATTTCCGAGGAGCACTAGATGTCGAAGCAACTAACCTGGGACGATGCCGAAGACCTCGGCATCCAACTCTCCGAAACTCACCCCGACCTCGACCCGCTCGCGGTCCGCTTCACCGACCTGCACCGCTACGTGACCGAACTCCCCGATTTCGGCGGAGATCCCAAAGCCTCCAACGAAGGCAAGCTAGAAGCTATTCAAATGGCGTGGCACGAAGAGTACCAAGACCGGACGCAAGCGTAAGGCTCATCCTTCGTGTATCGTGCCCTTAGTGGTTAATGCTTTTGAGAGCCCGCCACGGCTCCCCTCCGCAATTTTCGCGTAGAACTTCTGCAGTGTATAAAACGCCAGCTTCCTCTGCCCCCGATTCGAAATCACCCCCTTGCGGTTGTGATAGTCCTGCACCCCCGGCAACATCCGCAGCGGAGAGCGAAAATCCATCAGCACCCACGGACTGAGTCCGGCCAAATTCGGCATTCGCTCCACCATCCCAAGCTGGTGCTGATAAAGGTTCTGCTGATACTCCTCGGTCCAGCGCTCATCTGCGTCGCCGTGCCGCCCGTAGGGCGCGCCGCCGCCGAATTCGCTCACGATCAGCGGCTTGTTCCAGTTCACCTTCCACTGCAACTTGTCGGCATCTTCCGGACGTCCGCCGTACCATCCCAAATACTCATTTAGCCCGACCACGTCCAGCACCTCTCCCAGCGGATCGCTGAGCGTGCGCTCATCCGCCGCCGTGTTGTCAGTGTGGTTCAGCGCCGAAGTAATCAGCCGCGTAGAATCCAACTCCCGCGCGTCTTGCGCAAGCTGCTTAAGAAAGGCCAGCCGCTCCGGCTTGACTGGAGTCTCATTCGAAAGCGACCACAGTACCACCGCCGCCCGGTTATGATCGCGCGCAATCATGTCGCGAAGTTGCGACTGTGCATTCGCTAGCGTCGCCGGATTCGACCAGTCGATATCCCAATACACCGGAATCTCCGACCAGACCAGCAATCCCATCCGATCCGCCAGCCGAATCTCATTCTCGTTATGCGGATAGTGCGCGAACCGCACGAAGTTACATCCCAACTCTTTCACCCATCCCAGCAACGTCTGCGCATCTTCCGCACTGAAAGCGCGCCCCTCTCGAAATGGCGCCTCTTCATGCATCGAGATCCCGCGCAGGAAAATCGGCTTTCCGTTCAGCAGAATCTTCGCGCCCTGAACCTCAATCGTCCGAAATCCAATCTGATCGCGAACCGTCTCCCCGCCACTGGTGAGGATTACGTCATAGAGCTTGGGATGCTCCGGGGACCACAACTCCAACTTCGCCGCGAAACGAAAACTGAAGCCCGCCCAATCCGGCTGCTGAAGCTTCGCGTACGTGCGCTTCCGGAATCTCCAGCGTAACTTTCTGTCAAGTCTTCACCCCATTCAACTGCACCCATCCGGAAATCTCGTTCTGCGAGCCATGCGTCAGCTGCACCCAGTAGTCCTGAATAAACGCCTCAGGCACCTCCACCAGCGTCACATCTCGCGTGATCCCGCCATAGCTCCACCAGTCGAACTTCATCCCCGGCACGCCGTCCGATCGCCGCGAGTTGTTCACCTCCACAATCAGGAAGTTGCCGCCGTCGCGCAGATATGACGTAACCTCAAAATCAAAGGGCGTAAAACCTCCTTCATGCTCGCCCAACTTCTCGCCATTCAGATAAACCGCCGCTCGGTAGTTCGCCGCACCAAAATAGACAAACACCCGCGTGCCCTCTCGCTTGTGATAACTGAACTCCCGCCGGTACCAGACCGGCCCTTCATAAAACATCAACGCCTCGCGCTGCGTATTCCAATCTCCGGGCACATTCAGAACCGGCGACAGGTCGAAGCTGTACTCCACAAGATCGCTCTTATCCTTCGGCTTATCATCGCGAAAGAATCCCCGCTGCTGGCCGTTCTCAAACGGATCCACAATCGCATGCCATGCCCCGTCCAGGCTCACCGTGGTCCGTCCCGGAATATTCGTGACTAGATTAGAAGGAGTCGTTGCAGCGCCCGCCCAGCCCACCAGCAGTAAGGGAATCCAGCAGAACCTCATGCAAATCCTGCCTTTCGTGGTACACCAACATACAAAGTTTTTACATCCCGATGACAACCAACCCCGCCCACATATCCTATGCTCTCTTAATTCGGGCTCACAAAGCCCCTCTCTCTCCGGCCAAATGGAAAGGGCACGGTTTATACCGTGCCCCTTTTTTCATTACGAAGCGTAGCGCCGGAATCCTTGCGGGCTGTCGCAAGGCCATCCTGTCCCCGCGCTCTGATTTGAAAGGGCGCTGCTTCAGCCGCGCCGTAAGAACGCCATTGAGGATCGGGCTTTAGTCCCTGATGTCACCGGCCACGAGTTAAGCCCCCTCAGCCGATCGGAACCGCCGCCGGCTCCTCGACATTCGCCTCTCGCAGAAACTTCGCAGCCTCTTCCGGCGGCGTCGGATTGATATAAAACCCCGTCCCCCACTCGAATCCCGCCGTCTTGGTCAGCTTCGGCATGAACTCAATGTGCCAGTGATAGTGATCGTTCGTCGGATCCTGCGCCGGCGAAGTATGAATCACCAAATTGTACGGGGGATTGTCGAGCACCCGGTCCGCCCGTACCAGCAGGTTCTTCAGCGCACGCGCCAGGTTCTCAAACATGGCCGACGACGAGTTCTCGAACGCCGATTCATGTTGCTTCGGCAAAATCCAGGTTTCAAATGGAAACCGCGGCGCGTACGGCGCGAGTGTCAGGAACTTATCATTCTCTGCCACCACGCGCGACCCGCCATCCATCTCCTGCGCGATAATGTCGCAAAACACACAACGTTCCTTATAGAGGAAGTATTGCTTCGCCCCTTCCAGTTCCTGGGTGACGTTGATGGGAAGAATCGGCAACGCGATGAGTTGAGAGTGCGAGTGCTCCAGCGAAGCTCCCGCCGCTTCGCCATGATTCTTGAAAATCAAAATATATTTGAACCGCCGGTCCTTCTTCAGATCGAGAATACGATCGCGGAACGTCCACAACACATCTTCAATCCGTCTTCGGAGGCAAACTCGCAAGACTCGCAGTGTGATCCGGCGTCTCGATGATCACCTCGTGCGCCCCGATGCCATTCATCCGATCGAACATCCCCTCAGCCTGCCGGTTCAGAGTGCCCTCGATTCCCAGCGCGGGGAATTTATTGGGAACCACTCGCACCGTCCATCCCGGCATGTCCCGCTGCGGCGCCGGCCCCCCGTTCGGGTTCGGACGATAAGCCTGAATCTCAGGAGGCGTCTTGCCCTCATTCCCGTAGCAGAACGGACAGAATCCCCCCTTGATCTTCATATTCTCCCGAGCAAAATCGGTGGGGCGCTTCGCCCGGTCAGTCGAAATAATCACCCAGCGGCCAACAATAGGATCTTTTCTAAGCTCCGGCACTCCCTACATCCTTTCCCTGGATATTGCGTAAATTTTATATTTTCGCCGCCAAAGAGGCGTTTCGAAAGATTTCGACCTGCGGGCGGGAACTACGACGGTCATAGTATACGCTCACGATATCGAAGCGCCACTGGCACTGAAGTGGTGACCTCTTTAGATATTCCCGCGCCACCTCCGCGACTTCCCGTCTCTTGTGTCGGTCTACCGCCGCCTCGGCAGTTTTCACTTCGTGCGATGTTCGCGTTTTAACCTCAATAAAACACAGGATGTCGCCCTCCCATCCGATCAAGTCGATCTCCCCGTGGCAGCGCGGCGAACGATAGTTACGCGCTACGATCACGTAACCCTTTCGTCGTAACTGGAAGTAAGCGTCCTCCTCTCCCCTCGCACCGATTTGCAAATGTTCGGATGCTGGTGGCTTTCCGGCCGAAAATTGTCCTGCCAGAAAATCCAGAAAGCGCACCACCGCCCGCGCCCACCGTCCCGTAGACATATTGTCCGCAGAGTTACGGCAGCCTCTCGATCACCGACTGTGACGAGCCGCACAATAGAGGCAGGAAAACCTCAGCCGTTCTGAAACGGGAAAACTAGGGGAAACCCATAAGAGCTACTTAGGGAGTTATCGTTTCCGAATCGTCCGTTAATCCGTCGCCAATTGCTGCCTTTTTGAGGTAGTGAGCCGGCTTACGGCCACTTCACTGTGAGCGCGTAGATCTCCTCGATCCCGAGGTCGCTCGTGACGAGCATGGACGGGTAGCAACCACAGACGGCTGCAAAATCTGCGGGGTCGGCTAGGTACTACGGTAGTTTCCCGATTGACAGCATCGCCAGTTCGCGGCTAGGGTGTCCGCGGAACGCTGTCCTCCGAAGCTCCTGTTTACCGCGACAAAATCTGGGTCCACATAGCGAGGTGAGGTGTGACAGCCTCTGTCCGGGAGGAAAAAATGAAACGACTGAAATCGCGCACCTCTTCCATGGGTTGCATCGCTGCAGTCATCCCGATTTTGTCCATCTTGTTCATGCCGCCATCGGTTCTGGCGGATGATGACGATAATGGACACAAATCAGTTCTCTACAGCATCGCCGCGGACACCTGGAAGTTCTACGCCGCAGACGTCGATCCCAACACCAACCTGCCCATGGATAACCTTACCTGGGCGGACGGAGGTCCGGTGAGCAGCAAAGGTCAGTACACATCTGCGTCTAACATTGGCGTGTACCTGTGGGCAGTTGTCGCTGCCCACGACCTTAACTTGATCTCTCGTTCGAAGGCCGATGCGCTTGTCACTGCAACCTTGAGCGAGGTTGCCACGCTGGATCGCTACCAGGGCTTACTGTATCAGTGGTACGACACGACCAACGGACGCAAGATCCGCAACCCCAACGACATTGACTGCGCAGCCGACCCGCCGCCCCACACAGACAACTGTGACTTTCTGTCTGCCGTGGATAACGGTTGGTACGCTTCTGGGCTCATCGTGGTTCGGCAAGCCTTACCGGAGTTGCGACCGCAAGTAGATGCCCTTCTACAGCCTATGAATTTCGGCCTCTTTTACGACAGTGGGTATCAGCATCCCGGGTGCAATGTGAACGCGCCGACTGACCCCAACCCGAATCAGCCAACCGGCCAGATGTATGGTGGCTACTACGCCAACCAAGGTCCTGCTGGTTATCACAACGGAGCTTTGTACAGCGACCCGCGCATCGCCATCTATATCGGGATGGGACGTCACCAGATGCCTGGCGACGTGTGGTGGCGGTCATGGCGCGTATTACCTCCGAAGCAGTGCGAAACGGATCCCGATTTCTCATGGATAGGTCAGTGGCCTGCGCAAGGCTATTGGCACACTTACACGGACTTTCAGTCCGGCAAGACATTTAACGTTTGGGAGGGCCACTACGAATACCCAGGAACATCCACCACCTTCGTTCCCACTTGGGCTGGCGGGATGTTCGAAGGTTTGATGGCAAACTTGGTGATGCCTGAATCGACCTTTGGACCGCGGAGTTTCGGTCTAAACGATCTTCGTTGGGCGCAAGTGCAGGTTCAGTATGCAACCCAAGCCTTGCACTATCCTGTCTGGGGCATGTCCCCTTCAAGCACGGCAGACGACAGCGGCGGCTATGGTGGCTTCGGTGTCGAGGGTTTGCTCTTTCCCTACTTTGGGGGCGGAGCGGACTCAAGCCACCCGAACCTGGGGTTGTCACAATGTTGGGCATGCGCCAGCGAGGATACGGTGTCACCGCATGCGTCGTTCCTTGCGCTCTCTGTTCTGCCGCAGGAAGCCTATTCGAACATCGTCAACCTGCGGACCCTATACCCAGACGTCTACAGCTCTGATGGAGGCTTTTATGACGCCGTCAATCCAATGACTGGCTCGATCGGTCATCGCCGGCTGGTGCTCGACCAATCCATGATCATGGCCGCGCTCGACAACGCGATCACTCACGGGGCGATGCAGCGCCATTTCTTCAGCGACCCCGTCGCTCGGATTGGATTGCTCTATCTCGCCCATGAAAAGATGTCGATTCATTAGCAAAACTCAGTGGAGTATCGACTCCTTATGAGGGGAAAGAAACCCAGGCAAAGTCCGATTTCTCCGTCCCCTCCATTGAGCGATGAGCTGTGAGCGATGAGCAAAACTGGTAATTTCTCATCGCTCATCGTTCATCGCTTATTGCTCACTGCTCATTGCTCATCGCTCTTCCCTTGCAGGGAACACCTTATTGTGAGCACTAAGAGCGCAACCTATCCTGTTGTGAGTGATATCTCCGCGGGTTCTGTATATGCAGAACCGGAAGACGAATGCGGATTGGTTGAGGATGCAGACACGTGCACGCCACGCTTCACTTTCAAACAGGGTGAATGTGGCGCATCTGCACGAGCAAATCGATCCCCCGAGGTGCGAATGAGAATTGCGCAGGTGTCGCCACTCTACGAGAGCGTGCCGCCTCGCCTTTACGGAGGCACAGAGCGAGTCGTGTCCTGGTTGACGGAAGAGTTGGTCCGTCGAGGCCACGAAGTAACACTGTTCGCCAGCGGCGATTCGCTCACCAATGCGCACCTGGTTCCCGTATGCCCAAAAGCTTTGCGCCTTGACCCCCAAGCCTGGGATTACCTGGCTCACCATGTGCGTCTAGTTGAGCAAGTCCTGCAACGAAAAGATGATTTCGATATCGTCCACTTTCATATCGATTATCTGCACTTCTCAATGAGCCGCAGAGAGGACCTCCCGCAACTCACAACGCTCCACGGACGCCTGGATATTCCTGATCTGGTCCCGCTATTCCGCGAATTTGCCGAGATGCCCGTCGTCTCCATTTCCGACGCTCAGCGCCACCCACTGCCTTGGATCAATTGGCAGGGCACGGTCCATCACGGCATGCCAGAAGATACTTTTCTCCCCCGGTCTGATTCCGGAAACTATCTTGCGTTCCTGGGACGCATTTCTCCGGAAAAGGGCGTGGATCAAGCCATTGAAATTGCGAAACGGGCGGGCATGCCGCTCAAGATCGCCGCCAAGGTCGACCGCGCTGACAAGTCGTACTTCGAATCTCATGTAAAGCCGATGCTCGATCACAAGCTCATCGAGTTTGTCGGCGAAATCAGCGACCTTGAAAAGAACGAGTTTCTCGGCAATGCATCGGCGCTTCTGTTCCCCATCAACTGGTCGGAACCCTTCGGCATCGTAATGATCGAAGCCATGGCTTGCGGCCTCCCAGTCATTGCCTATCCGCTCGGCGCTGTCCCAGAAATCATCGAGGACGGCGTCTCTGGTTTTCTGGTACAAAATGTTGAAGAGGCTGCCGCCGCATTGAAAAACCTTTCTGCCATCGACCGCCGTAAATGCCGCCGTGCCTTCGAGGAACGTTTCTCAGCGAAGCGCATGGCCCAGGAATACCTGGACATCTACGATGGCATCATTAAACGAGAACCTGAATCCATCGCCCTCACTGACGGAGATCTTAGTTGGACGAAGTTGGCACCACCCAGCAGTACTACATAGCCGCCGGATCGTCGCCTTCCGAGGACCGAACGCGAGTACTGAAATACGGTAAATGCTTCGCCGTCTTCAACCGTTACGGCGACATCGAACCTCTCGGCCTCGGCGAGCATGGCATCTTCTTCCGCGGCTGCCGCCATCTCTCCGAGTTCGTACTCGGCCTGTGGGACGCGCGCCCCCTGCTGCTGAGTTCGAACGTCAAGGCCGACAATTTCGCATTCGTCGCGGATCTGGCGAACGTCGATGTAACCGAGAATCTAAACATCACCGTTCCGCGCGGTACCTTGCATATCGTCCGCTCGCGTTTCCTGTGGCGCGACGTCGCCCACGAAGAACTCCGCATCATCAACTATGGCCTGACGTCGTTACGCGTGCCAATTCAGATTGCCTTCGCTGCCGACTACGCCGACATCTTCGAAGTCCGTGGCATGCGCCGCGAACGCCGCGGACGCCGCCTCGACGATGAGATCACCGCCAACTCGATCCTTATGGCCTACGAAGGCCTCGACCGCGAACTGCGCCGCACCTGCATCCATGCCGATCCTGCCCCCATCGCAATTACTCCTTCCAATCTGCAGTTTGAAGCATCTCTCGACCCGGGCAAATCCGCGAGCTTTTATCTCTCGATCGACTGCAATCCTCAGAGCCAGCATCGCTCTATTGGATACGCCCGCGCCATGGCCGGAGCCGAGAGTGAACTCAAGGCATCGTCGTCCCATCTGTGCAGAATCTCCAGCTCCAACGACCGCCTGACCTCCTGGTTCCGCCGCTCCCTCGCCGATGTCGAGATGATGACCCTCGGGAATCCGGAGACGAATTATCCCTACGCCGGAGTGCCCTGGTTCAGCACCGTCTTCGGCCGCGATGGCATCATCACTGCCCTGCAGATGCTCTGGATCGCTCCTCAGATTGCAAAGGGCGTCCTGCAATTCCTGGCCTCCACCCAGGCCACGGAAATTGATCTGAAGAATGAAGCGCAGCCCGGCAAGATCATCCACGAAACCCGGCGCGGTGAAATGGCCAACCTCGGCGAAGTCCCTTTCGGCCGCTACTACGGCAGCATCGACAGTACGCCACTCTTCCTGATCCTCGCCGGGTGCTATTTCGATTACACCGGAGACCTGAAGTTCCTCGAGCACCTGCGCCCCCACATCGATTTGGCTCTTGAGTGGATCGACCGCTACGGCGACGTCGATGGCGACGGCTTCGTCGAATACGCGCCTCACAGCGACAAAGGCCTGGTGCAACAAGGATGGAAAGATTCCAACGACTCCGTCTTTCACGTCGACGGAACCATCGCCGATCCACCGATTGCGTTGTGCGAAGTGCAGGGCTACGTCTATGCCGCCAAAATGGCGGCGGCGAAAATCTATGCGGCCTGGAACGATCAGCAACGCCAACGATCTTTGGAAAGTGAAGCCGCCGAACTGCAGCATCACTTCGAGGAAGCCTTCTGGTGTGACGAAATCTCGACCTATGCCTTGGCCTTGGATGGCCACAAGCAACCGTGCCGCGTGCGGACGTCCAATCCGGGACATTGCCTCTTCTCCGGCATCGTCAGTCCCGAGAGGGCGAACCTGGTTGCTCACACCTTGGTCAGCGCAGATTTTTTCAGCGGATGGGGCATTCGCACCGTCGGATGTCATGAGGCCCGCTACAACCCGCTCTCGTACCACAACGGTTCCGTCTGGCCGCATGACAATGCCATCATCGCTGCGGGTATGGCGCGCTACGGCTTCCGCGAGTTTGCCGGACGCGTTCTCATGAGCCTGCTGGATCTAAGCAGCTCAGTTGAACTCCAGCGCTTGCCCGAACTCTTCTGCGGAGTCGACCGCCGTCCAGGTCAGGGCCCGACGCTTTACCCGGTAGCCTGCTCCCCGCAAGCCTGGGCCGCCGGCGCGGTCTTCATGCTGCTGCAAGCGTGCCTCGGCATCACCATCGACGCCAAAAATCGACGAGTAATCTTCGATCGCCCGTTTTTGCCGCAAGGCATCCCGCAACTCTCGATTCGCGATCTGCGCATCGAAGACTGCCGCCTCAGCCTCTTCATGGAACGCGACTCCGGCCCCGTCCGAATCCAGGTAGTCGAGAAGCACGGCGAAGTCGATGTGGTCGTAAAGTAAGCCCCAAAATCAATAACCACAAAGGACACGAAGTAACACAAAGGTTTTCCTCCGTGTACCTCAGTGCCCTCTGTGGTGAAATGCCGTTAGCGTCGTACTAGCGAAATCTAGACGTCCTTTCCAACGGCCGCGATGCATTCCTCCAGCACATCGACAGCGACGTCAGCCTCTTCCTTGGTCACGACGAGCGGAGGACACAGCCGAATCGTGCTAGGCCCACACCCGAGGAATAGGATCCCCTTCTCGAACGCCATCTCGACAATGCGGTCGCGTTCGACGGCGCCGTATTCTTTCGTAACTTTATCCTTCACGATGTCCACGCCGATCATCAACCCGCGTCCCCGGACATCGCCCACGAGCTTCAGCCGCGAGGGCCAATCCGCCATCCGCGCCAGAATGTGATTCCCAACTTTTGCCGAGTTCTCGAGCAGATGTTCTTTCTCGATCACATCCAGCGTGGCCAGCGCCGCCGCAATGGCGAACAGGATTTCCGCCGAAAGTTGAAGCGTGCGATCCCGGAACCCAGTCCATGATCTCCGCGCGGCTCATCGTAACGCCCAGCGGCATGCCCGACGCAATGCCCTTCGCCATGCAGACGATGTCCGGCTCGACCCCGGTATGCTCAACAGCCCACCACTTGCCGGTGCGTCCGATGCCGCTCTGCACTTCGTCAACGACCAGCAGAATGCCGTGACGATCGCAGATCCTCCGCAGCTCCTGCATGAAGTTCGTCGGAGCGACCACGTATCCGCCCTCGCCCTGCACCGGCTCGACGAAGATCGCCGCCACTTCCTCCGGCGGCAGCGTGGTCTTGAACAGCTTCTCTTCGATGAACCGCGCGCAGCTCAGAGCGAACTGCTCCGCCTCTTGCTGCCCGCCCACGCATCCTCGGTAAATGTCCGGATATCGCACGTGCGTCACTCCTGGCACCAGCGGCGCAAATCGCCGCCGCTGCTGCGGCTTCGACGCCGTCAGCGACAGCGCCCCCATCGTGCGTCCATGAAACGCTCCGAAGAACGCAATCGCGTTCTGCCGCTTGGTGTGATAGCGCGCCAGCTTCAACGCGCACTCGATCGCCTCCGCGCCCGAGTTGCCGTAATAAATCCGGTGCGGCCCCTTCATGGGCGCAATCTTCGACAACCGCGCCGCCAGCTGCACCATGTTCTCGTAATAGAAATCGGTGCCCGACATGTGAATGAGTTCGGCCGCCTGCCTCTGAATGGCGGCGACTACCTCAGGATGGCAGTGTCCGGTGGAAGTCACGGCGATGCCGGCAGAAAAATCGAAGAACTCGTTGCCGTCGACATCGGTGACGACGACGCCGCGTCCGCTCTTGGCCACCAGCGGATACGACCGGGTATACGACGGCGAAATGTATTGCTCATCGCCCTCGAGCACGCGCTTGGCGTTCGGCCCGGGCAGGGCGGTCTTAATCTTGGGACCAATCGTAGCAGTCATGGCAGTCATAATATTCCTCCGTTTCGTAGGCACAATTTCTGTGCCATTCAGATCTTTGAAAGGGTGCGACTTCAGTCGCGCCGTCCGCGCCCTTACGATGTCGGGCTTTAGCCCCTGAGGGCGCCAGCAGACGGAGTTCAGGCAAGGTGAATCAGCGAAGGAAGAACAACTAGTCGCTACCGAAGAGTGAGGGACGCAGACGCGAAGGCAGATTGGCCCGATACCGCCGCGGACACACCAGGCAGTGCAGCCAGCACTCGGCCGACTGCGTACGGGGAAGACGCGAATTGGTATGGTTGCGCAGCATCGTTCACGGACGACATCACTTGTTGATTATAGCCGCAGGATGTCAGCCAGCGGAACCCCCTTTCGAGTGACGATAGTGTTCTGTAGGGACGGACGCCGAAGCCTTCTCCTGAGCGGAGTCGAAGGATCCGTCCCTGCCCAGCGCAAGCGAGGCAGTATCGTCAGCCGAAAGCACCGCAGTCCATGCAGGACAGCCGCCTCGGCTAGCCTGCCCTGAGCGTAGTCTAAGAGTCCGGCGGCCCAGGTGTATCGGGCCGCAAGTCATCGACTTTTTTTGAATTGTCATCCTGAGCGAAGCAGGTGTGAGAGCGCAGCGACCCCACCCGCGCAGTCGAAGGCGCGTTGTCATCCTGAAAAGGCCGCCCGCTCTAACACATACGATCGCATACAGGCGCCGACGCTTCGCACCCTCACCTAGGTCGTCAAATTCATCGGATTTTAATTTTCCGTTGACACCCTCATCGCAGACCCTCCTTATCCTCGGTCTTGCACTCTCGGGTGCCCACATACAACAAAATCTCACATCTATTCGATCCCAAAAGGAGCGTATATGCGGAATTCGCTAACTCTCACCCTGTCGCTCGCCTTGGTTGTTCCGGCGGCGTTTGGCCAAATCGGCATTGGCCCGATTAACCACTCGGTTCCTGCGGCGAACCAGCGAGTCGATACTCCAGCCACTTTGATCTCTCGGGGATTCAAACTGAAGACCCGGGCCGTAGGCAGTGATCCTTTGGAGAACCCATCGGCTAAGATCACTCAATTTGGTTTGCTCGCAGATGGCACAAGAACCGAGCCGGACCAGAACCTCTACCTCGTATTGGATCACGTGCAGGGACCAACCCCGGGCTACAACTACGGGCATCACTTCCTGTTTCAGGGGCATGAAAATGCCGGCGACATGGCGTATGTCACGCGCATCAATTTGGATGTAACTGACCCTGCCCACCGGATCACGCTGCTCACGCCCGAAGGCGCGGATGGTTTCACCCACTTCAACGCGGTTGACGGTTCCACGTACGATCCTTTTTCGAAAACCCTCTTCTTCACCGAAGAAGCCGGCGCGGCAGGCGCCGTATTTCAGGTCACCCTCACTTGGCCGCCAGTAGTTACTACCATGGATGGAATCCTCGGCAAAGCGGGATACGAAGGCATTCATCCTGACGATCGCGGGAACCTTCTGATCATCGAAGACACAGGTGGCACCGGCGTCAACGTCAATCCCATGGACCCGGCGAGCCCGAAGACCGCCAAGCAGCCCAACTCGTTCGTGTATCGCTTCCTGCCTAATGATCCGACGAACATAACCAAGGGCGGCAAACTGCAGGCTCTGCAGGTCTCAATCAACGGACAGCCGGTCACCTTCCATGCCAACGATCCCCTTGGAGACACGTTTTCTACCAACCAACTGCTGCTCCATACGCCGGGTACTTCGTATCCTGTTACTTGGGTCACGTTGCACGATACGGCTGTCGACGGTTTTGACGCGTTTGACGCTAACGCCGCCGCTAAAGCCGCCGGCGCCACTCCCTTTAAGCGTCCGGAAAATGCTCAGTTCCTGCCGGGAGCTGACTATCGCACGTTCTTCTTCTGCCCCACCGGCGATACCGACGCAACCTCGGGCGGCGTTCCTGACCTTGCCGCGCGCGGTTCATGGGGCTCGATCTTCCGTGTTGATCTTCGCCACGACCGCAAGACCGGCAGCATCTCAATCTTCGTCCTCGGAGATGCAGCGCACGCGTCCTTCGATAACCTGACCTTCGCCGATTTCAACACACTCCTTGCCACCGAGGATCGCGGTGATCTGTTGCACGGACAACTGAATACGCTCGACTCAGTTTGGGCGTTTCCGGTGAGAGGTCATCAGGCGGCGAAGCGATTCGTTGCCCTTGGTCGCGACGCCACATCCGTTGCGGGCGGCGAAGACAACGAACCCACGGGGTTGCATGTCTCCAACGGCAGCCCATTCCCCTTTGCTCAGCCGGGCTCTTCATTGAATCTGCTGTTTGCCCGAGGCTTCCTGACTCGCCAGCACGGCGACAACGTCGTGTGGGAGATCGTGAAGAGCCACGACTAACCAGATCCGTTTCCAGCCGACGGGTCCCACTGCTCTCGCGGGCGGTGGGACGCCGATTCTCTCCGCACCCACTCTCCCGGTCCCGAGCACTTAAGCGCCGACGTCCTTTGTGGCGCGAGGAGCGGAGTGGACGGGTGGCCAACGTTCGTGCCTTTCGAAGGGTGGATAATTCCAGACGCGCGGTGGGCGTTCTGGTGGAAGTAGCAGAATTGCTCTTCGCGGAGAGCGGGGGAGTTGCAACGGACTCCGGTGACTTTGATATGAGTGCAGCTGTGATCGGTGGACATGGCATTTACCTTTGCGAGAATTTTTTGATAGTGGGGCCGTAAAATATTGGTTTCATTGGAGTTAGGGGCCAGGGCCAGGATGAAGTCTGCGTAAAATCTTGGAAACTCAGGGGTTGCGAGTAAAATCTTGCGGATTAAGGAGTTAATGGAGTTTTTGGGGAGGGCGGGGAGTTTCGAATCGGGAATCCACGAGTCAACAGCCTCACCACAGAGGGCACGGAGGGGCACAGAGGACTGCTTTGCACTTTCGGCGTCGGGCGGCAGGCGTTGGGCGGCAGGGCTCGGAGGTTGTGACTCGGGTGATGGAACTTGTTTGGGACCTTGGTGGTGCATAGTCCCAGATTTACTCAGGTAGATTTCTCAGTAAAGGTTGGATGTCACAAGGAAAAAATAAAGCTGTGGAAAACTTTTGGCGCACGCACCTGATCAACGGATTGCGTGGTGCCAGTTCTGGGGGGGACAAAATCCCGCCCTATGCGGCTGCGCCCGCGGTAGTCGTCTCCTGAGCTATTGGGACGCGTGCAAGGATGGTTGTGCCCTCCTGCGGCCTTGAGTGAATTGAAAGTTCTCCACTGACCAGTTTCAACCGCTCGTTCATGCTGGTGAGGCCGAGTCCATGCTCAGCGGTTGTCAGCGTCGGATCGAACCCAGCGCCGGAGTCATGCACCCTGAGTTGGATTTCCTGCGAAACATACTCGAGGGATACTTCGAACTCGTTCACACCGCTGTGTTTCACCGCATTATGAAGGGCTTCCTGCAAAACACGGAATAGGCACAGCGAAACGTCCTCAGGAAGGTCTTCCGGCAGGCCGTCGCAGCGAAAGCCAATCTTGACCTTCTGCCGCTCCGAAAGCTCTCTGCAAAGGCTGGAAGTTGCCGCTTCGAGTCCGAGGTATTCGAGCTTCGACGGATGCAGGCGGTGCGAAAGAGCCTGGATATCGCTCTCCAGCTCGGAAAGCTGAGCGCAGGTCTCTTCAATGCGTCGGCTCGTTTTTTGTTCTGAGTCCGGAAGATCTTGCTTTAATACCTTAAGACTCACTTCGACCATTGCCAGGCGCTGATTGATGTCGTCGTGCAATTCTCTGGCGATGCGGGTACGTTCTGTTTCCTGCGCTTCGATCAACCTGCGGCTGAAACTCGAAATGGCCTCTTCGGCGAGCTTTCGCTCGGTGATGTCGGCGATCACCGAAAGGGCGCACGACTCACCATTGACCTCGATCAATTCGGCTGAACCGAGGGAGGTCCGGATTTGACCATCCTTTCTACGAAACGGAATCTCCCGATCTCTGACGTTTTTCTTTTCGTGAAGCTCCCTTATAAACGCAGTTCTTTGATCTGGACTAACCCACAGGTCGATCTCGAGCGGGGTCCGACCGATGACCTCGTCGCGCTTCCAACCAGTTAAGAGCTCGAACGTCTCGTTCACTTCAACGTAGCGACCATCGCTGACTTTGACGATTGTGATTGCAAGAGGACTCTCTCGAAAGGCTCTGGAGAACTTTTCTTCCGATTTTCCAAGCTCGAGCTCAGCCTTCCGTCTTCGTCGCCGGTGCCAGAACAATCCAAGAATCAACAAAGTCTGCGCCACCATTACCGCGAATCCAGCGACGAAGTACTTCCGGCCACGCTCCCAGACCGTGGGTTCCCGGTTCATAAGCAACGCGCCGGGAGGCAACGCGGCCTCGGAAATTTGCCACCGCTGGAGGGCCCGCGCATCCACCTGAACCTGAAAGCCCGGGTTGTGCACCATTGGAATATCTTCCGGCCGCACCCCCGAGAGCACTTGTGCGACCAGGTTCGCCGTCGATGTCAATAGCTCTCGATTGTCGACAAATGCTCCGCCAATGCACCCATCGATACAGAGCCTTGGAAAGGCGGAATACATGGGCAGGCGGCGCGCTGTTTCGGTCAGGAGGTCCCAGGTTCCGAAATCTGGCTCATCCGAAAATTGCGGATAGACCTGAAACATAACCACAGTCCGAGGAGGGAGCGCAGCGACTCTCTGAAGCAATTGGTAGTTGGGAGTACCGACAATGTCGATCTCCTTCACTCTGTCCTGATAGCGAAGGAGCTCGGAGTGAATAGCTGCCAACTGGGAGCTGTCCCAACGGGTCGCGCCGGCGACGACCGCGACCGTCTGTGTATCTGGCTGAAGGTACAACGCAAGATCGATCGTAGGCCGAAAGCCCGATGCCGTTACCACACCCGTTACACCAGGCCACGATTTCTGCGCTGCCAGTTCAAGCTCTCCGACCCCGACAAAGACAATCGGCACATCCGGAAATACATTGCTTCGAAACTCCGTCGCAAAATCAAGCGCTGCAGGATTGCAAGCGATCACGACGTCCATCTTCACGCCTGCATATCTGCGACGGAGGGTCTCTGCGAGGCTCTGACGATAGGATTTCTCTTCGACTTGGGGGTCATCCAGATATGCGTGATAAAACGTGATTTGCTGCGGGTAACGTGCTCGTATCGCAGGTTCTATCACGCTCAACGTCTCGTCGCTGTATTTGATAGTGCTAAACAGGAATAGGACGTTTTTCCCGCTTTGTCCCACGGCGCCAGTATCGAAGAAAAGGCACAACAGGGGAATACCTAGAACAGCAAACCACCGCGAGCGTTTAAAAGGCAACCGGCAGCCAAAATGGTGCCAAGGACCCTTAGTATGCGCGACCGAATACCGATGCGCTGGTCGACAATAATCCTTCGGGATATTCATCGTGTAGCGGCCCAGTTTACCCGATGATTGTCAGGTTTGACAGTAGTGGTTGGCGTGGCTCCCGAGCGACCTGTCAATTCTGACAGTGGCCCCGGCTTAGCAAGGCTGCTGAAAAACCTGCTCTTGATCCGCCAATGGCCCTCCCTAGCGGCTGAAGCCGGGTTAATTTTGCTGCACTTAGAGGCACGGCTATAAGCCGTGCCCTCAGGCTCCGGCGGCATTTTTCAGTAGCCTGCTAGCGGCGCGTCGTCTAATGTCGGCTGCCCCCGCCCTTCAGAGTGCGTCTGTTTTGCGTTGTTTTCGCAAGCGGCCAGGAGGATATTAGCTATTGTCTGAAGATGCCACCTGTAAGAACACTCATAGTTGAAGATTACGAGGAGTTCAGAAACTTCCTCCGGTTGACGCTGCAAAAAGAAGCTCAATATGTTGTCATCGGTGAAGCTGTGGACGGAATGCAAGCTGTCCAAAAGGCTGAGGAGCTCCAGCCTGATCTGATTCTGTTGGACCTGTCACTTCCCAAACTAAACGGAATGGAAGCCTTACGACGAATTCGCAAGCTTTCCCCACATTCTAAGTTAGTAATCCTGAGTCAGGATTTTTCTCCCGATGTCGTGCGAGGGGCCCTCCGCCTTGGAGCCGTTGGGTATTTACTGAAGTCGGATGCAAACAACCTTGCCCTAGCTCTCGATGCAGTTGTCCAAGGTACGGTGTTTGTTAGCCCGCAGCTGAAGAGCTCTTAGCGCTCAGGGGCCTCTGGTAGCACAACAATCCGTCCAAGCTCCGAACACGAATACTGACGTCGCTCCGGGATAAAGAGCCGTCAAGATGGATGCGAGCCAAACGCGCAATTTTGAAGCATCGCAAAGAACGCGATGCGATCGCGCGACTCGCTCAGGTCCTTCGTCGGGCAAAAGGCGCCCTCCTCAGGATGACAATCCACGTCCGCCGGCAGCGGTCACGGACGAAGGCGTCCGCCCCTACACGAAGCTGAGTTTTTTGCAGCAGATCCCGGCACAGTTCAGCGCAGTTCTACTGGGATCCAGACGCGGCGTGCGGCGGCGCATTCTTCACATACTTATCAAACCAGCGAAGCATCTCGTAGACCAGCTGTTCGTTCGACTCCATGGCGGTATACCAGTGCGGCTCGTGCGGAAGCATCACCAGGCGAGTGGTGCCGCCGTTGCCTCGAATGGCCTCGTAGAGCTTGTGCGCCTGTAGCGGCGTCGTGCCAGGATTCGCGTCTTCGGCGCCGTGCATGATGAGAAGCGGCGTCTTGATCTTGTCGGCGACGAAGAACGGAGACACCTTCATATAGACGTCCGGGGCCTCCCACACCGAACGGCGCTCGTTCTGGAAACCGAAGGGCGTAAGCGTCTTGTTGTAGGAGCCGCTGGTGGCAACGCCCGCCCGGAACAAGTCGGAATGGGCTATAAGATTCGCGGTCATCAGAGCACCGTGGCTGTGTCCGGTGACTCCAATCCGGTCGGGGTCGGCAACGCCCAGGCGCACCGCTTCATCGACTGCGGCTTTTGCATCGGCGACGAGCTGGTCCAGATAAGTGTCATAGGCTTTCTTCGGATCACCGATGATGGGGAACGAGGTGTGATCGATGATCGCATAACCGCCGAGCAGCAACAGCCGGTACTCATACAGCTGCGTGAAGGTTTGTTGCGAGCCTGTGACCTGTCCGGCTGTCGAAGCGTCGGCGTAGTCGAGAGGATAGGCGTACAGAATCGTGGGGACGCGCGTGCCATCCTGATAACCGGGCGGCGTATAAAGCGTGAAGGACAAGTCGAGGCCGTCGGCGCGCTTGTACTTGACTAACCGCTTCTTGATGGCGCGCACTTCGGGAGTGGGATCAGGGATGTGAGTGATGGCGGCGCTGGTGGAGGAGTAAGTCGCCTCTCCGCCGGGCGGATCGATGGATTGTCCAAGGGTTCGCGCAAATGCATTCGGCGGCTCGGTTGGCGATTGATGCCAGGTGAGAAACGTGCGTGTATCCGGGCCGGTGAAAGAAAGAAATCGCTCGAAGCAAGTTTTCTCGCTGCGAAACAGGCGCTCGCTTTTTAATGTTTTGAGATCGAGGCGATCGAGGAAGGGGCGATCTCCGTCCGGAGACGAGCCGGTGCCTGCGAGGTAGACAGTTTCACCGTCCTGGCGAATGACCCAGGAACCGTTCGGCAGCTGGCGTTTGACTGTGCTGCCGGGGTTCGCGTAGTGCTCATCGGTCGAAAGATCCCAAAGCAGGCGGGGCTTGGGTTGAGGATCATCGACATTGATGATGAAGGTTTTTCTCCAGTGGCGGTTGTTGTCGTAATCGGTCAAGAGAGCAATACTCGGTTGCTCACTCCAGGAGAAATCGTCGTATCGCTGCTCGGTACGCGTGATTTCAACGGGGGGTGAGTCGAAGGGCGCTTTCACAAGCATGATCTTGTCACGAGCCGGAACATTCACATTCCAGTCGCCGCCATCGAGGGCTTCGGCATAGACGATTGTTGCCGGATCGGTGGCACGCCAGGAAAATTCACGCGGGCCTAGCGGGACTCCGTCGATGGGAACACGGTCGGCCAGCGGAAGCGATGCGATGGTGTGAGTAAGAACGTGAGCGCGCTGGGATACATCCCAGACTTCGACTTCCCTGGGGAAGCGCTCGTAGGTGACAACATACGAATAGGGTTTGTGGATGGCGGTGACAAGGATGTGGTGACCATCGGGCGCAGGGTCGAGCGATGCGTAATTTCCGGGCTTTCCGATGGGCGTGATTGCCGAGGTAGCGGCATCGATCAGGACAAGCTGCGAGGCGGCGTAGTAATCGAAGAGATCCTCGTCGTGCTTGTTGTTGAGGGTGTCACGGTTTTCATAGGTGCTGCTCTGGCCTTTTTCGCCAGTGGTCTCCTGGATGCTCGGGCCAATCGGGGTAATGGGCTCGGGCGGGGGCGCACCCATTCCCTTGGGCACGAGCTTGACCAGAAGCGTTTTCTGGTCCGGCATCCACTGCACCTCATCATTGAGCATCGGGTTGAGAAGGGCGCCGGGAACGCGATGGACTTCGCCGGTCTTGGCATCGCCCGTCCAGAGCTCGACTGAGTCGGGAGCGATATTCACGAAGGCGAAATGTTTTCCGTCCGCGGACCACGTGGGCTCGCCCGGGCAGGCGCCGGCGGGAAGCGCGACATGGATTGGACCGCCACCTGCGACGTGTGCCAGGTCGAAGCTTCGGGCACACGGTGTAATGCCGTAGCCGCCGGGAGTGTCATGCTTGCTGTGATTCTTCGGCTCGACGCGCACGCCGGCCAAGCGCAAGAAAGGTGTGGCGACTCGAGCGATGGACGGATAGTCCTGCCAGGACACAAGCAGGATCGTGTCGTGGGTCGGACTCACCTCGGGATACGGCGGTGAGGGCGCTTGCATGACGTCCAAGATGTTTTTCGGCGGCTGGTTGTATCCAGATGCGGCTTCGGACGTGTTGGCAGGTGGCGAGGCAGCTTTCGACGAAGATGAGGTCGACTGCGCTCCCAGGCGCAGAGACGCCGTGCAAACAACGAGAACTCCGACCAAGAGAAGGTTGAAGGCGTTTCGAAGTGGCATGAGTAACCTCCGCTCCAGGTGACAAAACTGCTCTTAATAATGATTGTATGGACGGTTACAGGGGCAAAATGTTACGTGGCAAAAGCGGGCTAGTCAATCAAGGCCTTATAGCGTGGCCGCTCGTAACGGTGCCATCGCGGGCGGGGCAGATCCTTCGATTGCGCTCAGTCCAGGCGGATGCGTCCGCCCCTACACCAAAAAGAGCCCACTCTTGCGAGTAAGGCTCGATACGCTTGCCTGCCGTTAAATCGTGAGATCTTCTCTTTTTCAGGCCAAGTTCTATTTTCTTCGTGAGGCACGGCGAGCCTCAAATGCGTCGCGGACGGCTTGCCACTCTCCCTGCTCCTGCCTCATCCTCTGGACTTCGAGCGATAGTAACTCTCGCTGGTGAATCACAAACTCTGCGCCGAACTCGGGTCGAACTTCTTTGGGCTCTACCGTCTCCACCCACGCCACCAGTTGCTCCAGCGTCCAATTCCTCTTGTTCATGATGTGGTAGTCGAAAAGGTGAGCGATAATGTCCTTGATCCGCATCCTGCGGCGGATCCAGATGCGCCAACAGTCGCAAGGACGCTCCACCTGCTCTAGCACCCAAGCTCCCCAGACGCCTTCCACGCCGAGGGTTCGTCGCTCTCTGTCGTCGACGGGTCTGATGACAGTGCGAAACGTGCAGCCGCGCGCCACCGCCGCCATACCAAGCGCACAGCCTTGCTGCGTTTCGGAGAAATGCTGTCCACCAGCCCTCGGAGCCAGCACGGTGCTGCCCAAGAGAATCGCTTCGCTGAGTTTCATGTGGTTTCTCCCCGCTGTTGCCTGGAGCATTGGATGATCGCGTACAGTTTGTGGACGCGGATTATAACCGCGCGAAGAAAATACTTGACATATTTGAAGCCCGGATTCATCATCACGCACAGTTAGTGGGCCTCTTCCCGTTCCAGGGACCAAAGAACGTAAGTTTTCCCCCCAGATAACGACCAGTTGCTAGCGCAATTGGCCAGAACACAACGAAAACAAAAACCAATTTTTGGCGAAGAGCCTATCCCTGCCCGAAAACGGTCAAGGGCAACATAGGTTCTTTGCCCAGTGCAATGCCTGTCAAGGCAAAAGGAGATTACGTCGATGGCAAGAAAAGTTTTGCTTTTCGTAGTGGTACTGACCCTGTCGTCCTGGGTTGCAGCGCAGGCGGGAAACAAGTCCGGCGCGGCCAAAGACGCCGTCGCACCGGCTGATGTTACTTGTGCGCACACCTTTCACTCCGGTTCGGGATGGACTGAAACACAATACTGTGTCACAGCCAACGGGAATATCACTCAATTCTCGAACCCAGCTGGTTCGGACAACATTGCCGGTACTTGGCCCTCGGAGGGCTACGGCATTTGTGACTTTTTCCCTGCCACTCCAGTTGCTTACTACGACTACGCCACCAATGACAGCGGCAATTGGGGTCCGACTACCCTGCTCAGCTCCACTGCCACTTCGGTGAAGTTCGTTCGCATAACCAGCGACGGGCTCTGGCAACTCACGCAAACCATCACCGAAACACCTGCTTCGGCACAATCGCCCGCATCGGCGAAAGTCACCATGGCACTCAAAAACCTTACGGGAATTCCTCGGACCGCTTACCTGATGCGGTTTGCCGATATCGACGCCTTCAACCAGTACGCCAATAACGATTTCCTGGTTGCCTATCGGACCGTGAGTGGGTCAAACTTCGATAGTTATGGCCTAACACTCACCGCCAATACGTTTTTTCCCGGCCTGGTCGGGTCCTTCATTCTCAACACGGGCGGCCTCGGACCAGATCCCTGCAACCCAGCCGCGAACGCTGTATCAGCGGGGTCCTTCCACGGTGATGGAGCGGCGCTCGAGGTCCATTACTTCAACCCCGTTCCCAAGGGCGGAACCAAGACAGTGATAATGACCTACAAGCCGATGTAAGATCGGCTGCGAGACGGCTTCCCTTCGCTTGCTCAGGGTTCGGAGGGACGGACCCTTCGACTGCGCTCAGGGCAGGCGAAGGCGTCCGTCCCTACACCTGGAGGAAATAACATGTCGAGGGGCAACGGGATCATCGGGGTATCGGATCACGGCGGCTGGGCGGTGCTGGTGACGGTCGGGGGCGACGGTACGCTGCTCGACCGTCGCCGCGTCGAACTGGTGGACGAGGACCTGCCGAAGATTCCGCACCACAGCGAAGGGCAGGGGCTTCCGATCGATGAGGCAGTTGCGCTAGTGGAGCGTGTGCGCGTGTCGGCGGAACAGCACGCGAAGCTCAGGCTGGAAGATGTGGCGACGACGGTGCCCGGGCGCATCCGCGGGGTCGCGCTTCGCCAGTGCCCGGAGCTGCCACCGACCGTCGCCGAGCGGATCAAGGACTACCGGGCGCAGAACGTCGCCGACTGGGTGATGTACCGCAAGGCACTAGCCGCCGCGGCCGAGGCAGCGCGGTTGGGCTATCCACTGGTACGACGCGAAGAAGGTGTTGGACGCAGCGAGCGAGGCCCTGGGCATCAAGGACCTCGATGCCCACTTCCTCCAGCTGAGGAGGTCCATCGGGCCGCCCTGGGGCAAGGATCACAGGGTCGCGATGGCAGCGGCGATCGTCGCGGCCCGGGCGCGCTAGAGCTGTCCCCACTCAAGCCAAAACCAGGCTTGAATAGGCCACCGCGGCTGTCTATTCTCAGAAATCTCTGAGTCAGATCATCGTCGGGAGGTTGGACGCTACGGCAAAGTGCAGAGGTCCTTCGGCCCAAAGAACGGGCCTCAGGATGACAAGTGCGTTTCGGATAGACAATTCAAGGTCCAAACTTAGACTCGGAGCGAGCCACGGAACGCCCTGGCGGCATAGTATGATTCCGCACCGTTGTGATACAGGAAAACAGTGTCGAAGCGGCGATCACAAAAGAGGGCGCCACCGAGTTTTCTGATAGCAGAAGGTGTTTTCACCCAGCTCGAGGTTTTCGCATCGAAATTTCCAAGTTTCTGCAACTCCCGATATTGTTCTTCCGTTAAGAGCTCAATGCCCATGGCCGCTGCCATATCAATCGCGTTGCCTTTCGGTTTATTTTCTTTCCTTGAGTCCAGCGCTTCCCGGTCGTAGCAAAGACTTCTGCGCCCTTTCGGACTCTCCGCTGAACAATCATAAAAAATGTATTCGCCGGTCTTTTTGTCATGGCCAACAACGTCCGGTTCACCGCCAGTTCTTTCCATTTCATGGAGTGACCATAGTTTTTCAGCATTCGCTTCGAGCTTTGCTTGTAGCTGAGCCCAGTCAAGACCTTGATGGCGGTTCATGTTTTTCTCAAAACGGGCTTGCAGTGCTCTGAGTAGTTCTTCACTTTGTTTTTTGGAGAGGGTTTCTTTTGACATAGTTTTTGTCCTAAGAATTCAAAGATGGATTGGAATAATGTTGAATGGCTGTGCACCCTGCGAAAAGTTGTGAACTTGCCCACTCAAGCCAAAATCGGGCTTGAGTGGGCACACGTCCATTTGCGGCCACCCCTACACTGTTGTCGGTGATGTTGTCGCGCCACCCGCCGATCTTTTCGAAATGAGTCGTCGAACCACATGGCCTTTCCACATCCACAATCCTGAAAGGATCATGACGGGAACGAAGACAAACCGAGTCGCGGGGGCGTAGTTTGGAATTTTGTCGAACGGGCTATAGATGTAGCCGAGAATCGGAATGCTAAAGACCAAGTGAATCCACCGAAAGATCGAACGGGTAATGCCTCGGTTCACGATGTTGGCTGCATTGGCTGATGTGGCCATGATGTCACTCCTTGAATTTGGTCTTCGGTCTCTTCCTTCCTGAACTTGCGGGACGGAGAAGACGCGCACAACGCTTGCACCTGGCTGGATTGTCGAGCCTCGCTCGACGGACAGCCGAAGGCGGCTGTCCCCACGTTGATTCACGTCTCTTGAGCCGCCTTAGGCTGCCACTTGGGCATTTCAACGCCGAATTGCCTGGCGTACTCGGCGTGCAATCGCTGAAAGTCGCCGAACTTCATGGCATCGGGGCCTACGGTGCGTCCAATGGGCTGACCGGCGAGAAGGTGATCCAGAACATCGAAACAAATGTGCCACCCGGCAGCACCCATGGCGATGAAGTGGCGATTGATTCTGGCCCACAGCGTCAGGCGCGTGCCGCCACCAACGGCTTCGAGTTCCCATCGCATATCGTTGCCACCCCACTTGTACTCAAGCGCCCTGGGAGCGTCCGCTCGCGTCACGGTTGTTTCGGTAACGTGCGGCGTGGGCGCTCCCACCGTGGTAAGCCTCACCGTGTTTCCAACCATACCCAGGCTGCCGTCGGCATCAAAGGGAGCCCACTCGCGCAGATGCGCCGGGTCGGTAAGCGCTTGCCAGACTTTTCCCGGCGCGTGGCGCAGTTCTCGGACCATGATGAGCGTCCAATTCTGTCCTTCTTCCTTCTGCATCTGCGCCCCCGTGACGGGGCCCGGTTTGTACTGTGCTCGATCGGCCATCTTCTTCTCCTTGCTTAATAGCGCTTGAGCTGCGTGAGCTGAATGAGATTGCCGCAGGTGTCGTTCAGCATCGCGATGGTCGAGCCGGTCACGTCAGTGGGTGGCATGGTGAACTCGGCGCCGCGAGTCTTGATCCGCTCGTAGTCGCGCTTGACGTCGTCGGTGAAGAACATGGCCGCGGGCTGGCTCTGTTGAAATATCGCCTGCTGATACGCTTTGGCCGCGGGGTTGTTGTTGAGCGCCAGTTGCAGCTCGGTGCCGTCCGGCTCCTCGGGCGAGGCCACGGTCAGCCAGCGATATGGGCCCTGGCTGAAATCGGTCCTCTTGGCAAAGCCCAGTACTTCGGTATAGAAGCGGAGGGCCTTGTCCTGGTTGTCGACGTATACGCTGGTCACTTTGATTTTCATTTCGATTCTCCTTTATCACGTTCGCGGTTTGGGCCGCGTCTTCTCCTTTGTTTTCCTTTTCGTTGGTGTGGACGGATTCATGCGGTCGAGGTAGCGTTCGAGAGCGTCGAAGTGAGTGGACCAGAACCTGCGAAACTGATCCAGCCAGGTATCGAGCTGCCGAAATGGTTCAGGTTTCAGCCGGTAGAGACGGCGCTGCGCGTCCACTGTTGATTCCACGAATCCGGCTTCGCGCAGCACCCTTAGATGCTTTGACACGGTCGGCTGCGACATCCGAAGTTGACGCTCGATCTCTCCCACCGACTGTTCTGACAAGACCAGGAGGCTCAAGATCGCGCGGCGGTTTGGCTCCGCAATGATTTCGAAGACGGATTCCACGCTCTTTATATACTCTCAAACGTATATGCTTGTCAAGGTATATAAAGAAAGAAAAACTGTGTCTGTTCGATGACGGCACCTAAGCTACGGTTTGTGTAATCAGGACGTTTCGTCCGTCAACATCAATACCAATAAAGCGATTCTGTGACGACGCGGAAAAACTGGCAGGGTGCCAGCATTTTACCAACGGATACCAAACGTGAGCGGCAAAACACTCGTTTCAACGTTCCTAGTGAACGCCCGATGGTAACGCACCTCGGCGTAGAAATTTGCGCTAGACTCTCCGAGTTGGAACGTAAGTCCTCCGCCGACGTTAAACCCGCCAGCGGATGAAGTTCGCGAGCCCACCGTCACCTCGCTAGTAGTAATGCCGTTAACACATTGAGCGTCCCACCACCACCACGGCTCGCAGACTTCACCGATACCCAAAACTATTTGCTTAGCCTCAATGGTGCGGCGGTACCAGCCCCCACCACCAATCAGATAGGCATTCTTGCGTGACCCGATGGAGGAACCGATGATCAGATTGCCGGTTAGGGAATACAATCTGCCTTTTACATTCGAAAAACCGAGCTGATTGATGATGTCCTGGTGGACCGGAAGGCCTTGGAACATGAACTCGGTATTTAGTTTCACGTGGGGAACCAAGTTGGGCCCGCCACCGACTACGAAATTGTAAGACGTGTGAGCGAAATCACTGGTCCTGCTCAATGGGAACCCGGGACCTCCCCCAATATTGAAGTTGAAGCCTTGAGCCGATAACGGCAGTGTGAGCAAACCGTAGATGAATACGATGCTGAAGCGCCTGGGCGCCATCGGTCCCTTCCTTAGGTGGGATGATTACAGTCGCGAAACATCATAGCTTAGCAAGCGCGGTGAAAAAGGCTGTTAGAACTCACAGCGGGATTCAGCCAAAGCAATTTCGTCCCAAGGCAAACGACCGGAGATCAAGTGTCGAAATCAACTGTCGAAAACAGGCGTTGCTCGCCTTCCCTTGGAGCAAGGGGGGTTTGAGGTAATGGGGTATTTCGCCAACTACCACCCCGCATAATTTCAGGCAGGCGATGGGTTTCCTCGTAAGTCACGTGGAATCGCCTTCATGCCAATCATCAGGAACAAGAGACACTCCCCAAATATTCTCCGGTTTCTCGAGTCCGATTCCACAATGCCGGGGCGTGTCAGGATCGACATAGACCACGTGGGCCAACGCACGTTTATCCGTCAGAAGGACATGAATCTGGATTTTCATCCCAACTCGTAAAGGTACGGTGGTGGACATCCGTGCTCCATGAAGGTTGACAATAATGGTCTCGGCTTCGCAGGTCAGAGATTCAGTAACACCTTTGGCCTCAACCCAAACCTTCATGCGAACCCGTGTGCTTCTTCGGGATTCACGAGCACCGTGCTCGAGCGACATTTATGCTACCTGCCTTTGCATCGCGCCCTGTTGCACGATACCCCGGGCACGCGGAAAGTCACAGAGTATTCAATCCGACGCCAGCCGATGGTCCGCTCACATGTGATAACGCTGATTTCGACGGTTATCCAGTGGTCGACCGTTCCGGTTGCAACAGAGACTCGTGAATTTCAGATAGTAACGGCGCTCCAAACAACAGGATTCGGAGCGCCGATATTTGTGGTGTCGTGTTGAAGTTAATGACCGGCCGCTGCGGTCGCCGCGGTAGCATCGGCCAGGCCGAAATTAAATAATGGATCGTAGCCCTTCGAGCCAATATCCTGAGCCGTCTGCTGCAGGATCGTGCGGACCTGCGAAGGCGTGAGGCTAGGGTTGGCGGCTTTCACCAACGCTGCTACTCCGGCTGCGATGGGTGTGGCTGCGCTGGTACCTGTGGCTTGCACATACCAGATATGGTTCACCAGTTGCCCGTTGACGTTCGCCGACAAGGAGAAACAACCCCAGCTCGTGCCCGGAGGAGGCGGACCGGAATCCGGGTAACCGGACGGCGAGGGTGTATGCGTGTCGGGAACACCCGCGCTGCAGGCGCCACGTACGAATCCAGTCGGATTGCAGGGCGTGCCGCTGAACGCGCAGCCCCCGGAGGGTGAGTCTCCACCTGGTGCTGATAGCCCGTGCAGGTTCGAACCGAAGTCACTGTACGATGCCAGGCAGTCGGTCCCCAGGGAGCAACCAGCCGGAGGATCGTCTGGGTTCGTGGTCGCCATTACCGCAATGATATTGGAGCCTTGTGCCGGCAGATCCAAGAAGGACTGGATACGGCCCAAGTCGAGAGCCGAATTGCCCGCCGCTGCCAACAGCACGGCGCCACGGGCGGTGACAAGATTGGCGACACGGTTGAAGGCGCTAAACAAGGCCGCGCCACCGGCCTGATTCCTGGCTACGAAACCGCCAAGCGACATAGAGATCACATCCGCTCCTTGTTCGCTGGCCAGCAACATGCCTTGCAAAGTCCAGGAGAACAAGCCGCTCCCGCCCCGCAGGAAACAGCGGTTAAACGGAGTGTCGGCCGCGGGGGGCGTGATGACGCCCGGCGCTACGGCCGCCGCGCGCAAGACCTTGATGTTGAGGATTTTGGCCTCCGGTGCGACGCCTATCATCAGTCCCGTACCTGGGCCGGCAGCACCAGCCGCCAACGACGACGTCCAAGTGCCGTGCCCAACCTGGTCTACCGGCAGGTCTCGCAGCTGGTTCGGATCAGCAGGATCGGGGACTTCGCAGTTCTGCGGGCCAAAGTTGACGGTGTCGTAAGAGGTGAATGTAGCGTTGAAGATCAAATTGCCAGAGACGTCGGGATGCTCGGGATTTACACCCGTGTCCAGAATGGCAATCTTCGCTCCCGCGCCCTTCGTGATATCCCAAGCGCCGTTGGAGCCGCCGGCGATACCTCCACCTTGCGCTCCGACGCGTTTCACGGCCCACTGTTGTGGGCTGCTCGTATAAAAGAAGTCAGCGGGTAGCGAACTGGAAAACGTCGGACCCGGGTGGGGAACATCGTCCTGGGGGATGGGGCTAGCTTCGTGGGCGACCTGATTGGGCCCGATTAGTGAGAGCATGCGATCATAGTCAGCATCGAGGATCGCATTGTCTTTCTTAAGGTTGCGGATCAGCCCAGCGGAGTCCGCATTACCAGGGCGCGCCACCAACAAGCCAACGTTATCCATCGTGGCCACTACTGTCCCCCCGGCGCGCTGCACGCGGGCAGCGGCATCCGCGGGCAGCGTCTGATTGTTGAACACCACGATGATCGAGTTGGGTACGACGGGAACTTCTTGGGCTGTGGCGGGTACTTGCAGGGCAAGGGAGCACACCGCGCACAAGCCACAGGCAATCGAATGCAAGCGACGAGAGATTCTGTGGTATGTGGTCATTGACTTCTCCTGCGTAAGTTGATTCTGAGATCCTGAAAGACTTTGGGTTGCGGGCGTCGGGGGATGATCCCTCAGACGTAAGGGCTTAACATGTCTCCTCGACAACATGGGGACACTCAAGGGAACGTGGGCTCAGTAACAAAACCCCCGGTTTGTCCCGGGGGCTTGCAGAGCAGAAACACTTGAACTCTGTTAAGAAAACAGACGGCGCCGAGCCAAACCAGCTAGACCGACCAGGCCGGTTCCCAGCAGGCCCAACGTTCCTGGCTCGGGAACTGTGCTGGTACCAGGAGTCGTGGAGGCAAAACAGGTCGGAGAGCTGCCGCAGAAGTCACCTGCAACGTGGATGTTCCCAACCGTTATCCCGGTTGAAGTTTCTGCATTGGTTAGCACAAAAAACAGTGAGCTCGCTGTTGCACTGCCGGTAGTGTCGAAACAGACGTCTTGCTTTGTGATACCGCCGCACGCGCCCAGAGAAAGTGAGCCAATGCTAACGTTGGTGGCCATGGATGACATTCCGTTTTCGTTCACGTCTCCCGAGAACCCAATTACGGGGCCACCAAGACGGACAGAGCCTGATGTCATTTGAACGTTAACGCAGACCGAGGTGCTCGAGAAGCCCGTGCAGTTACCCATTCCGCCCTGCGTGAGGGTGACCGTTCCGATCAGTGTGCCGCCCACAGATATATCTTCAGTTATGCTCGTTGCTGAGGCGGCTGGCACAATCGCCAACGTTGCAGCGATGGCCAACGCTACTACTAGAAGAGAGGTTTTGCAGCTGTTGCGCACAAGCACTTCCTCCTTAAGCGGGATGGAAGTGGCAACTAAAACGAGTGCACGCGGACTGCCAAATGGGGGCGGAAATTCAAAAGTAGCCGAAGCTATTTGCTGCAAGCATGCTACATAAATATTATCAAGCGACCCTAAAGCCGTGAGTGCCAGCGAGATGTCGAAATGTCGGCACAAAATGTGCAAGAGTTTGCAGCAACGCTGGCCTTGGCCTTCGTAGCGGTGCTTGGAGGCCGCGCGTCGCTAAGAGAAGCAGGAGTAAAATACACAGTAAAGCATTTCGGGTCAGGAGCCGACGTTCGCCATGCACGGCATAGCAGGCACTTGGGATGCACAATCCGGCTGGGAGGATTTCGCTGGCAAAATTTGCGATCCCAGCAGGAATGCAGCAGGAATCGAGAAACCCAAGGCATGACAGACCGGAGTTTTCTTGCTCGCGCTACGTCGATGGAGCAAAGCCTGTCCGAACGCAATGCTGCCCCAACACGTATCGGATTTCGCGATGCCCCGGTTTCAGGTACAGGGTGCACTTTTTCGAGATTTCGAGGCTTCTGAGGTGTCGAAGCCAAGTCGTAACGATGTCATCCTTCCATTCGTGCGGCCGATTGTCTCCAGGAAACTACTTGCGAAACTCTGCGGGAGGCCATAGAATTCCGCCTTCGGTGAATCCAGTCGACCCTAGAATCACGTCCCGAGATGCGGATGTGCTTCCCCTCCCGGGTCCGCTGCGCGCTCACCTGGAGGTGAATCTCCTATGCGTGGTCGTGTGTAAACAAAGACGATCCGGAAGAATGCCACTCATTCGACGATTCTGATCTCTAAGCAATCGGAAAACCGTTACGGCTTCGCGACCGCCCAAGTGTTCAGGGTGGCACAGGATGATTTCAAGGAGGTCCAGATCCCTACCTCAACGTTGTTTTGCGGTAGGTCGGGTTCTACTGTTGCCAACAACGACGAGAATGCACAAAGATTGTTGCACTTCTCACGAAACATGTGCACTAACGTTGGGTTGTACCAAACATTGTTTCAAACCCTGGGCGGCGTGCGCTGCATCGATTGGGTGCAGTGCGGTCGTAAACCGGCGGGAACTCAGTAGATGATGTCACGAGTGTACGTTTACAATCTTTCGCTGAGAGTAGTGGTATATCTGCTTCCCTTGTTTTCTTTTGGGATCTGCGGATACCTGCGCTTTGGCACGTTCAGTCTAGAGGTTCCTGCGCGACAACATTATCTGATTCTCTTGTTGTTCACCGAACTGGCATGGATTCTCGCAGCTGACTACTCCAAACTGTCGACGGTTGCTGACCTGTTCTGGGAGTACACTGGCATTAGAGCTGCACTCCTGGCGTGTTTTACAACGTTTCTACTGCAGACGGCTCTGCTTGTCTTTGTCCGCCAGTTGATCATTTCCCGGAGCTTTCTCTTTATTACGAACGTTATTCTCTTTCTCTCAATAGTCGTCGTTAGAAACTTTTTCCGTCTTACTTCCGGCTCCACTATCTGGCCGCGAAAATGCGAACGACTGCTGATTGTCGGCACCGATCAATACGCGAAGCGCTTTGTGAAGCTTCTGCGCCGTATCCCGTTCTTCGACTGCAGAGTTGAGGCTTACCTGCAGCTCCCTGGACAGGCGGTGCTGGTCGATGATGCACCCGTCATCACCCTTGCCGACCCGCTGCAGGCAAAGCGACTGAGTGTTGACGAGATCGTGGTCGCAGTACCGCCTTCTTCGTACGCTAATTTTTCCATTGCCATTGAAAGGCTCGAGGATCTGGGCAAGCCCATCCGCGCCGTCTTTGATCTCGGCCCACGTTTGTCATTTGGCAGCAAGCTGTTCCAGGCGGGCCGCTTACAGATGATGAATCTGGCGATCTCCCCCGTCGAGAGCTTCGCCTACACAGTGGTGAAACGGGCGTTCGACCTTATCGCTGCCACGCTCGGACTCGTTTTCCTCAGTCCGGTTTTTCTGGCTATTGCCGCGCTCGTCAAACTGAGTTCTCATGGTCCGGTCCTGTTCCGACAGGAACGCATCGGACGGCATGGAAATTCTTTCACCTTGCTGAAATTTCGCACCATGAATTGCACCAGCAAGACCGAAAGCGATATCCTGTGGACCACCAGAAACGATCCTCGCTGTACGGCAACTGGCGCCGTGTTGCGCCGCTTCAGCCTCGATGAGCTCCCTCAGCTTCTGAATGTTATTCGTGGGGAGATGAGCTTGGTCGGACCACGCCCGGAACGGCCCTATTACGTGGCCAAGTTCGGCGAAGATTTCGAAAAATACAACATGCGGCATCGCTGCCACGTAGGTATGACGGGTTGGGCACAAGTCAATGGCCTCCGCGGCGATACTTCCATCTCCGACCGGCTTCAGTATGATCTCTACTACATGCGCAACTGGAGCTTCGGACTGGACTTGCAGATCATTTTTCGCACCGCATTCGTCGCCCTGACAGGTGCCAACGAATACTGATCCGCATTATAAAATTCACAAGCGAAGTCCAAGTAACTCCAAACATGCCTGGCGGCATCCGGCATCCCTTGCTCGAACTCGCCACTAGCGGCCACGCGGCTAGTGGATCAGGCTACGGGTAAGGATCGACTACACCGCCGACTTTTATCGAAGGCAAACCCGAACTCGCCGAGATGTACGGTACGCCATCTGCCATCACAGCGTCGGGAAACTGCCACCCGGTTGCTAGAACGCCGGCGCCGGACACGGACTTGATGCCCGAGAATCCACCCTCTGACACGGGTGCACCTATGTTGCTGCTGTCCACTGACTCGAGAGCCAATTCTCCGATTGCTCCTGATCCAATGTTGACTAGATTTGGCACGGGACTAGGTGATCCACTCGCGTTTCCTATGCTAAATCCATCGAATGACAGGTTTTCAATCATTGAACCGCTTTCGAGAATAAGGGCCGCGGTAGTGATGTTGCTGTATCGATGGATCCTGCAATTCTCGAAGGAAAGACTGGATCCAACGTAGGTTACTCCGCCATAAAGTGGCGATGGCCGCACAAAGGCACAAACGTGATTTGCTTGCGGCGGGACCCAAACCGTTTTTGATTGCGACGGGGTAAGGCTGACATTCCGGAGCACGATGCTCCCGAAGTTTTCCGCCACTGCGAGCACCGTTGGCGCCGTTATGACGCAGTCCGAGATCGTCAAAGAAGCTACGGAATTGAGATTGCTGCCATTCGCCACGCCGATTAGGAAAGCGCCTTCCCAAGTGAAGCCCGTGCAATTGCTGACACTCACCTTATCGATGCTAAATTTGTTGGGACTTCCGTTCGCCGTATACAACCGCATCAGGGACAAGCTATTGAAGCTACAGTTGGTAACGGCGACCCGCGAGATGTTCCCGTAGTAGCCTTCGGGGCAGTTCAGCGCAATGGAATCATCTCCGGTCGCAAAATCGCAGTCCGAAATCTTGATGTCGTTCGAAGGTCCATCGAAGTGCAGCCCATCCGTGCTCAGTCCCCGGCTTTTTAAGACGCATCCCGAAACCGAGACGTGCCCGACATTGGAAAAACGAATGTGATACGCAGGGGTGTGCACGACGACCACTTTTTCAATCACGATGTTGTCTAAATTCATCAGGTTAATGCCAAAAAACCAAGTGTACTTACTACCTTGGCGCGTCCCGCTGGTCGAGACTCCATCAAAACCACTTCCCTGATTCCCATTGAGTGTGAAATTCTTGAGTGAGACGTTCACTCCTCGCGGGGGAGCCGGTGGTCCCGGATCGGGAGGTACTCCCGCATCCGGAGGGCCATTGTGGATACCATCGTTGTTGGTGCCCGTTTTCACAAAAAATCCGGTGCCGCAGCCCAGACCTGCGATGTTCCAGTATCCCCCGGCGGGAAGAAACAGACCCGAAATCAACGCACTTCCATCGATGATCAGCGTTATGGGATTCGACTCGCTGGCAGCGGTCATGGCAGCATTGATTCGTGGCGCATCATCGGTAGCAGCACCGCCCGTATGCTTATTGCGCCCATTTTTCAGGTTGCAGTCCAAGGCGCAGCCGATCTTCGACGCCCACATGTACGTCATTCCGGGGACAGGGACCGGCGGCTCCGCCGGGCCTAAACAGGGTATTTCGAAGCCAGAATCGCAGCCCGTGAGGGAACATCCAAGGGCCGAACCAGCTGCCAACAGACCCGTCTTCAGAAGGAAGGTTCGCCTGTCAATCAGATTTTTGCCTGCGTTGTTGTCTCTTGCCACAGGGTTGGGTTCTGGGTTGGAATCCAAGCTGATCGCTAGACGCAGCACACAGCCAGGGACACGCCTGAAATTGCTGGATTCTCGCGAGTGAGAATAGCTGCTAGCCCAACAAATTGCAATCCCTTCCAGGGCGGCTGCACGCATCTTTTGAAATTCAATATCTTCCAGTCGGAGAGCCCGATTCGAGGTCGGCCGTGAATCGACATCGAGCCGCTTGATCTAGGATAGACTTTCAGTATGGTGTCTCAGGGCTGCTCTGTCTCATTACCACAAGCACCGAAACTCTGCGAGGACTACCGTGTCGTGCTGATCCACGACTGGCTGACCGGGATGCGTGGGGGCGAGAAAGTGCTAGAGGTGCTTTGTGGGCTGTTTCCTGAGGCGCCGTTGTTCACGCTCCTGCACGTCCCCGGCTCAGTTAGTTCCATCATCGAGAATCGCACCATCAAGACGAGCCCCCTTCAGTGGATGCCTTTGGCGGCCAAGAAGTACCGACACTACCTGCCGTTGTTTCCGGCATTTGCAGAAATGACGAAGGCGCGGGACTGCGACTTGGTAATTTCCACTTCGCATGCTGTCGCGAAAGCCATGGTTGCTCGAAGCGGCTCTACACCGTTACACATTTGTTACATTCATAGCCCGATGCGCTACGTGTGGGACCGGTTCGATGACTATTTCGGGCCGGACAGAGTCGGCGCGGTCCGATCGCGCGTATTCTTTCACCCGATTGCAAAGGCCCTACAACTGTATGACCGCAATACAAATGAACGTGTCGATATGTTTGTGGCAAATTCGCGCTTTGTTGCAGCGCGTGTGAAACGCCTGTATCAACGCAAAGCAGAAGTCGTTCCGCCTCCGGTCGACGTGGAGCTATTCGGCAGCTTGGAACGACAGCCCGAAGACTCCTATCTTGTGGTGTCCGCACTTGTACCTTACAAGCGTGTGGAGCATGCCATTGCTGCGTGCGCGACTTTGCGAAGACCGCTTAAAATTGTCGGATCTGGGCCCGAGGAGAGGAGACTAGCTGCGCTCGCCCGGAACTTAAGGGCCAACGTTCAGTTTCTTGGCTTCCTCAGCGACAAGGAACTGGCAGGATATTATAGCCGCGCCCGCGCCTTGCTTTTCCCGGGAATCGAGGACTTCGGGATTGTGCCGGTAGAAGCCATGGCAGCTGGATGCCCGGTTATTGCTTTCGGAGAAGGCGGCATTCTCGATTCCATGAACGATAGTACCGGCGTTCTGTATTCAGAGCAGACTGTGCAGGGCTTAAAGAGTGCCATTTGCGAGTTCGAGGGCCGCTCGTTTGACTCCGCCGAGATCCGGAAACATTCCGCCACTTTTAATAAAGATGCATTTGTAAGTGGACTCGATAGAGTCTTGGCCCACGTGTTAAGTTCCAAACAGTCTTCATCTTTCAGATGAGATGAACGGGTCGAGCTTGAATACCAGAAGCGAGGAATCCAGAACCTGATGTGTGCGGAACGACAGGCCCACGCAAACACGAGGCCGCTGCTGACCATTGCGATTCCCACTTACAACCGAGCGGGCTACCTGAAAGAACTTCTCTCGGTTCTCGCTGATCAGCTCAAAGATGAGCGCCGGGTTGAGCTAATTATTTCTGATAATGCTTCTCAGGATGATACCTCATCCGTGGTGCAGGATTTCTTGGCTCGTGGACTTCGCGCCCGTTATATTCGTAATATTCAAAATGTGGGTGCCGATGCCAACTTCTTACAATGCTTTGAGCAGGCGCTCGGCAAGTATGTTTGGCTTTTTAGCGACGACGACCTTATTCTGCCCGGTGGACTGGCTAGAATCCTCGCCTATTGTGCTGCTGCGGAATACGACTTGATATGGGTAAGTAGCTATCCGTTTGGGGAGGTCTACGAGCCTCAAGCTGTGAACGCCCGCCGTGACGCGATAGACATCTCTGATCCGAGAGACTACGTTAAATGTGTCCATGTCTTCTTCACCTTTATCTCAGGCAATATCGTGAATAAGGACACAGTACTGAAAGCTGGGCCAACATCATTTTCCAATTTGGTGGGAACAAATCTAGTGCAGCTGGGATGGGGCTATACTGCGCTCAACCGATTCACTCGCGGACTCTACATCCGGGAGAAGCTGATTGCAGCTCGAATGAACAATACGGGGGGATATAGGCTGTTTCAGGTTTTTGGGGCTACTTTGGCGACAATCACAAAAGACTGGTTGAAGTCCGGGGAACTGGGCCGAATTGTCATGAACGGAACCGTCCAAAGATTTTGGCCATCAATGTTGCTGCAATACAAGAAGATGGCACGCGCCTTCACTGATAAAACCTCGCCCCAAGAGGTGCTGACTCCCCTTTTTAAGGATAACGTTCGGTATTGGGTTTTCGCCTATCCAGTGATCGTACTTCCCATTTCTTTGGCTCAGGTTTGGGTTCTTGCCGTACGACTTGTTAATCGGTTAGATAAGGCCGCAGGATACCCCATGCTTGGCTAGCCTGTTGCAGTCGAAATTTTGCGGCGAGCCAAAGAACCGCGCCGAACCTTGGCTGCTACGGAGAACGCTCGAGGCTTACAGACGATGTCTCCCTGCCGCCGCTGATACCCTTCAGTCAGTACAAATGACCCAGTCGGGGAGTACGTCCGAGTTGCCTGCGCACGATGCCCGTTAAGAAGTCAAATCGTTTCTCGCCCAAAACGTAGCCCACAAGGAAATAAACGTGGTAAAGGGGGTATCTGGCAAAGCCCAAACGTCCATAGGCGCGGTACAACTCATAGTAGTCTCTCAGCGGTAAACTCAATTGATCCTTGATATAAGGGTAGAAATAGTTGGCATAGTCGTGGATCACGCCCTCCACTACATCGATGCCTTTACTCTGTTTCAAATCTTCAACAATCGACAGAGCTCCGCTGATCATGTTGAGGCGAGCCTGCGGAGTGTATCCTCCAGGAATGTACTTCCCTTTCTCCTTTCCGCTGTTTCCGAAGTCTGGAGTCCCATTTCCTCGGCAAAGTACGAGCACTTTGGGCGTGCAGACGGCGGTCTTGTTGATCAAAACATTCGCCGTAAGGTGCATTTGGTAGTACAAAGTCCCATCAAATTTTTCTGTTGCCACTTCATTCGCCGAGTCGCGATGAACCACGTAGCCGGCCAGCACGCCGGAACGGCGAAACCCAAACCGGATTGCCGGAGTGCCCGCGGGGAACTCCCTTTCCTCCTTAAACCACCGAACTTCTTGATTCACTTGGTCCGGTGTTTCATCGAACCAGCCATAGCTCTTCAAGATGATTCCCACGTTGGAATAGCGACGAACTATGCTGGCAGCGGTTCCGAGTGCACCTGGGCACATAATGTCGTCATTCCCCATAAAAAAGCAGAATTCGCCTTCTGCTCTGTTCACCAGGTTGCGAATGTTGGCGTCGTAGCCAAGGTTCTCCTCGTTTTCAAAGTAGCGCAATTTGCCCGGATAGCGTGACTCGTACTCGCGCACAACCGCGGCGATCTGCTGTCGCTCGGGGGAGTAATCTTCGCAGATGACGACTTCAAAATCCTGGAACTCCTGTGCCACAATCGACTCTAAGAGTTCGGTGAGGTGACGCGCCCGATTGTAGGCGGGGATGCAGACGGAAAACTGCTTACGAGTTTTGGTTACGCTTTGTCCCACGAGCCTGTTTTGGAGTTGAAAATCTTAATGGCCTTTGCCGGCGCCCCCGCAACGATGGTATTGGGAGGAACCACACCACGGACTACGGAATTTGCACCGACAATCGCGCCCGCACCAATCGTCGCAGGACCAATGATAACTGAATTGTCACCAATCCACACATTCTCGCCGATGACCACCGACCCACCGCCACCCAATAAACGATGAGCAGGTGGCTCCCCCGGGTTGCTCTGGTGTTCTCCTCTATATGACCCGTGATTATGGTCCGAAACGTAGATCCTGCTGCCGAAAAGACAATGGCTGCCAATCTCAATGTTGGCTATCGATGAAATATGTACCCCATCGGAAAAGCAAACATAGTCTCCAACCGCTATCTTCGGATTGAAGCGCTGAGAACCATAAGAAGTCACCGCTTCCAGCCATAGATTTCGCTCTGCATAAACTTTCGTGCCGAAAGAAATGTGCCGTCCGCCGATCACCCGGCAACCCTGCCCAAGGTAAACTCCGGGAGCGTCGAGCGAGATTGCCAGAACAGAGCTTTTCATCTTGTTCCAGGATCGACCGGCGATCTGCAATAACGCAATTGCGATTGGGTTGGCTTGAAAGAGTCGGAAGATGGCGCGTGCAATCTTGTTCATTCAGAAGTCGCCGTGCCGCAACCCACTTTAACTTTCTGGAGCGGTCGCACACTCGTCAGATGCATTCTTCTCCATTAGAAAGTAACAGAGAAAGAATGGATTGCTCGGAATAAGATGGCATTCGCGCGAAGAAAGACTTCATTGTTGCGTCTATACTCCCCTTCTTGGCTGCAGGTTCAACGGTCCAAGCGTTCTTTTACAGAGTGTATAATTCGTAACGTCCAGAGCCAAGGATGGACCTTCGGAGCATTGATCGCTGCATGGGTGACATTGATGGAGGAAGGCCTTTGTTTGGCAGTTCCGGCGGTTCCCATCCGCTCGCGAGATTTACTGACCAGCAAGAAACATATGGCCCCCACGTGGTAGAACGATTTGTGCGTGGGCTCCAAGAACTGGAGCTGGTGCTCGACTTGGGTGCTGGCTCAGGGAGAGACTTGGAACTGGTTAGACGTTTCCATCCGCGCGCCCAACTCCTGGCAATCGAGGCGGGACAAGAATACGCTGCTGCTTTGAAAGGCAAGGCTGACCGGGTATACGTGGCTAATATTGAGCGCGACCACTTGCCAGTGGCCGATTGTCAAGCTGACCTTATCATCGCAAACCAGATCTTGGAGCACACTAAAGAGATCTTTTGGATTTTCCACGAGATTTCGCGATGTTTAAGAGTTGGTGGACACTTTCTCTTTGGAGTTCCCAACATCTGCTCACTGCATAACCGTTTCTTGCTGCTGATGGGAAGGCAGCCCACACAACACAAGCTCTGTTCAGCACATGTCAGGCCGTTCTCGAAAGCAGATACCATCGCTTTTCTGAACGCCTGCTTCCCGGGAGGTTACGAACTCGTAGACTTTCGAGGAGCCCAGTTCTATCCCTTCCCGAGAACATTGGCCCGCCTGCTTGCAAATATCTTTCCCACATTCGCGTTCACGATTTTCTTTATGCTGCGCAAAAAGAAAGAGTACCACGGCGAGTTTGCGACGTACCCTTCGCGGGCGCAACTGGAGACGAACTTCTGGAACGGAGATCTTCTGACGGGCTCTCAATATTGGAAGCCGTGTGCGGTCAACAGCGAGCTGGTTGTTCCTGGACTACATTCAGTCAACTCCGCCCTGGGCGCTGGAGGGGTCGGGGTATAGGGTGGTCGAATTACAACTGGATCGATGAAAGCAGCGTTTATAAAGCTAGAGCTTTCTGTACCCTATTCACCGTACTGGTCCATGAGAATCCAGCAGCGCGGGAAATGCCCTTTTCGATCAGTTGCTGGCGTACTGAGCGGTCGCTCACAATCTTGCCCATCGCGTGGGATATCTGCTCTACCGACCTCGGATCCACGAGCATCGCAGCATCTCCCGCCACCTCAGCCGTTCCCGTAACATTTGACGTTACCACCGGAACTCCACAAGCCATCGCTTCCAGGATGGGAAGACCGAATCCCTCGTAGAGTGAAGGAAAAATCAACGCCTCCGCACCGCGATAGAGCGAAGGCAGCCTCTCTTCTGGAACGAGCCCGACGAATTCCGCGCGAGAACACAGTCCGTGCGCCTCGATCGTGCGAACGAGCTCAGCTAGGGGTTCGCCCGTGAATACGAGATGCATTCGCGAATCCAAATTGGCACTGGCAAATGCTTTGACGACTCGCGGGTCGTTCTTGTGAGGCTTGCGATTGCTTACGCTGAGGACATATGGAAAAGGAAGCCCGTAAACATCGCCTTCAGTCCGGTATTCGGCATCAACCCCACAACCGACATTGCAGACCTTGTGCGGTGACACGCCGGCCCAATCGACAATCTGCTGTCTGGAGAACTCCGAAACAGTAAGAATTCTCGCAGCCGCGTGACACGCTCTCTTCACCACGGTTGCATAGTACAGTTGAATATGCGGCTTGGTGCTTTCCGGGCAGTAAACATGGTTCAAGTCGTGGATCGTGAATACAAACGGTGCGCGGCAAAAAAGTGGAGTGTTATATCCCGGTGAAAAAAACAGATCGTCGCGCCCCAGATCTCTGAGTGCCCGTGATAAGAACAAGCTATCTAACGGCGCTGCAGGATAAGATCCCAGTGGAAGTGGGCTGTACTCCAATCCTTCAAGCACATGACGTGCAAAACGCCCGATGCCGTGATTTCCAATCCACCGTTGGTCCGCGTAAATCACGGCACAACCACAGCCAGAGCAGCGGCTGTGATTGCCAATTGGGAGGCGATCTGGCTCCAGTCGCGCAATCCGCGCACGAAGGCGCCGGTCGGGAGTTTATAGGGCACCACGATTTCGTCGCCTGGATACAGGCGGAGGCGCTCGAACTTGCTGCCCGTGAAAAGTCCATTCACATTGTTCGCGGCGACCACAACTCCGTTCGCGCGCAGTACGAAAGCATGGTGCAAATCGGATTGGGGCTTTCCCTTCCCTGCCATTTCCAGATATGCACCGCTGTTTGCATGAGCGTCGAAGATAAACGAGCCTGGGTTGTAGACATTTCCCACGACCGACACTGTCGATGGGGTGTGGGGGACAATCAAACGGTCGTTATCCTCCAGCAACATGTTGGGAAAATCTGTTATTTGCTTATCGGAAGGCCTCACAGGAAGAGAGACTCGTCCGGTAGCTCGAATACTCCGAAGCTGCTCAATGATTCCTTCCTGCAGTTGCGCCAACTGCTGCGCCTCGCCGCCAGCCGACGATGCTGCGATCGATAGCGTTGATTGCCGAACCTGCACTTCCATGCTGCGCACCAGTTGGTCCAGGCTGTTTTGTTGCTGGATGCGTGCCGATTCTCTTAACAGTTGCGAGCCATAGACGTAAGCGTTTGCCGTAAGTCCCCCTGCGCGCTCCAGAACAGAGTGCAGGGTTTCATTCACTTCAACCTTATAAACGCCTGGACGCTTCACTTCACCCTCTACCACCACGTACCGGGATCGTTCGTCCTGCGGCAGGCTGATATCTCGCTGCGAAAAAATGGTAACGATGTCTCCCGGCTGCAGCTCCAGATTGCTCGCTTCGTCATGTTCCAGGATGGCTTTGCGAGGGCTCATCCAAAGCAACTTCGAAGAGAGATCGATTGCGTTTACACGTTGGATTATGGCGTAGTCCCAGTTAATTTCCGGTGCGTAACGGCGCAGATCCGCAGTCACATTCCTGGCTGTACGATGTGTGGCCGCGATGTCTTCATGCATCTCAATGACCTCTTGATTCCCCAGCGGCACACGATTATCGGAATTCAAGGCCGCGTTATTTGCGGGCACCTGCCCGCCTGGCTCGCATGGAACATAGGTCACACCGGAGGAATCGATGATGCTGGCATTACCACCGGCATTTTCACTTCCTGATGGCGGTTGAGCACTAGATGTCGCGTTTGGTGCTGGTTGGGCTGAGCTTGTCCCGGTAGTCCCGGTCGCCGCCTGCGTGGGTAGGCATCGTACGTTGCTCCGAGGCCTTTGGCTAACGGGATACTCCGTTGCAAGGCCGTTGCCGATCGCGGCGCGCTCGAGCCAGTAGCGGCGCGTCAGCAATGCTTCAGCGTTCGGAATGAGGTCGCGGACTCGCATCCCGGGCTTCCAAGCGTATCGTCCAGGATTCGCGACGTTCCCCCTCAGCGTCACCGTGTCTTGAAAACTCGGTACGATCGAAAACACGCGAACGATATCGCCATCCTGAAGCCTTTGATTCCGGGACGCCTCATCATACGGAAATTCCAGAGTCTTGCGGGAATGGTGATCTACCAGGCGTTCGATCGTTATCTTCCCAGTATCGGCCAGACTGCTCATCCCCCCCGCAATTTCAATCAAGTCGCTCAGAGTGGAAGTTTCACTCAATTCATAGATAGCGGGTGTATTCACGGAACCGGAGATCGCCGCAAGCGGACCAACCGGAGGTATATATAGAACATCGCCAGGCTGCAAGCGAACATCTTTAGATTTGTCGCCCTTGATCAACAGCTCGTAAAAATCGAAATCCGTGATGGTTGTGCCATCGCGCCGCACTTGGATGTGCCGCAATGAACCTTGTGGTCCCGGACCTCCGGACGCAAAAACAGCGTTGACTAGCGTGCTCAGAGAACTGATGGTATAGGTCCCCGGATAGCGGGCATTGCCAACGACTAATACCTGAATGGAGCGAAGCCGCCCGACATTGGCTGTCAGATTGAAATTGCGGAACGTTCTTGAAAGTTCGGTCTTAAGATGTTGCTCCACTTCGCCGTAGTGGATGCCGGCGATGGAGATTTGGCCTACCCTCGGGATGTATATCTGGCCGGAACGATCAACTGTCACTCGCAGGTCGGCCTCGAGTTGCCCCCAAATTCTGATTTGCAATTCATCCCCGGGGCCCAGGATGTAGTCACTCGGAACCTGTAACAAGTCGAGCGGCGCAAACGTGCTTGGAGGTTGATCGAACAGGGATTGCCCGAACAAGGGTAGAGGCCGCCCTGCCGAGTCGGCCACCATCTGCTCGAACTCCGTTTGCGGCCAGGGCAATGCGCTCGACCGCGAAATCTGTGAAGGGTTGGCCGGAGTCGCGCGCGCAGCGTTCTGCGGGTTCGCTTCCGGGGAAACCCTCAACTGCGGCACGGTTGGCAAGGAGGGTGCAGCTCCTCCCCCTTGCGCTCCGATCGAACTCTGTTGTCCAGCGCTGCAATCTGGGCTGGTTGCCTGTAGCGGATCGGAACAATCGACCAATATGTTCGGGGACAGTCCGCTCTGACCAGATGAGTCAGTGACGGATTGCGAAAAGCCTGCCCCGACCCATAGAAGGACAGACAGCGTAAGCAGATGTGGTCTTCGCATCATGAAATCAGAGACCGTCGATCCTGGAAGCGACGCGCCCGGTCAAGCGTGTAATTCTATCAATACCCACCCCCTGGATCACCTGCATTCGCGACGGCGCAGGTCTAAGTTCCATGCCAGAGTCTTCGGTACTTCTGAAACTTCTGCGTCGCCCAGAGCAATCCCAGGATGTTTCCAATACAACAGCTGACGACAATACCTAGCGCCCCGTAATACCAGCCGAAAACAAACGTGCAAGCCGTCACACTCACCGCACCCACAACCGAATTCACAAAAAATACCTCCTGCTTATGCGCGCGCAAGTAGTAGGCTTGGGCGAAAATCACAACGTTTACGACTGTAGAAATCATTAGCATACCGATGGAAAACGGGTCCAGTAATCGTTGCGCAAATCGAATGTGCTGCCAATTCAGGAACGTGATGCCGACCCACGCCGTCAGGGCTCCCGCAATGGAAACTGCAGAGGACTGCCAGAGGGCCTGAAAAAACATATGATCGAGTTGCCCATATTCCTTGCGTGCGATCAGCGTTCCGAATGGTGCAGACTTTGTACTCACCCAGGAGACCGCGATATTCTGGATTGCATTTGCCAGGCTCAGCGACATTCCCATTCGGCCTGCCTCTATGGGGCCGCGAAATGCAAACAGAACCGGATTAAAAAGCCAAAAGATGAAGTAGCCACAAAACCAGCTGACAGCGATCCGCCACTGGAACGCCCAGACTTCCTCTTTCCACTGAATTCGATTCGTTCCTGTCGGGTACCGCAGTAGTCCAGACAGGAGTTTGCGCCTCCCCAACAGCCATATCACGGACACAGATGCCATTCCAAAGAGCATCATCGCGGGCGCGAACAGGCCGTGGTGGCTCGCCAAAGCGAGCCACGCCAACAGGCTTCCCATCACAGACTGCCTGAACCGCAGACGCGCGATCTCCGACACGTATCCGCAACCTTCCAGGAACGAAAGCAGCGGATCCACTTGGAAGTTTAGGACGGCCATCAACGCATCAAGACACCATGGCAAATGCCAGGAAACAGTCTGTCCCGGGTGCTGGTGCGTAGAAAAAAAATAAAAGCCAACGGGAAGCACTGTGGCAGCCATCAGCAACGCAGTAACCGAATACCACCGAACTGACTTCTGAATGACCGAAGCGAGCCGGGCATGCGCAATCGAATCTCCTGCAATTTCATAATCATGAGAGATCGACAATCGGGCTCGTTCATGGCTCGCCAGCTGCAGAATCACGAACGAGAAGCCCAGTTCAAAAACAATCTGCACCGCCACCAGACTTCCAAAAGTGTAGTAGTAACCCTGTTCGGCGGGGGAAAGGAAGCGTGCGATTAATGCAACTGTAACGAGACCCCCAGCACTTGCCCAAAGTCTCGCGAGGACAGTGAAACCTACCGCTCGGTCCAACCCGAGCACCGTGCGCAGCCAGTGCCGCACCCGTCCGACTCGAGATGAACTCGGAGGGAGAAGGATCGCTTCCCGAAGAAAATCAGCCATTCAGATGCCCCCGAGGTGAGAGGAAGGTCGCTCGACCAGAGATGAAGCCACCCAACAAACAAGTCGAAACCTGGGACATGAGGATTCAGCAGTGGGATAGAGACGGCTTTGCGAGATCAGAAATGGGCTCCACCTCGAGCCTCCCTTTGGCAAAATTGACTTAGTGCCGATGCGGTGGCAGTCGCAATCAGTCATCAATCCGCGTACCCCCAGTATTATACCGAGCCTCGAGTTTCCAACCCTCGCCAGATGCCGGCTAAGCAGTCAACGTCTTACGCCCAAGCGCGCGAATGTGCACTGAGGTTGCCCAACCAACATCCACAGGCTCGTTCTCGATAGCAACAACCTGAAGCCCCGCGGCTTCGAGTAGGTTGCGAACAGCCGGGACGCAGTAATAATTGATATGTTCGTGGATCCCGAGATCAAGGCAGGAAACATCCTTCTGCAACTCGACCCGTTGATGATCTGACACCTCCTGTGGCGTCTCAATATAGAGATATCCTCCCGGTTTCACGTAGGTACTGAGTTTTCGAACCAGTTGCAACGGATGAGTGACATGTTCGGTGACATGCGCAAGCAGAACGACGGAATATGTTCCCAGTTCGGATTCCGAGGTGACGCGGGTTACGCCAGGAATCGGCTCCATGCTTGAGATTTCATACACGAACTTTGAGCCGGGAATATCCGGGATGAATCTGCCGTCAGAGCCTCCGTAGTCGAGTATGGTATCGGCCTGTGACGTCTGCACGACTTTCCCGAGAAATGCAGTGAGAGCTGACCGCCGCGTACTCACCTCCGCCTGGTCCTGGCCGATGGCTGCAGCAATTGTGGCGTACTCGGGTTCGAAGCGGATTCTCTCCTCGTTATAAGTCGGTGTTCGATAGTCCTGATACAGATGCATGATGTCCTCATCACGAAACGGGATCTTGGTCTGGATGAAAAAGCAATGCTCGCACAGCTGCATTTCGACAAATGCAAACGGACTCATTACGCGGGAGAACAGTGACATCGAACCAACCACAAGCTCGCGAATTTTCTGTTTCAGCGCATTCGGCGACCTGGGAACTCGAATCTGCAACCCGAAGACTCGCTTCAGAAAAAAGGGCTCGATTTTGCCGATTGCTCCAAGATCGTGCAATTCGCTGCTTCCACAGTTCCTGCATTCCTTCACCCGGTTTCCTCCGGAATTTCGGCAATTTTTGGTCGCATTTCCCTACGAGGTGATTGGCGCTAAAGGGTTCTGCCGGAGTGAATCACCCCGGGTGGCAACTAAAGGAAGAATATCTGCCTGGAACCATCGATCTGCTTCACCTCGTTACCGATAGTTTCTCTGCCCTCCGACACAGTGACGATTACCGGCCAGGAGTGGCGCCGAATCCCATCTGCTGGAGCTTCCGTGGTCCACTTCCTGGAACCGATCTCGACTACCTGCGGGCGCCTGTCGAGAACGATCATGTTGGGCAGATCGGAAAGTGGGCCGCTGTTTTCGCTGGACCGATAAAAATTGTCTCCCGCACCCCAAACGAGTACGCCATCGAACTTCTTCAATTCCTCGTTAAATGCTTTTGCTCTCTGCTGCTCCTGGGATATGTAGAGCGTCGCCCTTTCAAGGATCCTTGACGAGCTGATTTCCACTACTTCTCCTCCTTTTCTGAACAGCATTCCCAGCGCTGGATATTTTTTCCCGTCCCGATAGGGAAACTCGTATTCGAACTGTCCAATATAACCGAACCGATGTTTCACCACGAGCGCTGCCAGAGCTTGAGGTGTGAAGTGGTTCACGTGCAAACGATCGAAATAGTACAGGAATTCCATCCGCTCATGGCTCGCATATTTCAGCGCATTGGGGACCTCCACGTACAGGATCCCATTTTCAGTCAGCAGAGAACTCCAAAACTGAACAAGGTCGAAATCGATCAAATGTTCTAGAACGTGCGACGCGATAACGAGATCATAGGTGGTCCCGCTGGGCGGTTGTCGGTCAATGCGCAGATTCGTAAGGCCCAGTGCCTTCGCTTTCTCGGATCCGATCGGCGCAGCGGGACTTGGATCAAATCCCCCAAAACTTGAGGACGGGAACTCCCGCGCCAGTTCTGTCAAGAGCCACGCTTCCCCGCATCCGAAATCCAATACCTTTCTGGGCAGTTGGAAGAACTCCCCAAGCAACTTCACGAAGTGGTCGCGTTGCAACTGCGCTATCGGCGAATGAAGATCGCCACCGGCTATTTCTGAGTGATAGGAATCATTGGCCCGGGTTTTGTAGTACTCGTCGTAGCTGTCCTGATTCCCGTTTGCGACAAAAAGAAAATTGTCATATGCGCAATGCCTGATGGTCACTTCAGTCGGCAATTTCATCTTCTGATTAAAGTGCAGCTGAAGAATCGCATGGGATTCCCGTCCGCAAATCGGACACTGATGGTTTCGCATCGCAGGTCTAACTCCAAAGATTTGTGGGGTGGCTGAGCGCAATCCAGGATAGTCCTACACCAGTTCAAACTGCCGTCCACCCGCCATCGACGACTAGGGCGTGCCCGGTCATGAAACTCGATGCATCTGAAGCCAGGAGCAGCAGCGCTCCAGCAAGCTCGTGCGGTTGGCCGATTCTCCCCACGCAGGTGAATCCCTTCAGTCGTTCTAAGAAAGGACTATCCCGCTGAACCGCGTTGTCTGCGCTGAGATCCTCGGTGTTCGAGAACGGACCGGGAAGTATAGCATTGGCCCTGATGCCGTATGGTCCCCAGAAAGACGCAACATAGCGGGTAAAACTGAGCAGCGCAGCCTTCGAGGCCGAGTAGGCAGGTGGATTGATGAATTTCGTGCCTTCATACAGTTGCGGCCTCGGGGCCACGAGCGCATACATCGTAGAGATGTTGATAATGCTGCCTGCGCCTTGTTCCAGCATCCGCACTCCCAGCTTTTGCGTAGTCAAAGCCGCCCAGTAAACGCCTCCGGTAAGATTTCTCATCCAACTTTCAAACGTTGCCCCATCCAGCGAACCCTCGGGCACGTTGAAACCGGTGGCCGGTCCCAACTCATGAGCGTTGTTGACCAGAACATCGATCGATCGCTCCTGGCCAGCGATGCTATCCAGAGTTTTGCTGAGAGCCAGAATATCGTACATGTCGACACGGTGGACCGATATGTTTTTGTCCCCGAATTCTGCAGCCCATCGTTCCGCTTCGCGCAGTAATCGTTCGGAACGCCCGAGCGCCACTACGCGTGCACCGTTGGTCAGGAGGGCGCGGACTAACGTGCGGCCCAAAAAGCCAGATGCACCGGTAAGCACAACCGTCTTCCCGGCCACAGAAAAGAGCTCAGAACTCCTCAATTGAGCTGAGGCTAAAGGCACGTGCGGCCTCCGTCGATCACGAGATTCGCACCGGTCATGTACGAGGAGGCGTCGGAGCAAAGAAAGAGAATTGCTCCTTGGTATTCATCTGGATTTGCCATGCGCTCCATGGGGATTAGCTGTTTCAGTCTGCTCAGAAAGACATCCGACTGGTTATTGAAAACCCCCCCGGGAGAGATCGCATTCACACGGATATTTGCGCTGCTCCAATAGGTTGCCAAATAGCGAGTTAATCCAATCAGGGCCGTTTTCACAACCGAGTATGTAACTGGTTTCACGGGCTGCTGATCTTCTGGAAGGCGATCCACACGATAGAGTCGCTGGTCTGGTGCGATCAATGCAAGGTCGGAAGCCACGTTTAAAATCACACCCGATTTGCGTTTCGCCATCTCGGCGCCAAAGAAACGGGAGCATAGAAACGCGCCGGTTAAACCAACCCGGATATCGGCCTCCCAGAGGTCGAGCGGAAAGTTCTCGAGCCTCGACCAGGTTGTATTTCCGTCTTCCACTTTTGGATTATTGGCTGCATTGTTGATGAGAATATCGATGCGCCCAAATTTTCCAAGAATTTGCGCTCGTGCCTCGTCCAAGGAGGCCTCGCTGGTGATATCGCTCGCGATGCCCAGCGATTCAGAACCATATTCGTCGCTCAACTGTTTCGCCCGAACCTGGGGATTGGCGACTGGCAAGTCGAGCAACACAACGTGGGCGCCAGCGGCTGCAAGAATCGCTCCGTGATAGTAGCCCAGCAACCCCGCACCACCCGTAATAATTGCCACGCGATCGGTCAGGTCAAACAGTGCCGCAACTCGCGTTGTCTTTGATTTTGATTCAGTCATGGAACCTTGCTTCGTTCCCATCAGATTCTCCGGGTTTGGCCGCCATCCATGACGTAGCACCCACCTGTCGCGAACTGTGACTTTGGAGAAACGAGGTAGGCGGCAAATTCGGCGATCTCCTGAGGAGTGCCAAAGCGCTGTTGCGGCACTTCGCTCGCTATCATGCGTTCAACGTCTTCCTTGCGTTCGCTGAGATGTCGCTCCCACGAGCCTCCCGGGAAGAAGACGTTTCCGGGCGCCAGGCAGTTTACCCGGATTCCGTGTTGAGCTACGGCGCGCGACAGATTCTTACTGTAATTAACAAGCGCAGCTTTGGCGGCACTGTAAGGCAGGGGAGCAGAGGTCGCCTCCAGTCCAACAATGGATCCGACAAACAGGATATCGCCTCCATGCGATTGCAGATAAGGAATTACAGCTTGTGCGAGTCGCACGCTGCCAAAAAAATTCATATTAAACAGCCTCTCCCACTCTAGTTCCTCTTGTTGCCAGCCCGGCTTACCTTTCCCACTGCCCAGGTTAGCTATCAGGATATCCAAACCACCCCACATCTTATTCACGTGGATGAATGCAGCATCAATCACCGCCGGATCGGATAAGTCGCCTGGAATGCCAAATATTTTCTCTCCAAACTTCGCACGCAGGTCCTGGACTGCTGCCTCGAGCGTCGCGCTATCGCGACCCGTAACGCAGACTCGGCATCCCTCCTGGAGCAATGCCAACGCGATCGCTCTGCCGATTCCTTTCGACGAACCCGCAACAAATGCCACCCGATTGGTGAGTTGAAGATCCATTCTCTAGGTCCAGTACCGGCGCAGAAAGGCGACCTGCTGTCTGATCCAGTTCACTTCATCGCCCGGTTGATCACGCGCCACTTGCAAGGTCAGTCCGCCCCGGTAGCCAATCTTGCGAATGGCGGCAAACACATCGTCAAAATTAGCACTGCCCTCGCCCAACGGTTTGGTTGCCACGCGTCCGTCCGGCAACCGCAGGCGATCTTTGATATGAATGCTGCCGATACGTTCACCGTAGGCTGCGAGCTCTTCACTGGCAATGTAGCCCAGACCTGAGCTGTTTCCAGTATCGTAGTTTACCTTGAGGTTCGGATGCGGAATGCGCGCGAGAAAGGATGCGAAGTCAGCCGGACCAAAGTCGGCTTCCAAGTGCACCTCAACGCCAACTTCCTCGGAGAGCGGGAGGGCTCTATCAAGAACTTCAAGAACGATACTCTTCTCATGCTCCGTCCGGATTGACGATGCATCCACAAAAGGGAGCACAACTCGCGAAGCCCCTATCTTTTTCCCCCAACGAAGCAAATCATGCAGTACGCGCTCCCGGCGTGCCCGCTGCTGCTCGGAACAGCGCACAAGCGGAAAATCCATCAGCCAGTCTCCGCAAATGGCGGGCGTCTTGACACCGGTCTTGGCTTGCAGCGCGTTAAGTTCGGCAATTCCCTCTTCCGTAGCGATTGGATTGATGGTTGCGCCGTATTCGTCGTAAATCCATTCGATGTAGCTCAGCCCAGCCGTGCCAGCGCGATCCAGTTCCTGGCGCCAGGAATTTCTGGGAAAGGATTGCAAGCGACCGTCCTCCGGTGGGCTTAGACGCCCCTGCATGATTCCAAACACGGCAGCCACGCTCACTCCTATTCAGGCAATGGTTCGACGATCATATTCGCCAGAAATTCCTCCCGAGGCAGGAATGGAAACAAATCTTCAAGCGGCTTCGACACGAACGAACCATCCGGCTTTTGATAGGATTGCAGGCGAGGGGCGCGCATCTCATCGGGTAATACATTGACGTCGCAGACTACGGGCCCTTTCATACCGAGAACACGGCGAATCTCCGCACGAAGATTCTTCTGGTTCTTAATCACCGTCGAACCCAGGCCAAATGCCTCTCCCACTCTGGTCAGGCTGGGCACGGTAAGGCCATTGCTCTTATCGGAACCAAGCTTCGATTCTCCAAAGTAGGCCTTCTGCGAGGCACGAATCGAAGCATAACCGTCATTGTTAAGCACAAAGAACTTAATCGGCAGGTGCAGGCGATGAATGGTTTCCAATTCCTGAATGTTGAACATGAATCCGCCGTCACCATCGACGGCGATTACCTGGCGACCCGGATTCGCGGTTGCTACTGCGATTGCCATCGGAATCGCATACCCCATCGCCCCGAGTCCCGCGGTATGAAACAGCCGCTGGGAATGCAGTGTGGGGAAAGCAAGCAGATATATCTCGATAGCCGATCCTGAATTCCCGACAACGAGTCGATCTGCTGGTTTGACTTCGGTGCCGATCACCTCGGCAAGATTAAAGACTGAGACTGGTCCTTCCGGTTTGCGGTGTTCCTCGGTGACCACTGGGTATCGTGTCTTCCAGTCAGCGCAACGCGCGTCCCATGCTGCGTGATCCGACAGACGAACCGAGTCCATTTGACTCAAAAGTTCCGTCAAAAAGCACTTTGCGTCGGCGCAAATCAGCTGTTGCAAGTGGGGTTGGAGCTTTTTCAGTTCCGCCTCGTCAATGTCCACGGCTGCCTTATGGGCACCACGAGCGAGATTCTGGGGGGCATATCCGGTGATCGCGAAGTCGAGTCGTACTCCAATAGCTAGTAGAAAATCTGAATTTTGGAGGGCGAAATTTGCTCCACGAGCTGCAACCGAACCAGGGCGGCCGACATACAAGGGGTCATTGCTCGGAACCAGATCGGCTGCGCACCATGTGGCCACGGTCGGGAAAACAAGCAATTTCCGAAGCTGTTCAAACTCCTTTTCCGCCCGTGCAAGCCGTATGCCGTTTCCTGCAAAGAGCAACGGCCGTTTCGCCTGACTCAACTTCTCAAGCAGTTGCGCGACCTCTTGTTTCAGAGAGCCTGCGGGTGAAGCTTCTTTCAATTCGTCAGGAACAAATCCGGGCAAACTAAAGGGCTCTTCAATCGGTGAAGCCTGGACGTCGAGCGGGATGTCGATCCAAACGGGGCCGGGGCGGCCATGGAAAGCAAGATAGACGGCTTTCTCCAGATGGTAGCGAATTTCGCGCGGATCCAGGACGGTGACGGCGTACTTCGTGATCGGCTTTACGATCGATACGATATCGACTTCCTGCACGCCCAGTTGACGCATGCCCAGCGGCCGCCCGTTTTTATCGAACATGCGATCGGGCCTTTTCACCTGGCCCGAGATATAAAGCGTTGGTGTGGAGTCCAACCATGCACCGGCAACTCCAGTGACAGCATTGGTGCCTCCCGGTCCGGTCGTCACCATGCAGACGCCGAGGTGGTTGGTGGCTTTGGCATAGCCCTCGGCACAGATAGCGCTTGCCTGCTCATGGGAATTGCACACCGCTTGAATTCTGGTTTCCATGCCCAGCGAATGATTCAAATGCATGGCCCCGCCGCCGGTAACCAGAAAAACGTGCTTGACTCCTCGCTCGGCGATAAAACGCACTACGTAATCAGAGAGCTTCATCGGTCCAATCAGATGGAATCGGAAAAGATCACCGGGCGTGACCGCCTATTCCCTCGTGAAAACCTCCTGCGGTGTGAGACCCCGCGCGGCCAGCAACGTTTCAATCAGTTCGCGCACCGCACCGTTTCCTCCCGTCGCTTTTGCGACGAAATTCGCCTGCCGCAACACCACCGGTGCGGCATTAGCAGGGGCGGCCGAAAAGCCTACGATTGCCATAGCTGGTAGATCATTAACGTCGTCGCCCATGAAACAGATTTCTCCCAGTTTCACTCCCGCCTCGCGGGAAAAGTCGCGGAGGGCTGTGGCCTTATCCCGGCATCCTTTCACCACGTGCCTGATCAACATTTTCTGGGCATAGCGGTCAACAAGTGGACTGTCTTCGCCTGAGACCAGAGCGAGGATGAGTCCGGCGCGGCGCGCAAGAGACACTCCCATGATGTCGGCAAAGCAGAAACGTTTCCACTCCTCACCACTCGGTCCCCACCAGAGTCCACCGTCACTGAGCACACCATCTACGTCGAGCACGACCGCTTTTATGGTTTCCAGCCCGCGCGCCAAGGCGTCGTGTGATGCCATGCCCACTAAACCATTGCGCCAACGCGGCGGAGCTTCTTTATGATTGGAAATTCGCGTTCATAGACGCGCTTGATACCGTCGCCCTTGGATTGTTCCCACAGCCGAATATCGCGCACCAGCCGCGAAACTCCATTGGGCTCCAGCGAGGCGGCGTGATCTGAGCCCCACATGGCGCGGTCCATCGTGATGTGGCGCTCCACACTGCAGGCTCCCAGTGCCGCGGCGCAGACACTGGTGGGAATTCCGGTCTCATGGCCCGAATAACCCACGGGCACTCCGTAGCGTGCAGCCATCGTCGGAATCGCACGCAGGTTCAGTTCGTTATAACTCGCCGGATACGTGCTCGTCGCGTGCATGAGGAGAAGATCCTCTTTGCCGAGGACTTCGACCGCATGGTCGATTTCTGCATAGGTACTCATTCCCGTCGAGAGAATGATCGGTCTCCCAGTCGCGCGGATGTGACGCAGCAGGTGATCATCTGTGAGCGAAGCTGATGCGATTTTGTACACTGGGATGTTAAAACGTTGCAGGAAATCCACAGCGCCTTCATCCCAGGGTGACGCGAACCACGGCATCTTCACAGATTTGCAGAAGGCATCAATCTCCTCGTACTCCTCCTGCTCGAACTCAAGGCCATACTTCAGATCGCCATTCGTCGGCCCAAACGGATTCTCTCGAGGTTTAGCCAGTTCTTCCGCGCTGTAGACTACCTCTACGGTCCTCTTCTGGAATTTAACAGCATCACAGCCCGCAGCAAGAGCAACACTGATCAGTCTCTTAGCCAGATCAACGTCGCCGTTGTGATTAATGCCGATTTCCGCCACGATGAAACAGGGTTGATCGCCTCCGACCACCCTGTTACCGATCCGGATTGTACTCATCGGATACTCCTTCCAATAGCGCGGTAGTGAAGGGCAAACAAACACTCCCGAGCCGACCCATTATATCTGGATGTCCGTGCACCATGGATGTCTATCGCAATCAATGCTTCGTCGAAAATGGAAGATATCACAGTTGATCAACAGGCGCGCGTTGCGGAAATTCCCGCCGCTCTTCACACACGCAGCGTTCAATCCAGTCGCATACGATGTGTCCGCACACTATATGAGCTTCCTGGATACGCGCCGTATCTTTCGAAGCTACACAAAGAGCGATATCGGCAACAGTTGCGATGGCGCCACCGCCTTGTCCCGTAAAGGCAATCGTACGTGCACCGATCTGGCGCGCAGTTTGGAGGGCGGCATATACATTCTTGCTTGAGCCCGACGTCGAAATACCCACGAGTACATCGCCCTTATTGCAGAGTGCCTCGACTTGCCGCTGGAAGACTCTTTCATAGCCATAGTCATTCCCGACGGCGGTCAAAATGGACGTATCGGTTGTTAACGCAATCGACGGTAACGCGCTCCGCTCTTTGCGAAAGCGGCCCATTAGTTCGGCCGCAAGGTGCTGCGAGTCTGCCGCGCTCCCCCCGTTCCCGCACCAAAGCACCTTGCGTCCGGCAAAAATCGCGCGAGCCATTTCCTCGGCAATCATTTGCAGCACGGATTCTTGGTCCTTCAACGAATCGATGACTGCATGATGCTCATCAATGGCTTGGCGAAATACTGAAGATGGATCAGAGAACGACATATCCACTCCTAGTTTTTCTACCACCGAAGTCATCCCGTTGCGCACAGCCGCTCGTACTCGACGATCTGGTTCCCGGTGAACTCGGCCAAGTCATCCCCCCGCTTCCAGGCACGATACCATGCGGCCGTCCATTGCAGCGCCGCCTCGATTCCTAAACTCGGCTTCCATCCCAGTTCGAGCCGGGCCTTGCTTGCATCTAACCTGAGCACGTGATCCTCGTGCTCGATGGGGTTCCGATCTGTAACCCACGATGCTCCCTCGCCCCATATGTCCACCAACTTTGTGGCGATACGTTCGACCGGCCATATCTCTTCATCAGACGGGCCAAAGTTGTAACTCGAGGCGAACTTCGCATCTTGCGCGAAGAGTTTCTCAGCCAACATCAAATACCCACGCAGTGGTTCCAGCACGTGCTGCCAAGGACGGATGGCCTTGGGACGCCGAATCAGTACCGCCTGTTTCGAGCAGAATCCACGCACCAGGTCCGGAATGAGCCTGTCATCGGACCAGTCACCGCCTCCAATCACATTCCCGGCACGAGCTGTGCAAACTCCCACGTTATGCTCATGCATGCGCTCGACCGGAAAAAATGAGCTGCGGTAAGCTGCACTCACAACCTCGGCACAGGCTTTACTGGACGCGTAAGGATCATAGCCGCCGAGCGGGTCCGATTCGCGATAGGCCCAGACCCACTCCTGGTTCTGGTAGCACTTGTCCGTGGTGACACACACGACGGCTCGCACGCTCGGTGTCTTACGGACAGCCTCCAGCACATGTACGGTTCCCATGACGTTCGTGGCGTAAGTGCCCACGGGGTCAGCGTACCCGCGCCGGACAATGGGCTGTGCCGCAAGATGAAAAACCACCTCCGGCGCGAATCTAGTCATCGAGGCTTCGAGGTTTGAGTAGTCTCGGACGTCGCCGCGAACGTCTTCAATGATGTTGCTTACAGAAGTCAGTGTGAAGAGATTGGGCTCGGTACAGGGATCGAGAGCGTAACCGCGGACCTGCGCCCCCAGCCTGTTCAACCAGAGCGCCAGCCAACTTCCCTTGAAACCCGTGTGACCGGTGAGAAAGACACGCCGTCGTTGCCAGACACTCACCACATTTTCCAGGGTGCCCTCCCACCGGCCCACAATTCTTCGAGCCGCTGCTTATCCCGCAGAGTGTCCATTGCGTGCCAAAAACCGCTATGCCGAAACGCATGCACCTGGCGCTGCGCGGTAAGGCTGCTCATCGGTTCCCGTTCGAACATCCAGGCATCGCTATGAATTTCATCGAGCACTTTGGGAGACAACACGAAAAAACCTCCGTTAATCCATCCCCCTTCGCCGAGCGGCTTTTCCTGGAACGACGTAATAGCGGTTCCGTCCATGCCCAGCGCGCCGAACCGTGCCGGCGGCTGCACCGCGGTGATTGTCACCCGGCCGCCGTGCTGGCGGTGAAAAACAATGCTCGCCGAGATATCCACGTCGCTCAAGCCATCTCCATACGTCATGCAGAAAGCATCGTCATCTTGGAGATAGCCGGCGATTTTCTTAAGCCTTCCTCCTGTGCCCGTTTGATCTCCCGTATCCACCAGAGTGACTTTCCATGGCTCTGCAACGCTCTGGTGGACTTCCATGCGATTCTGTTTCATATCAAACGTCACATCCGACATGTGGAGGAAGTAATTCGCAAAGTACTCCTTGATCATGTACCCCTTGTATCCACAGCAAATGATGAATTCGTTGATTCCATGATGTGAATACATTTTCAGGATATGCCACAGGATCGGTCTGCCGCCGATCTCAACCATTGGTTTAGGCCGAACCGCGGTCTCCTCACTCAGACGCGTGCCAAGGCCTCCTGCAAGAATGACCGCCTTCATTTGCTCTCCCGGCTGTTCGTCTTCAATTCAGCATTTGGGAACACGTTCACCACAATCTGGTTGGAAGCTGCTTCGATTGCAGCGCCAAGAGCATTCTCATCATAAACATACCCACGCAGGAATCAAGCGTCCCGCGCTAAGTTGAATGGTATGATTTGAAATACCCTAGTTCAATATGGCGGAAAATGCGGCTCAGCTTCGCAAGCAGATTCTAGACTTGGTTGCTCAATACTTTTCGCAATCGTCCAACTCTGGAGAATTTGTACCCGGGGTTTCACCTGTACCGGTTTCCGGGAAAGTCATTGATGGCGCTGACGTCAGCGCTGTGGTCGACTCAGCTCTCGATGCCTGGTTCACGACCGGCCGTTTTGCCGAGATCTTCCAGCGCAATCTCGCCCGCTTTGTCGGTGTTCGTTCCGCAACCCTGGTCAACTCGGGGTCTTCCGCCAACCTGATTGCCATTAGTGTCCTGACCTCGCCAAAACTCGGCGAACGCCGGTTAATTCCAGGTGACGAAGTTATCACCGTCGCTGCGGGCTTTCCCACGACGGTCAACCCCATTTTCCAGAATCGTTTAGTCCCCGTTTTTGTGGATGTCACGATTCCCGAATATGAGATCGATGTGCGCCAGCTGGAAGCAGCCCGCAGTGACCGTACCAAGGCTGTCTTTGTAGCTCACACCTTGGGGAATGTTTTCGATCTAGATGCTGTCACCGCGTTCACGAAGAAGCACAATCTGTGGCTCATCGAAGACTGCTGCGACGCGCTTGGTTCAACCTATCGGGGACGGAATGTCGGCACTTTCGGCGATATCGCCTCCCTGAGTTTCTATCCGGCACATCACATCACAACCGGCGAAGGCGGGGCTGTTCTCACGGACAAGCCCACGTTGCAGACACTGATTGAGTCCTTTCGCGACTGGGGCCGCGATTGCTGGTGCGAAACAGGCAAGGACAACACGTGCGGCAAACGGTTTGATTGGCAATTGGGATCGCTGCCCTGTGGCTATGACCACAAGTACACGTATTCTCACATTGGTTACAACCTGAAGGCCACGGATATGCAGGCGGCCCTCGGTGCATCGCAGCTCACCAAGCTGCCGGAGTTCATCGCCCGTCGCAAACAGAACTTTCGTCATCTCAAGGCAGCCCTGGCCGGCTTGGAAGAGTATCTGATTTTGCCGAAAGCGACGCCCCACTCGGACCCTTCATGGTTTGGTTTCCCGATTGGAGTTCGAGAAGACGCACCCTTTGGGCGAGAAGATCTGATTCGCACCTTGGAATCGAGCAAAATTGCTACGCGCCTCCTCTTCGGTGGCAATCTTGTCCGCCAGCCCGCTTATCAGGACTGCCAATATCGCGTCGCTGGCGATCTGCACAATAGCGACTTTGTGATGAACAATGTGTTTTGGGTGGGCGTATACCCAGGGCTGACGCCAGGGATGCTCGATTTCATGGCAGGGACAATGCATGGATTTACCTCCCGATTCAGGACCGGGCGCGGAGAAGCACAGGCTACGCTAGCACAGTCTCGTTGACACAGACCTCCGCAGGTTGTGTACCGGGAATCCAAACTGGTGTGGTCGTCAGTCTTTTGTGCTCGCCGCCTGCCTCCAGATATCCGGCATCCGAACTGAAATGGTGGGCAGGGAGGAACGGAAGCGTCTCGAAATCTCTCCCTCTACCAGTACGGGTTCCTCAGCATTTGGAGTCTGGATAGGCAGACGCCGCCCCATTTCGCCGGACGTGGCCGTACAGCATCGCTGGAAGGAGAAGAGATTTGCCCACAACCAGACACCCGATAGTTGAAGAAGATCTAAGGAACATCGTTTCTTCTACCCTTCCTTGGGAACAACTCTTCGGAAAGGTGATTTTGATATCCGGAGCCAACGGACTGGTTCCTTCTTACATGCTTGAGACACTCCTTTATCTCAATGAGACTGCGCGCGCTGGCATTCATACGATCGCTTTGATTAGAAATAAGGAGAGGGCGATGCACAGATTGGGTCACCTCGTTGGCCGAACGGACCTTACGTTTGTTGTGCAGGATGTGCGGGATCCCTACAGCGGCCCGAACAGCGCAGATTTCGTCATACACGCTGCAGGACAGGCCAGCCCGACATTCTACAGTTCCGATCCTGTGGGCACTTTTGCAGCGAATGTCATCGGAACCGGGCGAATGCTCGAGGTCGCTCGAAACGCCCGCAGCGAGGCTTTCTTGTTCTTCAGTAGCGGAGAGGTTTACGGGCAAGTTCAGGATCCCTCGATCCCTCTGAAGGAAACATCCTTCGGCCCCATGGACCCGCTTATCGTCCGATCCTGCTACGGTGAAGGAAAGCGGGGCGGCGAAACGCTTTGTGCCTGCTGGCATTCGCAATTTGGCGTTCCGGCAAAGATCGTTCGTCTTTCTCATACGTACGGTCCGCGAATGGATCTGCATGACGGTCGCGTTTTCGCAGATTTTGTTGCCGACGTGGTTGCCGGCCGCGACATCGTTATGAAAAGTGACGGGAGCGCCCGGCGACCTTTCTGTTATCTTGCCGACACAATCGAGGGCATCTTCAGGGTCCTGTTATGTGGGAATAACGCGGAGGCATACAACGTGGGAGCCGAGTCGGAGATCTCTGTTCTGCAACTCGCGGAACTACTCTGTCGACTGTTCCCCGAACGCAAATGCCGTGTGGTTCGCCAGGAGCGGGATGCCAAAGATCCGTACGTAACAAGTTCGAATTCAGGAGGTCGCTTCGATATCTCGAAAATCAGGTCACTTGGGTGGACACCGAGGACTGGTATAGAAAACGGCTTCTGGAGAACTGTGAAAAGCTACGAATAACGAGTGTTATACTTCGCGAGGCTGGCCAAGAATTCCAGGTATTCCGTCCTGCTTGCATTTCTTTGCAGTCGTGCTATCTCGTCCTGCGAGAAACAGTTGAAGGGAGGACTGCATCCCCCCAGTGCCCAGCCGGCATAAGACGCCCGGATTGGTTCCAATTTTTAAAGCGGGACCGGCGGGACGGCTACTACCAGTTCTGCCTGATTTTGGGCTCTTTGCGCAGGTCATGCGTGGACTCGGCAGTGTCCTGATACACTAATGCGAAACGGGGTATGGATACACTAGAGCATGCGGAGCAGGAAGATTCGAGGGTGAGTCCCCAACCCAAGGGTTTTGACCTCTTCGATTTTCTGCTCGTTCTATCAGAGGCTCGAAGGACTATCGCAATTTGTATGCTGGTCTGTATCGCTCTTGGCGGAGCTATGTGCCTTTTGGTTAAGCCTACCTTCACCGGGACTGCCCTCATCTTGCCACCCCAGCAGGGCCAGTCGCTGGCGACAATGATGGGTCAGTTGAGTGCGCTTGTATCGCTCACTGGCGCTGGAGGAGGAGGCACCAGTAGCCAATTCAAGACCCCGACCGATATGTACATAGGGATTCTCGAGAGTCGCACCATCGCTGACCATCTGATTTCGAGATTTCATCTACAAGACTTGTACGAGACTCGAAAGATGGAAGACACCCGCCTACGGCTGAAAAACAACACGCGCTTTCTTTCGGGCAAAGATGGTTTGATTCATATCAGCGTCGAGGATCATGATCCTAACCGCGCCAGCGAGATGGCCAACGCCTACCTAGACGAGCTTTATTCTATGGATTCTCACCTCGCAATGACTGAAGCGGCCCAGAGACGCGTCTTTTTTGACCAGGAATTGGCCAATGAAAGAAGCTCGCTGACGGTCGCCGAAGAAGAGCTAAGAAAGACCGCGGAGAAAACCGGCATTATTCACTTGAACGGACAAGCTGAGTCAATCATCCATAGCCTCGCGACGTTGAGAGCGCAAATAGCGAGCCGGGAGGTTGGGATTAATTCCATTGGCATGTTTGCCACGGACGAGAATCCCATCGCTGTAAAGGCCAGAGAGGAGATCAATGCCCTCCGTCAACAGCTTTCCAAGCTGGAGAAGGATCCGCGCAATCCCGAGTTGGCAGATACGGTTGGAATTCCCGCCGGCCGGCTTCCGGCAGTGGGCCTTGAATACGCCCGCAAACTTCGGGAAGTTAAGTACCACGAGACTCTTTTCGAATTGCTGGCGAAACAGTATGAGGCTGCGAGGATTGACGAGGCCAAAGCCGCTCCGGTCATTCAGGTAGTGGATCGCGCCGTTCCGCCTGACAAAAAATCCGGCCCCCACTTCTCTTGGATCTTGGTTGGCTCCGCATTCATTGGTTTTTTTATCGGGTACGTGTTGTCGCTAATAACTCGAGCCCTGCAGCGAGCTGCACAGATTCCAGAGTATGCGATCAAGCTCAGCCTTCTCCGGGATGGGTTCCGTTTTGGCCGACGACGCGTTTAGAACGGCAAGTACCCCGCACTGATGCTATTGCGATTTGAATAGCGGCTGGCATAAGGCTACAAACATGCAAATGCCTTTTCCATCGAGGGTAATTCTGAAGCCCTCCTTTGTTTCGATGGCTGCCATGTTCGCCAGTTTTGCTGCCTGGCTGTTCCCCAGTTTTGGGTTCTTACGTAAGGGTTTCGATAGTCCCGCACGGCTCGACTTTAACTCGTTTGTCGTTCTCAGCTGTTGGTACCTCCTGGTTTTTCTAAGCTTCTCTCTCGGTGAAAAGTTCGGCCAGATGTGGGTGGTTCGGCGGAGTGCTCCAAAAAGCAATCTGATCGATTTGGAATCCAATTCGGTTTACTACAGTTTTACTCTTCTAGCTACGATTGGAACCGCCGCGACCCTGGTGAGAATCTTTCAGTTGCTGTCCTTGCAGCAGGCTTTTGTGTACATGGCGATAGGTGACGCAAACCAGCTGAAAATTGCCCTTTACGAAGATTACAGCGTGGGGCTCGTTTCCTTGCGTTATCTGGTGCTTTTTTCGGCTTCCGTCGCACTCTACCGAATGATTCGATTACGATCTCTTGCTGCTATTAATATCCTGAATATCCTGCTGTTGATTGTAAGCACCTTTCTTCTAGGTTCGCGATTGATCTTCGTTGCTACACTTCTCACAGCCACATTACTGCTCACGTTGAACAGAACGGTCGCAAGAATCAACATTCCGAAGACAATCACTTTAGCCACGGTTTTTTTTCTGTTACTCTCAGTGGCCAATTTTGTTCGTAACAAGAACTACTACGAACAAAATCGATTGTCGTTTTTCGCGGCAGGCGTTTCTGAGATCATCGCCTACTTGGGTTCTCCGTTCCAGGCGGCCATCGGTACAGCATCAGTGACTGACCAATTGGCTGCCGGGGGAGATCAGACTTACCGAAACTACGTTGATGAGGAGGAAACTCTGAACACGAACTCGGCTTTTGTTCATCTTCACGAGCAGATGGGCTATATTAGCTGGGTTTACATCGCTTTCGTATGTTTCTGCATGGGCGCTGTCTTCTCCTTTCTTCTGTCTCTCGGTAAAACAGTATTCCTCTTACCCTGTGGGGCGATTCTGTACGGTTCATCCGAGTTGTGGCGTCTTGACCTCTTCCATCAGGGCATTTTCATTGTCTGGATTGTCATCGGCATTGGATTCCCTGCTTTTCTGGTTTTTTGTCAAGGTTTCTTTGCCCTTGTCGGTGGTGTCCGTGGAGCGGCGGAACCAGGTTAAATCAGGATCAGAAACAATGCCCAGCACGATTCCTGTCTGTCGGGCTAGGGATGCCATCCCCTACGAGAATGAATCAATTGTCCTTCGGGCGAAAGTCTGATTTGAACAGGCGAACAGATGCGGTCTGGTCGTCGAGAAGATCACGATGACCCTTGCTCCAAGGCTCTGGATTGAAGACTACTGTCTCAAGCCTCTCCTGGCCATTGGATTGCTGATGTCGCTGCTTGCATTCTGCAGTTCAGTGGCATCTGGGCAGACAACTCCGGAAGGGCAAGATACGACACCTCAGGCTCCCCTGCCACAGAACACTCAGGTATCGGTGTTCTCACCGAGGCCGGTCAATCTCAAATCCCTTCCCAAGAACCTGGTCCTGGATCAGAAGGACTTCTGGACCGCTCCACTCCACATGTCGGAGAAACAGTGGGACTGGGCGCTTCCCTCTGTACTTGTTGGCGGACTGCTGATCAAGGCCGACGGAAGCATCGAGAATCATGTTCCCACCAGCAAAAGCACGGTCTCACACGCGGTAACTTTTTCTAACGCGGGAGTGGCTGCCATGAGCGCCGCTGGAGCGGGCTTGTTCTTGTTGGGACACGTCCAGAACAATGACCAAAAACGCGAAACTGGGATCCTCAGCGGAGAAGCAGCCATTGGGGCATTTATGGATACCGAGGTATTCAAATACGCGGCGGGGCGGGAACGGCCATTTAGTGGCTCTGGTACAGGACGCTTTTTTGTGGGCGGCGATTCTTTTCCTTCAGCCCACGCCTCCGTGAGTTGGGCGATCGCCAGCGTTATCGCCCATGAATATCCCGGTCCTTTGACTCAGGTGCTGGCCTACGGTTTCGCTGGAGCAGTAAGCGCATCGCGCTGGGCAGGGCAAAAACATTTCGCCTCCGACGTCGTCATCGGTAGCGCTCTGGGTTGGTATATGGGTCGTCAGGTTTTCCGTTCCCGCTCCCATTACAGCGACGCCGAAATTAGCAAGTATGGGAAGTTCTTCAAGGGCGAAGAGGACGAAGAATCCAAACCTCTGCGCAAAACTCGAAACATGGGATCAAGTTACGTCCCGCTCGACAGTTGGATTTACCAGGCTCTGGAGCGCCTCTCCGCCCTTGGTTTTGTCAAAACCGCGTCCCTGACTTTGCGTCCTTGGACCCGCCTGGAATGTGCGCGCCTATTGTCCGAGGCCAAAAAGCAGAACGCGGACACGGAGGCGCCTCCCGAAGTTCAGCAACTGTATCAGGCTCTCTCCAAAGAGTTCGGATACGAATCCGAATTGATGGATGGAAATCGCAATGTAAACGCCCAACTCGAGTCCGTTTACGCCCGTTTCCTAGGCATATCGGGTACACCGCTGACCGACAACTATCATTTCGGCCAGACTCTGCTAAACGATTATGGCCGTCCCTACGAAGAAGGCTTCAACTCGGTGGATGGCGCGGCCGGGTGGGCTACGGCAGGTCCGCTCGTTCTTTACGTCCGTGGAGAGTATCAGTACGCGCCCTCCGGTCCGCCGCCTACACAGTCCATGCTTGATTTTTTCAACCGCACTGATGCATGGCCGACTGGCCCTGCGCTTCCCGTGGCATCCATCAACCGCTTCCGCCTACTCGATACTTATCTTGGATTTAATCTTGGCAACTGGCAGTTCTCGTTTGGCAAAAATAGCTTGTGGTGGGGCCCCAGTGAAGGCGGAACGATGATCCTTACCAATAATTCCGCTCCGCTCAACAACATGTTCACTGTCAACCGAGTCACTCCGTTTCGCTTACCATGGGTCCTTCGTTATCTCGGGGACTTACGCCTCGAAGGTTTTATCGGGCACATGACAGGACTCCAGTTTCAGACCACGGTGAACAGCGGCGCTACCGGCGTTACAGTTCTAGGGCAGTACGGCCAAAACCTGCATCCCCAGCCATTTCTCAGCGGCGGAAAGCTCAGCGTCAAGCTGACCTCGAACTTCGAATTCGGCATGTCGAAAACCACGGTTTATGGCGGACCGGGGAACCCGCTGACCATTACGACGTTTCTCGACAGCAACTTCGGCAAGCATTATCACGGCGATGTCTTGGGAGATGGACGTACCGAGGCTGACTTTTCCTATCGCATCCCGGGCCTCCGCAACTGGCTCACTCTCTACGGCGAGACTCTAAGTGAAGACGAGCCTTCCCCAATTCCTTATATGCGGAAGAGTGCCTCTCAGGCCGGACTTTATTTCGCAAAAGTACCTGGGATACCGAAGCTGGACTTCCGGTTGGAAGGCGGATACACCAATCCCGTAGCCTTCTGCGGCACCTGCATTTACTACAATGGCCAATACAACAGCGGCTACAACAACGACGGACGATTGATCGGAACCTGGATTGGACGCGCTGCCCAAGGCGAACTGATCGGCACAAATTACTGGCTGAGCGCCCGTAGCAAGATTGGCCTCGAGCTCAGGCACCGAAAGCTGGATTCTGGATACGTTCCCCAAGGCGGAACACAGAATGACATTGCCGTAAATGCTGACATCTTTGCCGGACGGGGCTTTCGGGTAAAGGCAAGCATGCAATATGAGCGCTGGCAGATCCCATTTCTTGCAGCTAATCGGCAGTCCGATCTAGCCGCTTCATTTGAATTCAGCATCTGGCCCACTCCACACAAGCATTGAGCCGATTTCCGCGCACAATGCTTGCCCTGAGACACAGATGCATGACAGATTTCCGGGGCTTCCCTGTGATGCATTCTGAAGCAAATTCTTGCCATACCCGCGCCGGTCGCTGCGAGCGATGTTCGCGAGAATAGGCTTACTTGGAGCTTCTGACCACTGGTTCGCCCAAAGAACCACTTGACACAACGGTCAACGGTGCGCCATAAAGGTGCGCTATGAAAACCTTCCTGGGAAAGGTGGCCCAGACCTTGACTCATGCGAGAGTGGCACTCTGTTCGTTGCTTGGCATTGTGTTGTTGGCATCCTTGGGCTGTGGTTCATCGAGTTCCCCACAGTTCACCACCGCGGTCGCCGCTACTGCGAACCCGTTGGTCGCACAGTACAGCATCCAGCATTATCAACCGGGACGCACAGCTTGGGTTGAATTTGGCACTGATACCAACTATGGCCGCCAGACTTCTGTCGTAAGTGATGCGGTGAGTGGCTCAGTCGGCTTAGAGGTGGATATTCTCGTAGCCGGCATGCGGCCCGAAACCACATACCACATGCGGGCACACGTCGATGGACCTAATGGGTCATGGGTCGATCAAGACCAGACGTTCGCTACTGGGGCGATACCTCCGTCTCAATCCTTACCCCAATTTACGGTGACCCGCCCAAGCTCAACTGCGTCCCCAGCCGCAGGCGTGGAAGCGCTCAGTCTCGTCAACACTCCAACGACGGGATTACAGGGGGTGGTCACCGACCTTGACGGCAATGTGATCTGGTACTGCCCTGGCGAAGCAATTCCCTTCAAACCGATGCAAAACGGACACTTCATGTTCATGCGTGGTAATGCATTGGAAGAGGTGGACCTCGCCTGCAATTCCATTCGCACGGTCACTGTCGATCAGCTCAATCAATCGCTCCAGGCTCATCTGCTTCAGAATCCCAGCTATTCTTTTTCCACTCTAGATGCCTTACACCACGATATGCTGGCTCTCCCCAACGGGCACTGGATCGCCCTCGGGCAGATCACAAAGAGCGTAACCGCGAACAGTTACGGCACCCTGGACGTTGCAGGAGATGTCTTAATGGACATCGATCCTAACGGAGACGTCGTATGGGCATGGTCGGCCTTTGATCACTTGAATATCAATCGGCATCTCTTCGGATTGCCCGATTGGACTCACAGCAATGCTCTTGTTTATACGGCAGATGGCAATTTGCTGCTCTCCATGCGCGGCCAAAGCTGGATTCTGAAGATTGATTACTCCGATGGCGCTGGTAGCGGCGACATTTTGTGGAGGCTGGGTCAAGACGGCGATTTCGCCATCTCAGGGGGCGATCCCAGCAAATGGTTCTATGCCCAACATTATCCGGCTATTCTAGACGTCAGCGGTTCAAAGACGACTTTGTCCGTATTTGACAACGGGAATTTCAGAATCGATTCCGGTCTTGTCGCTTGCGGCTCTTCAAGTTCTGCGCCCGCTTGCTACACCCGCGCCGCTATCTTACAGATAGACGAGGCGACAAAAATTGCAAGCCTGCAATGGGAGTATCTTCCTGACTTCTTTTCCTTTTGGGGAGGTGCTACTACTGTTCTTGAAAACGGAAACGTCGAATTCGATAGTAGCGAGCCCTATAACGCCTTTGACAGTACTGGGCCCTTCAACCCGTTGGAGTCTCTGATAACAGAGGTGACTCAAACCAGCAGTCCCGAGGTGGTCTGGCAAATGACTGTTACAGGTGAAAATGCCTATCGTGGCTTTCGCATTCCGAGCCTCTATCCCGGAGTGACATGGCAGAAGTAAGGCGTGTCTATTCCTCATTGAGACTTCTGCACTCGAGCGCCCAGTTCTGGGGCACTGTGTACAGGTGAACAGCGAGCTAACATAGCGAGCTAACATGAAGAGGGATCCCATTTCGAAAAGCTCCAGGCAATTCTTCGATCGGTCGGACTGATGTACTACCCTTCGATCGTAAGCCTATAAATAATCCATCAAAGTGTGATATAAGGTTCGATTTCCCTGTGATGGAGACGAATGAGTGTTCGCGATGTGTTCAAGCACGCAGAAAATGTTCAGCGAGCGGACAGTCGGGTGATGCATGGCCAATCCGCCGTCGCAGCACCCTCGCAAATTTAGATCCCCTCATAGCGGAAACATACCGGAGCCTTTCGCGCTACTGCGAGTACTTGACTCGTCCAATCGGGTTTGTCCATCCACCCGGAATGGTTATGGTTCTATCGCTTTTGATCGCGCCGTTAATGCCTCTGCTACAGGCTCAGTCAGATGAAAGTTTATCGCCCCGCACTCAAGTACCCAGAGCCCATTTGGAGCAACCGGCCGAATACAAGTCTCCCATTCACGAGCCATCCCTCTGCGCGCTCTCAGTGAAAACCTTCGCAGCATCCATAGGGAACCGGATAGTACCGTATGGTAATAGGCGGCCTCAGCTCCAGTTTTTTGGACCTTCCAGCAACCCTGAGTACCTTTGCGGGAGCTGCCCAAATCAGGCCCAAACTATCGCATCGAATGACGAACACCGGGCACCAGCTGCAAGCAGTACTGTCTCCTCGAAAGCACCGCCAGCCGCTTCCCCCAGTGAGCGGCTTGATCTCTCTCGGGATGTCTACTACAAGAACAGAATGGAATTTGCGTTGGACGTCGGATGGCTTCCCGTTAACATCCCATTCGTATTCGACGTGTTCCTGGGCGACGGCTACAACCTGACGCCCCTGAGATACACGCTCGTCCCCGTGGTCGCTTCCTTGCGCTGGCAAATCAATGACGTTGGTGGCCAATGGATCTTCCGCGGGAACTGGGACATGACTTTTAGCGGTTCAGCCACTGCGATTCCCAGAGGACCTGAAACCCATTATTTTTCCTATGACATGGGAATTCGGCGAAACTTTGTTCCGCGGCGTGGCAAGATTGCTCCGTACTTCGACGGCCGCGTGGGACTCGGCAGGATTGATGCCAAGGAACCGTTCGGCGTTCAGTTCGCGCAGGGACAGAACTTCACCTTCACTCTCAACATGGGCAGCGGAGTGCGATACAACTTCAACCCGCGATATTCGTTCTCCGCGGGGCTCAACTGGATGCACATCTCGAACCTGTATCTTTCCGAGCCAAAATTCGCCAACTATGGAATCAACGTTTATGGCCCCCAGTTCGGATTCGATGTGCGGTTGGGAAAACCGCGTTATCATCGATCAGAGTAGAGGACTGGCCGATTGAAATCTCGATTATCCCCCTTCTCCCTTGGCATGAGAGCGGCTTGCACGGAGCACACCTCAGACGCAAGCATGCCTGTCATTGTTCCGAGTCCTGAGCGACGTTGGAACTCTCGCCCGACGAGACTCCGGGTCACAATCACTTTTCTTGCCATGAGTATGGCGATATGCGAGCTATCGAGTAGTTGCGCTAACCCCCATGCAATTCTGCAGTTTACGACTCCTTCGAGCGCAACGGCCGGTTCCCCGTTCACGGTGACGGTCACCGCAACGATCAATGGTAAGCCCGACACAATCATCAACAGTCCGGTGCACTTCACCAGCTCGGATCCAGCCGCCCTTCTTCCGCCCGACTATTACTTCACTCGGACTGATGCTGGCTCTCACACCTTTACGAACGGATTCGCCCTGATGACCCCGGGCAATCAAACAATCTCGGGCGCGATTCACGATGCGACCGGTATCAAGGGAAGCGCCACCGTTGCTGTTGCCCCGTAGTTTGCGCCCACAGCTGCTCGTGGAACAGCCGATGCCCTATCTCCATAAGCACGAAGGTATTCTTCAAGGATGGCTGCACGCCTCGTCGGACAGGGCTCCTTCGACCTACCTCTTCCGTGCCCCACGCGGCTGGAAAGCGAATGCGTTCCGTTGAGTTTCTGGTTTTTGGCAAGGACGGACTGGTTCGCGAGGGCGAGGCCATGCACGGGATCGAGCTTTAGCCGTTTCCGTGAGTCCTCACAATCAAGCCTGCGGTGAGATGGACCCTCGTTTCCCCCTGATTTTCTTCCTCGTTTGTCTGGTCCGTGAGTTGCCGGATGCTTCCTATTTTCACCCGGAAATAACCGCTTCCGACAGGCTGTTGCAGGCTCCAGTCTGCACTCAAAATTCCGGTCTAATCCATTCAAAAAAAAGCAGTTAGCTCCGGTTGTTCAATGACTTCGGTAACTTTGTTTGGCCTGTGGTGAGGTGTACGCTGCCCTTGAGTTGAGATGGCAACCGAAGGCACAGCACCGATGATGGAAGCGCAGATGAATGCCACAGCGTACGAGGATTTGCAGAGCGCGCCGCGATTTCCGCTTCATCTTTCTGCGTCGGTGAAAACGGAAGGAACAGCGTACAACGCTCTGACGGAGAACATCTCGGCGAACGGCGTGCTGTTCGCGATGGATCGGGATGTGCCGGTGGGATCGATTGTGGATTTCACAATTATGCTCCCCGCGGAAGTTGTAGGTGCACGGCGGAACGTGCAGATCGATTGCCGAGGCCGCGTGGTGCGCAGTTTCGATGACCGCGGACGGCGCGGCGTCGGGGTCGTAATTGACGAGTATCACTTCGAGCGGGCGTAAACCAAGGGACGAATGGCTACCAATCCGGTTGGCGTGGAAGAAAATTTCGGGGCAGGCGAGGACGCTGGGCAGGGCCAGTTCGTCCGCGTGATCGTGGCCGACTCACAGGCCATTTTCCGCGCCGGTTTGCGGAAGATCTTCGCGCTGGAAGACGACATACGGGTGGTGGGGCAGGCCGAGACTCTGGCACAAACGCAATCGGCGGTAGCGAAATTTTCCGCCGACGTGCTGATCTTCGAATCGGCGCTGGCGCCGAATCCGCTGGAATCAGTCGCCGAATTGCTGCGGCAAAATCCGAAATTGAGAATCGTAGTCGTCACACCTGGTCCGGATGAGGAGTTGACTCTGGACCTGTTCCGCCGGGGCGCGCATGGGATCGTTTCGCGTGAAGTGGAACCGGAATTGATGGTGGATTGCCTGCGGAAGGTCGTGGCCGGCGAAACCTGGCTCGATACTCAAGCGATTCATTGGGTGATGTCGGCGTATCGCAACCAGAACAGCCGCGCCTCCGGATCGCGTCCGAAAGTGCAACTCACGCCCAAAGAAACTCTGATAGTTTCCTGTGTAACGCAGGGCATGAAGAATAAGGAAATCGCGCTGCGCGTGGGGACGACGGAACAGGTCGTAAAGAATTATCTGCGCAAAGTGTACGACAAACTGGGAGTGGCTGATCGCCTGGAATTGGCCTTGTACTGTCTGAATCATCATGTGGTCGACAACGCGAAAGTGCCTGCGCTGCCCAGTTCCGCCCAGAACGCAACTCCGAGCAATGGTGCAGCGAAGGCCGCTGCTGCGGGAGCAACTGCAGGGAGTGGTTCGGTGGCGAGTGTTCCATCCGTCTCTGGGAATTCTCCTGAGAAATCGTCCTAAGTCCTGAGTCGGGTTCCTCCTTTGGAGTTGCGGCGAAGGCAACCTCACCCATAGAATTGAAAAGCATCAAGGATTCGCGGGTGTTTCGCGGATGTCACGACTTGATTCGGAGTCGTTCCTTCCCAATCGATTCACGCCGGAGAGATGGCCGAGTGGCTGAAGGCGCACGCTTGGAAAGCGTGTTTAGGGGAAACTCTAACGTGGGTTCGAATCCCACTCTCTCCGCCAAGTTATTCAAAATAAAATAGTTATTGGAATTCCATGGCCCACTCTCAGGGCCTTTTTTCGTCTTTGGAATGAGTGACATGCAGTTTGCAAAGCCGCGGTGCGAGCCGTTAAGGCTAAAACCAACTAATTGGGAATGATTTTTCGATCGTCGAGAGGAATTTTGCAGACCGCTCGGTACGTCCAATTCTGGAGCGCCGAACGAAAAGCTACACCGGACGTCGTGCCGATCACCAGGTTTTGCTTTGGGCATTCACCTACTAGGCATCCACATGTGCTGTCAACAAGACCCTTAGGGAAGGAAGGTATACTTCCCAGCAGTGAGCGGGGACGGACGCGCCAAAACTCTGAACTGGTTTGATAGTAGTCGAGGCAGTACGTATGTCCGCAAGGCCGCCGATGGCTGGTTCCCAAATCATGCTTCGCAAGGGAGATTCACGTGACCTCCGACCAGCGGGTCGTCTCCGAGCACTTTCCGCGCTCTTCGCAATACCACCCAGACTGGGTGCTCGCGAATGCCAGCGGAGGAGCTAATGCATTGTGGCTGACCGAATGGCTCGCGTCTGAACTGGACTTGCGACCCGGGATGAACGTGTTAGACCTCGGCTGCGGGCGGGCGTCGTCGTCAATCTTTCTGCGGCGGGAATTCGGAGTGCAGGTTTGGGCGACCGACCTTTGGTTTAGCGCGGCAGAGAATATCCAGCGAATCCTGGATGCGCGCGTGGAGGATGGCGTATTTCCGTTGAATGCCGATGCCCGATCGCTACCTTTCGCCCCTGACTTCTTCGACGTCATCCTGTGCGTAGACTCCATCTGTTATTTCGGGACGGACGACCTATACCTGAACTATCTCGCACGCTTTGTGAAGCCAGGTGGCTCACCAGCGATTCCCACGGCAGTCGCGCCTGACAATGAAACGGAAATCAAGGCTCTGGAGGCCGATGGTGGCAGCTGGCTTGGCTACGTTCGCGTGGTCGGTCGCCGCAACAGCAAGGTGAAGTTAAGTGATCCAATCGCGTGCATACCCCCACAGTATGTGAAAAAGCCTTTGCTACGGCGCGAGGAGTCCTGAGCTGTTCAAAGAGTGTGTCTCGCCCACATTTTCGGTTAACGCGACCCCATATCGGCGACTCCTCATAGGCTGCCTACGAAGGCCATTCAGGATCGCAGTTCGCGAACGTTTCGTTGCCGGAACATGGACCGGTTGCATCGTGAAGTTGAGAAGTGATGGACCGAGCGGGGTGCCTGTCCCCGCTCAGTTCGAGGTTTGACGCGATAACCGTGATCGCTATTCACTTCTTGGGACTGCGAAGGCGCTCCCCGTCGCCGGTGGTTGCGACTCCCGGATCAGTCACTACTTGGTGGATCGTGTTTCCCGATTGCGCGACGATGAACTGCACGTGTAGGTCGGACAGCCCCGGGATCATAATCGTAAGAGTTCCAGTGCAGTCCGAGTTTACTGAATACGTGCCGGTGCCAGATCGCCACCCTGGCGTGAGGACGCCGTTTGTGGCAACCGCGTCGACCTGGGTCATATTCCCGTCTCCATCGTACGTCTGCTTGGCAATACCATCGATGAGCAGTGTGGATCCGTCCGGGAGGAAGATGGTTCCGTGGAGGGTAAAGGCATAGGTTCCACGGATAGTGGAATCGCTGCAAACGCCGGCATGGGCCGTCAAGCTTGACGACGTAACTAGAGCAAGCGTCAAGAGTAAGAGAGAGATGCGAGATTTCATTGGTGCCTCCAGATTTTTCTTGGAGGGCGCGTTGGCCCCATCCCAAGTGTTGAGTATCTTGCCGCCGGATGTTGCGCGGCACAATGGAGAGCGCCTGTAGATCGTCTGTAGGGACGGCGAACAAGAATCCAGGGCTGGCCGCGTAGAATAGCGGAGGTTAACCCTAGCAATGAACATGCCTTCAGAGAGAGTGCAGTTCGGAACGTTCGTCCTGGATGTAGACCGGTACGAACTGACCCGCTCCGGGAAACCGGTGCGGCTGGAACGCATTCCCATGGATCTTCTCATTCTTCTCGTGCGGGAAAAGGGAAGGCTGGTCAGCCGCGAGGAAATTATTGAGCGGCTGTGGGGGAAAAACCTCTACTTCGACACGGATAACAGCATTAATACGGCGGTGCGAAAGATCCGCAATTCCTTAGGAGACGACGCCGGAAACCCGCAGTATGTCGAGACCGTGCTCGGAAAAGGGTATCGCTTCAAGGGCCATGTCGTCATTGCTACTAAAGTCGAGACCGTGCAGGTTGAGACAAAACAGTTTCGGGTCATGCTTGCCGTTCTTCCATTCGAGAATCTGAGCGGCGATCCGGGACAGGAATATTTCAGCGATGGTCTGACCGAGGAAACCATCATGCGATTGGGACAAATGTCTCCTCGTCGCATGGGGGTAATCGCGCGGACTTCGTCGATGGCCTACAAACAGACGGATAAATCGGTGGCGCAGATCGGGCGGGAACTGGGTGTGGACTATGTGCTTGAGGGCAGCGTGCGGCGAGATGGAGCGCAAGTGCGCATCACGGCCCAGTTGATTCGAGTGCAGGACCAGACTCATTTGTGGGCGGAGAAGTACGACCGGCAATTGCCTGGAATACTCGACATCCACGGTGAAATCGGAGCTGCTATTGCGGATCAAGTGAAATTGGAGTTGGAGTCAGAAGACAGGCGTCACCTGGTCAGAAATGCCTCTCGAAGCCCAGAGGCGCACGACCTATATCTGCGTGGGCGTTATCACTTCGCGAAGTTTAATCTGCTCGATGCACAAAAAGCCGGGAGATATTTCCAGCAGGCAAGTGAACTTGATCCCTCGTTTAGCCTGGCGCATTCCGGCCTGGCCGATACGCAGATGGTATTTGTGCTTTCAGGCGACGTTGCTGCGAGTGAGGTGTCCTCGACAGTAACGAGCGCAATTACGCAAGCCCTTCGATTGGATCCTGAATCCGCGGAAGCCCATACCGCCGATTCAACTGCAAAGTTATTTCTTGACTGGGATTTCAAGGCATCGGAGTTGGCGGCTCGTCGAGCCATCCACCTGAACGAGAACTATTCCCTTGCTCACGTCTATCTCGCCCATGTGTTCTCGAATACTGGACGATATGATGAGGCCCTGGCGAGCATTCAGAAGGCAATGGTGCTCGATCCACTTTCTCTGTTCGTTGGCGCCATGCGCGGGCAGTTCCTTTACCACGCCGGACGAGACTTAGAGTCGGTCGAGCAATTCAATGCGACCTTGGGGATGGAGTCGCGATTCTGGATAGGTCAGATTTGTGCGGCGAAGGTCTACGAGAAACTAGGCATGCATTCCGAGGCCCTCTTGGCGTGCGACCTCGCTTGGCAATTCTCCGGAGGCAACTCGGAAGCGCTCTCGCTGGCAGGCTATGTACATGCAGTTACCGGCAACAAGGCCAAAGCGGAAGAGTACATTCATCAAATGCTGGAGAGAAGGAAAGAGCGCTACGTCCCGCCCTATAACGTTGCATTGGTGTTCGCTGGCCTCCGTGAAACGGAAAGAGCACTATATTGGCTAGGCCAAGCAATGGAAGAACGCGATGTGCACATGCCCTTTCTTCTGGATTACAAGTGGGACGAAATGCGATCGAAGGCGGAGTTTCAGAAGCTCTTGTCGCAGGTAGGTTTTGCCGGGTTGTAAAGGCAATGTCTCGTCGGTTGAGAGTCTTCTGCTTCAGCACTTTGGATCGGTCAGGAAATGGTGCTACAGCCCTAACACTGTACGGGCGAAATCGCAAGATGTTGAGTTCAAGCGGCGGAGATTTGTGCCTCAAACTTGCACAGTTACTTACACACTTTCAGACTTGTCACGACATAAATTGGTTAGTTTCAGACGCAGCGGACTTAAAATTCCGTGAACGAGATTATTTCGCTCTCGCTGACAACTAGAGTTTCTGGTCTCGGTGCTCGTTCCAGCTCTCCCAACAATCCGTATACGTTTGGGGGCGTCCATGCTTTCGACGAGTGTGCGCCTCGGACGAATTGCGCGTGCCAAAGTGTTTCTCTTTTTCGGCACGACTGGCATTTCGGCTCTTGCCAATGATCCGGCCAGCTTCGTTGTCACTCCTCAGCGATCACCCAAAACCGGCCACTGAGTATCACCTGAAAACCGGCCAACGAGAGTAGCGTCCGGGACATTGATCCCGCGGAGGCTTGTAGCCTCCGTGGGCATGGCCAATGTCTTGAACGAAGAGAAGAAACAACAGGTCTTAGCTCTGGGACGGCTGGGATGGTCGCTGCGGCGCATCCAGCAAGCGACCAGAATCCGTCGCGAAACCGCCAGCGCATACCTGAAAGCGGCTGGGATTGCGGTGCGTCCGCCCAGTGGCTGGGGGCGGTGCGAACCAAAACCGGCCAACGAAGTGATCACCGACTTTGGCGCGGCAAAACCGGCCATCGCGGGGATTACCGATCCCCTGCAACCCCAACACCCCGAAAACCCTTCCACGAAGGGAAAAGCAAAACAACTTCAAAACCGGCCAACGAGAACGAGGTGATCACCGACTCTGCCGTGGTCTCCGGCTCCAGCGCCTGCGAGCCGTACCGGGAAGCCATCGACTTGGGGCTCAGCCGCGGCCGCAATGCCATGGCCATCTGGCAGGACCTGGTCTCCGAGTACGGCTTCGCCAGCAGCTACCAAAGCGTGCAACGCTTCGTGCGCAAGCGGCGCGGAACGCAAACGCCCGAAGCCCGCGTCGTGATCGTCACCGCGGCTGGCCAGGAGGCGCAAGTCGATTACGGCACCGGCCCCATGGTGCGCGATCCCGAGAGCCGCAAGTATCGGCGCACCCGGCTGTTCGTGATGACGCTGGGCTGCAGCCGCAAGTCGGTTCGTCTGCTGACGTTCCGCTCCAGTTCGCGCATCTGGGCCGAACTGCACGAACGAGCCTTTCGCCGGCTGGGCGGCGCCACCCGCATCGTCGTGCTCGACAATCTGCGCGAGGGCGTGCTCGTCCCCGACATTTACGATCCCGCTCTCAATCCTCTTTATCGCGATGTGCTGGCGCACTACGGCGCGGTCGCCATGCCTTGCCGCATACAAGATCCCGACCGCAAAGGCAAAGTCGAATCCGGCGTCGGCCATGCGCAGAAAACACCGCTGAAAGGCTTGCGCTTCGAGAGTCTGGAAGAAGCCCAAGCCTACCTCGATCACTGGGAACAACGCTGGGCCGACACGCGCATCCACGGCACCACCAAACGGCAGGTGGCCGCCATGTTTGCCGAAGAGAAGCCCACATTGCTGCCGCTGCCGCTGGAGCCGTTTCGCTATTACCAGTACGGCGAGCGCATCGTGCATCTGGACGGCTGCGTCGAGGTCGAAGCCGCTTACTACGGCGCACCGCCGGGCTGGATCGGGCGCGTGCTGCGCGTGCAATGGGATGAGCTGTATGTTCGCCTGCTCGATCCCAAGACCGGGCAACTGCTGCGCGAACATGTGCGCCAGAAGCGCGGCTGGTATCGCATTAAAGAAGAGGACCACCCCAAGCGAACTCCACTGCGCACTTCCCAACTGCTGGGGCGAGCCGGTCGCGCCGGGTCGCACATCGGCGCGCTCTGCGATGCCATCCATCGCCACAAGGCGAAGTCGGGGTGCGCCGCATTCTGGGCGTTCTCTCTCTGGCCAAGAAGTACGGCACCGCGGCGGTCGATGAAGCCTGCGCCGCCGCGCTGGACATGGGAGTGCAGGAATACCGCTTTGTCCGCCGCTATCTGGAGCGCTGCCCGCAAGCCCCACTCAGTTTGCAGCAAGTCGATCCCCTGATCCGCGAGCTGGTGCAGTACCGCGACTTCATCAACTACAGAACCAAGGAGATAGAAGAATGAATCTGATCGAACTCGATCGTGCTCTCAAACAACTTCGCCTGGGCGGCATGGCCGCCGTGCTGGAGACCCGTCTGCGCCAGGCCCAAGCCGAACCGCTCGCCCCCATCGACCTGCTCTCCTGCCTGGTCTCCGACGAACTCGCCCTGCGTGGCGAGCGCCTGCTGGAGCGGCGGAAAAAGCAGGCCCAGTTCCGCGACTCCCAGAAGACTCTCGACAACTTCGACTTCGCTTTCAATAAGAAGATGAATCGCAGCCTGGTCTTCGATCTGGCCACCGGCGCCTTCATCGCCCGCCACGAAGACGCCTTGTTTCTCGGTCCACCCGGCACCGGCAAGAGTCACCTGGCGCAAGCCATCGGCCAAGCCGCCATCCAACAGGGCTACCGCGTGCTCTATCGCGAGACCCACGCCTTGCTCGATGATCTCGCCGAAGCCACGCTCGACGGCACCCGCAAAGAGCACATGGAGTTCCTGGTGACCGTGCCCCTGCTCATCCTCGACGATCTCGGAATGCGCAAGCTGCCCCTCACCGCTGCCGAGGAACTGCTGGAGATCATCATGCGCCGCTACGAACGGGCCAGCACGATGCTGACCTCCAACCGCCCAGTGGAAGACTGGGGCAAACTGCTGGGCGATGCGGCCGCCGTCAGCGCCATGCTCGACCGCTTACTGCACCACGGACACGTGCTCAAGTGCGGCCCGCGGAGCTGGCGCACCAAAACCGACTTGCCACCACAGGAGGCGGCAGGGTAGAACATTCTCAGTCCTGGACGGCCAATCCCGTTGGCCGGTTTTGAAGTGATAACTGTTGGCCGCTTTTGAAGTGATCA
>CAVUOS010000009.1:0-68016 GCA_963743105.1 Terriglobia bacterium
CCGTCTGCTTGGCTACTTCTGCTGCTTTCTGCGCATCTTTAACTGACATAACATCCTCCGTTTTTACTTTCGCGACCTATCCGCGAGTTTGTTTGCTGCATCATGCAATCGACTGGCCTTGGCCGCATTGTCAATTGATTCTCGCCGCATATCATCATTCAGCGGCGAATCTGTAGATTTCGGCGGGCAGCCGGATCCTGCATCATTGGCGTCATACTCCTGCATCTGCCATTTGGTTAGCTCCTCCTATTTTTCTTTTTCGGCACCGAAGCCGGGTATATGAGAATGCCTGGCGATGTGTTTTAACATCTCAATGCCATCGTCGAACTCGCGCACTTTGTAGTCCCCGTCGCCGTCAGCGCTGTGGTGATGCACCACGATCCAGCGCTTTTTATTCTGGTGTCGAGTCCATGGCCGCATGGACAGCTCATATTATCCAGTTCGCCGTCAGTATCGTCGCCCGCGTCGCCGATATCCCGGCCTTTCGGCTCAGAACGCCCCAAACGGCGAGCCTCAACCCGCCGTTGATAGTCCCGATAGGGCAGATTAGCCATTGCGATCGCGTCCCCTACCACGCTGTGCGTTTCCGTGTGCCGCCCAAGGGCATAATCGGCGCCGGGCGGTCGCGGCGGCCATACACAGTCCACACCCTTCACACGCACATGCCATCGCGGTAATACGACGTTCATTCAGGTCAGTTGGAAAAATGAGTTGGTAATAAATAGAGAGAAAAGGCAGAGACTGGACACAACTTTCGGCCCGCAACATGCACAACACGATACCACACCCACAGGCACACATTACCCACATGCAGATCCCCATCAAATACGGGGTTAGACACGCAAGCTTCACAAAAACAGACAAGAAAAAAAAAAAAAAAAAAAAAAAAAAAAAAAAACACCACCCAACTTATATACATGCAGCTCTTACCGACCAGGACGGCGCCATAGAGAATCGCGGAAATCCGTCCGGCTGGTTCTGTCGCACCCCCGGGCAGACCGGCCGATTGGCATGACTCGAGTGACGACCTGCTCGCGGAGAACGCGGGGTTGGAACAAGTTGGCGTCGATGATGTCCTTCGGATCATCGGTTGAGCTCTCAATTAAGATCCCACCGCCCGCCTCGCGCGCATCGTCCCGCATCTTCCGCCATTGCTCAAAATCGTTTGGTTTGTCGTCCAAATACTCGCCGGCCATTTAAATCCCTCCTTGGCTAGAAATCCAGATTCGGTGTCCGTGCTTCGCCGCGTACTCCAGCTCGGCCTGATCCCACGTTGGGACCCGCAGTTTCTTCGGCGCGGCCGGTGTAGGCTGCTCCACTACCAGCGGCGCCGGTGTCCGGCCATCACGGAGAATGCCACGAGCACAGCCGCATAACTCACCGTGCCCGTTGAGGTGTTCGCCTAGGTTGATGACCCATGGCCGCATTGCCTCTAAGCCCCCTTGCATGGCCTCTCCAACGCCGCCAGCGGGATGACGTGCGGCTCGCCCTCGGCAAGTTCAGCAAGCCCAGATTTGAGGCACTGTTCCGCGGTGAAATTCAGGCTGCGGTTAATCCGCTGGGCTAATTTGTCGAGTTGCTGCCAGAGCCGCGCGTCCGAGAGTCGCAACGTAATTTTGGTTCTAGGTGATGTCACCATGACAGCAGTGTCACAGGGTTTAGCGGCGCGGTCACTGCGGATATTCGTCAACCACTAGGGCGAAGGCGTTAGAGGTAGTCAGATTAGCAATCTGATGCGGCTGTGTAACCGTAACTGCGGTAAATGGTTTGCTGTGTACTCTGCCCACATTCTGCCCATAGGTAAGACGCCCCGCTTGCGCAGCGTGCTATGCTTTACGTAATCACTCGCCTGTGGGGTAAGGGGCTCTGTGCTCTACCTCCGCCCTCGAAACCACTAATTACGCGTTCCCACTCAATTACGCCAGGAGTCTCAAATGTGAGTGCTCGCGCTTCCCGTGACTTAGTAAATATATTGGGAAGCACCCAAGAGAGCGTGTACGCTACGCTCGCTCTTTGGGTTGCTTCCGAGGGAATGAAAGCACTCCGGAAGCAGTGGAAGCACTGGCAACAAAAGCCGTGATTGATGCGGAGTTTCAGATGTGCGGATGCTTCCCGAGTAGTACACATGGGGGTTCATTGGAGTAAGTCTTGCTCTGGTTTAGGGTCGCCAGACTCCTCTATCCATTCTTTCCGCCATTCCGCAATTTTTTCCGGTCTGGCGTGTAGTTCCTTTGCGATTTCCGGTCGCTTAATTGTTGCGCGAACATTAGGAAAGCCTGTTTGCGGCGTGGGTCTGGCGCGTGATTGTCGATTCCGTCTAGGATATCGCGTAAAAATGGACTATCCTCAGGTGCTACGCGCATACGGAATGGTGCGCCCTCAAGCTGGAAGGGTTTCAGGCCCGGATTTTTGATGCCTTGGACGTACACCCAAAGGTTGCTGTCGTTTAGGTCTTGGTTAAGGTTCTTCATGCGCAGGCAGGAGCGCAGAATTCCGCCGTAGGCCGCGGAACCCAAAACAGAGTTTTCCAGCGTCCAATTCTGTTCTTGTGGCTGTTTGCTGTTGGCTTTCGGCGGATGACTTAGCGCGATCACCCCTAGGCATCCTGTATTTAATAGGGCGAAAATATCCTGCCCAAACTTCAGAGCTTGCGCGTAATTGTTCGGATCGTCAGCTTGATTGAAGTATCCGGCGGTATCTAGGAACACCACGCGCCCCTTCGACGATGCAATCATTCGCGGATCGGAAAGTGACCATAAACCGCTTTCCATTGGCCGCACTAGGAAATTCTCGGAATCCTCCAACCGGATTTTCTGCATACGCTCGCGGATCGCTGCCTCGTTCATCTCTGGAACGTGGTAGTTGCATGGGATGGCTTGCGGAACGTCAAAGCAAAATAGTGGCAAGCCTAGGGAAATAGCATTCGCCAATTGCAGGGCAAACCAAGTTTTCCCGTTGTAGCTTGGGGCGGTGATAAACGTCAAAGCATTGGCAGGAATCAGCCCGTTGACAAGGAATTGAGGTAAGTCTGTGGATAATTGCCCGAACGATTTGAAATCACGGCGCCAGTCTAAAGTATCCCCGTGGCCTTTCACGATGATCTGTAGCCGCTCGAGCCCGTCTTGCTGTTCCTCTAGGGTTTCGTAGCTGCCCATGAGTTCTATCTGTTGCTGGTAGGCGATTTCTGCCGGATGGCTTTCCAGGCGCGAATATTGGCGGCATAATATCCCGGAACTGCGCCAGTCCGGAGTTCGGCCAAATAGCCGACATCTCCGGACTCGCCCAGTTCGACACACACTGACTGGAAATCTGCGGGGTGTCCTGCGCTATTAAGATCCTGAATTACGGTAAGAATCTTGCGATGCTCAGACAGGCGAAAATCTGCCGGGTTTAGGCTGCCATCCCAAAGCGCTGGCTGCTCCAATAGCTCGCCTAGGATGGCCCGCTCTTTCTGGATCAAGCAATCGACTCGCGAATCAGGCGAGCCGTTGGCCTTTTGTTTCTTCATGCTCGCCCCTTAAGATAGTTTGCGGTCATCCTCGCCGCGAGCGGTCGCCATCCATTTTTTGACTTCAATTTCGCGCGCCTGCCGGCGGATTTCGGCCTGGGTCTGCTCTGGAAGTTTTTCCAGGTCCTGCTCCCAGAGCGCGATTGCGAGTTCTTGCGCGGTGCTCTCAAGGCCGTTTTTATTTCGCATCCAAATTCACCTTGTGACGTGCAATCCAGCGTTCCAGATCGTCAACGTCAAGCAGCCAAGGGGCGTTTTCGCCATACTGAACGAGAGGTATTTCCCCCCGTTGGACCAAAGCACGCATTTTCCAAGTGCTTAGGCTCACGTATTCGGCAGCCGCTTTCAGCCGCAGTAACCGGCGCGTTGATGGTTGCCCTTTAGTCATGGCGCTTATACTTCTCCGTTTCTGCGATCCGCGCCCGCACGTCGGCAGCGTCGATCTGCCACTGTCCGTTCACCCGCTCGCCAGGAAGCTTCCCTGAGCGAAGCAGTGTGTACACGTAATTCAGTCCCACCTGCATCGTTCTCGCGGCTTCCGGAGCGCTCATGGTTTCCTTCATAAGCAAGTTCCTCTTGGCGAGAGTCATTTTTTCGCTTGCATTGCGGCCCTCGCTATGGCACTATAATTACTATAACAACTACAAGATATGTAGCCGTTATTCGTAAAGGTAGCCCATGAAGGCGTTAGACAGGTTGGAAGTGATGAGGGCCTCGGGGATTTCGGACTGGGAAGAACTAACCCAGTTCCTGAAGGCTTTGGGGATTTCGGACTTACGGAATGAGTTCGCAGTGACCGCGACAATCAAGCGGCAATTCGCCGGACTAAAAACGCCGCCTCGAAAGCGGACCGAACAGAAATATCCTGCCCTCGAATGGCTGAAAGACTTTCGCGACACGGAACGCGAATTGAAAGCTAATTGGAAGCAGATCGAACGGCCTGCGACTCGCTACTTGCTGGCGCTTGCCAATATGGGTGATTCGAAGGAAGAACTTCAGAAAATCCGGTCGTTAATCTCGCCCATGTATGACATTGCTCAAGACGATGACCGCCAAATTCTCGAGTTGCGTGACGAGATCCGCTTGTTTTGGGCTGAGTTAGAGAAGGAGCGTAACCATGAAGGCGTGACCGGCTTGCACGGCGACGCTGCGAAAACTTCGGTCATTCTGAATAACTGGTGGAGCATGACGACCTAGACAGCGACGGCTACCTAGTTTTTTGGCAAACCGGAAGGTTTTTCCCTACGCAACGGAACTTTCGCGGGGTGATCGCCCGCATTTTGGTCGATAAAAGCCGCTACCTCGCGATCTGCCCCAACTGTAACCAGCGGTTTATAAAAAGCCGCGATGACCAGAAAAACTGTCTCTCTACTGACTGTCAGAGGAAAGCCAATAGAGAGCGTCAAGGAAGATTCCAACAAAACAAACGACAGCCGCTCACGAAAAGCAGAAAGAGAGCATCGCTATGAAACGTCCGCGCGGGACAGGTAGCATATTTCAGTTTAAGGGGTGTGGAAACTGGTACTTGAAGTACTACCGAAATGGGATGCCGGTGCGTGAGTCCAGCGGGACGGATAAAAAACGCAAGGCAGAGAAGATGCTGCGGCAGCGTATCGGTGAAATTGCTACTGGTACGTATGTCGAAGCCGTTGATCGCAAGATTTCAATCGATGAGCTTTACTCCGCGCTAATAGACGACTACAAGAATAACGAATTGGCGTCATACGAAGGCGCACTGCAGCGCTGGCAGCGTCCTGCCAAGGAAGGTGAACCCATGCCCGGGCCAGGGCAATTGAAACAGAACTTCGGCGGATTGCGGGCATTAGCCGTGACCACTGACATGCTCAACAAGTACGTGCCGCTGCCGCGACCTAGGCCTATCGAATGCGACAATCAACCGCGATCTAGCCGCTGCGAAGAGCGTTCAAACTCGCACAGCAGGCCGGCAAGATCCAAAAGGGTCCAAACTTCCCTCACTTGAAAGAATCGGCGCCACGATCTGGCTTCGTTGAAGAAACCCAGTACAACAAACTGGCGAAAAATGCCAGTGAACTGTGGGCACGGGCATTGCTGGCGACCGCCTACACGCTCGGATTCCGCAAGAGCGAACTGCTTAATTTGCGGGTCGGGCAAGTGGACCTGTTCAACCGCACAATCCGTTTAAATGCTGGTGAAACGAAAGAGCGGTGATGGACGCCTCGTGAAATTGACGAATGACGTCTACGTGCTATTGCAGGCTTGCATTTCCGGCAAAGGAACGGCTGAGATTCGTTTTCACTCGTAAGAACGGAAAGCCGATATTGGACTTCCGTGAACGCTGGGAGAAACTGACAGTGGATGCCAACTGCCTAGGTCTGCTGTTCCACGATCTGCGGCGATCTGGGGTGCGCAATATGATTCGGCGGGGTATTCCTGAAGTAGTCGCAATGAAGATTTCAGGCCACAAGACGCGTGCAGTATTCGACCAGTACAACATCGTCAGCGAAGCGGATCTCGCGGATGCCGCTCGGAAGATCGAAGCAGGAAAACAGGTTTGGGCAGAAAACGGGCAGAATTTAACAGAAATGCACCAGAACCGGGCAGTTACAAATCTCTCAGAAGTTGCAGGAACTAGTGCAAATTGAGTAACTTAATGAGAACATGCGAAAGTGGCGGAATTGGCAGACGCACCAGACTTAGGATCTGGCGGGTAAAACCGTGGGGGTTCGAGTCCCCCCTTTCGCACCAACGCTCCAGAAATACTCCAACCGCTCTCCCTTCTTCACATTTTTGATCGCATCGAGCGGTGTGCGACGAAGCGCAGCTTTCCTTCTGCCAACGGATGTCTTCAAGAAAAAAGATGATCAGAATTGCGAGCGGATTCTTACGGCGCGGGTGTTTGAGCAGCGCGCCCCTGCTGGGCCTGCAGTTGTTGCCGCTGCTGATACAGTCGCTGCATGTTCTGCTCCATCTGTGAGAGCGTCGTTCCTCCCCCACTGGACGCTCCACTGGAGCCATTGGCAGGAACTGTTCCGGGCTGCTCTGCGGCCGTCAAGGTCGCACCGGTGGGAGCGTTGGGATCGGTGGCGTCGGCGGCGGTCGCAGGTTGAGTGTCGGCCTGCGGGTTCGTCGCAGCGGGGTCCGTTTCTGCGGTGGTCTGCTCAACAGAGGTTTCTTCTGCAGTCGGTGTTTCCGCGGCAGTCGATGAACTGTCATCTCTCGCGTTAGAGTGAGCCACCTCGAAATCACGCTTGCCGGGCGCGGCATAACCAGGCATGAGGCGTACCTTCCGATCGGTGCCAGTGTTCCCTGCCACGGTGTCATCGCTGCTCTTGTCGTCACTGCGTGAAGTCAGAATGACTTTGCCTAGAGCCGTCTCGTCGTCTTCCGCGGATTGGATTACGTAGTTGAAATCGGTTCCATACAATAACGAAGAGAGCACCTCGCGAATGGGCGCGGGGCCCAAGTGAATGGCAATTCGCTCTCCCCGGGTGCTCCCCGGCATCTCAATCGAAGCGCCGGTACGAGATCGAATTCCGAGCAGAACATCGGCAAGAGAGGAGTTCTCCGCATCGATGGTGAGGAGTTTGCCGTCCCATGAAATGACTGGCGGATGCGAGGGATTCTGCGTTGGCGGAAGCACCACAGGTGCCGGCGGTGCGGGAGTTGCAGGTTCGGCAGCAGGCAGATTGGATACGGACGGGGAGGGCTTCTTGGCCTGCGGCGATTGCCCGGACTGAGCTGCGAACGAAACTCTCGGAATGAGGAGGGTCGATCCGAGCACGAGAAGAATCGCGGCAGACTTGGGCCGGAAAATTCCTCTACGGCAAGCAAGCCAGCTTGCGAACCCGAAACGGAGAACCTCGGCCACTCCTTTGACCCCTCTCACGGCTCAGCGCCCGCCTGCTGCAGGAACAACGCTTCCCAAGAGCCGCATACTGGGAAGACAGTCTAGCATGGCCCCTGCACCACGACTACTCTCCTTTTAACAGCGAATGCTGCCGTCCAATTTGTTGAAGAACAAACGACTGCGCGTCAAAAAGTCTTTTTTTGCCATGTAAAAAAACAACCTTCTCTTTGCGCTAGCGCAAAGAAGGCCCCTCCTGGATGAGGCATCGTAGATCGACTATAGGATTGCCTTGGGAGCGAATCACCCTGGGCCTGACATTATTTGTCATTTATCCGCGAGTTCCCCTTCCCCGCTCGCGGCCTAACAACCACAACTCGGCGACACGGGAGTCTCAGGCTCCCTGTTCTCTTAAATATTTAACAGGCATGACTGGATGTGGCTTGAGTCTCAAGCACTCTCCGGGCCTTGGCGGTGGGGTAGGATGAAGGACTCAAATTTTTCGCCGCAATTGATCGGCGTGACGTGCAGGCTGCGTTCATCCCAGAATGCGCAGGCCGATCGGTTCGAGGTATCGATACCGAGTATTCTTCTTCCAAAAGCCCTTTCGTATCCAGTCCCCCAACATTTTGCAGATCCCAGGCGGCTTCGTACCCCAAGCGAAGCTATTGCAAGCAGGTTGGCGTACCACTAGACAGGGAACAACGAATTCCCTGCGAGTTCGACAGGGGAGTAAAACATGGGTCAAGCGGCAATAGTGGGAGCAGTATTCCCTTCCGCGGATCGGGTAGTCCGGCTGTCCGTCACTCCAGCAGTCCAGGAGCGCTCGGCAGTTCCGGGGGTCACCAGCATATTGAAACGGCGAGTGGATTCGGTACAACGCTTCGAAGTGTTTTCGGAGATATCGAGTTCCGATTGCGCCGCGATCGTAGTCGACGCGCAGGAAATGCATTTCCAGCGCCATTCCACCATCTTTTCCGAAGGAAGTCCCGCAACTCGGGTGGCTCTATTGCTGTCCGGTTGCATGAAGGTCACCCAAGGCAGAGCTCAGGGACAGGAAGTCATCCTGCGGCTTAACGGCCCGGGGGACCTGCTCGGCAAATTGGGGAATCAAACCCTGGCGAATCACTCGTACACGACTCACACAGTTCAGCCAGCAATGGCTCTAGTGTGGGAAACGGATAAGTTTGAAGCGGCAGTGAATCGTTTTCCACTTCTGCGTAGAAACATCGCGAGCACCCTGGAGCGACACCTGAACGAGCTGGAGATTCGCTATCGCGAAGTCTCCACGGAAAAGGTGTCGTCGCGGCTGAGCAATCTTCTGGTTCGCCTGGTGAATCAGGTTGGAAAGCGAATTGACGGTTGCGTCGAGATCGCGTTGTCACGCCGGGAATTAGCCCAATTGACAGGAACGACACTGTTCACCGTCAGCCGGCTGCTTTGCCAGTGGGAGGCACAAGGGATTGTTAGCGCGAGACGCGAGGTTGTACTGGTGCATGATGTGCCAGTCTCTTCTGGAACTGTCTCGCGAAGAATAGACACGAGTTCACATAGGGGTTTTAGAAAATGCTGGTTTTGCGAAATAGTTCGATTGCGCTGTTGTTCTTGACCATCGGAGTCGCGGGATTTGCGCAGTCGGATGCAACTACCCAGGGCAGTCCCGCTGCGAATCAACCGGTCTACCATCGCGCGCGAGTTGGGACTCCGTGCTGGAAGCAAGCAGGCATGACCGCTGACATGGTGAACCGCCGTTGGCACATCGAAGATGAACAGAAGGTGAAAATCGCAAGAGTCTGCACGGAGCCCTCAACCTCAGCGCAGCAGAAGCACGACAAGATTGACCAGATTCATGCCGACACCGACCGCGCCATCGCACAGCTAATTCCTACCCAGGAACTCAAAGCGTTTAACAAATGCCAGGCAGAGCTGGATCAACGTCGTCCGAAAACCGCGGGTCAGAAAGAGCTCGGTCCATGTGGCGGCACGATCCCAGCCTCGGTGGCAGCCGACGGTACGACCACCCCTGAGCATCGTCACACCAACACTGCAACCCACCCATAGAACAGGCAGCGCGTTCCAGAGCGAATAATTTTGGGAAGCGATTTATAGCTTATAGTTACTATCCTGTCGTCCCTGACATTGCTGCTCATAGGTCTCTTACCGTTCGGGCCCCACCTTATCTTCGCCGCGACTCCGTTCAGAGAGTCCACAAGCCCGAGCAGTTGGTTGATCGTCTTAGCAGCCCAGGGCGAGGCGTTCTCTCTCCTCCGCCCTCACTTTAACCAACTGCTCAACGAACTGTGTACAGCAGAGTTCCGGGTGCGTTGCCTTAGTTCAAGGTACGTCGGGGTCAGATAGGTTTCCATCAGCTCGTTCGTGATCTTGAATCGCAGGTCGTAGCCCAGAGCCGCTCTCGCGATTTCGCAGTTCAGTCCTGATTTAATCATCATTTGGCAGACCTCGCCCCAAAACTTCTACCCCTCAATTCGCATTGGATCGTCGAAATCACTCTGGAATGCTCGTTACCTCGGTCATGTACTTCTGCCTATTCCCCTAGATTTTCCGCCCTATCAGGCTCACAGTCGTGTCGCCAAAGATTCACGGGTCAAATTTAATCCCAAGGAAAGAGCATCCGTGAAGAAACTGTTTCACCGCCTTCGTCTGTGGGCTGCACCGAAGGCCCGGAACAAAGAATCGGTGAACCCACACTCCCGCGGGTCCTATAACTGGCAACTGTTCGACAGCGAGGAATACAGAAGAGAAAAAGAGAAGTGGGGCAAGTTCCCGCCTGATCCCGAGCCGACAGGAAAGGTGTGCCCAATGTGCGGCGGAGAACTCGTGCTGGTAATCCTGAACTATTACCGGGACGAAGTCACAGACGTGTTCACGCCGGCAGACAAGGTTGAGAAGTGCGCCAGGTGCGGAAAGGCAGTTAGGCTTCTCTAAAGCCATGCAACGCAATAATGGCAGTCGCAGAAAAGCATCGAACATTCCCGCAAAGTTGCCGATGCTCGTGAGGTAGCCGCTATAGCTGCAAGCTTACAAGGCTGCTATCCCTCAGATCAGCGGACTCAGCCGGTTCTACGATCAGTGCCCGCTCGGCCGAGCTTGCGATCGCCCGCTGCCGCCACACGGCATAAATGGCAGGGTAGACGAGCAGTTCGAGCAGGAAAGAAGTGAAGATCCCGCCGACCATCGGCGCCGCGATCCGCTTCATGACTTCGGAACCGGTGCCTGTGCTCCAGAGGATGGGCAACAACCCCACGCACATCGTGGCGAAGGTCATGAACTTGGGGCGCAACCGCTTGGCGGCGCCTTGCACGATCGCTTCCGTCAAGTCCGCGAGATTGCGAAGTCGGCCCTGGCGCATCGCTTCTTCGTAAGCCAAGTCGAGGTAGAGAAGCATATACACGCCAGTCTCGGCGTCGATACCCAGCAAAGCGATCAGGCCTACCCAGACGCCCACACTCATGTTGTAGCCGGCGAAGTAGAGGAAGAAGATGGCGCCTACGGCGGAGAACGGCACCGCCAGCAGGATGATCATCGTCTTCACTGCCGAACGCGTATTGGCGTAGAGAAGAAGAACTACCAGCATCAGCGTGAGGGGCACAATCCGCGTCAGTCGATGCTTCACGCGCGTCATGGCTTCGTATTGTCCCGCCCAGGAGAAAGAGTAGCCGGGCTGAAGCTTAAGTTGGTCGCGCAGCAGGGCGCCTGCCTCTGCGACGTAGCCCGCGGGATCACGGTCGGCGAGATCCACATACACATAGCCAGTCAGCATTCCATTCTCGTCGCGGATCATCGCAGGACCGCTGCTGGCATGAATCTCAGCCAATTCACCGAGAGCGATCTGCTGCTGGCCCGCAGGAACGAGGACGCGCTGGAGCGATCCCAGATCGCTGCGGAAGTCTCTCATGTACCGGACGTTGACCGGGTAGCGTTCCCGACCTCGAACGGCAGTAGTGACGTCTTCGCCGCCGATAGCATTCTCAACCGCGAGTTGCGCCTCTTCGATGCTCAATCCGTAGCGCGCCAGTCGTTCACGGTTCCACTGGAAATCCAAAAAGTAGCCGGTGCCTGTGCGCTCGGCAAAAACCGCGCGAGTGCCCTTCACGCGACCGAGGATGGACTCGACGCGCGATCCAATCTGCTCGACCGTGCCCAGGTCTGCGCCCGAGATCTTCAGTCCCACGGGAGTGCGCATCCCACTCGTCAGCATGTCGATGCGGCCCCTGACCGGCATCGTCCAGGAATTCGTGACACCCGGCACCTTTAAGCTTTCATCCAAAAGTCGCACCAGTTCAGTGGATGAAATCGTGTCGGGAGCGAGATGGCGCAACACTGGCTTCACGAAATTGGGGGCCCACGAGGAATACCAGGTATCGACGTGCCGCCACTCCGATTGGGGCTTGAGCACAATCACTGTCTCGAGCATGGAAAGTGGCGCCGGATCCGTCGAAGTTTCGGCTCGGCCTGCCTTTCCCAGAACCCGATCGACTTCCGGAAAGCGCGAAATAATGCGGTCGGTGGTCTGCAGCAATTGTTGAGCCTGAGTGATGGAGACGCCGGGCATGGTGGAAGGCATGTACAGGATGACGCCTTCATCGAGCGGAGGCATGAATTCCGAACCCAGCTGCAGGAAGACCGGAATGGCAAGCACCACCAGCGCCACCGCGCCAGAGATCACAGCCCATTTCCGGCGTAGTGTCCAGCGCACAACCGGTTCGTAAGCGCGCATCATCCAGCGGCTGACGACGTGATCCTCTTCCGAGCGGATCTTTCCGACGAGTAGCGCGTTGGCAACCCGGCAGATCCATGCCGGACGGAAATCAAACCGATCGACCCGAGCGAGCAAAAGGCGCAACGCGGGGTCGAGCGTGATCGCCATACCTGCCGCAATCAGCATCGCGAGAGTCTTGGTATAGGCGAGCGGCTTGAACATGCGCCCTTCCTGCGCTTCGAGCGTCAGCACAGGCAGGAAACTGATGGCGATGACCAGCAAGGCAAAAAACGTAGGACCCGCAACTTCTTTGACGGCGGCGAGTATCACCGCGCGATAGTCCCCGCGCCGTCCACCCTTCTCCCAGACTTCGAGCTTCTTGTGAGTCTGCTCGACCACCACAATCGATGCGTCCACCAGCTCGCTGAAAGCGATTGCCACCCCTGCCAAGGACATGATGTTGAGGTTGATGCCGAGATAGCGGAATGGGATGAACGATGCCAGCACCACCACTGGCATGGTGACAATCGGAATCGCCGCGCTGGGGAAATGCCAGAGAAAGATCAGGATGATCAGGACGACTGTGACGATGACCTGAAAGATGGTCGAATTCGTATTGCTGATCGCGCGATGAATGAACTCCGAGCGATCATAAACAGGTACGATCTTTACGCCTGCGGGAAGAGCCGGAGTGACGTCGGCGATCTTCTGTTTCACGCGGTCAATCACGGCCAGGGCATTCTCACCGCTCCGCATGACGACGATTCCGGAAACAACTTCGCCCTTGCCGTCCAGATCTGCGACACCGCGTCGCAATTCCGGACCTTCGACCACCTGGCCCACATCCTTGATACGGATCGGAGTTCCGTCGGCGCGTGCCTCAAGGGCGATGTTGCCAAACTCTTCGAGCGTAGTGGCATAGCCACGGCCGCGAACCATGTATTCTGTCCCACCGAACTCGAGCAGGCGTCCACCAGTTTCCTCATTACCGCTGCGCACCGCCTCTACGACTCGTCGAATCGGTATCCCATAGGCCTGCAGACGGTTGGGATCGACATTGACCTGAAACTGCCGGGTATATCCGCCAACAGGGGCGATTTCGGCCACGCCCGGCACCGCGCGCAGGTAATAGCGCAGATACCAATCTTGATAAGAGCGCAAATCTGCGAGGCTGTGCTGCCCCGAGGTGTCGACCAGCGCGTATTGATAAACCCAGCCGAGGGCTGTGGCATCGGGTCCAATCTCAGCCTTCACTCCTTCCGGCAAGTGCGACTGCACGCCGGATAAATATTCGAGTGTCCTCGAACGGGCCCAATACAAATCAGTGTCATCGTCAAAAATCACATAGACGTACGAATAGCCGAAATCCGAGATGCCGCGCACCGTCTTGACCTTGGGCGCACCGACCATGGCGGTGACGATCGGATAAGTCACTTGGTTTTCGATGATGTCGGGGCTGCGATCCCATCGCGAGTAAATGATGACTTGCGTCTCGCTCAGGTCCGGCATGGCGTCGAGGGGCAGCGCTTGCATCGACCACCAGCCGCCAATGCACGCCAATGCCGCGCAGGCCAGCACCATGACCTTGTGCCGTACAGAGAAATCGATGATGCGATTAATCATGAATGGGGCCCAGAAGGATTCGCAGCGATGTAACGTTCCGGCTTCTCACTAAATTTCCGCTTGCAGCCATCGGAGCAAAAATAATACGTGACGCCATCGCGAGTGAGACTGTGCCCCTCGTTAATCGCGGCCGCCTTCTCAATCATCATGCCGCAGGCGGCATCCTTCACTTTGCCGTCGCTGACGGCAACTGGTGGCTCCGTGTGCGACTTCGGCGGAAGTTTTTGCTGGGGCTGTTCCTTCGGCGCCGATTGCACGGATTTCAGCCGGCTTTCGGAATCGACCAGGAAAGTTCCCGCGCTCACCACCCGGTCGCCTTCGCTCAATCCTTCCACAATCTGTACGCGATCACCAAAGCGCCATCCCGCTTGTACGTTGCGCGGCTCAAAGACGCCCGAAGACCGCTCGACATAGACCCGCTGCTCTCGTCCTGAATCAATGACTGCATCGACTGGAACCGTGAGTCCTGCTGGTCTCGCGATGGGTAACTCGATGTCCACGAACATGTCTGGCCGCAGAATGAAGCCGGGGTTCTCCGCTTCCAGGCGAAGCTTCAGCGTCCGTGTTGTGGGATCCACCTGCGGAAGCACATTGCTCACACGCGCGGTCAGGGCCTTCCCTTCCCCAGCCAACACGACGCGCGCCGCGGTTCCCGGACGAAAACGCTGCGCTTCGTTTCCGAGGATATCGGCGACAATCCAGACGCGGCTGAGGTCTGCGATCCGGTAGAACTCAGTGGCGTGCTCGAAATGCTGGCCGGGAGAGATGTTCCTGGCGAGCACAAACCCGTCAACGGGTGAAACGACGTTGATGGTGTCGGGAAGAAGACGGGTTTCGGTAATCTCCTGAATCTGTGCGTCACTCATCCCGAGATTGCGCAGCCGGTCAGTGTAGCCTTGCACGCTGCTCGACCCCTGCTTCGCTACCGCCCCCGGAAACGGCACCGTGCGCGCGCCATCTTTTCCGTTGGCGCCGGGTACTCCCGCGGTCGCTGCCAGGAATCCGGAAGCGACAGCCAGTATGTCTCCGCCGTAGTAGGTCGCGAGCTTTTGATTCTTCGTGACCAGCTCTCCCGGAGAATCGTTGAACGTCTGGCGGATGAAGCCTTCCATGCCGGCGTTGAGCCTGTACACCCGCGTATCTTCGGGAAGCACGCGCCCGAGCACACGCACGTTCTCAGTCCCGGATGAACGTTCGACGGTGGAAACTCGAATCCCGAAAAGCTGTTGCTTTTCAGAATCGATGCCAACCATTCCGGGCGCCATCACAGCAGCAGAGTACCCCGAAGCCGAGACCGGTTGTGCGTACACTGGCTCCAGTTGCATGCCGCAGTCCGGCGCCACTCCCGGGTGATCCGATTTGTAGTCGGGATGCATTGGATCGACCCAGTAGAGCACTGTGCGAGATTCCTTCGGTCCCGCAGAGGCGTCGTTCCTCGTGCGGTGTCGTCCCACAAAATAGGAAGCGCCCATCAGGAGCAGAACCAGGATTGCGACCGAGACTTTTTTCATAAAACTACCTCGCTGAAGCACGGTTCTCCGATGCCAGAACTAGTTCGGAGAAGTCGAAGGCGCGGCTGGCGCCGCCGTGGTTTGCGCTGCCGGTGCTGCCGGCGCACTGCTGCTTGCATTCGGGGCCGCGGTTGCGGCTTTAGCTGTTTGCTGAGCTTTCCTCGCGGCCTCGGCTGCTTTTTCATCTGCCTGCTTATACATCGCAGCCCGGCGTGCTTCGAAATCCTCGCGCTGGCGGGCGGCAACACGGAGCTGCTCGTATTGCTTGTCGAGTTGCTCCACCATCAGCGTCCACATTTCGAGGTTGGCCTTCGCGACCGTGTCTTTGGTGCTGCTCGTGTGGGTGCGCATTTGCTTCAGCAGCGCCCGCATCTTGGTTAGGGTTGCTCCCATCTCCTGCAGGTTCTGATTGGCCGCGGCCTTGGCGCGAGCGGCGGCCGCCATGCCATCGGCATTGCTGGTCGCAGCAACCGTCTCCCGGCGGGCCGTCAGAGGACCGGCTGAACTTTGGCTCCACAAAGCGGTTGCTGACAGAACCACAAGGGCGGCGATGCTGCTTCTTAGCGTCATCTCAAAACTCCTTAGTTATAAAGTTTCTCGGGAAGCCAACACGATCAGTTCGTTCCAAGCCGTCGAGCGAGAAGACCCAGGGGGAGGGCGTAAAGCTTAACGCGGCATTGCAAACCGCGATTCGTCGAGCTTCGGATTCGAAACGATCTCCTCGATCTTAATCTTCTCTGTATCCTTCACTCCCTCGACGACGGTCTCCATCAGATAAGGCATCATAAGCCCGTTCACGGGGCGATAGTCACGGAGAAAAGTTGCAACCGGATGGTACTTGCCATCCAGACGGCGCGGAGCACCTTCTACCTTAATCTCAAGGAAGCTCTCGGAATCAACCCAAACGTGGCGTGAACTTCCGCTCTTGTCGGTGACCTTCAGGTTGTAGGTATTCCGTCCTTCCACCTTTTCCGCGCCCTCCAACTCGACCTTCGAGCCCTTCGACGCATAATCAATCAACAGGCCATCCAGATCCGCCTGCGCAGCCGCTTGCTTCAGCTCGTCAGCAGTGTAGTTTTCGACATCGTGCCGATTCAGAAAGGGTCTGAGCTTCCAACCCTGAGAACCGTTGTAAACCTGGACAGCGGTCTGTCCGTTGAACTGGATTTCCAGACGCTGTTTCCGTCCGCGCTCCAGTTCCAGTAGGAATGGAAGCTCCGCCTGTTCGGTGGGTCGGCTCACCTTCACCTCAGGTCCGACCTTTGTGCCGGGTACCGGAAGTGTCGGACGCTTGTTCCCGCCCGCCTGCATCTTGCCCTTCATCTCCAGGGTCTGCAGAGCGCGCCAGCCAGAGAGTCCGCCGCGGGCGGCGGCATTCTTCTCCACAATCTGCGCCGCCGACAGCTGAGGAGCTGCCGCTTTGGTTGAAGTATCGGCGCCGGCCATTAACGACGGTAAAAGCACACAAGCCATCGCCGCACAAGAAATACGTTTCGTCTTCATCGACACACCCCTTTTCGAGCGTTTAGACCCCAATCCGCGACAGCGCGGAGAATTGTTCCGGAGGAGGAGAGCTACTCGCCTACAAGTCCGTTCGCGTGAATGTTTCCGATCACCACATTGAACTGGTCTCCACGCTTCGCAAATCCAACTTTATTCGAATCTCGGCAAGATGCCAGCTGGTCGCCGCGGTTTGAGTTCCAGGTAGAGCTCGATCGCTCTGAGCGAACAAAGCACGGCAGAGCAAGCGATCGCACAGAACGGCTGGACGAAATCATGGGTTGTTCAAATGGCAGTAATCGGGGAGGAGATCTTTGGGTAGCCTATACCAGACAGATACCCTTGCTCTTTGCTCTACGTCAAATAGGGAAACTGCCTCCCTCTTGATTTCCGAGACCAGTTTCAGCTACTTCTCGGACGGGCCCACAGCGCACGTCGGTAACCATTCGGCGTAGGTTACCAGGGCAAAGCTTAATCCACCACCAAGCCATCCGCGTGGAACTTCCCAATCACGACGCTGACGTGATCCCCACGTTTCACATGCCGGCCCTTGTTCGAGAAGGCCATCCAGTAAGACTTTCCAGCCTCTGGGGTTGAACTCTGGCGTAACTGACCGACTTTCTCCAAGGATGGGACGACGAGTTTCACACCCGCCTGTGGGTCGATCAACGAAGGCTCGAACCTCTTGTTATTCAGCGTCTTGGCCTTCTGCGGATCCAGCACCTGGTAGGTAAACTTAATGACTTCCCCGGACTCCGTCCACTTGACGGCGAGCTCATCGACACCCCATACGAGGCGGTAGTAGGAGCCGGCACGCCCTGCGAAGCGGTCTGGGTGATAGTGAGAATGGCTCGCAGTGGACTTCGCAGTTGGCGCCGTAGCTTGCGTCTGCGCCGGAGTCTGTGCCGCCGTCGATTGTTGTTGGTTTGAGTCTGGTGTATTGCTCTGACCAAGGAGTGTGGTGCAAAGCAAAAGGCTGCTGAACATACCGGTGCGTAACATGTGAGTAGTCATTGGATAAACGGGGAGGAGGCCCAACTGTAGCAAAAAAAGAACCGGACATCCAGCAGTTTCTCTGGATGTCCGGCCCTGGTTATTGGACTGTGAACGTTACTGTGTTTGTGTTGCCGATCGAAGTAGTAACCGAAACGCTCCTGGCGGTTTGGTTAGCAGTGCCAGAAATCGTGAAGGTTGCCGTCACCGTGGTATCGTTCACCGCAGTTACATTCGATACGGTAACGCCCGTGCCGCTCACATTGACTGCGGAGGCGCCGGTCAGGCTAGTACCAGTGAGCGTCACCGTGAAGCCAACACCACCTCGGGTGTGAGAGGCCGGACTAATTGAGGTTAGCGTTGCTCCCCGGACCGTGAATTGATCGGCCGGGGCGTTAACCGGACTCTGAACACCGAGCGATGTCACCCGCACGTCTCTGGTTGTAAGACCCGCAGTCGTGGAGATACCAAACGTTGCAGTGATGGTGGTGGAATTCACCACTGTAACTCCCGTCACGGTGATCCCAGCTCCAGCAGCAACCGTTGCACCAGTCGCGAAGTTCGTTCCGCTAATGGTGACCGGTACGCTGGCCCCGCGGACGCCCGAGTTCGGACTCACTCCGGTGACCGTTGGGGTGGGCGCAGCAACCACCGTAAACTGATCGGCCGGGGCGTTAACCGGACTCTGAACTCCAAGCGATGTCACCCGCACGTCTCTGGTTGTGAGACCCGCACCGGTGGTGATCGTAAACGTTGCAGTGATGGTAGTGGAATTCACCACTGTAACTCCGGTCACGTTGATCCCACCTCCAGCAGCAACCGTTGCACCGGTCGCGAAGTTCGTTCCGCTAATGGTGACCGGTACGCTGCTTCCACGCGCGCCTGAGTTCGGACTCACTCCAGTGACGGTGGGGGTAGGCGGAACAGTTACCGTGAATGTCACGGCTGGGTTGATCGGGCTGGTTCCGACCGGCGTGGTGATAGTGACGTTCCTCGTTGTCGTCGCTGCGGTACTGCTGATTGTGAAGGACGCCGTGACATGCGCGGAATCGACCACCGTAATGCCGCTGACGGTGATGCCAGTACCGGACACGTTCACTGCCGTTGCGCCAGTCAGGTTAGTGCCGGTGAGGGTCACCGCTACGCTGGTGCCGCGCACCCCGGTGTTGGGAACAATCGACGTCAGCGCCGGCGATGTATTGTTGCCGGTGAACTCCACCGCGCCAGCGTCAACCGCATTGTTGGTCTTCCTCGCGGTGCCGTAGAAATCCAAGTTCGGCGCCTCGTTGAAGTTAGTGGTTGCAGTGTTCGGGATCAGGTTGACGACCGACGAACTAGCCGTGGCCGGCCCGTAGTTCCCGAGCAGGCTGCCATTGCCGGTGCCATTGGAGGTGTTGGTCCGCGCCAACGGGCCCCAACTCATATTGATCCAGTTGTTGCCCTCGTCCACTGTCGCGGCCGGGGTCAAGCTGAAGATCGGGTTCGGAACAGTCGCGTCTGCGATACCCGCCGGGACCTGGTACCCAGCGGACCCAAACTCCGGTGGCCAACGCGAACCGTTGCAGTATTGGCTTATAGCTGCCGGGTCACCGCCGGTGTTGTGCGCACCAGGATAATCGGTAACATCCGTAATCACAGAGTAGCTCGGGGCGAGCGTAAGAAGTGGCGCAGCATGGTTGCTCGGTCCCGTATCACCACGGACGCCGATGTCCCAGTAGCTCACTCCGGATACGCAAGCACCGGTACCACCAGTGATAATCGTGCCACCGTTGGTGCTGGCGATGCTGGCATCCGTCTGGGGCTGGCTCGGAGCTGGATTGCTTGTGAACGCGTTATAGAGAGCGACTACGTTCTGCTGGTTCTGAGTTCCCGCACCAAGCGAACCCACACCGATGTAGAACGAACGGTTCTGCCAGAACACATCGTTCGCCAACACCGGATCAGAGAACAGGCGGCATGAGCCGTTCGTCCGTCCACCCGAGCCCGTCCCGCCTGACCCGTGGTTCGCGGGACAAGTGATCGTGGCAGGCAGAGATGCAACCAGGTTCGAGCTGTTCTGTATCGACACCAGACCAGCGGGCTGCGGACAAGATGTCGTGCTGCTGGTAGTGCAGTTCGTACCTGTACTGCTGGCCAGCGGAGCGCCGAGGGTGTTGAAGAGCACTCCCGAAGAAGCGGTCGTGTCGTTCGACGCAATGGTGTTGTTGATGATGTTGACGTTCAGCGAGTCCTGCAACGAGATACCAGCACCATCCCAGCCTGCGACGTTATTGGCGATGATGTTGTTCGTGACAGTGACGTCATACCATTGGGTCGGAGTCGTCGGGAAGCGGGAGATTTCTGTGCCGTTGACCCCCTGCAAACGAAGGCCGCCGCCACTGCCGCTGTCCGCCGAGTTGCCCATAATCAGGTTTGCGTTAATCTTCAGGCCAGGACCTGTTCCATCCCCCAATCCAGGAGCGCAATCCACGTCGGTGACGCTGCCGCATTCGAGCGCCCCGGTCGTGTTGCCATCTGGCGCCGTCGTCATGATTACGATGCCGCCACCGTTGGTGGGGATCGTCGGGTTCGTACTCTGATTAAAGAGAATCGAGTTCTTCTCGATGTCGCCGTTCCAGATGAACCCAATGTGAGCAACGCCTCCGCCGTCACCGGTACTCATGTTGCCGCAGACCCAGTTGGAAGTGAATGAGTACCTGTCTGCGCCGGTGCCGAAGCTGATACCGCCTGCGCCGGCTGGTGTGGACGAGAACAACTCGTCACCGATGGAGGAGTTTCTGGTGATCGCGTTGTTGTGCACGTTGACGTCATGGTTGTAGCAAAATGGCAATTGCGCGTTGGGCGTGAATCCCGCGGGACTCACCTGCGCGACTCCGTTGACCACGGCTCCAGACACCAGGGCATTGCAGGTCCATGGCGTCTGATCGAAGCCGACGGGGTCTCCCTCGTTTCCGGCGAGGAGCGCATCGGGCGACTCGCCCTGTCCAACGTTAATCCCGCCCGTCAGCGTGCCCGTGTTGTTGTAGACACGGTCATTGCTGATTTGCAGGTAATGAGCCCATGCGTGCAGGAAGATCCCACCGCCGCCCTGAGAACTGTCACTAACCGTCAGGCCATCAATGCTCGACGGGGCGCACGTGAAGTTGCTCGGATAGTCGGAGCAATCCTGAGCAGAATTGGAGAGCATGATGGTACCCAACGGCATCTGGCTTTCGGTCGGAGTATTACCGGTATCGGCCCCGGTTCCGAAAATGTCAGTAGATCCAGCGGGGTATCTCACTCCTTTCGATAGTACGGTGATTCCCGCTCCTTCATACGCTCCCATCAAAGACGGCTCCTGCAAGAGCTCTGCCAGGTTGCCGTTGACGGTGGTATCCCAGCCAACTACACCTTCGAGGGGCAGGCGGTCGACTTGCGGATTCTCATCACCGCCTTTAAATCCAGTCCAGCCTCCGCAGGGAACTGTTCCCGTAGGATCGTACTTATTGGTGCCGGAGGTGGGTTGACCGTTGATCGCCAATCCAAACAGGCAGTCCACCCTCTGGCGCCAGGGATCCATTCTGCCTGCAGGTTGACTATTTGCATTGATGACGCTGGAAGCAGCTCCGACACCTTGCAGGCGCACTGGCTTCCACATCAGCAACATTTCATTGTAGACACCAGGATTCACGATGATAAGGTCGCCGGGGCTCGCATTATCAATCGCTGCCTGGATCGGACCGAAGGAACTGGTCGGGTTGGTGATGCTGTCAGGGATCACGTGGACCGGAGCTTTCCCTCCGATCGTCACGGTCACCGTGTCAACTGATTGTTGGCCGGTAGCGGTCGTAATGAGCAGCTGTCCGCAGCGTCCGAACGCCGTGATAGCGTTGGCTGGCGTCATCGAAGCGCTGAAGCTTTGGGCGCAGACGGGCAAGGAACTGACATTCGCAGTCGTCAAGTTGACTTGGATCTGCGTATCCGACCAATTGCTAATTCCCACGCTGACTCCGCCGATGGTCACGGTTCCCTGCCCAGTACCGAAGCCGTAGTGACGGGTCACAGTCTTTGCATTGAAAGGAGATAGCGTGGCGGACGGTCCGGAGTAGGCATTGTTGGGCACAATCTGGTCACCCAACGCTTTGATCGTAAGCGTGCCGGCTCCGCTCAGCCACGGACCGACACCCGTCCCATCCACTTCGCTGATGGCTGGAGTGGCATTCGGGTAGGCGCAGTCCGGATTGTTATATCCGGCGCCCGCGAACGCGGACGTCGGCACTACAGGAGTATCCATGTACTGGGTTTGTCCAGGCATGAACGGGATCTCGTAGCAGAACTGGCTGTACTCAGGATTGAACAACGGATCCGGATGGGCCGCGTCGCTTCCAGGATCGTTCATACAAGTGACCATCATCTGGGGGGCATATCCGGTCGGATTGGGCGGATTCACTTCCCAAGTAGAGTAGTTCAAACCGTCAAACGTTCCCCACTGGTCGGTGTAGGTGCGGGCAACTTCGTTTCCGGCAAAATCCTTGATGGATATGGGCAGGTTGGGCGGGGAGAATTTCTCGCCGAACTGAGGCGAGAACGGATCGAATTCAGAAGTGAAATCGTCGGTGATTACTCCCGTGTAGTGGGCTGCGACGTGGGTCGAAGTGAAGACGTAGAACTTGGCCAGCACCGACATCTGGTCATCCAGCGTGACTTCTTTCCGATCGCAGAGATTGCGAGTCGCGCCCGCAAAGGGCGAGACTTCCTGGGACTGCGGAAACAGGCTGATGAAATCGGGGACGACGCGGGCCTGGCCTACGCACGGCCAGAACGATTCGATGCTGCCGGTATCGCCCTCGTGCCGTGGCTGCACACCCAAATTGGTAGTCGAATTCTGGGCATTGTTTGCGTTGTACGAGTTGACGGCGGCCTGGTCGGGCAGAATGTAGATGTTGCCCAAGCCCGCGAACTGCTGGACGACGGGCGCAATGTACGTGTCGCCGATCAGGATGTTCTTGTCTTCTTCCTTCACCAGTTCGTAGCCCGGAGGAACAACTACCTCTACGACATACTTGCCAGCGGGCAACATGGGTTGGCCGGTCCGGTAGGGGTCCGTCGTGTCGGGGTTGTCCACACAGATCGTGCAGTTCGAGCCCGCTGGCTTTCCAGTCGTCGGATCGAGACCAGTGACACTGGGGAACGAGTACATACCGTCGTACGGCGCCGGCTGGATCTGGTTCCAGTTGTGCATGCCATCAAAGCACTTGAACTGGCCATTGTTCGGCAGCGCGGTCGGAGCAGCTCCGCCATGCTGTGAATTGTAGAAATCAAGCCACATCGGTTGTTTATAGAGAGAAAAGAAGAACAGATCGGCGTCCGGACCGGAGTCGGTTCCCTGACCTGCGCAATTCATATTGGGAACACCGTCGGAACGGAAGCCTTGGGCCCAATCGTCGAAGCTGCTGGTCTTTGTGGTGTCCACCAGCCTCAGGGCTTGGCTGCCGTCGGGGGCAGTGCTTTCCTGATAGAGGTTGATGGTCACATTCGGAACCATCGGTTCCCAACTGAGTTGCAGGAGCAACGATGGATCATCGAAGGGCCGGGTTGAGGCATAAACGACGTGCCCATGAATACCGCCGTTTTCGCCGGTGGCATATGGCTTCTTGCCGAATTCAATGTAGCTGTTCTGGCCAGAGAATCCCTGCCAGCCCTCGGCCTGCACCCAGGGCGGGTCGATGCGGCCGGTGGAAAGTTGCGTGCTGCAGGTTACCACTCCAGTGGTGGAGTTCGTCGTGCAGACGCTCGGAGGATCGCTGCTTGCCGGACCGTCGGCAATCGACTTGCCTGTGCAGTCCGCATTGGCGCAGTACACCGCACCCGGAACGCGCAGGTTCGTAGGGAGGGAGACCACTTCAGCAGTGTTCGCCATGTTCTGCGCGATGGTGGAAGTTCCGCACGGAGCGCTCGTAGAGGTACAAGTTCCGTCGGCCGGCCCGCCCGCGTCGTAGACCACATGGACTCCAGTGCTCTTATAGCGGGTCGTATCGGTCTCGACGACATACCAACTGAACAACGGGAACACCTCGTTGAAGCCGGCAAAACCGTTCAGGTCGGTGTTATTGAAGTTGGAGTAGCTGCCGTCGCGGAAGCGGATGTTCGTCGGCACGAGAGCGAGCCCAGATTGGCTATCGCTCTGTGGTACTCCAAGTCCGTTCGGATCAAAGAAGGTTCGGGTGTAGATGTTCGCCTGCCACTGGTTCATGGCGATGTCGCCCATATTGCAGTGGGTCGGATCCGATCCAGCGCCCGGGCAAGTGTTCCCTGCGCTGCCCAAGCGGACCGGCGTGGAAAGGCCGTCTACCAGCATATCGTTCCACTGGTCAAATACGGTGACGCGCCAATCCCCGTCGGGAATGCCTGTCAGGGTGAAGGTGCCATCCGCGTTGCACTTGGTGAACGCAAAGTCTTCGCCGTCGGTATCTCCAAGGCTCACGTAGCACTGAGTGAACGAGAAGCTGTCGTTGGAGCCGCTGCTGTATAGCCGCTCATCTGGCGTCCGGCTCATACGTTCGGTTGTCACCAAGCCGGTCACTGTGTTCACGCAGTGTGAACCGGTAATGTTCTGGTCTGAGCCATTACAAACTCCTGCCTTACGCCCATTGATGATGTCCGGGTTGGCAAAGCCGATGGAGACGTGGTATCCCGCGGGACCAAACTCCTGGAAGTAGCTCGGCTCACCCACACGGAGGAAGGAATCGTGTGCCTTCTGCCCGTCCAGAGTGTTGGTCTGCAGCCACTCTTCGCCCCTCGCGATTCTGTCCGCTCCCGCGTTCGCGACGACCCCGTATCTGCCAGGGTACAGATTCGCAACTACTGCCTGGCCAGCCAGAGGGGACAGCGTAACGCCGTCTGCTTCGAACCTCGGGCACGTCACGATCATGCCCGTGATGCCTGTGGCACTCTGCCCCTGCACATATTGACCAGCGTTGGGATCAGTGTTGGCCGGGTCGGTTGGGTCATTCGTGTCGAAACCATTCAGTGCTATCTTTGAGATTGGGCAAGCGTCCTGGTGCGTGGCCGGATCGATGGTTCCCGCCAAGCTATTCGAGAGCGGCATGTTGAACATGTCGTACGTGGGTTGCCCGGTGGAGTCTCCAGAGCCACCAGCATCGTCAAACAGCGTGATCTGGAATTCGCCAAGACCTGGCTCGTTGGTTCCCAGAACGTCAATTCCGCCGCCGGAATCCTGTTCGCCGTTGAGGGGGAAGTCATCCTCGAACACAAACACGGAGAGTTTCGCAGGCTGGAACGGGGTGGGCTGTGCAAGGACCTTAACCGAGGTCTGCCCGGCAGCGATGGGTGCACCACCCATGCCATGCCCAACCGGCGCGCCACTGACCGGATCGGCCGCGTCTCCCGGAAGCACCGAGATGTAGTAGCGCTTCAACGGATCCAGGTGGACCGAACCAGGCATCGTCACCGCTTCCTGCGTCCCGGTGGTTCGGCATACTCCGTTGCCCACGTCGCATACCGCAGCCTGACCGAGCACGGTCTGGCCCGATTCGCATGAGAGTGGTCCGGTACAACCCGTTGCGACCACTGGCATGTAGCTGGTATGGAAATTCGTTCCAAAGGTGGGAACAATGTTATCGGTCGTTGTCGGACAACCGGCGGGCTGAGGGATAACGTTGGTCGTGCAGTTGGGGTTGATGTAAAAGGTTCGATCTTCTTCAATGATCCAGCGATAGTCGCCGATCTGGGTTGTCTTGTCGGTCCCGTCCACAACCGTTACAGTAAGACCGCTCGCCGGCGGGAAGACGATACTGGCCGTTTGTGCCGCCTTGACTGTTCCCTGAGAGTTCTTCGGGACAAAACTGAAACTGTATGTTCCCGACGAAGTGACGGAAGCATTGAATCCGCCATTCGGATCGACGGAAATCGTGAGTCCACTCGTCCCGCTTGCGCTGGCAACGGTAAGTGGGTAACCAGCCGCATCCTTGCAGAACGACAGAACTCCCGGAGGTTTAATGCTCAGCGTCGTTGCTACATTCGAAGTGTAAGTCGGTGACGGCACGCTACACACAATGCCCGACGCGTTCTCCTTCGTCGCTGCGCTTAAGGTCACGGTAGCGCATGCCGCGCCGGCGGTTGCGCCGTTGCCGCAGTACTGGAACGAATCACCACCAGACCAACCGGTGCTGGCAGCATAAGTGAATGTTCCATCGGGATTCAGAGTCAGGGTTCCTTTTGTTGGAGGGAGAGAAACTTTGACTCCGAACACATTCACGTCGTTGGAGATGACTCCCTTGGCAGGGTCTGACACCGTGACGGTTTGGCCAGCAATCACAGAGGTGTAAAGATCGCTATTGGCCTTCGCGGGGATGAGTGCACCAGCAGCGGGCAAGGCGGCCCCGTTAATGCTGATGTATGCGAGCATGCCGGCATCACGCGCAATGGCATTGCCCGAGAGACTTAGTTCGCGGTCAAAGATGGGAAGAGCAGTGACGCCGGTCGGAGTATTGATCATGACATCGTAGGTCTTGCCTGCGGCCATGAATACTTCACTCTGCACTCGTGGAATGCCCGGCAGCGGATTGCCGTCTTCCGCGATCAGCGAGAAGCCGGCTGGTGGCAAGGCCGGGGCTGTCGGCGTTCCGGTTTGCGCTCCCACGATCGAAGGCACGTGCATGCGCAAGCCTGCGTTAACCATGCGCACCAGAACATTTCCGGTGACCCCTGCGGCAGGCGTTGACTGGAATAGCGACGCTGAGGCATTGGTCTTGTCGAATGCCACACCGTTGATGAGGTAATAGAGTGGCGTGTAGTTCACCGCCGGTGGATAGCATTGATGGAAGGTCGACGAACCCGGATTGCCGCAGCCGTTGGGCTGGCCCGACCAAACCATGGTTTCGCTGAAACCCACAGTGTTGACAGCCGTCTGAACCGCATTGTTTTGGACGGGATCAATTTCGCTGAACAGTAAATCGATATCGGCATTGTAGGTCACGCCAGGATAAGCAGTACCGGGCGCAGCCGCCGGGATTGTCGTCGGCGCGGCGGTCACCACAACAATTCCGTACAAGCCCATCGACCCTTGAATTGAGGGGTGCGTACCCGACTCGAGCAGGTAGGTGCCGGGGCGTGGAGCCGTCCACTTCAATGATGTTGCCGGTGTCGTTGTATCTGTGGTGGGTACTGCCGCGATTTCCGTGGAGAACGATTGCACGCGAAGGCCCTGCGTTGGCGGCGTGCCAGCACCCGGACCCACGATCGGCCATGTGACCGTGCCTTGCGCGGCGGAGTGATCCGGACTCGCGGTGGAGGTTGCTGTCGTCCCGAGACCTCCACCCAACTGACCCACGATCACCATCGAGGTTGGAATGTTACTCGGGGTCGTACCAAACGAAAGATGATTCGTCAGGTTGATCTGTAGGTCTTGCCCCGTGGGCACAGTGATTACAACTGGGGACCACTGGCCAGCGGCCACATTCGGCTTCAGCGCACCGCAGGTCGCGGTCGAACCAGCAACCTGGGTCGCATCGCAGCTGTAGCCCCACATCGGCACACTGGAGCCGTCGGGCAAGGTGATGGTAGAGGCCCCAGCGGTCAGGTTGATCTGCTGCTGGGCGGTGGCCAGACCTACTCCGAGGAGGAGAACAGTTGTAACCAGTACTGCAGTCTTGAAAGTGGCTTTAAGGTTTTCGAATCGCATTGCTCTCTCCTCTTAATTAGTTGGACTCGTCGATGACGAATTCCCGGGAATCGACCAGCATCATCATCAGCATTCCGCCGGGGAAAATATTGTTGGTGGTGATTTCGCGCTCGTTGTGCGAGTGCCACATGAAAGCGAAGCCGGCTTCGGAGCCCGGGTCATTCGCAACGGTGCCGGAGGGCGGAATGCCGACCGCCTGACCGTTGCCTCGTGAGGCAGCATCGGGGCCGAGGTAAGGACTGCCGCTATACCAGGGACCCATGGCAAACAAGTTGGGATCGGGAAGAGTTACCGGACCGCCGCCAGTGACGTCGCCGAAGGGTGCTTTTTCCATCGGCTTGTTGTGGTCCTGGCACCATTCGTAATAGTTGATGGCAGTCGGTGCGCCCGTGTTATAGCCGTCTGCGTCCGGGGTGCAGGGAAGCTTCGCCGATGCATCAGTTGAGGTGGATTTGTGACCATAGGGATCCCAGTTGAGACCCTTGCCGGTCCAGTAGAAGATTCCATCGAAGGCCAGACCCGGAGTGGTCGTGGTGGTAAAGAGGAGAGGGCCAGCCAACGGAGCGCCCGTTCCGCCGTTCCCATACGTCATGGTCGCAGCGTTGCTTAGAATCAGGTTTCCATCGCGGGCCAGAATGCGTACGTGATTCCCGTGTTCGTGGAAGGGATGCTGCCACCGTCCCTGGCCGATGACGCGAATCAGCGTCAACTCGCCCGGGTGCATGTGTGGATTGCCGTTGTAAGGCTGATGAGGATACTGAGCGGCGTAATTCGGATCCATATCATCCGGCATCGAGCGTCCGTTGATCAGGAAGTAGGCAGGATGGTAGGGTTCCGTCGCCACTTGTAGACTGCAACCCGCATTGCCGGCGACGCAATTGCCGAGTGCCTTAACCTGTGCGTCCGCCTGGCTGTGAATCTTGGGGTCCATTTCGGAGAACTGGAACAAGTACTCGCGGTCGTAGCAGGTATCGGGGTGATCGTAGGCGGCCGCCGCGAGACGGAAGTCCGCCTCGCCCCAATGTGACCGCGCCAGTCTGTTCTTTGCCGCAATGCTGGTCGCGTTCGCTCCGACGCACGCCGCCGGGACGCTTGAGGGAAGTACGATGATCGCTCCGTACAGGCCCATCTCCACCTGCAAGTCGCCCTGTGTCCCGCTGTAGTAAGCGCGAGTTCCAGGCGATGAAGCCACGAAGGTATAAGTCACGCACGAACTCGCGGGGACGCAACTCGTGTTGCCCGGCGTAGCTTCGTTCGTCAATAAGCCCGCTACACCACCGGATGCGGTGACGTTGAACCCCGGAAACAGGATCGAGGTGTTGCCAGCGGAACTCGGCAGATTATTCGAGAGCTTCACTGTGACCGTCTGGCCTTCCGTAACGATCAGCGTCGGACCGGGAACCTGCATGGTGTTGCAGAACGTGCTCGTGATTGCGGCGGGAGCATAACCACCCGGACTACCATTGCAACCGTAACCCCACGAATAGACCATCGCGCCATCAGGCTGCGTGAGATATGCAGGTTGGGCGACAAGATTGAAAGTGGGTCCCGTGATGCCAGGAGCCGCCGCATGCGCGGCAACCGAGAACAGCATGGTCGCCGCCATCGTCGCCGCCAGAAGTGCCGTCTTAAAGATCGCTTTTTTCATGTTCGTTGTCCTCATGGCTGCGCTCCTAATTCACGCGGACTTCGGTCATCAATCCGCCGAAGTTCTCTGCGTCGTTGGAAAGGTGATCAAGGTTGGGGGTATAGAGGTAATACGTGCCAGTCGCCAGCGGCGTCGTGCAGGAGGAGGACGGGTCGGCCGGATTGCTACGAACGGCACACGTGTCCAGAATCACATCCAGTGACTCACCTCCAGCGAGTGTGATCGAATTTGTGTTGTAGTAGAGATTGTTGCCTGCTTGATCGCGCAGCAGTTTCGCATTGATCGCGATGACCTTCATCGGTACGCCCAGCGAAGCCAGGGTCTGGTATTCCGTAACATCTAGATCTGAAATGCGCAGGAGAGCTCTCTGGCCAGCGGTGATCTGGATGATCGCCGGCAGCGGCTGCGAGTAGTGCAGAGTTCCGTCGGTCGACTGCGTAGCCATCGGTCCGGCCATCACCGTATCGGGATAGCTGCGGCCATTGAGCAGGAAAAACTTATCCTTCATGTCCACGAAGCCTTCCGGGTTGAAGGTCATGCCGACAAAGTGGAAGTTCGGATCGAAGCCGTGAATCTGGAGGGGATACTCGACATCGTATTGCGTCGATCCGTCGCCGTCGTTGTAGGCAAATTTCTTGGTCGCTGCGCCATTTACGAATCCGCCGCTGACGCTGTCGTCGCCGCCGAACGGAAGCGGATTGCTGCACAGAATGTCTCTACCTGAATCGCACTTCGTGCGCGGATCAGTCTGCTGCGCCTGAAGCCCTGCATAGAGAGTCATGGTGCTGGGCACACGGTTCTGGCGTGGCCGAACATAGATCTGGCCAACCATGCCCATCTGCAAGTGTTCTGGAGGAGTGATGTGGCAGTGCCAGAAGTAAGTTCCGGCGTCGGGAGCGAGATAGTAATAGGTAAAGCTGCCACCGATGTTGATGGCGACGGATGCGTCAGGAACGCCATCGTAGAAGGACGACGCGTTGGGGTAGCCGTGGAAGTGAACCGTGTGCTGCTCAAAGAGGTCGGGCCGCATGATCATGCCGACGTTGGTGAGGGTGAGGAAGAATTCGTCATCCTCATCGATCGCCATCAAGGGCGCGGGAATATTGCCGTTCATCACACCGATGTCCATGATGGGGCGCGGATCAACGTGGCCTGTGAGACATTGGCTGGGCGGATTCGCGCCCAAGCAAAGGTTGGAGGCGGGTCCAATCGTCACCGTCGGTGCGCTCGTGTACCCCGTGCCGGTAAAAGTGACGTCAATTGCGGTTATGCACCCGTTTGTAATTGTGGAAACTTTGCCAAGTGCTGTAATACCTCCAGCACCGGTCGGTGCGCTGAAGGTCACCGAAGGTGTGCCAACGTAGGGCCCTGCCCCCGGACAACCAGTGCCCTCATTGGTGATCGTGACTGAATCGACGAGGCCGCCGGCCACCGTCGCAGTTGCTATTGCCCCGCCCGAAGCGCCATCTGATATGTCTGGATCGCCGGTCAGTCCCACCGCACCGTTGTAAGGAAACCCCGACGCCCCGTTCGGGCCTCCGCCTGTGATGGCATCGTACGTGGCCGGATCGCCAGGCTTTAACAGCTGCGGAGAGACCGAATTGAATATGGTCGGGAACTGAGTCCCTGGGAGACCGTTGGCGATATCCGCCAAGCCGGAGAGCGGTCCGAAGGAGAACATATACGTCTGCGTGCCATCACCCATCGTGGCGAAACCATCACCACCGGCAATCTGCTGGCACTTGATCGCCCCGTTCACGTTCGCAGTGGGCGTCAGGTAACCATTCGCTCCGGGCGTCAACGTCGTCGGCGCCGTGTAGGTCGGCTCCGAATTGTTGTTCGCCGCTGGGTGCGTAATCGTGCTCGTTGGGCATTGCACGCGGAACGACTGCGCGCTCAGGGTTACCGTCGCGAAACCTAGGAGAAAAATGGGCAACCAAAACCGACACGTGTTCTTCATGGCCGTGCAGCCTCCTTCGTGGCTCTCGCGGACGCACACGTGCGCCGGCGTCAAAATCGACCGTCAATTTCCTTGTGCTGTTGGTAAAACGGGAGCGCAAACCTGACGCACGACGCCAATTCGGCCGTCCGCATGCCTGGGAGAGATGGTGGCGCTACCCCAGACTCGTGGCGTCACAGTACAGCCAGTTAAAATTTCCTCTTTGCGGCACGGCAAAGATGAATGTAAAGTTTTGTAAACTTAAAAATAGCAGGCCGCGTTCTGCAAACTGCCTTAAATCTATGGCTGCTAGAAGAATGTAGTAGTGTCTTCGCGCTAAGCAACTCATTGGAAAAGATATATACGCGCTGAAAGCCTCTAGCATGTGCGCTGCGAGATCGGTTGTCTTGGCGCGATGATCGATCCAGAGTCTAAGTGCCTTCGCCGGGAAAAACAAGGAGATGAGGCGGCCCTCTTCTTTGCGCTAAATCAAAACCAGAGGGAGGACTGTGTGGTTTATCACTAGAGTGGGTTCGAAGGCGCGTGTCGTGCAACCGGCTCGCGCGTGGGTGTGGTCGAGTAGCTCCCCCAAATCGTCTAAGCCGAAAGCCGGATGATTCGCACTTCCGTGTACCGGACGAGACTGCATCCCAAAATTCAACACAGGCCCGGCAGAAAAACGGACATCATGAAAATTGGGCGAATCCTGGGAGCTCTTATCGTCTGTCCTGTCACTCGTCGTGGCGGGATCTGCGGACATGCTAATGCAGCCTTCAAGCGCGGTGTTAAGGCCGAAGCCAAGAACAACTACGACGAAGCCTTTCAGGCCTACAGTCAGGCGCACTCACTGAAGCCGAAAGACGCGAGATACTTCACAGCATTCACGCGGCTGCGTTTCTACGCCGCCCTGGAACACATGCGCCAGGCAGAGGCGCTGCGCAATAGCGGCAAATTGCAGGAAGCCGTGGTGGAGTTTCAGCGGGCCGCTTCCATTGATCCCACCAACTTCACGGCCAAGATGGAGGCTAACCGCACTGAAGACATCCTGAAGAAGCAGGCCCGCGCGGAGGAGCCCGTCAAACCGCCTCTCGCCTTGGACAAGGCAGCGCAGGAAGCCGCCGGTCCGGTGGAACTCCAGCCACTCTCGAATACGTTGATCAACCTTCGACTCACCGAGACTTCCACGATGATCTACAGGACCATCGGAAAACTCGCCGGCATCAACGTGCTTTTCGATCAGGAGTACAAGCCGCAGAAGGTCACCGTCGAATTGAATGATGTGACTCTGCGCGAGGCCTTAAATACCGTCGCCCTTCAAACTAAGACATTCTGGGAGCCGACCTCCAGCAACACAATCCTGGTCGCCGCCGACACTGCGTCCAAGCGCAAGGACATGCAGAACAGCGTGATGAAGACGTTCTACTTGAAGAACGTCTCCAATGCGGCCGAACTGCAGGAAACTGCGGCGACACTCAAAGGGATCCTCGATGTCACTCGCATTCAGCTGATCCCCAAACAGAACGCGCTCATCATACGCGGCACATCAGATCAGATGGTGCTGGCTCAGAAGCTCCTGACTGACATCGATAAACCAAAGCCGGAAGTTGTCATCGAGATCGCCGTGTTGCAGGTCAGCCGCAGCCGCATTCGCACTCTCGGGGTCAATCCGCCGACCTCAGCCAATATCGTGATGGTGCCCGGCACCACCGGTGGCAGTAGTAGTGGGTCAGGATCGAATGGGTCGTTCACCCTCAACTCTCTGGGCAACCTGAATGCCACGAATTTCCAGGTCAGCATTCCTGGCGCGTCCCTGTCGTTCCTGATGAGCGACAGCGACACGAAACTGATTCAGAATCCGCAAATCCGCGCCCTCGACAACGAAAAAGCAACATTGAAGATTGGCGACCGCGTCCCGGTCGCGACCGGATCTTTCGGAGGTACAGTTGGCGTCAGCCCTCTGGTCAACACGCAGTTCCAGTATCTGGACGTGGGCGTAAACATCGACATTACACCGCATATCCACTCGGGAGACGAAGTCACTCTGAAGATGACTTTGGAAGTGTCGTCGGTCTCTGGAACACAGAACATCGGCGGAATCAGCCAGCCGATCATCGGACAGCGGCGCATCGAACATGAAACCCGTCTGCGCGATGGGGAGGTCAACCTGGTCGGCGGCATCCTCGAGGATACGGAGACCACTTCTCTCGCTGGATATCCGTGGCTCACTAAGATACCGATCCTGAAATACCTGTTCGGGCAAGAGAACAAACAGAATCAGGAAAACGAAATTGTCTTCGCCATCACTCCTCACATCGTGCGTGCACAGGAGGTGACTGACGAGAATTTGCGCCTCGTGGATCTGGGTCGCGGCAACACAGTCACGGTAGGACACAACGATCCAAGAAGGAACTCGGCGGTTCGTGCCCCGAACACGATGGAGCAGACTGGCACTCCCAGCACTCCGAATCGCACAACGCCTCAGAAGGCGGTAACTCCTCCCGCCGCGCCTCCAAAACCCGAACCGTCTAAGGCGCCAGCGCCAGCACAAGTCCCCAGCGGTGCCACTACCACGACACTGATCCGTCCGGTCAAGGCCTCGCCCGACGAACAAAGATTATCGATCCTCCCGCCGGAACAGATCAGGCCCCGATCTACCGAGGCCACGGCAGATCCCTGTCCCTATGGCATGCACTCCATTGGCACCCAATACGGAGTTCTCAACTGCGCTTTTGATTGAGCATCTCAATCAATATTTTGGGAAGGCACGGCTTCCACAGCCTGCAGAAAAAGTCCATCAGGCACTCGTTCTTGAGTGGCAGCGGTCCAATAGCTTGCGGAAAAATGCAGTTGGTAAATCGTAACCGCGTTCTTTTGAATGTCGGCTTTATACCCGCTGAGGTCGAGAAGTGAGTTGCGAGCGAGTCCTTCCCCAGCCTGTTCAACCGTTGCTGGTTGGACCCACTAAGAAGGGACTTGGGCCAGAGGGCAGCCGCAGATTTATCCTCGCTGTTCGTTGTGGTAGCGGCTAGCAGGGAGTTCGGGGAGACGGGCTTGAGCGGCCTCCCCAGCGCCAATGATTTCGTTTCAGATGGGCTGCGTTACTGCGACTACGCGGATCGCTCTTCGGGGTTAGAAATCTGCGCCAGAGCAGCGAAGTCTTGTACCAGAACAGACTCGCGGCGAACCCTGACGATCCCCTGGGTCTGCCATTGGCACAGCAGCCGGCTGACCGTGAATAGCGTAGTGCCGGTCAATTGCGCCAGCTCGGCGCGCGAAAGTGTAATCTCGAGATGACCGTTGTTGGTACTGCGGCGCAGCCGATCGGAAAGACGAACCAGTTCGCTGCTAAGGCGCGACCCCACTTTTTCCGTGGAAACTTCCCGGAACCGCTGTTCCATCTCGAACAAACGTTCCTCGAGAGCCCTCACCGTATTTCTGCGGAACGTCGGGATCCGAGCCAGCAGTTTCTCAAATACTGCCGCATCCCACACCAGAGCCACGCTTGGCTGAACGGCTTGCGCCGTTGCGCAATGAGTGCAGTTGGCGCAAACACGATACGAGCCCACGATCTCTCCAGCTGCATTCAACCGCAGGATTACCTCATTGCCATTCAGCCCCATCTGCGTCACTTTCACGATGCCAGAAAGCACCATCGTGACATGACGGACAGGGTCGCCTTCCGTAAAGATCGTCTCTCTGCGATCGAAACGTTTCTCGCGGGCAGCCCCGATCACAAGATCTATCTCGGCAGGGCTGACTTCCGCAAAGAGCGCAAACTGCCTGGCCGACCTGATTTTTTCGCTCAACACGCCTAGGTTTCCCCCAATCCTTCAACAACGTCTCGCGCGAACAAATGGCCCGGTTCCTGTGTTCCCGTTTGCCCCAACGAGGAGCCGGGAAGAACATCTCTCATCCGGCACTCTCGTTTTATCAAGGCCCAGTTCACCCGGTTTGTGAACTCAACTCACCGATTCCCTGCAATTGCCCGAGCCCGTCGACACTTAGCCCAAGATTTAGCTTTCTGAGAATGCCCTCTGCCCAAACAAGGGTCAATTACACTATTGTGGGGGGCATGGCACTCTCGGGGGGGATGCTTCCCGAAATAGGAATTGCGCACCTAGGTTTGGCTGATCCGGGTGACCGCCGTAACAAATCGGTGGTTACTTCGAAGCTCTTCCCCGATGGCGTGAGCAATCCATGGATGTGCAAGTCCTGCTGCAAGCGGCGCTAGAGGAGGCACGGCTCGGACTCCGGGAGGGTGGGCTGCCGATCGGATCGGTGCTCGCCGACTCCCTGGGACGCATCGTGGCCCGCGGCCACAACCTGCGAGTACAGAGCGGCGATCCAACGGCCCATGCCGAGGTCATCTGCATCCGTAATGCAGGCCGCCGGCGCGACTGGCCTCAGTTGACCCTGGTGAGTACGCTGAGTCCGTGCGTGATGTGTACCGGAACCAGTTTGCTGTACAGAATCCCGCATGTTGTCATCGGTGAGAATCAGAATTTCCTGGGTGCCGAAGAGCTATTTCGCCAGCGTGGCGTGACTCTCACGATTCTGCAGGATCCCGGCTGCATTCAGATGATGGCAGACTTCATCCGCGACCACGCGGATTTGTGGAATGAAGATATCGGCAAGTGAAGCGGGCGCGGGAAATGTTTTTTTAATTCGTCGCAGGCAGTGGCTGCGCGAGCTTGCTTAGAGAAGAGACTTCGCTGGCCGGGAGCATTCTGCGCAAATCCCACCGGCATAGTGGACATCGAGTCGCGACCGAAAACACAATGTGGCCGAAAGCAACGCACTGCGCGTTCGTGCAGGTTCTCATTGTAGAACTCCTGACTTTCACCCTGGGCGCCTGTACGCCGACTGAGGATGACGCTAGCAGAGTTCGCCGACCTTCGCGCGCTTGTTTTCGGTTGTGACGGATTGATTTTTCTTCTAGGACGGTGCTGGACGCTGAGTACTGCTCAAGTCAGTCCGAGACTCACAGCCGCGGAATTTACAATCGTTTTGCCAATCGTGAGCGAAGCCGTCGCTGTTGGGGAGGGCGCATTCAGAACATGCAGTACCTTGCCGGAAGGCACGAACTGAAAATCGTCCCGGCCGCATGATCGTATTCCAAGGGACCCACTAGTTTACGACGAGTGTCACGATGGTGCTCTGCCCGGCATCCGAGGGCGTTCCCGACGAGATACCGGTCACTGTGATGTGATAGGTCGCGGGCGGAGGCGGCTGTCCACCGCCGCCTCCGCCGTTGCTTACACCGGCGCATGAGACCAATACCATCATTGTGAGGCAGATAACGACGCAGCCTAACCACTGCCGCGTCTTTGCAGTTCGGTGTCCCGAAGCACTCATGCCGATCACGATCACAGCCACCGGCAGCCACATCGCGGGCGAAGGAAAATTCCCTCTGACTGGCGCTTCCGAGCGGACACTGTTCGCTCTCGTGGATATGTTCATGACCACGTCAATCGCGGAATTGCCCGGAGTTACTGGCGTCGGTGGATTAAAGATGCATTGCCCCCCTGCTGGAAGCCCTGAGGTACAGGCAATAGACACGGCCCCATTGAAAGATGAGCCCACAGGTATCACTCTCAGCGCGTAAGGTCCGCTCGTTTGTCCCGCTGTGACCGTCTGGCTAGTGGTCGAAGAGGTCACAAGAAAGTCTTGTCCTACGGTCAGCGAAACGCTCGCTTTGTGGCTTGGGGCTCCGGTCGCGTCCTGGGAATTGATCTTGACGGTGTACTGGCCCGCGTTCGCATCGTTCGGAACGTTGATGGTTGCGGTGAGATTCGTCGTGCCTCCGCTCGCTACAGTCAGTGGATTTGTCGGCGTCAGCGTGCACATGGCGCCCGGGAGCGAACTGGCGTCGCAAGTCGCATTGACTTTTCCGCTGTAAGAGAAAGAAGAGGTCAACTGCAGGCTGGCTGTCGCCTGCGCCCCGGGTGTCGCCGAAAGTGTCTGCGTGCCGGAGATGGAGTAATCCCCGACTGTAAAGGGGATGGGTAGCGTGTGCACGATAGATCCTGAAGTTCCGCTCACCGAAAGCGTGTACCTACCGGCGGTAAAGGAGGAGCCCTTAATGGTGAGCGTCACGGTCGCAGGAAACATGCTGACCGTAGCCGGACTGATGCTGCAACTTCCCGCGCCATAAGTTGTTGGACAAGCTAATGTCACAGTCCCGCTGAATCCGTCTTGCGAAGCAATGGAAATCGGGCCGTTCGTACCCGTGCTTCCAACGTTGACCTCTGGGAACGCACTCGGCTCGCTCATTGCGAAGTCAGGATTTGCAGTCACGACGAGGTTGAACGAAGTTGTCAGAGGAACCGGAGCTCCGCTCGTCGTCGCCTTCAGTGTCATGGGATACGTACCGGCGACCGTAGTGACCGGTACTGTCACGGTTGCCGTCATGTTGACCGGAGATCCCGACCTCGGATTTACGGTTACGCCGGGAGTCGAGTTGCAGGTGGCGCTGGGGATGGAAGTACTGCACGAAACCGTGACGCTCTGGCTGAATGATCCTGCAGCCGTAACTTGAAAACTCACCGGCGAAGAAGTGGCCCCACGTGAAACAGACAGACTGGCCGGAGAGGGCGTTGTGATTCCAAAGTTCATGAGATGCAGTGTCAGTGGGATGGCATGCGTGACATGATTTGTGTCGGCGCCCACGGCCTTCAAATTGAAGCTGTAGTCTCCTGCCGCGCCGCCAACGGTCAAGGTGAAGGGTGTCTTGCTGGCGGGGGTGAAACTCGCCGGAGTTGGAGTACAGGTACTCGGAGGCGCAGTCGCACCCGCCGTACAACTCAGCGTGACCGAGCTTGTGTATCCATTGACGGCAGACGCCGTGCCGTTGAAAGTCGGCGTCTGGCCAGCGAAGGCCGTAAGCGGCGTGTTCAAGACGGAGAACCAAAAATCCGGCGTGATCACCAGGTTGAATTGCCACATCCCCCGCCCATACGTCGAGGCGCGCAGCAGTTGTTGTCCACCGTGATTGAACACTCCCAGCGCAGTGACCGCGACGTTAGGAAGAAACCCGACCTGGTTCGTGCTGGGGTTCGGCCCCAGTTCGGTCCAGTTCGGCGCCGAAGTCGGACTGGCAAATACACCGACGTCAGTGGCTACAAACACTTGCGACATGGGTGCGTACACCACCACCGCATTGGCGGGCGAGTCGGGAAGATTGGCGGTGAAGTCTGTCCAACTCGCTCCGGCGTTGGCTGTTTTCCATACGTGGCCCGGTCCGCCAGTGAAGCCCATGACGGTGACGTAAGCCGTATTTCCCGACGCGTCGGAAGGATCGATGGCCACACCTGAAATCGGATACTGATTGGGATTGATATTTCCTTGCGGGCCGTTTTCTGTGACATCGAGAAACGCTACGGGCCCCGCGGAAGCATTTGTTGTTACCCATACCCGGCCCCCCGCGGGTGAGCGGGCAGGCCCCTCAAGAGGACCTAACCCGCTGGTGGTGGCATAGATAGTGCCTGATCCGTTGCTGTCGATCGTTCCCGCTGTAGCCAGCCCGCGCACCTGATTCACTTCGCTTCCGGAACAGGTAGCCGAACCCAGGCTGTCAAAGTTCGGGCTCACCGCGGTGAAGATGCCGCCTGCACGCGGACCGCGCCAAACGCGGCATGTGCCGACCAGCATCGAAGTCGTGGAACCCGGATCGAGAATGTACGGAAAGTAGAACGCCCCGTCGTCTCCATCCAATCCACTGCTGGTGACGACATAGCTAAATCTGGCGTTATTGCAGTACACCCCATCACTGCAAAATTGAATGCCGAGCCCCTCCGGAGGAATATCCGGATTCGATGCATAGAAGTTCGAACCCGTAATCGGATCGATAGCGTTGTAACCACCGTCGCCGCCGAGAACATTTGTCCAACCTGGATTCGTCGTTGCCTGGCTCGTCGCCGGTGACCCGTTGTTCTGCGTTCCGCCAAGCATCGTGTTGGGATCAGTAGGATGCTGTGAGAAGCTGACGAATTGCGCCATGGACCCGAGGTTCTGGTTGAGGTCGTCAAACTGGTTGATCCCCGAACAAGCGCCGCTCATCAGGCCATGGAAACCATCCAGCGCACGGTAAATTCCGCCATCGTTTGCGAAGTACAGAAGCGGATTGCCTGAATCGCTACCGGAACTCGGAATCGTCGCAGCCAGCGCGTGCTGATCCGGATGCACATGGGACGGAGCGGCGATTGGAATGCACCCGTACACATGCGTCAGGTTGATGAACGGCGACGCCGCACACGTTGGATTCAGGCCACTAATCTGGCATTTGTAGAGGTTGATCGCTCCTGCATAGAGATCCGTACCTACTCCGTTGGGCATTGCCTGCAGGTCCAGGTTGTATGTTCCCTGTTGCACCCCGCAGCCAGAGCTGTCGCCACAGTTCTTGATTCCGCTGTCGGAGATGGCAATCCACGAAGCTCCGCCGTTCACGCTCTGCCAAATTCCACCATCGGCCAGATCTCCGGCAGCGGAAAAATAGACGTACCACGCGTACATCTCATTGCGGCCGGGGACCGTCGTGATCTCGCCGCGATACATCGGACATGCATAGTTATTGGAAACGGAGTGCTGCGGACAAGACGCTGCGCTCAGCGGCGCTCCGCCGGGTTGGCTCGCCAGGCGAGTCCAAGTAACGCCGTCCGGCGACGAGTAGAAGCCGTGATAGCGGATGGCTGCGAAAAACTTGTTTGCGCCGTCGTTGTAGACCACCGAAGTCGCAGATGTTGGGTCGATGGCTCCTCCCGGATCGGACAACGAGTCATACGTCCAACTTTGCCCGGCATCGATAGACGTATAGAGCCCTCGTTTCGTCGCGCTCGTAGTGGCGCCATCCACCAACCCTTCTGAACTTGCGGCCATCGCCGCGACAGCAGTGCTGGTCAGACCACTGGCGGTGCTGAAAGCCATGCGGGTTCCGCCCAGACCCGTAAATGAGAGCGCACCATTATTCGCTGTAGAGATCAGAGTCCAGGTCGTACCACCGTCGGCCGAGCGAAGTATGCCAAGTCCGAAATAAGAATCCCCGAGTTGTTCGCCTCACCCGTCGCCGCAAGAATCAGAGATTTCGCCGGATCATGTTGTTGCCCGGCTGAATCGCGATCGCCCCAATCGACAGTGTCGCCTGATTGTCGGTAATCGGCGTCCAGGTCACATTATTAGCCACAGGATTCGCCCCGTTCGAGGATTTCCAAATCCCGCTTTGTGCGCCGCCAATATAGACCGTATTGCCGGAGGGATCCGCAGGATCGATCGCCACTGACGTGGCACGGCCTGCCACCTGGTGATAGTCCTGCGTGCCGTTGCCGCTGGCATCCGACGCCAAGGGCACTGGGCCAAGGGGCAGCCATGATCCCACAGAAAACGAAATTGCCGGGTTGGCGTGCGGCATCGCTGGCGCCTGCTGCCTGCGCAATTGGAGCTTCGCCTGATAGGCGTGCCGTCTTAATTCGGCAGAAGGCAGACCGGGCACCACGCGCCCGCGATAGAACCACTCATTGCGTTCCCTGACATAGTCCGCATCAGGATCGGGAATCGGGGTATCAGGCAGGGTCTGCTTTGCGCCATGACCCTGCGATATCGAGAGGAGAACGAAACAACTCGTCGCCAGAACGACGACACGTAGTGGCCAAAGACTCCATCGACTTGGCCTGACGCCCTTACGCACCTGCCAGTATCAGAAGGAAGCCGGGCAAAGCAACGCAAAACCACCGTTCCGCAGCAATGTTAGCCCACTTTGGGAATCGGCTGCTCGTGCTGTAATAGGAAGCTGGAGGCTTATCTCGATGACCCGGTTCTGTGCTGCGGTGGCAGTTTGTGTTGCTCTGATTTCTACCTGCTCATGGACGCAGGAGAAAGAGAAGAAGGTAGAACCCGAATTGCTGGTCGCGGCTGCCGCTGACCTGAATCCTGCCCTCCACGACATCGCCCAGCAGTTCGAGAAGAAGACTGGCGTGCAGATGAAGCTCTCCTTCGGAGCATCCGGAGCACTCACTCAGCAGATTGAGAATGGCGCGCCCTTCGATCTGTTTTTCTCGGCAGACATGGATTATCCCAAGCGCCTGATCACCGATGGCCAGGCCGACGCCGCCAGCCTCTACCAATACTCCCTGGGCAAGCTGGTCCTTTGGGTTCCGGCCAATTCGCCGCTGGATGTCGAACACCAGGGCATGGCGGTTCTCCTCGACAGCTCTGTCAAGAAGATTGCGATCGCGAATCCTCAACATGCGCCCTACGGCCGCGCCGCGGTCGCGGCTTTGAAGCACGCTGGACTCTACGACCGTCTGGCCGACCGGTTCGTCATGGGCGAGAACGTCTCGCAGGCCGCTCAGTTTGCCGAGTCAGGAAATGCACAGGCTGGATTTGTCGCTATGGCGCACGCTTTGTCACCCGCAGTGAAGACCATGGGCAAGTTCTGGGTGGTTCCTGCGGATTACTACCCTCCGCTGGAGCAAGGCGTGGTGATCCTTAGCAGGTCACAACATAAGAAGGAAGCCGCAGATTTTCTGGAATACCTGAAAACAAAAGATGCGTCGGATGTTCTGCGCAAGTATGGGTTTACAGCTTCCCCAGAATTAAGGAAGCGGCGAACGTCAGCGCGAGCCAACGCGAGCAGCTCTCGCCAACGGCTGCGATGCGGTGCCGCTGACGGGCCCCATGAGGCTGACGTGGTGCTCTTCGAAGGTGACTTTGGGATCGCTGGCGACGCGATCCGCGTAAGAGGCGAGCGCTAGCAGGAAAGTCTGCATCTCCACGAGTACCTGTTCGTTGCCCGACATACGATGGCCGCTCCTTCGTTGAATCTTTCTTTCCCTCATTACGGCTCACCCTGCCCAACAGAACCACGATTTGCCTACATGCTCTAGGTCGTACATCCGCGACTCTTAGAACACTTTCGGTGCAAATTAGTTGTTCGCAGGGGGAAGACTCAAGGTAATCCACAACCCGTCATCGGTAAATGGCACATTCAGGCTAGAACATACCTTGGAAACAATCCTTACGAGTTAGGAGCCGCCCGCCTCGTGAAGGTGATGGAAGTTTCGAGCAGCTCTGCGGTAAGACCCCTATTCGCGATATTGGCGGCAACCAGCTTGCGAGCTCTCGACATCGAGCGTGCGCGGATCGAGGAACACCAATACCGATGGGCCTGCTCCGCTGAGCACGGCTCCCAAGATTCCGCCCTTCCCTTTCAGCTCCTGCAAGCATGGCAGCAACGGGCAGAGGGCTGCCCGATATGGCTGGTGGATACGATCGTCAAGCGCTGCGCTAAGCAAGTCGGGGCGTCCCTGGGTAAAGGCAGCCAGCAGCAGCATCGAGTTCTGCACGTTGATCACGGCGTCCGCGCGCGAATACTGCGCCGGAAGGACACGGCGGGCTTCCTCGGTTGACAGCGGTTGGTCGGGGATAGCCAGCAATAAAGGCCACTTCCCTTTCGGCCGGACGACCGCGACCTGCGCCTCGGCTTCCCCGGACATCCGAGCCACCGTCAGCCCACCCATCCAGCAGGCCGAGGCGTTATCGGGATGGTGTTCGCGCCGGGACGCTTCGCCGACAATCTGGGCGTCAGTCCACTTCAGCCGCCCGAAACGCACGGCGAGGGCGATGCCTGCAAGTCGCGCCGCGGCGGAAGACCCGCACCCTTTCCCGATGGGAATATCGTTGTCAATCCGAAGCGAGAATGGCGTGATCTTGCGTCCGGCAGCTGGAAAGCACTTCCCGGTAGGTATTCAGGATGAGATGATTTTCCACTTCACCGCAGATGTCCGGATCGCGCCCCTTGGCCACGATCGAGAAATGGTCGGCGGGCCGGGCCTCAATCCTGATGTAGAAATCCATGGCCAGCGCGGCCGCATCAAACGCCGGCCCGAGGTTGGCCGAAGTGGCAGGCAGCGCAATTCGGAAGCGGGATTGTCGCAATTTCTTCGCAGGCATCAGATTGTAGCGCCGGCGTCCCGCCGGCTGTCGCGAGCGCATCTTGCGCGCGCACATTCTTCTCCGTCAACCTTGTGGCCCTTCGGCACTAGATGCTGCCCAGAGCCATTCACAAGTCGTTTTGGGGAAGGCACGGCTTTAAGAGATGCTTTTATGCCCGCAAGAGATCCGGGCTTTACCCCTGACAAGTGTCACGCAACCACCCCAGCGATTATTCATCGATTTCGAAGCGCTTGCGCACCTGCATCATACCGCGCTGCAGGCTGCGGAGTAAGCCTGCGCGACAGCGTTGAGGCAGTCTGCACACCTGCAGGCGAATCGCGCCTGAAACTCCTTTGCGGGGTCAATGAGCGTAAAGATGTTTTTAACAGTTGAGACGCTCGCCGAGCATGAGAGGCATCGCGGGCAATTGTCACCCCGTCCCGGTCTGACTCTTAATTTCCTCCGCCTGTTCACAATTGAACAGTTTTTCCGTCTTGGGAGGTCGCATCATGCCATCAAGACGTTGCACGATGTGGCTGTGAAAAAACTGAGGGAACTGACTCCCCCAACCGCTGCCCCCGTTCCATGTCCCACATGTAGCGATCATGCTTGGCAGAACTGCGAAGCCATCCGTGTTCGTTTCCAACGAGGTCGACTTCCGGCACCCTTGGGAGCAAAACAAACTACAAAGGAGACTGGCGATGAATCACGACAAGGTACAAGAGATCACGGCCGAGAGGCGCACGCTTCTAGACCAACAAACTCTGGTTATGTCGAACCCCGCGACGGTCCGCATCATCGAGACGCCCCAACCAGAAATGGACGCATATCAAACAAAAAACGATCGCCTCCGCGAACTTGGCGAGGAATTGAGCAAACTTGACGGCAGGAACCTCCGGGCCTTCCGATTCCACTCGGTTTGGATCATTCAGATTCCGAGTACCCCTCCACGCATCTCTTCCTGGATTGCCTCCCACTGGAGAATCGGTGCGGCGGTCGCTCGTGCTTTCCGAATTGCAGTCGCGTCCAGACAATCCATTGAAACAGATGAGACACGCGCCGACCGTGCGCAACGAACGAAAGAAAAGGAAAAAGAGGTTCGAACCCTCGCTGACAAAATCTTAAGCTATGGGCAAAGCGTCCATCGCCGCTACCCGAACGGGGAGGTGGTGGTTGGCGAGGATGATTTGGCAGCACTGCTTCGAAAGCACCGGGATACGGTCGGCAGGGCGTTGAACCTCCTGCTTGGCGAGCAGAAGGTCCAGAAGGCCCCGCTCAGTGGATATTGGAAGCTGAACGCCTGATTTGTCAAACCCAGTTAGGCGTACCTTGTCGTCAATTGGTACCGCACAGGAACTGAAGGCAGCTACGTAGAGCAGGGGCGATTCTACCGTATTGCTGGTGACGGTCAAAAATAGCTATTTACGGTCAACGACCCCGTCGATGAGCGTAATTGATTCCGTGACAATGTCGGCTCCCACGCCCGAGTTAAAGTTGGTGGTGCTGAATCCAACCAACAGGCTCGAGAGAAAGGAACCGAACAATGATCATTATTAGGGTAGAGTTCCACCCCGAGTTTCAGCAAATGGCTTCGGTAGATACTGACACCGGAGAGTTTCAGGAACAAAGACTCGCACATCGCGAGGAGGCGTAAAAGTTCTATCGCGCTCTTGCAGCAAGCGGGCAAAAGATACGTGTGGGAATGGAGTCCAGTGGGCACGCACGCTGGTTCGAACGACTGCTGGCCGAGTTACGGATTGAGTTGTGGATTAGAGACGCAGCAGAGATTCGCACCAAGCGGGTTCGCAAGCAGAAGGAATTGGCGCGCAGTTATCTGACCATCGTCAAAGATCTTTCCCGGGTCATGAATCGCCTGAAGGCGCTGTACCGCAGTTGGGCGATCCCCTGTGCGGGACATCTACTACACACGACTAGTTGAATCGCTCCAGCGTACGCATCACCGCGTCTAGCGATGCGTCGAGAACGATCGGCGGATGACGTAGCGGTTCCAAAGCCGCAGCTTCTTTCCCGCCGCCGAACATCTCCCCACGATGGAAATCGATCGTGAAATCCGGATCTTTCAGCAAGTTCCCCGTAAGCACCAGCACCACAGTCTGGTCCGGCGTCACAAATCCTTGTTTCACCAGTTTCTTCAGCCCGGCCAGAGTCACAGCTGACGCTGGCTCGCACCCGATACCTTCCGCCCGATCTCTGCCTTGGCCTGGGCAATTTCCAACTCCGAGACCTGCTCGCACGCGCCCCCAGTAGCTTCGAGCACGTGTGCAGCCTTCTTCCACGAGGCGGGGTTTCCAATCCGGATCGCCGTTGCCCGAGTCTCGGCTGGAACGCTGATCAGTTGCTTCCCTCCAGCTTCCCGTAGTGTGCGCACCAAAGCGTTCGCGCCTTCTGCCTGGATCACTGAGAGTTTTGGCAGGTGCGAAATCAATCCCAGTTCATGCATTTCGAGCAGAGCTTTACCAATTGCGGAACTGTTTCCGAGATTACCGCCCGGAACGATGATGTGGTCCGACGGTTTCCAATCAAGTTGCTCGAGCAATTCGATGGCGAGCGTCTTCTGCCCTTCCAGCCGAAACGGATTAATTGAATTCAGCTGGTAGACCGGTGCCTTCCGAACCAGTTCTTGCAGCAGCTTCAGGCAGCCGTCGAAATCGGTCCGTAACTGGCAGGTCACCGCGCCATAGTCGAGCGCCTGCGAGAGCTTGCTCCAGGAAATCTTTCCCTCCGGAACCAGCACCAGGCCGCGCATTCCTCCCCGCGCCGCATAGGCCGCCATCGATGCGGACGTGTTCCCTGTCGATGCGCACGCCACCCATCGAAATCCGGCACGCCGGGCAAATGTCGCCGCAACCGTCATCCCGGCATCTTTAAACGATCCCGTCGGATTCATTCCCTGATGCTTGGCAAAAAGACGAGGCACGCCCGTGATGCGCGCGCACTGCGGGAGTTCGTAAAGTGGCGTATTCCCTTCCCTGAGAGTAATGACTTGCTGCTCGTCGTCGAGCGCAGGCAGCAAATCGCGATACCGCCAAACGCCGCTCATATCCACTGGGCTCGATGAGAGACGCCGCTTCTGCCACGTCGACTTCAGCTTCGCCGCATCAGGCTTCCTTTCCTTCCATGTGGGATACGTGATTTCGAGCAGGTCTCCACATTGACCGCAACGAAAGTCCTGGCTCGCGGCATCACTAAGATCACCGCAGGCGATGCAGCGGAACCGGAAATTTTCCTGGCGCACACCCGGAGTGGAAGTGGAGAGCAATGACATGAGCGCGATCTATTTCTCTCTCCGCAGGTATTGGTCGGTCTTGTTGATCCAGTCGGCGCGCGGCGGAGCGAACACATCCAGGTCGACCGTGTCTTCCATGGCCTCCGCTTTGTGCGGCATGTTCGACGGAATGCACAGCACTTCCCCGGCATGCACCACAATTTCTTTCCCGTCGATGTAGAACTTGAGCGCGCCCTCGACAATGTAGGTCAACTGCTCATTGTGATGGCTGTGCTCAGGAACGATGCATCCTTTCTTTAACAGGACGCGCGCCAGCATGATTTCCTGACCGACGACGAATTGCCTTTGAAGCAGAGGATTGAGATCCTCGAGCGGAATCGTATGCCACGGAATATGTTGCAGCGCGGCGGAAACCGGAGCCAGGCTTACTGACGGTAACCTTGGCGGCTCGTGGTTTCGTCTTCGAGACTGATTTTGCTTTGGATTTGGGTTTCGATTTTGCCATAAGCTTCTCTGCGGCGCCTCAACTTCCGACAGTCCTCAGCTGCCCTCCAGGAAGCGGATGTCCCGCTCGGCAGCTCCCTCAAGTTTCTTCAACGCCGCTTGGTATGCGGGACTCTCATAGGTGGCGACGGCACTTTGCACGCTGTCGAATTCGATCACCACAGTCCGCTGGTCCAGTCCCGCTTCATACTTTCGGTATGGGGTGCCGCGTGCAATGAAGCGTCCTCCTCCCGCCTGAATCGCTGGAGTCGCCAATTTGGCATACTCGGCCAGCGCAGCCGGATTCGAAACCGAACGGTAGAATGCAATCCAGTATCCCTTCGCCATGTGGACATCCCTATCAGTGAACTCTTCCGTTGTACAGCTTTACAGCCGTGTCATGAAGGTACGCGTGAGCCAATTCCAGCGCGCGCGACTCGGTGATTTCTCCTTCAGAAATCATCTCAGCCAAAGCCGCAGCCAATGCGGTTCGCGAGGAATAAGCCCCCAGCCAGTAACTCTCTTCCGCGCCCAACACCTGATTGTACGGGAAACAATCGGTGCCAAAGGTGATCTTGTCGGGAAAAGTTTCCAACCACATCTTCAATGTGTGCTTGAACTCCGACGGATACTGCGCTAGTTCGCCGAACGAGGAATCCAGGTAGACATTCTTCATCGCCGCCAGCCAGATCGCCTCTCGCTCCAAAGGATAGCCGCCGTGAATCATCACGAAGGTGGTCGAGGCATACCGCGGATCGCGCAGCACGGTCTCGAGCGTCATAATATTGCTCTGCGACAGGTTGAAATAGTCGCCAATGCCGACAGCGGTATGGATATGCACCGGCAAGTGGAGCCGGCCGCCTTCCTGAATCAGGTAGCGGAAGATGTAATCCTGAAACGTACGGTACTCCTTCTCGGCCGGAATTCCACCGCCGATGTAGCGGCGATAAATGTCTTCCGCCTGCGAGCTTGTCGGATCGCCAAACGACATGGGACGGAAGTACGCAACCTCGAACTTCATGGCAATGCCGCCGCGCCGGGAATTGTCTTCAAGCACACGGCTGATGAAGCTCAGGTAATCGGCGAATGACGCCGGGAAGCTTGGTGACGTTCACCTGCTGCATCCAGCGGTGGAGCATCTTCTCCTGCAGCGGAATAAAGACTCCCTCGTCAGGATTGCGCCCGGTTTCACGCTCATTATTAAAGGGCCACATGAACGAGTCGGCGAAGAATACCCAGGGAAAGCGCTTGGCGATCGAGATAATCGGGCATCATCGCGCGGTTCGCCACCGATGATCTCGATGTTGATCTTGTCGAGAATGGAGTTGAAGTATGCGGTGCCTGCGAACTGCTTCTTCAGTTCGGCCTTCTTATTCAGCAGCCATTTCGCATGATCCGGGGAGAGATCGTTATACGGATATCCAAACAGCGCCTTTGCCGCGGCTGCCAATTCTGGATTGTCGTCGCGCGTTCGCAGGGCCTCGCTGGCATTTGGTGGGGCTGCCATAGCGTCAACATCCGGATCGTCGGCGTAGCCAGGATGGGCGTGATGATCGAAGGCAGCGATCTTTTCGATCTGCGGAAGCAGCCGTTGATAGATCTGCTGCACATCTCCACCCGGAAAGGGGCGAGCCTGCGCCATACACAACCCACTTAACAATAAAATGAAAACAAGTCGAATTCCATCTCGCATGGGATGCATTCACATACAGCCTGGGAGAGCAATGAGCCGTCAGCAATGAGCAGTCAGAGCCACGAAACCGCTTGCTCACTGCTCATCGCTCATTGCTCACAAACCCTTATACATTCCGCCGTCGACGAGCACGGTCTGGCCCGTGATATATGAGGCGCGTTCCGATGCGAGCCAGACGATCGTCTCTGCCACCTCGCGAGGATCGGCCAGGCGCTTCACCGGAGCGTCGGCGGCCCAGGCGTCCAGGAATTCCTGCTCCGGCTTACCCGTCGCTGTAGCTCGGGCTTTCGCGAGCTCCTTGAGACGATCGGTCGCGGTGAATCCCGGGCCAACGTTGTTCACCAGGATTCCATCTTTGCCGAACTCGTTGGCCAGACTCTTCACCAGACCTACGACTCCGGCGCGAACGGCATTTGACAGTACCAGATCGTTGACCGGTTGCTTGGTCGTGATGGAGGTGATTGTAATGATGCGTCCCCATTTCTGGCGTTGCATGTGGGGGATCACTTCACGAGCGAAGTAAACATTGCTGAGAAAGTTGGCGTCAATCGCCTTTTGCCAGTCCTCGAGGGATGCCGCGAGAAACCCCTTGGCCGGCGGACCGCCAGCGTTGGTCACACAGATGTCGACGCTGCCGAATTTGCCGGCCACACTCGCAACGAAGCGGCCAACGGCTGCGGCATTGTTCACGTTGAGGGCTTCGGCCAATACCTCGACGCCTTGCTGCTTTCGGATCTTCTCGGCGGCGGCTTGCAGCGGACGATCATTGCGCGCGCACATGGCGACGCGGCAGCCTTCGGCGGCGAACGCTTCGGCCGTTGCCAGTCCGATTCCCTGGCTGGACGCGGCTACGATCGCGACTCGACCTTTGATCCCCAGATCCATGGCGGAGTGATTCGGCATTATAAATGGTGCCAGGAAAAGCTTGAACCACAGAGGACACAGAGGCTCACAGAGGCTCTGCTTGCGGCGCTCGAATCACACCATTAGTCTTGATCGGTGAGGAATTCATGAAACAGCGTAAACGTCGTCCTGAAACCGCTGCTGTCCGCGGAGCGTCGGAGTTGGAGAGGAAAAACGGTCCGGTCGCACCTGAGATCTATCAGACTTCGACTTTTCAGGTCACGGACAATGAAGAACAGATTCGCGTGACCACGACCGACCGCTACTACACGCGCTGGGGAAATCCGACCATCACGCTGGCCGAGCAGACTGTCGCTGCGCTCGAGGGTACCGAATCTGCGCTGGTGTTTGCTTCCGGGATGGGAGCGATCACAACTACGATCCTGTCGCTGCTCAAAGCCGGGGATCACATTGTCGCTCAGCGCGATCTCTACGGCGGCGTGACGAAGTTCTTCTCCGAATGGCTGCCGAAGCTCGGGATCGAGACCACGCTGGTCGATACGACCGAGTACGAGCAGCATGCGCGAGCTATTCGTTCGAGTACGAAGCTGTTGTATCTGGAGTCTCCGACCAATCCTGCCTTGCGCATCGTTGACATGAAGAAGACGGCGATGCTTGCCAAGCAACACGGGCTGATCAGCATGATCGACAGCACGTTTGGAACGCCGATCAATCAGCATCCGGCGGAGTATGGAATCGATCTGGTGATGCATTCAGGCACGAAATACCTCAGCGGACATGCGGACTTGACGTGCGGCGTCATCAGCGGACGGAGCGACTTGATCGAGCAGATTGGCGAAAGTCGTAAGACGCTGGGCAACTGCATGGATCCGCACGCGGCGTGGCTGCTCATTCGCGGATTGAAGACGTTGGCGGTGCGCGTCGCACGGCAGAACGAGAACGCGCTGCGCGTGGCGGAATTCCTGGAGCAGCACGCGAAGGTGAGGCGCGTGCATTATCCGTTTCTGAAAAGCCATCCGCAGTACGCGATTGCGCGCGAGCAGATGTCAGGCGGCAGCGGCATGGTGACCTTTGAGGTTGACGGCTCGGGCGATGACGCGCGGAGGGTGAGCGAGGCGATGAAGCTGTTCACGCTGGCGACAAGCCTCGGCGGAGTCGAGTCGCTGATATCGATTCCGGTGCTGACGTCGCACGCGATGATCTCGGCTGAGCAGCGCGCGGAGATGGGCGTGACCGAGCAGATGGTTCGGCTGTCGGTTGGGATCGAAAGCGTGGAAGATCAAATTGAGGATCTGGAGCGGGCGCTCGCGGTTGTGGGCTCGCGCGTCCAGGTTCCCGTGGGATCGAGTTCGTTGTCATGAGGCACGATCGCAAAAAGCCTTACCGCCAAGGACGCCAAGGACTCGCGAAGGGCACGAAGAAGAACTTCTTAGAATGTAGGGTTTGTTTTTCCCGAAATGGGACGGCTGTCGATGCGAGGGGTACCCCCCTCCCCCGCTGGTTTATTGGAATCATCATGTTAGGGGATAATTTTAAATAAAATCTTGGGGCACAATCACTTGCGGGCAAAATCTTGATGTCAAAGAACTTAGGCTCTGGGCGTCGCACGGTGGTTCCAAAACGGTACGAAATTCGCGTTCGGCCCACCGTCGCGGGCTCTTTCATGATGGCGCACGTACAGTTGTGAACGCAAGGTCAGATGTCACAACAAAGGGGTGTGGAAAAAGTTGTTTAGTTCAGCTGTTAGCGCCCGCCGTTGAGGTCATCAGAGTCTCCACACGAGATCGCTCTCTTCGCCGGGAAAAACGGGCCGCTCGCTTCGCCTTCGCGGGACGGCCGAGGCGGCCGTCGCCACATGACCATCGCTAAATGAAACCCGGCCTCTCGCGAGGCCGGGTTTTTTCGTTGGGGTTGGAGGCAATCGGTTAGAAGATGAACTTCGCGCCGAGTTGCACGATGCGGGCGAGGTGAGCGCCACCGACTTCAAGGAATCCGCCGCTGGGCGCCATGTCGGCCTTCATGGTTCCGGGGGGGGCAGTCCACTCGCTGTGATTGAAAACGTTGAAGGCTTCGAGCCGGAACTCAAAGGCCATGCTCTCCTTGATGGCAAAGTGCTTAAACAGAGCCATGTCGAAGTTGGTGCGGTTGGGACTGACCAGGGAATTTCGCGTCACATCGCCGAAAGTTAACCCTGTGGGCACGCCAAATGCGGCGGGGTTGTATTGGAAAAAAGCATCGCTGCTCAAAGTGAGCTCGCTCTTCGGTGGAACGTTGGCTCTGGGATTGCCTACCAGATCCGGGTACGAGGCTGTCCCTCCTCCACCTTTGCCAACGCCAGCATTGTCGCTATAGGTGGTTCCGTTGGTGATGTTGAGGGGAATGCCGGTCGAGAAGGCGACGATTCCGGACCATTGCCAGCCGCCCAGGGCCGTGTGTACCAAGCCAGGCTTCTTGAAGAAGGGGAGGTCGTAGACGTAGCTGATATTCAACAAGTGGCGCTGGTCGAAGTTAGAGGTGGCGCGGTCCCTTGCGATGTTGTAGGAGTCTACGAAATCAGAAGCACTGTAGCGATCCGATGCATCATCAAGGGAGTGACTATACGTGTAGGCCACGCTGAGGCTCAAAGCTCCAATGTTCCTGCGCGCCGAGAATTGGAGCGCGTGGTAGATAGAGGATGCCTTGTCCTCAAGGCGAGTGATGTTCGACACACCGTAAAAGGGGCGGTAAGGGTCAGCCGTATTCTGGCAGGCCGTCTGCAGGTTAATTGCGACCTGCCCGCTAACCGGTTGTCCGTTGACTACGCCATTTACAGTGGGATCGCCGATGTTCTGTAGGCTGTCGCAGTCGGCACTGCTAATCGCTTGGCCTGGCTGATAAGGATTTAGCGAAGCAGCGAGAGGCTGCAGTTGATTCAGGTCACGTTGGCGCCCGAGATGTGTACCTTTGCTGCCCACATACGAAAGAGTAGCGATAACGTGGCTCGGCAATTCGTGCTGGACATCTAGATGCCACTGCTGCATATAGGGCCACACAACCTGGTGAGGAATCGAAATGAAGCTAAAGGGGAACGCCGGAGCCGCAGTTCCTCCACCAGCACCGATATTTGCGTATCCGGTAATGTTGTTCTGGGTGGCAACCTGAATGAGTGGAGTGGATTGGCCTTCCATACCTTCGGTATTGGCCTCGTTTCCGTTTGTGTGTTCAAAGAAGACGCCATAACCGCCGCGGATAGCAGTCCTGCCGTTCCCAAAAGGATCCCAAGCGAAGCCGATGCGAGGAGCTGGGCTGAAAAGGTCCCCTGAGGAGCAGCCCACCGGAACGCTGCCCGCACCGCATTGAACAAGACCGTCATACGGGTTCCCTATCACCGCGCCGGATGCATCCGTTACCAGCGCTCCCTCCGTCCCTCCTGTCATGATGGCGCCCGCTGGTGCATTGGCGGGTGCATCGCCGTTGTGGTCGTAGAGGAATGGTGCAGTTGCGGGATCAAAGGCAGAAGGATCCCAATTGTAGGTACGTTTGTAGCGATCACGGTAAGTCCCCATCAGGCTGAAGCGCATGCCGAGATTGAGAGTGAGCCGATCAGTGATGCGCCAGTCATCCTGAAAATAGGGTTCGAAGATTTTGTATCGATTGTAGAACTTGATCTGCTGACTCCCTTGAGTGAACTGGTTGATATTCCCCAGTAGTAAGTCCGCGAAGGCATTCCCGGTACTGTTCGGAGAGCCCGTGTCAAACGTGAGCGCGCCATTTAACTGAAGGCTGCTCAACTCATTCTTCTGGGCGGCAGCGAGGTAAGCACCAAACTGCAGGTTGTGACGTCCCTTGATCTTGGTCACGTTGTCGCGATACGTATACGTCGGATTGGAATTGTATGGACCCTCCGGCCACAGACCATTCGGATCCTGGAAGATTCCGTCGTAGAGTCCGCCACTGAGGGTGATAGCGGGTAATTTGCCGGCACCGCCATTGGGAAAGAGGTAGCCCATGCTGAATCCCGATGGTTGGGCATAAATACCCTGCGACTTGAAGGAGATATGGTCGGTGGTATAGCTGGCGACGAACTCATTCAGCAGCGTCGGGGAGATGGTGCTGGTCAGACGCGCCACCATACTGATCCCCGGCCCGTTAAAGAATGTTTGTGTAGTGGGGAACGAAGAGCCCGTCCAGATTGGGGTACCCTCGACCGTGCTCCATGAATCGTGAATGTAGCGGAACGTGACGCGATGGTGCGATGTGATATTGTGATCGATTTTGAACAACTCTTCACGCCAGGTCGTGGGCAACGTCGTGTTAGCGACATAGCTCGAGGCCCCGGGTGTATCATTCGTGCCCACTGGAATCAGCGGCTCAATAGCCAAACCGGTCGCGGTAGGCGTGATCACGTTGCCCGGGAAGTAGTTTCCAGTGGTCGGATCCTTGGGGCAATCGGCGAATGGGTCGGAGGTGTTAGCGGCGTTCGGGCACACATCGGTAAAGTCGCCGTTTCGTTCTGCACTGTAAGGCACTACCGTATTGAAGCTTTGCGGCGCACGTTCGCGGCGCCACTCCTGCGACCAGAAAAAGAAAGTCTTATCTTTGTTCTTGTTGTAGACACCGGGAATGAAGACCGGTCCGCCGATCGTATAGCCAAAGTCATTCTTCTTGTACGGCGTCGGTTCCCCGTTGCCGCCGTGAGAAGTCATATCGTTGTAATTCAGCGCGTTGAAGTAGTCATTGCGGACGAATTCATAGGCGTCGCCGTGGAACTGCTTGGTGCCACCTTTGGTTTCAACTTCAATCGTGCCGGATCCGTTGCGACCATACTGGGCGCCATAATTGGAGGTAAGCACCTTGAATTCGGCGATGGCGTCAAGGCTGGGATAGACATTCAGCGTGTTGTTGCTGCCGTTGTCCATGTTGTCGCCGCCGTCGAGTTCCCAATTGTTGTACTCCGTGCGGCCGCCGTTAATGCTGTAGTAGATATTCGAGATGCCAACCGCCGCCTCGTCCGGAGCACCGGGTGCACTGCTCACGCCTGGAACAAGCGTGACTAGAGACGTATAGTTGCGATTGTTGAGTTGGAGTTGGGTAATTTGCTTTCCGGTTACGGTGCCGGACAGGTCGGAGGACTGAGTCTGCACCTGCGCGACAGCCGTTCCTTCCACGAGAACTTCCGTGGCCGCGGTCCCGACCTCCAGGTTGACGTCTACGCGGGCTTTTTCAGCAACATCAAGTTTCACACCCCTGGCCTGGTACTTCTTGAATCCACTTGCGGTGACCGTGACGTCATAGTTGCCGGCAGGCAGACCCGACTGGTTGTAGTCACCAGTGGAGTTGGTGGCCATCTCGCGCGTGATGCCGCGTTCGGGACTGGCAACGACGACGGTGGCTCCGGCGATCGCTGCGCCGGAGGGATCCTTCACTGTGCCGGTGATCGATCCGGTGGTCTGAGCCCACCCGGCGGCGCAAAACATCAGGACCAGCAATGTTCCCAACAGAACACGAGAAGGTTTCATAGTGAATGCTCCCCAATTTGCGCAGGTTTCCACTGCGCCGATTCGATCAGCTTTGCCGTGCTTTCGAGCTACGTGGCTCGCTTCGTACTTTCGGACACAGATTCCCGTGCGGATTGAGACCCAGGACGGGGTTATTAAAACGTATGAATAGTGCGTTTGCTTGAGGTCTACTGTCAAGAAAAAAAGCGTCCGCGGAGTGGTGAAGAATGGCACATGGTCATCGGAAACGTTTCCGCTGTTGGCTTTGGACAACCAGACGAGGCTTAATCCTCGCTGGGCGCGTGGGCAAGGCCCTCCGAACCCTTCGACTTCCCTTAGCAGGCTGCGGAACAACTCCGATCGCGGCGATAGGCGACCACTGGGGCTGAAGCCCACTGTCGATTTTCCGCGCTTTACGCGGCGCTAAAGCGCCGCTCTTCCACGGTGCCCCCGGCTTCACCAGTTTTCTGCAGCCTGTTAGGGCAGGCACCCGACCGGAGACGGGCGCTACCGGCCGACGCCTGGAGTTGGACGCGCGTTATGGCAGGTTTCTTGTGGACTCACGCACCACCAACTCGGGAGCGACCTTGCGGTGGCTGGGCGCGACCTCGCGCTTTTCGAGGACGGCATTAATACCGTCGAGCACCACCCCGACTGCGGAAGCGCCCATGGTTTCCATGGGTTGCCGGACCGTTGTCAGGGACGGCGTATAGATGGCCGAGGTGGCAACATCATCGAAGCCGATCACCGAGCATTGGTCGGGCACGCGTATCCCGGCGCGGCTGAGGGCGCGAATCGCACCGAACGCGCTCATGTCGTCAAAAGCCAGCATGGCTGTGAACGAACGCTTCTGGCGCAGCAACTCCTCGGTAAGTTTGTAACCGGATTCGAAACTGGAAATCGGATCGCTGGATTCGGGCATGTCGACGATCAGGCGGGAATCGAGTTCGAAGCCGGATTCCCTGGCGAAGTTGCGAATGCCGCGCCAGCGGGGAGAACTGTCGGTCAGCGCCTTCGGTCCGCGAATGATGGCGATCTTGCGATGTCCGAGGGAATGCAGGTGCTCGAGCGCGAGATGGCCGCCAAGTTCGTTGTCGACGATGACCGAACTGATGGAATCGGTCTTGAGTTCGCAGCCGATCATCGCGGTTGGGATGCTGCTCTTTTCGAGATCGGCGAGAAGGTTGATATCGAGGAACACCCAGTTGGCGATGACGATCAGGGCTTCGATGCGGCGGTCGAGTAGCATCTCCAGATAGCGTTCAAAGCGGCTGCCTTCGTTGTGCACGTCGGTAAGAATGGGAAGATACGACGCCTGGTAGAGCGTGTTCTCGATGCCGCGGAGAATCAGCGTGCAGAACGGGTCGGTCATGTCGAAGACCATGACGCCGACGGTGTGGCTGCGCTTGCTGCGCAGCGAGCGGGCGAACTGGTTAGGACGGTATCCGAGCTTCTCAGCGGCGCGCTCGATTTTTTTCTTGGTGGCGGCAGGGATGTAGCGGGCCAGCGGCGCGTTGTTCAGAACAATAGAAACCGTGGTCGAAGAGAATCCACTTTCTTTGGCTACGTCACGTATGGTCACCATGACTCAGACTTTCAAGGTTTCAGAGTTTCAAGGTTTCAGAACTGGCTACTGCGAATGGCACACTTTCTGTTACGCGTAAAACTATCGAGCTTCTTGCGATCGTCGGTGCTGGCTTGAATTGCAACGATCGCTGGCGGACACTACAGCAGAGAGTCATGCGAGTGTCAAGCACACGGATCACATCGAAGGGTTGCATTTTGCTTCTGGCGATGGCGAGCACCCTCGCGAATGCCGCGCCGCAAGCGGCATCCGGAGGGGCGGCAAACTCGCGCCCTGCAGGCGCTAAAGCGGCGGATCCGGCAGCACTTTTCCGGCACGGGGAGGAAGCTCTCAAGGAGAATCGGCTGGATGAAGCCGAGCACGACTTTCGCCAGGTTCTGCAGGTGGATGCGCAGTCCGGCCCGGCGTACGCGAATCTGGGAGTCGTCTACATGCGGCGCAAGCAGTGGGCCAAGGCTCTGCAAACGCTGAATAAGGCGAAGGATCTGATGCCGGATGTGCCGGGCATCCGGTTGAATATCGGGCTCGCGTACTACCGGCAAAATGAATTTCTGAAAGCGATCCCTTCTTTTGAATCGGTGGTGCGGGAGCAGCCAGAGGCGCTGCAGCCGAGGTATCTGCTGGGGCTCTGTTACTTTTTCGCCGAGCGCTGGAGCGACGCGGCTACTACATTGGAACCATTATGGCCGCAGGAATCGGACAAATTGCCCTATCTTTACGTGCTGGCAAATGCGGCCCATCGGGCAGGCCATGCGGAGTGGGACGATCGTGCCTCGGCGCAATTGCTGAAAATCGGGAATGACACCGCCGAATACCATCTCTTCGCCGGAAAATATCATCTCAATCGCGAGGAATATGACATGGCGATTGCGGAGTTTGAGACTGCAGCGAAGGCGAACCCCACACTGCCATTCATCCACTTCAATCTGGGGGTGGCGTATTTGAGAAAGCAGGAGTACTCCCGGGCGCGGGAGGAATTTCTGAAGGATGTGGCGGTCGAACCGGACCTGGCTTTGAACTACGACCAGCTGGGAGAAGTGTATTGGCAGATGCAAGACGATGCCAACGCCGAGAAGAGTTATCGCGAAGCCATACGGCGAGATTCGCGGCTGGTGACTTCCTATCTCGGGCTGGCGAGGATTTATCAACGGCAACAGAAGTATGCCGCGGCGCTGGCCGAAACCGATAAAGCCGTAAAACTGGACCCTGAACGAACCGAGGCACACTATATGCGCGGGCAGGCGCTGCTTCGGCTGGGACGAAAAGAGGAAGCGAAGAAGGAGATGGCGGCGGCGGCCAATCCGAGGAAGGAAAACACCGTGCCCTCTCCGGAGCTCATGCAGGATGCGCAGTGATACACTTGGCTCGCCGCACGAACTTCCTTCATTGCGCCGCTACCGCCGTTCTGGCAGGAGGTAAAAAATCATGAAACGATTCCTGAAAATTGTTGCAATTGTTATCGCTGTACTGATTGTCATTGTCATCGCACTTCCCTTTGTGGTTGATGCGAACACTTTCCGCCCGAAGCTGGAAGCGGAGCTCACCGACGCTTTGGGGCGGCAAGTCAAGGTCGGCAACTTGTCGCTGTCGCTGCTGTCGGGTGGCGTGTCGGCGGACAACATTTCGATCGCCGACGATCCGCAATTCAGCAACGCTCCGTTCGTGCAGGCGAAGTCGCTTAAAGTTGGCGTGGAAATGATCCCGCTGATTTTTTCGCGGATCCTGAATGTGACCAACGTGACGCTGGACCAGCCGCAGATCAGCCTGGTGAAATCGGAGAACGGGGAAAAGTGGAATTTCTCCAGCCTGGGTGGGAAGAATCCTTCGGCGCCAACGAATACCGGGGGGACATCCGCGAAAAGCGCGCCCAAAACTTCTTCGAATGCCGCGAAGCCTTCGCCGGAACAGACGGCACCGAGCACCGCGGATGAAAAGAGCACGGGCGGCGGCGGGAATCCGAATCTGTCGGTGGCCAAGCTCAACGTGAACAACGGGAGGCTGACGGTTTCGAAGGCGGACTCCACAGAACCGCAGCGCGTATACGACAAGGTTAATATCGAGGTTACAAACTTATCCTTCAATTCATCGTTTCCGTTCACGATGTCGGCGAACACCCCTTCCGGCGGAACGATGAAGCTATCAGGCACGGCTGGGCCAATCAACCCGAGCGACGCAGCCCTCACTCCTTTGAACGCGAAGATATCCGTGCAGAATATGAATCTAGCGAAGTCGGGATTTATCGACCCTGCGGCGGGAATTGCCGGCATCGCTGATCTGGACGGCACGTTAGTTTCCGACGGGCAACAGGCGAAGGTTGGCGGCGACTTGAAAGCCACGAATTTAGTGGTCGTGAAGAAGGGTTCCCCGGCGGGACGTCCGGTCGATGTGAAGTTCGCCGCTGTACATAATCTGGTTCGCCAGACGGGAAACATTACCCAGGGCGATATCTCTATGGGTAAGGCGGTCGCGCGTCTGACCGGGTCTTACGACGCGCACGGCAAGGTCACCGTGGTCAATCTGAAACTGGTGGGCGACAAGATGCCGGTGGACGACCTGGAAGCCATGCTGCCCGCGGTGGGGGTGGTATTGCCTCCGAAGGCAACATTGAAAGGCGGCGACTTGATCGTGAACGTGGCCAGCTCCGGACCTGTTGACAAACTGGTAAGCACAGGGTCGGTGAAGATGGAGAACACGCAACTGGCGAACTTCAACCTCGCGGAAAAGATGGCCGCCATCTCGGCCATGGCCGGCAAGAATACCGGCAATGACACCACCATTCAGAATTTCAGTTCGGATGTGAAGATGTCGCCAGCCGGCACCGAAGCGAGCAACGTCAATCTCACCGTTCCCGCGATTGGCGTCCTCACCGGCGCTGGCACCGTGAGCCCCTCGAATGAACTTGCCTTCAAAATGAGGGCTGAGGTACAGGGCATGGCGGTTCCTTTTGGAATCGGAGGGACAACTTCGGATCCAAAGTTCACTCCTGACGTGAAAGGGATTGCGACGGGCCTGCTGCAGGGATATCTGAATAATCAGGGAAAAGGTAATAGTCAGCAGCAGCAGAATCCGATCAACAGCGTGATGGGGCTGTTTAATAAGAAGAAGCAGCCGCCGAAGTAGAAGCTGGTTTCAACGTTTCAAGGTTTCAACGTTTCAAGGTTTCAAGGTTTCAAGGGTTCAAGGTTCTGAGGTCAGAGATTTCTCGATTTGTTAAAGAGCTCGGGCTCTGAACCTTATTGCTGAGAGGCGACCGGCAGGACGCTCTGCACGAAACGCTCGATGCCGATTTGCGTCCCACGACTCTCGGCGACCCGCGCGGGCGCGAGACGCCGCCACGACAGCCGGCGAGGGCGACGGCAGTTGCGATCTACTCTAACGAACATTCGTTTTATCATTAAGAAGTTATGAGCCGGACTCCTGACGCCATCTCCCAAGGGTTGGGGCGGTATTCGATCGGGGAGAAACTCCGCGCTTTGCGTCTGCGAAGGGGTATGGGGTTGGTCGAACTCAGCAAGCAGACGGGGCTTTCGGCGGGCCTGTTATCGAAGCTGGAAAGAGGAAAGCTGTTCCCGACACTTCCCACCCTGTTGCGGATTGCGATGGTGTACTCGGTCGGGTTGGAGCACTTTTTCAGCGATGAACGCAAGCGGCGGGTAGTAAGCGTGGTGAGGAAGGAGGACCGGGTACGATTCCCGGAGCGGCCCGGCACGCAGGAAGTGCCGTACTTTTTTGAGTGCCTGGATTACAAAGCGACGGAACGGAAGATGAGCGTGTTTGTGGCGGAATTCCAGGAGATTGCGGCGGAGAAACTGCGGCCTCACCAGCACGCCGGGGTGGAACTGTTGTATGTGCTGAAGGGATCGTTAACCATCAAGATTGGAAGTGAGGAATTCGAACTTGGGGCCGAGGACGCCATCTATTTCGATTCAGCGGTACAACACAGCTATCGCAGGCATGGGCAGAAACCGTGCACCGGGGTCATCGTCACAGTTCCGTAAGGGCACCGCCGGAGACGGCGAAAGCCCTGCACTCCTCCGGACGTACGGTATACGAAGAGGCACTAAGATTCATTGACAAGGCTATTTAAGCCATTCCATACTCTCGCTAAGGTTTTCAGATCCAAGAACCTTGCTGACATCAGAGCATCGGCGCGCATCGGAATTGTTCTGCGTTGTCGTCAACTTTATCCCCCGCAAAAGAGATTAAGGGTTCATTTCAGGAGGATCGTCGTGTCCAAACTTTCTGTTGTCAAATTCCGGATGCCCGCCATATGGGTGGCTGCGATTGCCATGTTGACGCTCGCAATCGCCGGCGGCGGGGTTATGTTCCTTGCCTCCCGTGTGCAGGATGCTCGCGCAATGAATCTGGGCGCCAAGAAGTCTCAGACTCCGGCGTTGAGCACGGAGCAGCGCGGTCGCGTTCGGGCCAGCCTGGACGCGCTGCCGCTGGCGTTCGAAGCGAATCAGGGGCAAGCCGATCCGCAGGTGAAGTACACGGCACGGGGAAACGGATATTCGGTGTTCCTGACGGCGAGTGACGCGGTCTTCGCGATCACTTCGGCGAAGCACACCGCAGTGCACCCGTCGCGGACTGCGGGCCCGCGTTCGCGGCAACGGACGACAGAGAAGACTGAGAGCGCAGACATCGGCATGCGGCTCGTGGGCGGAAATTTGAAACCGGAAATCATCGCGGGCAATGAGCTTCCCGGGATCGTCAACTATTACGTTGGGAGCGATCCGAAGAATTGGCACACGGGAGTAAAGCAGTACTCGTCGGTCTCCTACCGCGACGTTTATCCGGGCGTGAACATGGTGTTTCACGGCGCGCAGCGGCAACTAGAGTTTGATTTCGTGGTAAGCCCGGGCGCTGACCCGAAGACGATCGGGCTGGGCTTCAAGAATGCGCAGAAACTCGCTACGGACGCTGCCGGCAATCTGGTACTTGCTTCCTCTGCAGGCGATGTCGTGCTGCACAAGCCCGTGGCGTATCAGGAGAAGGACGGCAACGCGAGATCGTTGAAGCCGCGTTCCAAGTGAGAAACGGGAACGAAGTGGGATTGAGTGTTGGTGGCTACGATCGCGGGCGGGAGTTGGTGATCGATCCATCCTTGAGCTACTCGACATATCTTGGTGGAACTGGCAGAGGACGACGCGTACGCGATCGCAATCGACGGCAGCGGAAACGCGTACGTCACCGGGCAGACGAAGTCGACGAACTTTCCAACCAAATCGGGCGCTTTTATCTACAAACGCTGGTAATTCGATGTCTTCATCAGCAAGATTGCGCCGGATGGATCCAGCCTTGTCTTCTCCACCTACATTGGCGGCACTGGTAACGACAGCGGGAACGCCATTGCGATGGATGGTTCGTTCAATGCGTACGTGGCCGGAGGAACACGACAAGCACTGACTTTCCCTGACTCAAAGCCCATTGCAGCTGCACCTCGGAGGGGGTGCTGTCGACGCATTCGTTCTTGAACTGGCGTCCAACGGTGGTTCTCTAGTATTCAGCACCTATCTAGGCGGCAGTGGCGATGATGTCGCGGATGGTATCGCGATCGACGCGTCAGGCGAATACATTGTCGGCTCCACCTCAGTCCTCAGATTTCCCCTTTCACACCCGGCGCCTTCCAAACTAGTCTCGCTGGCACTTCCAACGGCTTCGTTACCAAGTTGAACACGTCAGGAAATGCTCTCGTTTACTCGAGCTATCTCGGTGGTGGGTCGCAAGACGTCGCGACTGCGGTAGCTGTTGACTCATCGGGTAACGCCTACGTGACCGGATGACGCCCAATCCGACATTTCCTCATACGACTGGTGCCTTCCAGACGACGTGCGGAAGTGATGGCAACTGCAACGGCGGGTTCCTGATGCATTCGTGACAGTGTTCAACCCATCAGGAGCAGGACTGGTCTATTCGACTTTTCTTGGTGGCGAGGGCGAGGACCAAGGCTTGGCAATAGCGGTCGATGGCTCCGGAGATGCATATGTGACCGGGATTGACGCAATCGAGCCTGCACTTCCCGCTAAAGTCAGCGTTGCAGAGTGTGTTTCGGCGGAGCTCAAGATGCGTTTGTGGCGGAATTGAATCCCACGGGCAGCGCTTTGGTGTATTCCACATTTCTCGGCGGCTCTCTGGATGATGCTGGAACTGGGATTGCCCTGGACGGAAATAAAAATGCGTATGTTACAGGGCAGACGAACTCCACGAATTTTCCGCTTCAGGCTGCCACCCAGACTACATTGGGCGGTGGGCACGATGCCTTCGTGAGTGAGATCAGCGCGTCAGGCTCGTCTCTGGTTTTTCGACTTATCTTGGCGGTGACCCTTGACGAAAACACGAACGCCTCGGCAGCGTAAACCTCGGCCCCATCGGTGCGATCGCAGTTGATGATGCCGGTGCCAACATTTACGTTGCCGGCAATACATTGTCTTCTCCGTTTCCAGTCGTCAACGGGGCTCTCCAGACAACCTATGGTGGCGCAACGGACGCTTTCGTTGCGAAGTACGCAACCGGCACATCATCAATGCCAACTTCACTGTGAGCAACGGAGCGCTATCGAACACGTCGGGGCACGCTGGAGTGTCGGCAACCGCGACGATTACGGTGGGATCCACGAATGGTTTCAATTCAGCCGTGCAACTTCAATGTTCAGTTTCACCGGTAGTGACCAAAGGGCCGACGTGCAATTTCAGCACCCCAGCGTCACCCCGCCCGCGAATGGCACAACAACGGCCACGCTCAATGTAGCCACTACCGCAGCAAGTGCGATGCTGACACATCCTGCAAACGGCCGAAGCTCTGGTGTCTTTTATGCTCTGATCTTGCCTGTATTCGGCCTCACGTTAGTTGGAGCAGGCATCGGGTCTTCTGGACCACGCCGCAGGAAGTTTCTCGGAATTGTGATCATTGGAATGGTTCTGATGTGTCTGATGCTGCTACCGTCTTGCGGGGGAAGTAGTGGCGGCGGCGGCGGGGGCGGCGGAACACCTGCCGGGGCGTACACGATTACAGTCACTGGCTCCAATGGGGGAGCAATGGTGACGGGTACCCCGGCGCTCACCCTCACGATCAACTAGGCAACAAAATGCGGCCGCCTCCGTGTCGGGGGGCGGCCGTTCTCTTTTCCGCAAAGGCCAAGATCAAAAATCCATCGGCTGGGGATGGTAGTATGGAAATTCAAAGTTTCAAGGTTTCATAGAGGATTGGGCAATTCTTTAGCCCTTCACTTTATTTTTAAGGTCGGAGCCCTGCGGCAGGTTAATCTTCCGGTTGTCCGCCCCGGGCGGGCAGCGTTTTTGCAATCCCAGGAATCGAAGCTAGTTGAATCAGAACCCGTTCATGTTGAGATCCGAGAGGTCTGAATCCAGAGTGAAATCAACAGCTGGGCACAGTGGATTTGCTGTCGTGTGCCTGGCGGTGGCGTCCCTTGTTCTCGCGTCGGGTTTGACTCCGGCAGCAGCGGCGCAGGGGACCTCGGAGTTCACGCTCCAGCTCAGTTCGTTTAGCCCCGACGCCGTGGCGCCCAGCGGTGTTTCGTCGTCACTAATTCAAATCGGATCCGTGAGCGGATTTAGCGGCACGGTCCAATTGAGTTGTCAGGTGACTTCGCAGCAGGTGGCGACGGATCCGCCGGTGTGCACGGTGAGTCCCGCGTCGGTCACGGCTCCGGGGAATGCCACCGCGACGGTGACAACCAAGAGCGACACCAGCACGCAGCCCTATAGCATCACGCTTACCGGCACGGGACCGACCACCACCTATACCACCCCGTCACTTCCACTCACAGTTCTCGCGGTTACGCCGCAGTTCACGATTACCGTGAGCAGCGCGGTGGCACCCACCACCGTGCCGGCCGGCACCGGCGCCGAGGGTACGGTCACGGTGAATCCGGTTTACGGGTATGTCACGCCGACCCCCCCCGGCGGCATTACGCTGGCGTGCGCGTCCATGACTCCGCTGGTGACCATCGCTCCCGTGTGCTCGTTCACCTATCCGCAAGGTGGACCCAACCTGCCCATAAGCGGAACGACGCCCGGCAGCGCCACTCTAACCATCAGCACGTTTGGCCCGATCACTACCGGCGCTCATAAATCGCGCAATGTCTCCGGGCTGTGGCTGTCATTGCCGCTACTCGGACTTGTCGGCCTCGGTGCCGCAGTGAGCGGGAAAAGCTCGAGAAGAGCGTGGGGCTTGCTGGGGCTTTTGGTGCTTGGCGGAGCCTTCATTCTGATTCCGGGGTGCGCGAACAACAACGGCACATCCACGACCACGCCAAACGGGGTAACGCCACCCAACACGTATACGTTTACGATCGTCGGCGTAGATTCCAACGGAGTGGTTTCGAGCAACACCACTACGACCACCGCCGGGCCCACGGTCAGCCTGACGGTCACCGCGCCACCAAAAACGCCGTGAGCTATGAGTGGGTCTGCACCTCAGGGGCTGAAGCCCGTCTCTTTTGCGAACCTAAGCGGCACGGCTGAATTCGTGCCCTTCCCACAACCATTTATGAGACGGCTTCTGAAAGTGCTCGCGCTGATAATCGCGGGCACTTCCCTGCTGTCACATTCGGCGGTCGCTTCTAATAAAGACAAGAACAGGATTCCCGCGGTCCGCTGGCAGGAAGGCAATCCCGGCTGCACATTCTCGCGCGACGATGACGGGAAGTACCGCTACGGGCTCTGGTCGGATGAAGCCGGGGTCGTGCTGGCGGTCGACTCGCAGGAACTCGAGAAGGTGCACCGGCGACACCAGCCGTTCTTCGCGGTGCTGTTGACGGTGCGTTATCGCGGGCAAACGTCGTTCGAGGTTGGTACCGAGAATATCTCTCTGCAGTTCATGAAGCACTTTCAGGTGATGCAGACGGCGCTCGATCCGGATGGCTTCTCCGACAAGGTGCAGCATGATGCCGACACGTTGAACGATGAGACGGCGCGGCAGGTGGAGAAACATCCGGAGCAGAAGGAGCAAAGAGAGGCGTACGTGCGGGCGTTCCTGAAGGACTCGGCGGAATTGCAGGAATTCGTTGGCAAGAATAGCCTGCGGCCGACACGGCTGAGCCCGGGGAAAACCGAGACCAGCGGATGGGTTCTGTTCAGCACCGACAGCAAATGGATCAGCCGCTGGAAGAAGCAGGAGGAATTCATTCTGCGCGTGCCGTTGGCGGGGAAGGTTTTCGAGTTTCCGTTCCGGCTGCCGCCGAAGGCGGGGGAGACGATTTTGAGGAAGAGGGAATAGGGGCAGGGCCGGCGGCCAGGGGGCTTAGAGCCGTTTAGGAATTTGTAGTGCTCTTACGGTTTCATCCTGAGCGGCGTGGATTGCCGCGGAGGACCTTATGAACTCCTCGCTGCGCCGGTGCTGCCAGCGAGTTTCATAGGTCCTTCGCCGCGAGAAACGCGGCTCAGGATGACATTGTTATGGATTACAACACCTAAAACCCAAGATTTACGATGCGGCTCGTCTCGCCTGCTTTTCGATTTCTGCTGCCTGGTGCATCAGGACATCGCGCAGAGAGACCAGTCCCTTCAATTCCTTACCCTCGACGATGGGCAGGTGGCGGAATCCGAATTCGCGCATGATGAACAGGCACTCTTCGATGCTCTCATCGGCGGCGACGGCGCGCGGGTTCGCAGTCATGACTTCGGAAACGGCGGTGGTGCCGGGGGTGCGGCCGACGGCGACCACGCGATTCATGATGTCGCGTTCGGATAGGATACCCGTCAGATTTCCGTCACGAAGAACGGGTACTGCGCCGACGTTGTGCTCCAGCATGTAGCGTGCGGCCTCGAGCACCGTGCGGTTGGCGTCGACGGAATAGAGTCTGCGGTCTTTTACAAGTTCGCGGAGAGTCGTCATCGGTTGGCTCCTTCGGCGAAGGGGAATCTCAGGATGTAGTCGGCTCCCACGGCCGACATGAAGTGAGTGGGCAATACTGTAACACAGGCGCAGGGCGGGAATAGCGGGTTTTCGGCCCTATCTGCCCAGAAAAAGGGACAACGGATGGGTCAATGAAGGATTTTGAGTGCTATAGAGATGTAACAACATCTACGCGTCAAGGAGGAACCGCAGGGAGGCATTGAACTCCCACGATCCCTTCTGCGCAAACGATTCGGTCATCAGTCAATCACGGAGGCTGCACGAGTGCTGTCGTGGGACTTCTCAAGTCGTTTGACCGCCATTCTAAGCGGGTATAAACTTCGCGTAATCTCGACGAACACATATCTAGACTCGAGTTCTCTCTTCTTGATGTCCGCTTGAGATTCGGCCTCGGGTTTTGCTCTCTCCTGCGTCAATTTGGTGGCCAATTCTTCTCGGTCTGATCATGGCTTTTTTTCGACTGGACAAGGAGACACGACAATGAAAGGGATCAAATATCTCTGTTCGACGCCGGCCTTGGTTGCAGCATTGCTCTGCGGGTCCATCCTTGGCACGGGAAACCTTTTGTTTGCGGCCACTCTATGCGTGAATCCCGGAGGCACAGGGGGCTGTTTTTCAACCATTAACTCAGCGGTAGCCGCTGCATCGCCAAATGATACGGTCAAGGTGGCGGCGGGCAGTTATGCCGAAGACGTAGTGATCGGGAAAGCCCTCTCCCTGGTGGGCGCAGGTCGGGGGGTAACAATCATCGACGCCACTGGATTGGCCAATGGCATCTACGTCGATGGCCTCGACCATAAAGGACTCAGTGGCGTGGTGGTGACTGGCTTCAAGGTAGAGAATGCGAACTTCGAGGGAATTCTGGTCACCAACGCATCGGATGTCACCGTCTGGAACAACCATGTAATCAACAATGACAGGAGTCTCGAGCCAGCCATCCCGGCTTGTCCTGGCATTCCTGCCTTTGAGACAGGGGAAGACTTCGATTGCGGCGAAGGCGTCCATCTGATCGGGGTGGATCACTCCATCATCGCGAGCAATATCGTGGAGAACAATGCTGGTGGGATTCTGCTCAGCGATGATACTGGACAGACTCATGACAATCTCGTCACCGGCAACCTGTCGAGGAATAACCCCTTCGATTGCGGAATCGTCATGGCTTCACACGCACCGGGCCCGGGCTCAACAGCGAAACACCTGGGCGTTGTTCACAATACGATTGCCGACAACCAGTCGATCCATAACGGGTTTCAGGTTCCAGGAGCGGGCGCGGGGGTTGGCCTTTTTTCCGATGGCTCCGGCCCCGGACTCGTTTCTGGCAACGTCGTTATCCACAATCAACTCCTGAACAATGGCCTGCCCGGCGTGTCGTTTCACAGCCATGCTCCGGGCGACACCTTCGCCAACAACATGATTGTCGCTAACCAGATCTCTGGTAACCATGCAGACCTCTTTGATACGGCGACTCCGGGCCCGACAGGGATTAACGTAAACAGCGGTTTCGGTTTCTCGCCCATTACCGGAACCATCATTGCCGAGAACGTCATAGACCACGAAGTTGACCACATAGCCCTCAACACGCCTGCGCAGGTGAATGTACATCTCAACAACTTTCTCGACGACACCGTCGGCGTCGACAACCTCGGACCGGGTAGCGCTGACGCCACAGAAAATTGGTGGGCATGCCCTAGCGGACCGGGCGGTGCGGAGGAATGCGCGAACACGGGCGGGCCAGCAGTGCTGTTTACACCATGGCTGCGAGCGCCATTCAAATAAAAGCGGACAACCAGTCTTCGATGAAGGGAGAGCGCCCGGGAAATCGGCGCTCTTCTTTTTTATGACTGAGTTCTCTGGAGGCTTTCGACAGATGTTCAGGCGTTCACACGCAACATCCCCGCAGCAGGGTCAATGAG
>CAVUOS010000010.1:0-243769 GCA_963743105.1 Terriglobia bacterium
TCTTCGTGCGCGGCGTGAAGAACCTTTTTGGCCGTGGCTCCAACGAAGAGAAGATGGCCGCGATGAGGAGTGCTGCAAAAATCCCAATCCCGACGCGCTTGTCGTTTTCGTCGCTGACCACATCAGCATTCCCGCCGACGTTCGCAAAATGGAAATGCAGGACAAGGAGCGATACCAGCGCATCCGCGAAACTGGGCCAGTATTGCGGCATCGTGGAGCTGGCGCGGGTGGAAGAAGGCGAAGCTGTCCGCTGGATCACGGACTACTGTACCGGCCGTGAAGTCAAGATCGAGGCTGACGGCGCCCGCGAGTTGGTGGACGCCCTCGGCGGCGACATGATGATGATCTCGAACGAACTGGAGAAGCTGATTCTCTACGTCGGCGAGAAAAAGCGCATCACCCTGGGCGACGTTGAAACCATGGTTCTCGCCGCGAAACAGCGCTCGCTGTACGAACTGACCGATGCCATTTCGAGCAGAGACCGCGTGCGGGCTCTGGAAGTGCTCGATGCGATGCTGCTTTCCGGCGAAGGGGAAGAGGCCGCTATCGGGCACATCTACATGCTGGCGAAAACCTTCCGCCAGATGCTGGTGATTCTCGAGCGCAACGTGCGCGACCAGCGGATGCTGTGGGCCGCCCTGTGGCAGGGATTCCGCGTCCCCCATTTGCCGCCGATGACATCATTAAGCAAGCGCGCCGCTACAAAAATCGCCGCGAACTCACGCGGGCGATCCGGCTGGTCGCAAAAGCAGACCTGGCTCTGCGCTCGAATCCCGTGAGCAAGCGCATGGTACTGGAGCGGCTGGTGATCGATCTGACCAGCGAGTCGAAGGTTGAAACTCCGGGCTGGATGCAGGAGCAACTGCCAGTTTAAGAAGTCAGTGCCCGCCTCGGTATCCTGCATTTCAGCCATTCAAGCGACACTAACACTGACTACCCACGCCAAGTTCCCCCGAATCGGCGACTACCGATGGGTCGCAATTTCCCATCTATAAGGTCCCTTGATACAAAGCCGAGGAATTATCTATGTCAAGCGCATGCTCACCGGAACTCGAGTCATCTCTGGAGCAGGAATTTCAGGAATTGGGCGAGGGCGAATTCGAAGATGCGGCCGAGGGAGAAGGGATATTGGGTGCGCTCAGCGGCCTGGGCACCGGCCGACCGGGTGGCATTGCGACATGTCCTGCCGCAACTGGTCCGGGTACGGCAATCCTGACGCGTATTCTGCGGGCGCGTCCGCAAACGCGTCCGGCGGTGCGAGTAGCGCCAACGATCGCGCGCCGCACCCTACGCTCTCTGAAGCGGTACGCGGCCGCCGGAGTTCCCATAACGCGACGCAAGGCCGGTGGAACCGTGGCGCGAGAAATGCAGCAAGTGCTGGGCAGTCCAGTTGCAGTCGCAAGCTCCATAGCAAACAACGTGCGGGCGGCAGGGTTGTTGCGAGCGGGAGCGTAACGAAAGCGATGCGCGGACTTACACCTGTGGCGAGATGAACCGGCCAAGCAATTCACCCTGCACAGTTCAGGTCCAGGAATTCACATTTTCCACGTCACCACCCAGAATACCGAAGAGGATGTTTATTCCATGCGGCTCTAAGTTTATTGCCTTTAGGCACTGCCTTTCGGCGAGGTTGAAAATAGCGACGTGCGTAGGCGCATCCACTTCACGAAAGCCGTGCTTGATCCAATTGGCAGTTTGCATCAGAGCGGTCTTGCGAATTCGAGTGAACCCGACGCACACTACGCTCCGGTTGATGACTGATACGCCGCGACACCAGGCAGCTCCGGCAAATGGATATCCGCGAAATTTTCTTAGATCAAATATGCAAACCGTCTTCAGTGATCCAGCGTCGACAATGACAAGATGACCGTCAACTGTCGTGAAATAGAGCAGGCCGTTATGCAATAGACCATCATGCGGCCTCTCAACGCCGAGTGTGATTGGTTGGGCCCGTGTAAGACAGACCGCATCTCTTTGAAGAAAGCGCGTAGCCCACACCTCACCTGAAATCTGAAAGACAAAGTTTGGATGGGATAAGTGGGGCTTTGTCGAGCGGAACTTTCGATAGTCAACACCGCGGGAAAATCGATCCCATGGTCTCCCGTCCAGTACATTCCATTCAGCTAGCACTGTTCCTTCCAGGGTAATCTCCAGCACCATGTCCAAACCGGTGTTCGCAACCAGAACCGTACCGCGATGCGTCGGACAGACATGGTGAAGGGAGTTGAAGTATGGGAGGGAAATGTAAGCTACTTGCCTAAAATGTGGCAGTTCAAACACCAGCACTTCCGTGTACGTGCACACGTACAGTCGGCTCGCGCACAACGTTCCAGCGGCAAACAGATTTGAAGACTCAGGATGTGCTTTGGCCTCCGATGGCGTCTGGTACTCAATAACCCGTTCACTCCTTTCTACGTCCATATTCAGTCGAAGGATGAGTGCAAGGTCAAACCTGCACTCCGCCTCGACGGGCCGGAACCATCGAGCCTTTTGACGACCACCGAGGATATACACATTCATGAGAGTCGCCTGCCCAGGGAATCCGCTTTCCTTAGACCGGACTAGTCACAAGCGGCGGCCCAAAGGAGTTCTTGTAGCTTCTAGGTGCGTCTTGAGGTACACTCCGAGTCTGCCAGCCACTTTGTACACTGGATTCCGGTTGGGAACACCAGCCCGGCTACGGTCCCCCCCACCTACGATCTCCCAGTGTTTGGGCCGCCCTTGCGTCTTCCATGGAGGCACAGCGTGCCGACACTCAGAACCAAGATCATACAGCTGGCCCTGCCCATGCTTCGAAAGTATCCGCGCCTCAAAGGCCCCGCCAAATTCTTGAACGCCTATGTGGATGTCGCCCGACACACGACCGCCGCGGTACTCCCTCAAATCATTCAACCCGATCCGCAGGAGATATACATCACGCTGACGGCTAGCTGTAACCTTCGCTGCATCGGCTGCAAATACGGACGCGATTTCATGCCAGGTTCTCAGCTCCCCTTTTCTCTTGTCCGGGACCTGCTCGACGATTGCAAGAGTTCGGGGATTCGCACTATTCGACTGTACGGAGGTGAACCCCTACTTTACAAGGACTTGGCGAGAGTTGTGAAATACGCGGTCGATCTCGGTCTGCGCCCCTGGTTGACGACGAATGGAATTTTGCTGAAAGAGAAGATTGACGAGCTCTATAGAGCGGGATTGCGCACCATCAGCATCGGGTTCTATGGGACAGGCGAACAATACAACGCCTACGTGCAGCGTCCAGACAAATACGAGCGAATGGAAGCGGGGGTTGCCCACATACGTGAGCGCTATGGGACAGACATTGACTTGACTGTCGGTTGGCTTTTGATGCGCCCCACCTGCAACCTTGATGCCGTCAGAGAAATGTGGCGCTTCGCCGTACAGTATGCAACTCCCGTTGTTGTCAGCCTTATACACTATTCGTTGCCTTACTTTACCGAAGGGCCGGACCGTGAACTGCAGTTTCGAGTGGAAGATCGTGCCGCGATTGAGGAGGTTGTGTCGGAGTTGCTTCGCTTGAAGCAGCTTCGACCAGAAATTCTCGAGCAATCCCTGATGGCGCTCCGCTCCATTCCCGACTGGCTCCTGAAGGGCCCCGCCATGAGGGTGCCGTGTGATCGATACCGCCTCCTGTGGGTAGGGGCAAACGGAGTTGTCCAAATGTGCTATGTCACGTTTGAACTGGGCAATCTCCACAAGAATAGGTTGTCGGAAATGCTCTTTTCACAAAAACATCGACAGGCTGCGCGCGATGCCTTTCATCTCAACTGCCCGAACTGCCATTGCAGCTATCACAAGCGCATTGAGTCACACCTCCCCAGTCGGTTGAGGTATTCCTAGCCAAACTGGGCTCTAATTTCAGGCAATGGAGACAATTCCTAAACCAAACTTCTTCATTGTGGGTGCTCCCAAGTCGGGTACGACAGCCCTTTACTCATATCTGACACAACATCCGCAAATCTTCATGTCCCGACTCAAAGAACCGCAGTTCTTCGCCAGCGACATCTTCGGTCACCAGAGAAACGTTACAACCATGGCCGAGTATTTGCGCCAGTTTGAGGAGGCACGCGCGCCTGCGATCGGAGAAGCGTCCACTTGTTATTTGGCCTCCCCGGGCGCTGCGGGCGAGATAAAAGATTTTTGTCCAAGCGCGCGCATTGTCATTATGCTGCGTAATCCCGTTGACGTGATGTATGCCGAGCACAGCGAGCGTCTAGTTAACGGGGGAGAGCACATTGTTGATTTTGCAGCCGCTTTGGACGCGAACGAGCCGCGGAGATACAGGACAGGCCCTTTTAAGGGTCAGCGCACCGTCCGGCCGGGCTATGGTCAAGTCGTTCGGTTTTCGCAGCATGTCAAGAGGTACATCGATGCCTTCGGACGTACGAATGTTCATGTGATTGTCTATGACGATTTCTCAAAGAATCCGCAATTGGCATACCAAAACGTGCTGACCTTCCTCGGGGTCTCGCAGAACCACGAGTGCGCCTTCAACATCGTTAATGCGAATCGACGAATCCGAAACACCACGTTGCATGATTTTTTGTCTCATCCCCCGAAAATCCTGCAGGGACTAGCGCGCTCTCTTCTTGCCCGATCGATCCGCCAAAGACTTACGACATACCTGAACGGCATTAATGAGAAATTCGTTCCACGTCCCGAGATGAATCAACTCTTAAGGAAACGACTGGAATCGGAGTACGCTGAGGACGTGCGAGAGTTAAGCAGACTTGTCGATCGAGATTTCTCGAGCTGGACTACCACTTAGGTCTTTACATGTTTGGGGTAGGTTCCCCCGACAATCAACGGGAGGATGTGGCAAATCTTGCGGCAGCCCGGGATGGCCCAGGCTTTGCACCTTGCCGAGTCCTGCCCCACGCGCGGAGAGTGGGGCCCCGACCCAAAGTCAAAATCGGTTGATTTCGAGGGATGAGGTAAGGGGGAGGGAGCATTTTGCCGTCACTATACACCACCCCATCACCGGAGTGAGAGGGCGGCGTACGGATCGCAAGGCTGCAAGCGGTGACTGCGATTACCGCTGAGGCGGGGGACCCGTCCATGCCACGATGGACGGGCAGCCACGGAATCAGTCCCCTATTGCAGTTCGCATGTCACCGCGTTGTTCCAGTCCACAAATGCGCCTTGCGGATTGTCGCGCCAGGCCCAGACATGCAGTTCGAAGAACGGTGGCAAGTTGAACCGGTTCGGAGCACCGACGAATTGGAAATCCTGACCGTCGAGCGAGGGTGGAACATTATTGTTCGCTGCCAGCCACGTGGCTGCGTCCACAATGTACTCAACCCCGACCAGTCGCCGCGCCTTCCCGACCGGTTCGTAGATCAGCGCTTCGGGATACTCCAACTTAATTTCGCCATCACCAACCAGCGTGCCGTTGACGTAGTGAATGCCCATGGCGCCGTGGTCGGGACCACTGACGCATCCAAACGCAGGCCCGTATCCTGCGGGACCGGCATTGTTGACGTCGAGGAATTGCCGCGTCGCTCTACGAACATCTCGCACCAGCTTGGCCGACACTGCGTGCTCAGCATGAGACGACTCTTGTGCGAAGAGTGGCACCACTGTGACCGCGCTCCACAGCAACGCCAGATTCAGAGAACCGATGGCCCAGGTCTGAAGTGCTTTCATATGTGTCATAGTTATCTCCTTCGAGTTGATGGTTAACAGTTCCCCCAGGGATGGCCTTGCTTAAGTCTTACAGTCGTTCCGCGGCGACCGAAACCGGCACACCGTTGGTCAGCGAATCAAAAACCGGGGAATGTCCAGTACCCAGTTTTACGATCTCCCGTAACTGCTCGTCGGGAACGTCGGCTTTGAGTTTGAAATTGACTCGGATTCCCTGATATCCATTGCGGACCTTCGCATCAAGATCGAGGAATCCGTGCAGATCGATATCGCCTTCGAATGAAGATTCGACTTCTTCGATTTGAATGCCTCGGGCCGCCGCGTGATAGACCATCGAGGTCGTCAAACAGGCTGCCAGGGAGTGCAGCAGGTACTCGACTGGATTCGCCGCCGAGTCTTTACCGAGCAGAACCGCAGGCTCATCTGCATGCAGAACAAAAGACTTTTGTCGCGAACACTCCTGTCCGGCTCCATAAAACTCATTCACGGCCGAGCGGTTCTGTGCGGCGCCTTCCCATCGGTTTTGAATACGAAACTTAAATTTCGCGATGGCCGGAGACGACTTGATGGCATCGATAGTTGTAAAAAGATTGTCAACATTCACACCGTTGACGATCGTTGGAACTTGCTGTGCCGTTACCATAGTTGTGTTTCCCCCACGCTTAATTTTATTTCTCGAGCATCTTCACGTTCGATGACTAGAAAGTACTTACAAAAGCGCCTTGCAACAAGATGGCAGATATGCCATTGTAGATAGGCGTTTACGCCATGCGGTTTCATTATTCCGAGGAGTCATGATTGACGTCACCGTTCTGCTTCTGGATCAGACTTTTTCCTCCACCGCAGTTGGTCCGATGGAGGTCTTCCGCCATGCCGGTTCACTGTGGAACCGCCTCACCGGGAAGCCGGAGAAGCCGCGTTTTCAGGTGAGAACGGCGTCGCAAGATGGCCGCCCGGTTCTTTGTGACGGGCCGATCCACATCCAGCCGATGACCGCGATTCAAAACATTCGCCACACCGATCTCATCTTCATTCCGACAACGGGCCTGAGCATCGACGATGTTGTCGAACGCAACGCGCCAGTTGTGCCGTGGTTGAAGCGATGGCAAAAGCGCGGGGTGGCGATCGCCAGCGTGTGTTCCGGCGTAGGTCTCGTCGCTGCCACGGGCATGCTCGACGGCAAACGCGCCACCACGCATTGGGCGCTGGCCGAGCGGTTTAGAGAGAAATATCCCAAGGTGAAGTGGATTCCCGAGTTGATGGTGACGGAGGACGGGAACTTTTACTGCGGCGGAGGCGTGCACGCCGCCCTCGATCTAAGCCTGTACCTGGTGGAGAAATTCTGTGGGCACGAGGTCGCGATGGAGAGCGCCAAGGCGCTGCTCATCGAGACGCCGCGTGCCTGGCAGGCGGGGTTCGCCGTGGTCCCATTGAAGACCGAGCACAATGACGAAGCCATCTCTACCGCGCAAGATTGGCTGCATCAGAATTTTCATCGCCCTTTCCCTTTGGAAGCGCCAGCCCATCGCGCGGGCATGAGCCTGCGCAATTTTGTCCGCCGCTTCAAACAGGCAACTGGCGACAGTCCGTTAACCTATCTGCAGAAGTTACGGATCGCAGCTGCCAAGCGTTTACTGGAGAACAACCACCGCACCATGCAGGAGATCAGCGACGCTGTAGGTTATCAGGACGTTGCCTTCTTCCGTTCTTTGTTTCAGCGGCATACCGGCGTGTCGCCCAGCGCGTACCGGGAGAGATTCGGGATATAGAAGCAGTCCAGCGCAGATTAGTTAGTTACATCGAAAGTGGAGGAATCATGGATATCAGATCGTTGCAGAAGCCGTTGAAGGAGCAGTATCGCCGCGAGCCGGCGAGTTCTCGTATTACTTTGACCGCGAAGGGAAGCGAGACAGCGACGCCGTTATCTTGCTCTGTCGATATCGGGCGGGCGATCTATCAAGCGGAGGCGCACAAGGGAGTTGGGGGGACCGGAACCGCGGCTTGTTCCGGTGATCTTCTGATTGGGGCGCTCGCGGCCTGTGCTCAACTCACGTGCCAACTGGTCGCGACAGCGATGGGCATTCCAACGCGCCACATCGAAGTGTCGGCGAGCGGTGATATGGACCTGCAAGGGACGTTGGGGATCTCGAAGGATGTCCCCGTCGGCTTCGAAGCCATTCGTCTACAATTCGATCTGGACGCGCCTGACGCAACTCCAGAGCAGCTCCGCACATTGCAGGAGAAGACAGAGCAATATTGCGTCGTACTGCAAACGCTGAAGCATCCGCCGACGATCGAATCGAGTTGGGGTGCGTCCCGCTGATCCTGTCCGGCGATCGGGCTGCGGTGGGCGCCTTCAGGAACGGGGCGGAGGATTGGAACAACGGGGTTGGCTTCACGCCCTTCAGCGTTTTTTTATCCCTGGGTGGGTACCCCTCCCCCCGGCGGTCTATTGGAATCGTCGAGTTAGCGGGAAATCTCGAAGTAATCTATGGAGCTCAATGACTTAGGGGCAAAATATTGAGCCGCAAGGAGTTAGGTCGTGTCGACCGATTCCTGCTTACACCGCTTTCGCCTTGGCTAGGATCTGCCGTGTTGATTGTGGAGCGCAAGGGCTGAAAGCACACGTGGCTGTGATTTCTGTCACCAGCTGCTTTGAAAAAACCTAGTGTAACCTCCCGGCTGTCCCGCATTTTTTCCGAGGGTACTTGCGAATCATCTGTTGTTCATTGCACGGATCAGTTTCTCCCGTCTGGGTCGGTGGTTTTGGGAGAACCCTCGGTCAAAAAGTCCAATTTTCGGGCCAAGTCGCGGGCCAGATGCCGTTGCATGATGATCCGCGTTTCGGGATTGGCGGTGAGATAACGCTCCAGCGTCCCAACCTCCCAACGGATAGCGCGGACCGGCTCTACTGCTGTCGCATCCACGTCGGCGGGAACGCCGCTCAGCAAGAGTGCGGAACCCACGATGCTACCCGCGACCAAGTCACCCAGGACACGTTCGCCCCGCGCCACCCGCACTGTCCCGCGCACAACGAGCGAGATGGACTCGGCACATTTGCCATGCTCTATCAGTCGCTCACCCGTCTCCGCGTTGGTCCAGGATCCGATGCTCAGGACCTGCAAGACTTTCCGAGGTGGCAAATCCTCGAAGACGAGCCGGCGCACGTGCTCCTCTTCCAGGGTCAGTTTGACCGGACGACGTTCGAGGAAAAGACGCCATGATTGGAAAAGATTGACCGCGACAAAGAGAACACTCCAACTGAGCGGCGCCCACAGCGGTGTTGGCTGAAAGATGAAATAAGGGATCGCAATCAGCGACGAGGCCAAGGCGAACAACCGCAACCAGAGAATGTCACGAACGCTGTATGCCAGCAACAGCAGTACATTTGCGCCATGGATGAAATAGTCCGGGTTGAATGAGTTCATGGTCGCCCCCAAAGAAATGTCATCAGGCGAGAACCTAAGCGCAAACGAAATGACCGACCAAGTGACCGGAAAACCAGGCTGAGGGGGCGCATACACCCAGCCGAAGCTACCCGCGCACGATAGTGCGGCGGCACTAGAGTCAGCCACTGTCAATAGTCACAGTAAACCCGTTTAGTGAGCCGGACCGGCATGTGTAGCTCAACAAAAATCAGCCATGTCAATTGGCGCAACATCTCCATAGCAACCTCTCAGTGAGTGCTATGGCTTGGCTACAACAGTTAACTTCCGGATGCCCGTGGGTCACGAGGCAATGCATCGGGGGATCAGCCCTCCTGATTTCTCTTCGAAACCAGGTGCAGTTTCAGCAGCGCCTGTGCCGTCCAAACTGGACCGTCGAAATGGCTATATCCTCGCTAAACAGGGAACGGCCGCTTTCCATTTCACGCTGAACCACCATATAGTTCAAACCGACAGCCCAAGGCACCACAAGCAGGGATCATAGCCGTCGCAGAAGAACTCGGGAAAGGGGTTCACTGAGCAGTAAGGACACATCTCACGTCGCCGCCGTGATTACTCATCGATGCTGCGAGGAGCGGGCGATAGGGGAAGGCAACTCCTTACAGGAACGGAGGGAGCGAAGTGAGCCCGGCTACCATACCAGCGACTCGCTTGCCTCGCACAGGTGAGGCGCCTTTGTTCGCGATTCGTAACAGGTGGCCGCGATGGCTACCCAGTTTTGGCTTGACAGGGTCCAAGTCTCGGCCTAGATTCCCCGCAATGGGTTCTTCTGTGTGGTTGGAGGGGCTATGTCTCTTTTCTCCCAGCTCTGCGCAAGCGATGAAGGCCAAGACATCGCTGAGTACGCAGTCATGCTTGCCGTAATCCTTGTCATCGTGGTCGGCACAATTCGACTGGTCGGTTCAAACGCCAACAACGTCTTCTCAGAGGTAGCCAGTTCAGTTCACTAGCCGAATTGCCGCTTGAGGCTCAAGGAGCAAACTACAATCGTTCACGAAGTCTTACTCCGCTCCTTTTCGCAGATTATCTTGAATAACTCCTCCACTTGCTCCACGGACCTCTTTAGTGGCCTTTGACGCGCTTTCGAGCACCTTCGAGCCGCGAGGAGTCAGTTTTGATTCCTGAAGCAGCTCAAGACAGCCGAGCACAGTAACTACAGCGCTCCGCGCCATCTGCGTGGAGGCGGAAAGGGTGGGGCACTCGCGATCGTTGGCCGTACGCTAACGCGACCGCATCATGCTCGCTCGAGATCCCACTCCTCTAAGTGCAAGGAGACTTCCGTCTCCTCTCGACTTTTACTTATCATGGATGTCCCCCGGATTCGAACCGGTCAAGGGTGGGTTCTAACCCTGCGCCGCACTTTCCTCCATCGCGCTCGGAACCGCCGGACCTGTGGCGAATCTCTCCACGCGATTCCCCACCGCGCTCGACTGCTGGTTCGCATAGTAAGCATTCGCCCCGAGAATCACCAGCGCGGTCAACAGCGCAACCCATAAGCCTAGCGTGGTTGCTGCACTGATATCCCCAGCACTGGCAGGAATCAGGGTCACCAATTTGTTGATCTGATCGGCGACTCCGGTAATTAATTTGTGCAAGCCCGCGCCGCTTGATCCGATGTTCCCGGTTGTGATGCCGCCGAGAAACACGGTCAAATGCGACTGAATCTGCGGCGCCAGGAACTTGCCCAGGACTTTGGCAACGACCGCTCCGGAGAAAAGCCCCAGGGCCATCAGCGGCATGTAATGATATTTCGTCGCGATCGCCGTTCCTCCGAGCAATAGCAAAACGGCAACGATCAGCGGACCAACAATCACGGCCCGGTTGGCCGGCGAGATGTTGCTCCACCTCGGACATCGCTTCCCCAGCAGATCGAACACTGTGATGTACATATACGCCCCCACTCATCGGCAGCCCGCAGAGCACCTGCGCAGCCCCGTTTAATTCCTGGCTGATAGTGATGTGGAAAAGCCGGGCGTTTCTTTTTTGCGGAGAAATAATAGGGATCCTTCGACGCAGACATGGGACTGAACAGAACGGCGCAAAGGTTGGGCCACGCATCCTGGAGGCGGAAAGGGTGGGGCCACCCGGGTTTCGTTGCTTACCTCTCTCCAGACCTTTAGGAGGTTGCGGAAAAACTCCGAATCGCTGCGATAGGCGACCACTGGGGCTGAAGCCCACTGTTGATTCTGCGGCGCTTTACGCGGCGCTAAAGCGCCGCTCTTCCACGGTACAACCGGCATTCAGAAGTTTTTCCGCAAGCTCCTAGGACTTCGGACTTGAGTCGGGACTCTCCAGTAGATCTCGGAATCGATGCAGAGCCCTGTCATATCCGCGCCGGTTAAACACCGGCCAGCCACTGGCCAGCGTGCCAAATACCCGGTCGAAGAAGTAGAACGCGATGCCAAAGTTCTTGTCCATAAAGCCTTCGTCGTTCAGGGTCCAGTGATGGATGTCATGCGCTTCGCGTGCGGCGACGAACCACCGCCTGAGCCACCGGTTCCGCTCCATCCAATGGCCGGCCTCATGCATGCGGTCGTGCAGATAACTGAACATCAGAAAGCTCCAGGCGAGGGTTCCAGCGACGAACACAACCCGGTGGAAGAGAGTCACGTGCAGCCAGTGGAGCACGACGATCGATGTGAGCAGAAGCATCGCACCGGGAATCAGCCACTCCAAGCCGACATTGCCGAGGGCGACCGAGTCTGTGGTGGCGTCGTGGTATTCGGGCCCGGACCGCTGCGGCTGCAGAGGTCCGTAGAGCACCAGATGGTGCCGCATGTGACTGCGGCTTAGGAACCCGATCTTTCCGCTGTGCAGAAGGCGATGCAGCAAGTAGCCAAGAAACTCAGACACGAAGATCGAGGTCACTAGCCATGCGAAAGCTGCGAGTGCGCTTTTCATGGCGCGAACGTAGGCGATTCTGTCGAGGCGCGCAAGCGACAAGGCCTGTCAGGAGCGGCTTGTCGCAGTATGCCGCGCGTTTGCCGGGTACCACTGCGGAAGCCCGAGAAGACGGCGGCAGAAAACTCAAGGGTGGTTCTGTGGCTGTGGCAGCTATGCTGCTACTGCGACGCAACGTGGGTAGCCCCCAGCGGTTTCAATCCCAGCCGGTCGAGTAACTGCTGGAAGCGGGGATCGCCGCGTAGAGGGTCTGCGAGAGGTTCGCTCGGCAGGTACAACAGATACTCGCAATGTTCGTCGGCGGCGCGATTGAGCCAAACGAAGGCGTTGTCGAGGTCGTGGAGCCCCGTGTAAACCAACGCCATATAGATCGGGGGCACGTAGCCGTGAGCGGAAAGCTGCTTCAGATGCGAAATGGTCTGAAGTGCTTTCACCTTGTCTCCGGAGCTCGCGTACTCGTGACCTATTAAGGCGACGACTGCGGGGTCGTTGGGGGCGACGGCCAGAATCTTCTGGAACGCGCCTTGAGCCTCTGCATGCATTCCTTTCATCTCATACGCCCTGCCGATGTTCACCATCGCAATGGCATAACTAGGATCCAGTTCGAGCGACCTGGAGTTATGTTCAATCGCTCGATCGAATTCGCGATTCTGGTAATAGGCCTCGCCCAGAGCCGAGCTGAGCAAAGGGTTCACCGGGTCCAGTTCCAACGCGCGCTTGCGCTCCGTGATCGCATTCTTCAGATCCCCAATGGCGGTGAGGTAGTACGCGTAGAACTGATGGCCGGTGGCATAGTCCGGGTGCAACTGCAAGGCGAGGGAAAATTCCTGATGAGCTTCCGACAGGTTCCGTTCGTACACCATCTCGGAATATCCCAATGCGACGTGGGCCTCGGCGAGTGTGTTGTCCAATTCCAATGCTCTCTTCGCTGCCTCTTCCGCTTTAGGAAATGCCTCATTCGGGGGCAGGGCCGTGTACGGCGCGGAACCGAGCAGTTCGTAGCAATACGACAGCCCCGCATAGGACGGTGCATAGCTCGGATCGATGTCGATGGATTTCTGAAAGAGCGCACGGGCGCGCGTCAGGCTTTCGGTCGTACGCTTGTTCCAGAAATGCCGGCCTTCCAAGTAGGCCAGATACGCATCGCGGTTTACCTCCCGGGCGGGGGCGCCAGCGTGCGGCAGGCTGTTCAAGACCTCCCTAGTGATGGCAGCCGCGACCTCATCCTGAACGCGCAACAGATCCTTCACTTCGCGCTCGTAGTGTTGACCCCAGACGACGCTCTGACTGTTGACCTGGATGAGTTGGGCCGTGATGGCGACACGATCTGCGATCTTGCGAACGCCCCCTTCGAGCACATAGTCTGCTCGGATATCTTTGGCCAGGCGCTCGGGTGAGGCAGCAGCGTAGCCAGGGGTCAGTCGGACCACAAGCATTTGGTGCGGATGAAGCTGACCGAGGCGCGTCACCATCTCCTCGGTTAACCCCGCCCCCACGAACTCCCACGAGGGATTGGCATCCAAGTCTTTGAACGGCCGAACTGCGAGCGTGACTCTCCCTTGAGCCGGAGTCATGCGCAGCTTGCCGATTGGATCCGAGATCAACACCACGCCGATGACCAAGACAGCGAGTCCGAAAGTGACGGCGATCCAAACTCGGACCTTCACTCTTAGCCGCCGGCGCGGCAGTTCAGGGCGAGGAGCAGGAGGATTCTCAGACGAAAAGGCGGGAGTTGTATCCGGAGGAGGTGTGTCCAGATCCGCACGGAGATCAATATTCTCTTCTGGCCTGGCGAGGATTTCTCGCCACCATGCATCCAATTCGGCTTTAGAGGCAAAGACCCGGCCCTGTTCCTCCGCCGTGCTGACCTTCAGACGCCGAACCGGGAGCGCTTTGCTCTTTTCCCAGCGTTGGACGGTTCGCTCCGTCTTATCCAGGTGGTCGGCAATCGCTTTCCAACCTTCTAACAGATCTTCGTTGTCCAAAGGAGGGTGGTGCGTCCCCTCGGCGGCCATGCGTGCGCTCCCCAAACGACTGCCGGGTGATCGAGAGAGTCTACCTTGATTCGGGCATTTGTACAACGATCGTGGAGCCGGAATGTGGCTCTCTCGAACGCCAGGTTGCGCCACTCGAGGATCTCGGAGCCGCCAGTTGACCGAGCGTTTCCCGATTGACCGAAACGAAGATCCTACCCTCCGCAACCAGCGCAGAGAGTAGGGAGATCGAAAGCGATTCTGGAGATCGATCAGACGGACAGGTAGACTCCAGCGCGAAGGCATAGGTCACTCCGATGAGTAGGTTGCCGGTAGGGTCAGTACCGGGAACAACAAGATCGAGACCAGCAGAGAGAACGGGCGAAACTTGGGTTTGCGGGCCAAGAAAGGCATGGAAATCTCCTTTTTCAAACGTGAATCTTTTCAAGAATTGCCCGAGAGTAGTGCCTTCGTGAGTGCCGTGCAATTGACACCACGCGACTCGTTGGGAATGTCGCACTTTGTCGGGGGGATTCGGTGCTCATACGAAGCGCGAGAAAACCCCAGCGATGGAGCACCCGGTTCTTGGAACTGCCTTGCTTTTTCAAAGACATAGATGCCGCTGTGTCTGGACATCGGCGCCTAGCCCAACCGAATGTGTAAAACCTCATCGCCTCAGATGGGATCTTGAAAGTAAGTGCCCCTTGCGACTTTCCGGGATTTGAATCCATTTCCACGTCCCTCAGGAAAATGCGCTTTATCGCGCAGAAACAACCTGACACAGGTCGACATACCGCGGCGACGGTCCTTGTCGCTTGCGGGGGATGCATCGCGAGGTTTAACCCGGAACAGGCAGGAGCGCGAGGATTCTATGCTGGGGAACCGTTCTGGGGATTTTGACAGGTCAGCTGTCGGCACTCCTCCCTCATGCAGAACCTGGGGCACAAACACGAGTAGAAGCTACTTTCGTGAGGAATGGAGAACAAAGATGAAGATCAAGATTGTTTCAGCTGTCGCAGTTTGCTTACTCGCGGGGTCTTCGGCGGTCGCGCAAAACACAAAGATCGACGATATCGAAGGCGCCGGCACCATTAACTATGTTCCCGTTTTTACGGGACCACACCGGATAGGAAACTCCACAATCTTTCAAGCAGGGGCAACATCGGGATCGGAACCAAAGCTCCTAGTTGGCCCGCGCACATTATCAGCAATAGAACAACTGGGGCGGGGGGATATCCTCCGATTGCAGTTTGGGCCGAGAGCAGCGCTCCGGACACCTGGGGCGGCTTTTATGCAGTGGCTAGTTCAGGGACCGGCAGCACCATTGCCCTGAACGGCGAGGCATACAGTCGTGATGAATTCAACCAGATGAAAAGTGGGCCACCCGTCGTCTTGGAGGCGTGGTGTGCGCGGGATCACTGCAACTGAAAGCGCTCGTCGGTAATCTGTTTCTCCAGCGAATTCACTTAACACGCGCCAGCACGTCGAGGCTCAGCGACGTCAGCGACCCTACTTCCCCTTGGCCGTTCCGTCCTAACAATCTCGTGCTTACGGAGGAAAATCATGCATTGCAATCATTCTTCGTTATTGGGGAAATGCCTGTTTCTTGTAATTGGCTTCTTTACCGCATTGACCATTTCGGCAGCGCAGAAAGTCCCAGTCAGCAACTCAGCAAGTTCTCAACAACTCAGGGCCACTTCGCCCGCAACTGGATTCATCCAACACATCGTCATCATCATGCAAGAGAACCGTACATTCGATCACTATTTCGGGACATACCCTGGGGCACATGGAATTCCGCGCAATGCCAGCGGAGTTCCCAGCGTATGCGTGCCTGATCCGCTCGCCGGCATTTGTCTGCGTCCTTATCACTCGCCGAACCAAGTCAATTTTGGTGGTCCCCATGTTGCTCCCGCCGCGGTAGCGGACGTGAACAACGGCAAGATGGATGGTTTCGTAGCGGAGTGGGAGATAGGTAAACAGAATTGCGGCAACCTTATCATCCCGCAATGTACTGGAGCAGCTCTCGATGTAATGAGCTATCACACCGATCGAGAGATACCGAATTACTGGACATACGCCCGCAAATTCGTCTTGCAGGACAACCTTTACGAACCAGTCAGTTCCTATAGTCTACCGGCGCATCTATACATGGTGTCCGGCTGGTCGGCTTACTGCAGCAATCCGAACGATCCGATGACGTGCGTGAGCAATATCTCGGGTCCTCCCACCGATTCTGCGGGGCAATATGGCTGGACCGACATCACGCACTTGCTCCACGCGAATGGGATCTCGTGGAAGTACTACGTCGAGTCAGGCTCGGAGCCCGATTGCGAACCCGAAGAAATGGAATGCGCACCGGGTACGCAGGGTGGGATGAGCCCGGGTTATTGGAACCCGCTGCCGCTCTTTCAGGATGTACAAGTGAATGATCAACTGGGAAACATCGTACCCTTCGACCAATTGTTTATCGACGCCCGGAATGGAACTCTTCCACAGGTTTCGTGGATTATTCCCAATATGGCCAACAGTGAACACCCGGCGAATCCGATCGCGGCAGGTCAAGCCTACGTGACGGGGCTTATCAATGCGATCATGACCAGCCCGAATTGGGGCAGCACAGCCATTTTTCTATCCTGGGATGATTGGGGCGGTTTTTATGACCATTTGAATCCACCACAGGTTGACATCAACGGATACGGCATCCGGGTACCTGGGCTTGTAATCAGCCCCTACGCTAAGTCTGGGTACATCGACCATCAATATCTGAGCCATGATGCCTATTTGAAATTTATCGAGGATGTATTCCTGAACGGGAAGAGGCTCGATCCGACCACTGACGGCAGACCTGATTCCAGGCCTAACGTGCGGGAAAACGCCCCAATTTTGGGAAACCTGATGAACGACTTCGATTTTACACAGGTGCCTCGCGCACCAGTGATGCTGTACCAGTATTACAACTATGCCTCATTCCTTTACATAGCGAACGGTGGGACGAACGATATCTCGGTCTTCGCGCTCGATTCGCGTTCAGGGCGGCTTTCGAGCGTGGGAGGCCCAGTTTTAACCGGTGGGGCCAATACGACCGCTCTTGCACATGATCCGCAGGGCCGTTTTCTATTCGCGGCGAATCAGGATTCCAACAACGTATCGGCCTTTCGAGTGAATCAGACGACTGGCGCTCTGACTAGGGTAACTGGTTCGCCTTTTGTGGGCGGAAACCGGCCAATCGCTTTATTAGTGGATACAACAGGTGGATACCTGTTCAACATCAATTCCGGGACCAATGAACTCTGGACGTATTCGATTCATCCAACCACAGCTCTGACGAAGATCTCAGTCACTGTTTTGGCGGCAACATCTGCGACACAGTTGGTAATGGACAACTCAGGACGATTTCTATACGTGGCGGACTCTGGATCAGGACGCATCTATGGCTTCATCTTTAACAACTCGAATGGGAAATTGATGTCGATGTCCGGATCGCCGTACTTAACCGGTGCATCAGGAGGTCCATTCGGCTTAACCCTTGATTGCGAGAACCGATGGGTTTTTTCCTACGACGAAAGCGCCAACACGGTAAGCCAGTTTGCAATTGGCTACGCAGCGGGCACACCTGGCGCCCTGAGTCCGGTGAGTCCATCGAGCATTGCGGCGGGACTGAACCCGAGCGCAATTTCAGTCTCCAAGTTCAGCACTCTTGCCTCTCAATTGAATTTTCTTTTCGCACTCAATCGGTCATCCAACAATCTATCCGCATACACTTTTACAACTACTCGCCCGACTCCTGTGCCCATGACGAATGCGCCCTTCACCGTTGGAGAAAATCCAACGGCAATGGCCTTGGATGCATCGGGCGGCTACGTTTATGTCACAAGTCCCGGTCGCATTTCGGCTTTCCGTGTGGCTCCAAACTGGTTGCTGACGCTCAAAGAATCGCCGTTTTCTGGGCCCAGTGCTCCGCAGGCTGTGGACGTGATCTCGACTGCACCAGTCGCCCAGTACGCGAGGACGATGACAATCGCACTCTCGTCTGGAGTGAACCCGTCGGCATATGGACAGCCGGTGACGTTCACGGCGAAGATCAATAGCGAAACCGGTGCTATACCGCCGGATGGAGAGATGGTAACGTTCAACCGAGGCAGCACGTTCCTAGGGACTGCGGTGCTGCACAGCGGCTCAGCACAACTGACTACGAGCGCCCTGGGGGTAACTACGACTCAGATCAAGGCAACGTATGCGGGAGACGCGCACCTTCCCGCCAGCACTTCCCTGGCAGTGACGCAGGTGGTGAACAAGGCGCCGACCACAACTGCGCTGATCTCTTCACCGAATCCCTCGGTGTATGGACAGTCGGTTACGCTGACCGCTACGGTCACTGCGCGGTACGGCGGAACCCCGAATGGGTCAGTGACATTTAAAGACGGCACGAACGCCCTGGGTACTGGTACCTGCTCGGGCTCGGGCAAATCCACGCTTGTTGTTTCAAAACTGACGTCTGGATCGCACTCGATTACTGCCACGTACAATGGCAATTCCTTGTACTTGAGCGGCACATCCAGTGCAATAGCTCAGAAGGCAAAGGACAGTCGGATTGGCTGCGACGACGACCACTTCTCACACCTGATCCGACTACAAGTTCCTATGGGCAGTCCGTACGATTGACCGCAACGGTGAAGTCCGGACGGCGGCAGAAAGCGGCACGGGGACGGTCAAGAATGGAGCAACCGTAGTCGGCACAGTTAGGATGGCTTCGGCAAGATCAAAAGCCGGGCCATCCGTCCTTGCTGCTGGATGAGCCGAGGAGTGATGCTCAGGCGAACATTGCCGCCATTGGGACTGGGCTATGCTGTCGTCCGATGACTACGATCCCCGACTCCGTCACGTGCCACCCACGCGCTCGATCAGCCTCCAGATCGAAGCCGACTTCGGTATTTGCCGGAATGCGAACGTTCTTGTCTAAAATTGCTCGCTGCACTTTGGCGTGCCGCCCGATGTCGCAGTTGTCCATGATGACGCAGCCTTCGACCACCGCGCCCGTGTGCACCCGCACGCCGCGTCCCAGGACCGACTGGCGCACCAGACCACCCGAAAGGATGCATCCTCCAGACACGATGCTGTCGAGCGCCTCGCCGCGGCGTCCGTCTTCATCGAACACAAACTTCGCCGGCGGATCCGGGTAGCTCGTGCTGCGTACGGGCCACTCACGGTTGTAGAGATTGAGTTCAGGCTTCACATGATTCAAGTCCATGTTGGCTTCGTAGTAGGCGTCAATAGTTCCTACGTCGCGCCAATAAGGAGCCGAGTCTTCGACCTCGCCTGGAATGCGGTTGGCTTCGAAGTTGTACGCGTACATCGGCGCGTTCCCGGCAAGTTTCGGCAGGATGTCCATGCCGAAATCCCGCCGGCTGTTCGGATCTTTTGCATCCGTGGTAAGTAGATCCAGGAGGGTTCGCGTCGAGAAGATGTAGTTGCCCATAGAGGCATAGACTCGGCTGGAATCGCCGGGCATGGTGGGAGCCTCCGCCTTCTTTTCGTGAAAGGCCATGATGCGGCCATCGGCAGCGGCCTCGATCACGCCGAATTCCACAGCCTGGTGCCGCGCAACCGGGATCGCTGCCACTGTCACTTCCGCCTGCTTCGCCATGTGGAAGTCGATCATGGTGGCGACGTTCATGCGATAGATATGATCGCCGCCGAAGATGGCCACCAGGTGCGGGTCGGACTGCTCGACGAGATTGATGTTCTGAAAAATGGCATCGGCCGTTCCCTGGTACCACGATTCTTTCTCCGAGCGCATCTGGGCTGGAACGTTGGTGATGAAATTGCTTTTCAGCATTCCGCCGAACTGCCATCCTTCGCTCAAGTGCTGCAGCAGTGACTGGCTGCGGAACTGCGTCAGCACGTAAATCGAAAAGATTCCGGAATTGACGAAATTGCTGAGAACGAAATCGATGATGCGGTATTTCCCGCCAAAGGGCACTGCAGGCTTTGCCCGTTCGCGCGTCAGGGGATACAGCCGGGTTCCTTTGCCTCCTGCGAGCACAATGCCCAATACCCGCAGGCGTGAGCTTCCTTGCACAGCAGATTGTTGTTCAGGGATCCGAGTCTTAGCCAAGCGTTCCTCCCAAAACAGCTCCGCGAAATGTTATTAAAGCTCCTTTTGGATGTTGCGGAACGACCTGAATTTGCCCTAAACCTTAAATTCTCAGGAAAATCTTTCGCCGGTACATCCAATACAGGATGATCCAGAAGACTAAAATCACTCCGAACCCCTGGACGACGGGCTGGAACGTTGGCCCGGCCACCGCAATGAGACTTCCCAAATGGCGTGCGAGCGCTTGAGAAAAGAAGCGCCCCATGGTCCAACTCATCACATAGATGGCGATCGAATTCATTCCGATCACAATGAGCGGAAATGCCCAGCGCCGCCGTCCTTTCCAATCGATGAGGGCGTAAAGACCCGCCAGTATCAGGATGACCAGGCCGCCGCTATAAAGCGTGTACGACGATGTCCACACCCGCTTCACGATCGGGCAAATCCCGGCCCATTGGAAGATCAGGCCCGACAGGGCTAACACGATACCTGCGATTACCAGTCCGCGCAGCTTTTTCTCTTTCGATCGCGTGCTCTTGAGCCATTCGCCGGTCAGCAATCCAAGAATCATGGTCGCCAGCGTGGGAATGAAACTTAGCGTTGACCAGCCCCCCTCGTTGAAGACAAAAGGCTGCTCGCGGGGAAAAAGATTCAGGAACCATCCGTCGAAGGCCCACGACAGATTCGAGTTCTTGTTGAAGTGCGAAAGGAAGCCGGTGTAGTTGTGTTCCCAGTTCGGCGGTACCCCCACCCGTGCATAGTCAAAGTTTGGACCCGGCGCCGGATAAAGCGCAAAAGCTCCCCAAAACGCGATCAGGATTACGAGCGCCACGATCACTTGCGTTCGCACCCGCGTGAACGCCAGCAGGAACAGGAACACGTAGCCCAGTCCAATCTGCGTCAAGGTGTCTTCGAAAGTGAAGTAAGTCTGGCGGTGCCCTATGGATCGAAGAAAGATGCCCAGCGCCATCAGCAACACAGCCCGCCACACCGCGTGTCGGAACAACTGCCAAAAGGTCTGGCCTTTGGCCGTCCGGCTCGCAATGGAAAACGGCATCGCCGCGCCCACGAGGAACGAAAATCCAGGCTGGATCAGGTCGTGCAGCGAGCACCCTTGCCAGGGCACATGCTCGGTATTGAATGCGATGAAGCTCCACAGTGCACTGTGCGGAAACGAGCGCGCCACCTCCGGCAGTTGCAGATACTCATCCAGCATCAGCGCCATTACGGTTCCCCGGAACACGTCGAGCGAGACCAGTCGCTCGCTGCCCGCTGGCTTCTCGACAGGTTCCCTGGTCACTACTGCTGGTTCCGGGCTCTCGACCTGCACGCTCATAAGGATCCTCCCGCAACGCACGAACCGAGTGCCTGACTTCTCCCGGAAGTTGGGAGAAGTGGGCTATTTCTTATCCCGCGAACCCGGAGTCTGATCTGGTTTTCCAGTGATCTCCCGTGAAATCCGGAAACTTCTGTGGAGCGCCACTCTGCTTTACTGATGCCTCACTGAGCGGAGTCGGGGCACTCCACGCCGCGGCATCGTAGGCATCCATATCGGGAGGTAAACCGCGCTTTAGGCAATCCATCAGGCGGTAGTTCATGATGTAATCCATTCCGCCGTGGCCACCCGTTTTGCGGGCCATTTCTCCATTGTCCTTCCAGAGAGAATGCTCGTACTTCTCATTGAAAGCGTCGATCTTCTGCCATTCCTCGTCCCTTTGCCCATCCACAAAAACACGCGGCGGATAGTCAGCGAACAGGCCTTTCGTACCCTGAATCATGTTGAGCCGGCTGTAAGGCCGCGGATTCACCACGTCATGCTGCAGCAGAATCGTGCGTCCTTTCACCGTCCTGATGATGCTGGTATTCATATCTCCGCAAATGTACTTTTCGGCGCGCTTGGGATCTCCGTCGGGAAACTTTGCCTTCACATACGCGCTCAGTGACGCCTCGGACGAACTCACCGACACCATGTAATCGAAGCGGTCGCCGCGGTGGATATCCATGTAATGTGCCACCGGACCCAGACCGTGAGTCGGATATAGATTGCCATTGCGCTGCATGTGAGGCACCCGCCGCCACAAACCCTCGCCTTCGTTCGCGGTCACGATGCCGCGCAGATCGTGGAGATACGCGGCTTCGCCATGCGTGATCTCGCCGAAGACTCCATCGCGCACCATCTGCAGCACGGTCATCTCCGACGACCCGTAACAGCAGTTCTCAAGAATCACGCAGTGCTTGCGCGTAGCCTCGGAAGTATTCACCAGGTCCCAGCATTCCTGCAACGTGGTCGCCGCCGGCACTTCCACTGCGGCATGCTTGCCGTTCTTCATTGTGTCGACTGCCATCGGCACGTGCCAGTTCCACGGAGTCGCGATGTACACGATATCGAGGTCAAGTTGATTCAGATTCTTGAAATCCGAATCGCCCTTCGTGAAGCCGGCAGGCTTGGGCTGGCCTGCGTCCGTCACAGCTTTCTGGGCATGTTCCACCTTTTCCGGCACCAGGTCACAGATGGCCTTCACTTCGACACCGTCCACCGCCAGCAGGTCGCGCAGCAGACTCGTGCCCCGTCCACCGACTCCGATGATTCCCAAGCGAACTCGCTCTCGCGCCTCGAATGGAACGCCGATCATGGTGGCGCTTGCGCTTTTCTTCGGTATCGCGGCGAGAAGATTCTCACTCAGAATTTCATTCGCAATCGCCAGCCCCGCACCGCCCATCGCAGTGCGTACCATGAAATTCCGTCGCGAGATGTTCTCCGGCTCCCGGTCTTTTCCCATGTCCCGTAACCTCCTGCATGATTCTAGTCCTCATCGAGTCTGTGTCGTAGCTCGAATGCGTTAAATAACCGTGGAGTCTGTCACTCTAAAAAGAGGGCGGGTCATGAAGCAAGGCGGTGCGGGGAGACTGAACGTTTCCTCAGTTCTCTGATTCCGTGTTCCGAAGTCTATTTTCCAAAGTCTCTGGCGGGATATTTCGGGAAGGATCTTTAGGTACCTTTGGGATGGGTTCTAGGAAGAAAGCTAATGCTGCGGAGGAATGCCCCATGCTTTCGGTCCACCGCGTTGAGCGCGACGTAGGGGCCGTTGCAGAAAGCGTCTGCCAATCCGGTCGCGACCACTCGTCCGTCCAGGGTCAGACGCAGGGTCGTCCCCGCCGAGCAGGGTTCGCATAACCAGAAATACTCGGTCTCCCGGGAATTAGGCAAAGAGAAACGCGGCTCTGTTTCCAGCCGAAACAGCCTTCCGTCCGCAAGATGACGAAACGAGGCCGGGCACAACGGATTCGCGCACTTGGCAAGCATGGCTCACCATCCTCCGTGCAGATGCTAGGTGCTGACCGGTACTGACACCAGTTCCGGGCTGCAGCGGGAGTTCTCGAGAGATTTGATGGTGTCCTCGGCAGTGAATCTGCCCATCAGCAGGGCTAGCTTGCGGTCGTTTGTCATCTGGAGAGGAGTGCGATCGATCCGCTGCACATAAGCAGGGCCACGAGCACCCCCTCGGTTCACTTTCACAACAAACTTGATGTTCTTCATGTTTTATCTCCAAGAGGTTGTTTCTATGGAATCGGCTACTTCGCTGTCATAATGCGCTTGCCACACTCCAGGCAACGAGGACTGAATCGGGATGTGATCAATCCGCACAATGGACATATCCTTTGTGATCGAAACCCGCTGAACTGTAGTCTCGGCCTGCGGATCCACCAGAGCAGCAGGATCGTGAAGAACACGATAAACAGACCGAAGGTAATATCAGTTGCGTTCATGGATGCGCCCGTTCTTGGCAAGTTCCGCGTCCCGCCGGGATGAAAGTTGCGAAGTCCAACCCGTCGGGCTCGAAGGCTCGCTGAAAGGCCTAAGGTGTGGAGGAACTTCAGATAGACTGGCTTAGGTCAGAAGACCTGAAAGAGGAGAAGGACGTATCCGCCCCTTCAATAATTATAGCCCTTCTGGGGCAGTCGTGCGGCTTTTCGCGTCCTCAGCCCACCCGACAGCCGCCCGTGCGGTAAATGGAAGTGCGTTCGCAACAATCAAAATGAAGACTGCAATGAGCGGTCTGCCCAGATTTCGCTGACGGCAGAGAGTTGCCACCCTACTTCATAGCCGTGACGTGCTTGCCCAGGCGGGACTTGTAGCGCGACGCGGTGTTCTCGTGCAGCGTGCCCTTCTGGATGGCCTTGTCGAGGGCGGAGACGGTCTTGCGATAGATCTGCTCGGCGGCAGCCTTGTCGCCCTTGGCGATGGCCTCGCGCATGTCGCGCAACTGGGTACGCAGGGAGGAAGTGTTGGCGCGATTACGCGTGGTGCGGTGTTCGGTCTGGCGGGCGCGCTTCAGCGCTGAAAGATGATTTGCCATGTGTGGTTCGTTACCTTCGTGTCTGCAGAGAGATATTCGGGTGGGTCCGAATTCCATATTATAGGGGAGCAGTCCTCGGTGGGTCAAACGAATGGGCGCACGTGAAGATTCAAAATTCATAAACCACAAAGGACACGAAGGCACACCAAGGAAACCCGCACAGAATCCCCTTCGTGCTCCTTCGTGTCCTTTGTGGTTCAAGGGTTGCAATGCCTGACGGACTCGATCGCCTCAAAGTGCTCATCAACTCCTCGACGCCGATTGTCGTGATGGAGACGTCGGAGGAGATGCGCGCCGTCAACCTGGTGCGCACGGCCTGTTCCGAGTTGAACATGGCAACCTTCGAGTGGAGCATCGCCGATGGTCTGACGCGCTCGGGATCGAATGCTGCTGCGGAAAGTCCAAAGAATCCGCAGCAGGCACGCATCGATCAATCCGCAGGGTGGACGCGAGTCAACGCCGGACATTTAGCCCAGCCCCACACTGTACTCAGTCCCGGTACAGGGGAATCCGATAGACTCACGCGCGCGGTGATGAGTTCAATGGGCAATGAGGCCGCCGCGGCTGCCGCCGGCGGATCGATTTACAACACTCGCGAACCCGTGCAGGCTCTTGCCAATATGGAGTCGATGACGGTCGAGGCCGTCTTCATCCTGAAAGACTTTCACCGGCACATGGACGATCCGGTCGTGGTTCGCCGGCTGCGTGACGTGGGGCAGAAATTCTCGGCGAACCGACGCACCGTTATCATCACGGCTCCTGAAATCAGTGTGCCCGCCGAGCTGACCAAGCTGGTCGAATATTTCGATTTGCCGTTGCCGGATCGCGACCGTCTGCACGATATTGTCCACGATACCTTCACCCGGCTGTCCAAGACCTATACGCTCAAGCTGCAGTTGGACGCTGCCGGAGTCGATGCCATGTCGGCCAACCTGCGCGGCCTGACGGAAGAGGAAGCTGAGCGCGCCATCTCGCAGGCTGTGGTGACGCGCTACGCCTTGTGCCCGGAGACGGTCACCGATGTCCTCGAAGCCAAGAAGCAGTTGCTGCGCCATTCGGGGATGCTCGAATTCATCGAGGCCTTCGACAACATGGCGAGCATAGGCGGGCTGGAGAACCTCAAGCACTGGCTGGGGCAGCGCCGCGGAGCGTGGGAGGATTCCGCCCGCGAATTTGGCCTGGAGCCTCCGCATGGGGTAATCATCCTCGGCGTACAGGGCTGCGGCAAGTCGCTTTGTGCGCGGGCTGTTGCCGGAGAATGGAAGCTGCCACTGGTGAAGTTCGACACGTCGGCGGTCTATGACAAGTACATCGGCGAGACAGAGAAGCGGATTCGCAAGGTGTTCCAGGTTGCGGAAGGTCTCGCTCCGTGCGTGCTCTGGATTGATGAGTTGGAAAAGGTTTTTGCGGGGAGCGGTCCGGATTCCGCATCAGCCGACGCCGGAGTTTCATCGCGGCTGCTTGCTTCTTTCCTCTCCTGGATGCAGGATCGCAAGGCGCCGGTGTTTGTCGCCGCCACCTGTAATAACGTCACGGTGCTACCTCCCGAACTGATTCGCAAAGGACGCTTTGATGAATTGTTCTTTGTCGATCTGCCGAATCAGGTGGAGCGCAAGCAGATCTTCTCGATCCAACTGGCAAAGCGGAAAAGGAATCCCGCCGAGTTCGATCTTGAAAAGGTGGCTGCCGCCGCGAATGGCTATTCAGGGGCCGAGATCGATGCCGCCGTCCAGGGCGCGCTCTACGCTGCTTATTCCGAGAAGAAGCAGGTCACGACGCAATCTCTGATCGATGCCTTGGCGCAGACCGTGCCCCTTTCGACCACCCGGGCCGAGGAGATCGCCGCTCTCCGCGAGTGGGCGCGCACCCGGGCAGTACCGGCGTCTGCACGCGATGTCGCGTCGGCTACGGCTTAGGATTTGTTCCCATTGACTCGCTCGGATTCCCGGGGTAGGCTTTTAGTTAATGGTAGTGACCTGCCCACTGGGCATGCGCAGTTCGACTGATCCCGTCTCCAAGCAAAACCCTGCTTTGTCCGAAAGCAGGCAGAGGTGTTCGCCTTCGCCGGATTCAGAGTTGAGCTCGAATCCCGCGTACCAGCCGGTGGCACACCAACGTAAAGCAAAAGCATGAAGAAAAGCATTGGGGTTAGTCCCAACATCGAGACGCTGTTCGGCCCCGGGACGAGAATGTACGGCTCCTGGAAGACGGCCTGAACATCACCATCAATCTTCGCGCGAACTCCATTGAACTGGAGGGCGCAGCGCGCGAGGTGGCTCGCGCCGAGCAGGTGTTCACCGATTACGAGAGCCTGCAGCGCTCCGGCTATACCTTCAATAACGGCGACCTGAACAGCATGTTGCGGGTACTGATTTCGGATCCGAATTCGACGCTGCGCGGCCTGGCTGACGCCGGCAAGCAGCGCTCCTTCGGACGGCGAACGGTTCAGCCCAAGAGCAGCAATCAGCGCCGCTATCTCGAAGCCATCGAGAAGCACGACATGGTGTTTGGCATCGGGCCGGCGGGAACAGGGAAGACCTACCTCGCCGTGGCGATGGCGATCTCTGCGCTGCTGGCGAAGCGGGTGAACCGGATCATTCTGGCGCGTCCTGCGGTGGAAGCTGGCGAGCGCCTGGGATTTCTGCCGGGCACGCTTGCAAGACAAGATCGATCCGTACCTGCGTCCGCTGTATGACGCGTTGTACGACATGCTCGATCCGGAGAAGGTCGATCGCTATCTGGAGAAGAATGTGATCGAGATCGCGCCGATTGCCTTCATGCGCGGGCGTACGCTGAACGATTCGTTCGTCATTCTCGACGAGGCGCAGAATACGACCTCTGAGCAGATGAAGATGTTCGTCACTCGACTGGGATTCAACTCCAAGGCGGTGATCACCGGCGACGTGACGCAAATCGATCTGCCCAACGCCCGCCGCAGCGGTTTGCTCGAAGCCGTTGAAGTGCTCAAAAACGTGAACGGATTGGCGTTCGTACACTTCGACGAAGGCGACGTGGTGCGTCATCACCTGGTGCAGCGCATTGTTCGGGCCTACGACGAACACAAGGTGCGGGTTGCCGAACAGCAATTGCTGCTGCTGGGGGAAACGAAGAGCGCCGAGCTCAACGTTGCCGAGAGGCCGTCCAATCCTCCGGAGCAGGAGAAGAGTTCGCCCCCTGAAACAAGGCAGTAGTGCACACTGGATCGCGGGAGGGCTGCACTTGGCCCTCCTGTTTGCTTTTGGGCAACGGTGGAAAGGTTGCCGCTTTGATCATTCTAAAAAAGAAGGTCGCGGGACTGAGCGCTGCAGGGGTTGGGGCGCTTTGTTCTGCGCGCGCGGCGAGCCGCCGGGCTTTCAGGAGGAGTAAACGTCCTGCTTACCGGCAGCGCAGAAATGCGTGTGCTGAACCTTCGATTTCGGAAGAAGAACAAGACCACCGACGTGCTGTCGTTTCCCTCCGAGGCTTCTGTCAACGGCAGTCGTAAACGGGCATTCGCCGGAGAGATCGCCATTTCCGCCAATATCGCCGGCGAAAACGCTGCCAGTCTTGGTCACTCGGCTGCTCTTGAAGTGAAGGTGCTGGCGCTGCACGGGATTCTGCATTTGGCGGGCTTCGATCACGAGCGCGATAATGGACAGATGGCGCGGAAAGAAGCGATCCTACGCCGGAAGCTCGGTCTTCCCCTATCTCTGACCGAACGCGGCGAGCCAGATGAAAGCAGGCCGGCGACGTCCTACAGCCGATCGCGTTTGAGGAGCGTGCGGAGGAGCGCATGATCCTTTCTGTTGCGTTCGTGCTGCTCCTCCTAGTTGGGCTGCTGACGCTGGTCTCCTACGTGGACCGTGTGTATCAGGAAGCCGGAAAATTCCTGTCTCGCGATTTCCAGGACAATATCGACGTCTTCGAACAGAGGATTGAGCCTAGATTGGGAGTCTCGCGCTCCCGTGCGGCTCTATCCATGGCTGTCCTGGAGCAGTTGACGACCGCGGCGATCGCGGTTCTGATCGGCTATCTGGTGTTTCGATATCCGGACTGGAGCATCTATGACGTCCTGCAGGCGGCATTTGGCCTTCTGCTGATCATCGTGCTGTGCAATCGCTTTCTGCCGTTCGTGTTTTTCTCTCGCACAAGGGGCGAGTGGTTAGCCCGGTTTACGCTGGTTGTGAAGGGGCTCATCTACCTGGTGATGCCGGTGACGATCGTCCTGGGATTTTTGCAGTCGGTAGCAACTCTGACCCGTCAGAACACGACCGAGCAACCGGAAACCGCGGCCGAAGCCGTGGACGCGCTGATCGAGGCCGGCCAGGAAGAGGGCATCATTCAGGAAGGTGATCGGGACCTGATCCAGTCGGTCGTCGAATTCAGCGGCAAGACTGTCCGGGAGGCGATGAAGCCGCGTCCGGTGATGTTTGCGGTTCCGACCGACACGACCGTGGAACGCTTTATCGAGATGCTGCGAGCCAAGCACTACTCGCGAGTGCCGGTGTACGAAGGCAGCATTCACAACATCAAAGGCATCGTTTACACGCAGGACGTGCTGCAGGTTCCCGACAGCGAGGCACACGTTCGCCGGCTTGACAGCATCATGCGGCGCGACGTGTACTTCGTCCCGGAGAGCAAGCTGGGAAGCGACTTGCTGCGCGAGATGCAGAAGCAGAACATCCGCATGGCAATCGTTGTCGATGAATACGGCGGGGTCGCGGGGCTGGTCACCATCGAGGATCTGGTGGAGGAGATTGTTGGGGAGATCCGTGACGAGCGCGACAAGCCCGAAATCGTGCGCGATGGCGAACGCGCCTTCATCGTCTCCGGAGGCATGGACCTGGACCGCCTCAATGAACTGTTCGGCACCAAGCCGGAAGGAAAGGACTCGGCGACGATTGCAGGCCTGGTCAGCGAGCTTGCTGGAAGGATTCCGCGCAAAGGCGAATTTGTAGAAGAAGACGGCCTTCGCTTCGAGGTGCTGGAGTCAACCGATCGCAAGGTCGAGCGCGTACGAGTCACGGCGGTGCAGCCGCGGCAGTTGAAATTGATATAAACACAGCTTCTAGCTCCTAGCCGCTAGCCAAATCGGCAGACTTGCTAGAAGCTAGTAGCTAGAAGCTCTCATGCCATTCCGCTCCGGATTCGTTTGCATTCTTGGCCGGCCTAACGCCGGCAAGTCCACCTTGCTGAACGCTCTTGTTGGCGAGAAGCTGGCCATCATTTCGCCCAAGCCACAGACTACGCGCAACCGCATTCAAGGCGTGGTCCATGTTCCCAAGCGCAAGGGGAAAGACGGGGCGCAGATAGTGCTCATCGATACTCCCGGCGTGCACAAGCCCGACAGCTCTTTAGGACGCAAGATGATGGTCGAGGTGCGCGAGGCTCTCGAGGGCTGCGATCTCGTGCTGGTGATCGTGGACGTCACGCACAAACTTGATCCCCGCGACCAGTTCGCGCTCGACTTGGTGAAACAATCGAAGGCGAAAGCATTTCTCATCCTGAACAAGATCGATCGGATCAGCGAGAAATCGAAGTTGCTGCCGCTGATCGAGGAGTATCGAAAGCTCTACGATTTTGCCGAGGTGTTTCCTATTTCCGCGCTGAAGCGCAAGGGATTGGACGAATTGCTCAAGGCGGTCATTGCGGCCCTTCCTGCCGGTCCGGCGTATTTTCCGGAAGACGAGATCACCGATCAACCTGCACGATTCATGGCCGGGGAAATCATCCGCGAGCAGGTACTGTTGAACACCAGCGAAGAGATTCCCTACGCGACTACCGTGATTGTCGACACCTTTGAACAAGGGAAGCGGCTCACGCGGATTGGCGCTACGATTTATTGCGAGCGCGAAGGGCAGAAGGGAATCCTGGTGGGCAAAGGCGGACAGATGCTCAAGAAGATGGGTACATCGGCACGGATTCAGATGGAGCGCATGCTGGGGACGAAAGTTTTTCTCGAACTTTACGTCAAAGCAGAGCCGGGCTGGCGCGATTCGCGGAGATTCGTGGAAGAACTGGATTGGCGCCGCCAACTGGAGCATCGCATGCTTCCGCAGCGCCAGGAAGAGGGCTCTGAGACAACTCCGAGAAGCGCGCCTGACAGTAACGATTAGTCTGTGTTATGCCGCGATGCCAATTCCTGCGGTTATTGCCGAGCTTGGTTGATTCCCGCTAGAATCAAGGAGGCGCACGCCTTGGGCCGGGAAGGACGAAAGAGCCAAACATAAAGATGCCAACTGGGGATTCTGCCGAGGAACACCTCCCGGAGTACGACTTCGATCCAGAGAAGCTGAGCCTGCGCGTGCGCGTCACACTCGCCGCCGACCGCAAAGCCGTTGACCAGGTCGTCGAGCAGGTGATGGAAGCCGTCCGCGAGATGAAATGCGTGAACGGTAAAGAAGACGCCATCGAGTTGGCTTTGCAAGAGGCGCTGGCCAATGCAGTTGTCCATGGCGCAAAGGAAGATCCCAGCAAAGTGATTGAATGCCTCGTCGCCTGCGATGAACAGCGCGGCATTCTCATCATAGTGCGCGATCCAGGTCCGGGATTCGATCCGGGCGCGATTCCGAGCTGCACGGTGGGCGAGAACCTCTACTCGAACCACGGCCGTGGAATCTTTCTGATCAATCAGCTGATGGATGAAGTGAAGTTCCGCAAGAACGGGACTGAGATTCACATGGTGAAGCGGTAGACCAACGAGGCAGGAATTACTCTTCGCGCCGGCCTAGTCCAGCCAGTTTCCTTAGACACCTAGAGAAAATCGGATTGCTCTTTTTCCGACCCACGAAGAATTCAAAGAGCGGATAAGCGATCGCAAAACAAATCGCGCCCGTCCAGATGAAGAAGGCGAACGCATCTTCTGAGGGAAAGTGTCTTCTGAAATCAATTCCGAACTTGTGCGACAGGAACCATGAGAGACCTCCGAGTGCAAATAGCAACGTCACCGCGAGCATTCCCGCACCAAAGAGCTTCAGCTGATCGCCTCGCGGTCGCAGGTCACCTTGTCCAATCATCACAAGGATGTAGTGATCTCCCTTGCTAAGAAGATCAACGCTAGAGCGCCACCGATTGTATTGATCCCCACCCACTCTGCAGATGTGAGAATAGGCACGTCTGACGAGTTGCACGATTCGCGTTTCGTACTCATCCTGATCGTATTTACGGTCAAATTCTTCGCTAACCTCACCCATATCGGGAAGAGTCCAATCAGTTTCCGAGAAGTAGAGCATCTTGCGCTCGACCTCGGAGAGCGGAACACCCTCTTGCTCTGCCTCGAGGACAATTCTGGAAACCAGGAACTCCTTAGCTTCGCGCACTCCGTGGGAGGTGTTCATGTCTCAGCCAGCGCAGATTACGGTGAATTTTACTCCTTCGCTGCAATCCCCAAGGCTTTCATCTTCCGATACAGATGACTTCTCTCCAGCCCGAGCACCTCGGCGGCGCGGGTTACGTTGCCATGCGTCTCGTCGAGTTTTTTTAAGATGTAATCGCGCTCGTAGGCATCGCGCGCCTGGTGCAGCGTGGAGAACTCGCTTTTGGGTGCGCGGCGTCCGCCATCGCGATACACAAGCGGGGGCAGGTGCTTAGCGTCGAAGCGCGTAGTAGTCGGATTCATGATCACGATGCGCTCAATCACGTTGCGCAACTCGCGAACGTTGCCCGGCCAGGAATAGCGCATCAGGACTTCGATGGCATCGTCCGTGATCTCGCGAGGACGGCGTCCGTAGGTTGCCGCCAGTTCCTTCAGGAAATGCCGCGTGAATAGCGGGATGTCTTCCTTTCGCTCGCGCAGAGGTGGGACGAAGAAGGGAATCACATTGAGCCGGTAGAAGAGGTCTTCCCGGAAATTGCCACGCGAAATCTCTTCTTCAAGATCCTTGTTCGTGGACGCAATCACGCGCACATCGACGGTAATCGTCTCATCGCTGCCCACGGACGTGAAGCGCTGTTCCTCCAGCGTGCGCAACACTTTCGACTGCGTCTTCAGGCTCATATCGCCGACTTCGTCGAGGAAGAGCGTGCCGCCGTGGGCCCTCTGGAATTTCCCCTCTTTGTCGGCGGCCGCGCCGGGAAACGATCCTCTGACGTGTCCGAAGAGTTCACTTTCGATCAAGTCTTCAGGGATTGCGGCGCAGTTGACTTCAACGAAAGTCTCATCTTTGCGCAGGCTTTGGGCATGAATCGCATGCGCCACCATCTCCTTACCCGTTCCTGATTCGCCATAGATCAGAACGCGCCCGTTCGTCGGAGCCATGAGCCCGATCTGCTGGCGCAGGGCCTTCATGGGAATGCTGTCGCCGACGATAATGCTCTTGGCCTGCAGTTGCTTTTTGAGGTCGACATTCTCGCGCTGCAGTCGCTTCGATTCGATCGCGTTCTTGACGACGATCAGCGTCCTTTCGATGCTGAGTGGCTTCTCCAGAAAGTCGTAGGCTCCCAGTTTGGTCGCGCGAACGGCGGTCTCGATGGTGCCGTGGCCCGAGATCATGATCACTTCCGGCGGATTCTCGAACTCGCGGACTTTCGCCAGAGTCTCCATCCCATCGACCCCGGGCAGCCATATGTCGAGTAAGACAACGTCGAAGGAGGTCTTGCGCAAGAGTTCGAGGCAGGCTTCGCCGCTTTCGGCCGACGATGCGGAGTAGCCTTCGTCGCCCAAAATGCCGGCGAGCGAATCGCGAATGCCGGCTTCGTCATCGACGATGAGGATGTTATACATGTTTGGCGATGACGGCCGCCGGCGTCGGTTCCGGCACAACCGGAAGCTCTACGATAAAGCGCGTGCCGACCGGATGATTCTCTTCTACGCGAATTGAGCCATGGTGATCTTCCACGATCCGGCTCACGATCGAAAGGCCCAGCCCGGTGCCGCGCTTCTTGGTCGAGAAGTACGGCAGGAACAACTTCTCCTTAAGCTCGCGAGTGACGCCATGACCGGTGTCTGCGACCGCGATTTCAACCGCGTCGCGGCTGGCGACCAGTGCGGTGGAGATTTCGATTTCGCGCACCACGGAAGTTTCAGTCGCCTCGGCGGCGTTGTCGACAAGATTCGCGACCGCACGCTTGATCGCCTCGTTGTCCGCCAGGACCTTGGGCAGATCGGCAGCCAGGGATTTGTGCAATGCAATTCCATCCAGCCGGCCATTGAACATCGAGAGGGCAATTTCGATGATCTCGTTGATGTCGGCCGGCTGCGGCTTGGCCACAGGGAATCGTGCGAGGGTCGAGAACTCGTCGACCAGGCGGCGCACCGTTTCCACGGCTCCGGCGATGGTCTCGGCGCAGGAGCGCACCACTCCCATCGACGAGCGCTCGGCTGGAGTGACCCGGTCCAGATGCCTCTGAATGCGCTCGGCCGAGAGACTGATCGGCGTGAGCGGATTCTTGATCTCATGAGCGACGCGCCGCGCGACTTCCCGCCAGGCAGCCTGCTTCTGGGCTTTAAGCAGGTCGGAGAGATCTTCGAACACCACGACGTAGCCGGAGCGCTCGCCCTGATGCCGGAGTGGAGCAACGGTGACCGCCACATTCAAAGATCCATAGGACAGCGGCATTTCCATTTGGCTGGTGGTGAAGCCCATGCGGTCGGCGCGCCGCAGTAGAGGCTCGAAGTCCTCGAGCACGTCAGCCGGGAATACGTCAGCCAACGACGCGCCTCGACGGAACGAGATGCCGTCGTGTGGTCCTTCGGGATGGAACATGCGGTGCAATGCCTGATTGGTGTGGGTCACACGCCGGCTGGCGTCGAGCGAAAGAACGCCGGTGGGGATGCTTTCGAGAATCGTCTCCATCTGGCGGCGGCGCTGGTCGAGTTCCGTGTTCGCTGCGCCCAGGTCCCGAGTGGATGATTCCAGCTGGCGGCGGCTGGCTTCGAGTTCCTCCGCCATGCGGTTGAAGGAGCGGACAAGGTCGCCGATCTCATCCGTGGCGCGAACGTCAACGCGGAAGTCGAGGCGGCCGCGGGAAATTTCCTGGGTTGCCTCCGCCAAGGCCGCAAGGGGACGCGTGACCAGTTTGGCGAGGAACAGAGCAAGCCATGTGGTCACGAACAGGACGATCATTGTGAGCAGCAGCAGAAGCCCGATGTAAGTCTGGCGCACGCGGCGGCGCTCACGGCTCCATTGGAAATATCTTTGCTGGCTGGCCTCAACCTGGCGCACGGCCTGCGAGAACTCAGGCGGAAGCGGGATCGCGACAAGCACCGTGCCGCCACCGGCAACGGCCGCGGTTCCCACTGTGTATTCTGTGTCGTGCCAGATGAATTGCGCAGGACGTCCGGCCAGTGCGTCGGCGAGAGGCAACGAGTTCTTCATGACTGGCCAGGGCGCGGGGGCCTTGAAGCTGGCTTCGGCATTGCCATCGCGCAAAGCCAGCGCGAATCCACCCTGCAGCGTCATTTCGTGCCTCTGGAATTCATTAAGGATCCCCGCAGATCCATGGCCAGAGAATCCATGCACAACTTCTGGAGACGCAGCAATCGCATCGGCTTCGACGCGAGCATTTTGCTCCGCGTACCTGGCCGCCATGGAAGTGATAGCGCGCGTATCGGAGCGAACCTCTTCGACGGGAGTGGAGAACCACTTGTCGATCGAACGATTCATCAATCCGTAGGCAAACCAGTACATCACCATCACCGGGACAAACGATAAAAGCAAGGCGCCGGCGACCATGCGGGTGCGGAACTTCGAGCCCAGGACTCCCATGCGCCGCTCGGCGAAGAGCTTGAGCAGGTTGCGGGCCAGCACGAACGTTAATGCGACAAAGAGCAGAGAGATCAACAGCGACAGCGCATAGAAGATGATGGCTTGCTGATTGGTACCGGCTTGCAAGATCGTGTTGTTAAACGCGGTCTGCGAGGCGAGGACGGCGAAGAGCAGCAAGACCGCAATGGCCAGCAGAATGATAATTTGCTTCCGGCTGGTCCGGTTTGGCGCGCGCGTTGGGGTGGGCGTTCTCACACTGAGTCAGAGACAATCCAAAGGAATGCAGTCCCCTTATGCGGTCATTATAGAGGCAGTAAAGCGGGTTCGGCGCTCTACCCAAGTGCCGTCAGTGGGTCGCTTTGCGTCCCGATGTGATCTCTTTGAGCATTGCCTCGTAGGCCGGCTTGGGTTTGTACGCTCGATCGAAGGGCAGAGCGGCGCCGCGCGTGCCGTGAGAATGGGAGCCAATCCATGAGTATTTGTCGGTGAATCCCCAGGTCTGGATCGCGGCACAGCCAGGATTTCTGATGCAGGCATGAACTATACCTTGATAGATCTCGGCCTGCCGCATCAAGTCCTCTCGTTGAGCCTCGCCTTGCGAGTCTACCGGCAAAGAGGCATCAAGTTCTGTGATGTGAACTTGCAAGCCTAGCTTCGTAAGTCGCTCGATGTTTTTAGCGACGGCGTCGGTATCGTAGTCCAGGCGGGATATGTGCATTTGCAGCCCCACTCCGTCAATCGGAACTCCGCGATTCTTAAAATCCTTAAGCATGGCGTACATCGCGTCAGACTTGCGATTGAGGCCCTCACCGCCATTCTCGTTGTAGAACAACTGGGCCTTGGGATCGGCTTCGTGGCCCCAGCGAAGTGCCTGCTCCACATAGGCCGTGCCTCGGGTGGATAGGCCGATTCCTGGCTGGTTGTACCAGACCGAGTCCTTCGGCATGCCGTTCTCATCCAGCGCCTCGTTTACGACATCCCAGGCGAACACCTGGCCCGAGTAATGCTTCATTACCGTTGCGATGTGCTGTTCGAGCAAGTGAGAGAGTTGAGCCGGGCTGAAGTGCCCGTCTGCAAGCCACTTGGGATTGTTGTGATCCCAGACAAGGCAGTGGCCGCGCACCTTCATTCCGTGAGCCTCGGCGAAGCGCACGATTTCGTCGCCCTTGGCAAAGTCAAAGCTGTCCGCCGCCGGTCGCGACATCCCCCACTTCATCGCGTCCTCTGGCTCGACCATGTTGAATTCGCGAACCAGGGTGGCGGAGTATGCAGCTTCGGAGAGAAGGCCGGGACGGACTGCCGTGCCGATGAGCAAGCCGGAGTTGGTTGCGGCGTCGCGCAGAGACTGAGGTGCGGATGCCGCCAGCGCTGCGAGCACTACAAGCTGGCAAGCAAGCCGAAAACAACCTCGAAACAGCATCACACCACTTTACGCCTTTGCAGCGACAGCGGCCGGCGTAGGAGCTTGCGTTAGGCGAGCGCTGAGTTCGGCCGTCACATCCTTGCCGCCCTTGAAGTTTGTGACCAGCGACTGGATGGTGAAAATCGGCCCCCACGGGATCCCCCACCAGCCCGCGACCAGGCTGATCAGACTCCAGGGCAGCCCTTTCGTGATCGAGCTCTCTCCCGCGGGAATGAAGTAAATGTCGGACGAGCGTCGGAAACTCATCACAAGAACCGAAATGGCGTATTGGTAGAAAACGAACTTCGCGCCCCGTTGGATTTCAAACTGCAGCCGGTCGGGAGACATTCCCTCGATACCTTGGATCGTCATCTCAAAATCTCCTTGGGGGAATGCGCAATTCTAGGTCGGGAGGGGAGTGTGGTAAAGGAGTCGAAGGTGATACGTCCTTTGCTGACACGGGTAGCTATTTGTCAGGAAGGAATTTTTGTAGCGGGCACCCTTCGCAATCCGGTTTTGCCTTGCGGCAATAATTCTTACCGACCCCAACGATCAGTCCATGCATTTCGTTGTAAACCTGCACCAGTGCCGTGCGATGCGCCGCGCTCATTGCAGAAGGCGGATGGGCTGCCCCGCGAATGCCGGACTCGAGCGTCTCCCTTACCTCTACAGGCCCGTGCTCTTGCTTAGCCGCGATGGGTTCGAGGGATAGCTGGAACAACTGGCGGATCTCTTCGTACTCAGTCTTCTCAGGCACGATCCCGTGGCGATCAAGGATGCGGCGGGTATAGGCGTCCACGACGAACACAGGATGATTCCCTGCGTAGAGCAGAATCGAATCGGCGGTCTCCGGCCCTACGCCGTTCAGGCGAAGAAGTTCTTCGCGGAGCTCTTCTGTCGGCTCGGAAAAGAGTTTCTGCAGCGAGCCTTTGTATTGATCGTCAAGAAATGCGACGAACGTTTTCAGCCGTTTCGCTTTCTGCCGAAAATAACCCGAGGGCCGGATCAGGCGCTGGAGCCGGGAGAGTTTCACTGCCCGAATCCCCTCGAGGCTCAGCAGGTTTGCCCGGCGGAGGTTAGCCAAAGCCCGCTCGACGTTTGTCCATGCTGTGTTCTGCGTCAGGTAGGCGCCGACGATCACCTCAAACTGCGACTCTGCCGGCCACCAATGCTGTGGTCCCCACGCCTTGTAGAGGGCAGCGTAGTAGTTGCGGGTCTCTTCGGCCGGATCCGTTTTTAATGTGGGAGGCATGCAGAGGTTCAGTTTAGCCGACCACAGTGACCCTGGTGCAGAGCGACGTCAGGCAGCCGGTTAGCCTTACTGAAGTGCATGTACTTGGGCAGAGGAGCGCGCGAAGGAACTCGAAAAAACCGCAATTTCCGCGTTTTCTGCGGCAAAACCCGCGCCGCGCAGCCAAGGCCAAGTACTTAAGTAAGTGGTGCAGTAATCCGCTTGCGTTGACAATTTATGTCAACGCGAACGAACTGCATTCTCTCCCACTGATGGGCAGCCGTTCGCGCCATTGCCCTGCAGGAGTGCTGGGCAGTCGTTCCATCTACGTGGTCAGGAGATCTGCGTATGTCGCAACGGCTGGGTGATCTTCTCGTCAAAGAGAAAATCATCACACCAGAGCAGTTGGAACAGGCGAATAAGGTTCAGAAAGAGCAGAGCTGCCGCTTGGGGTCTGCGCTGGTGAAGCTCGGCTTTCTGACCGACGAAGACGTCACTAATTTCCTCTCCCGCCAATATGGCGTCCCAGCCATCAACCTTTCGTATTTTGAAATTGATCCGGCCGTCGTCAAGCTGATTCCATTCGAGACCGCCAAGCGTTACCAGATCCTGCCGCTGAGCCGCGTGGGCGCATCGCTCACCATCGCCATGGTCGATCCGACAAACGTCTTCGCCATGGACGACATCAAGTTCATGACCGGGTTCAACATCGAACCGGTCGTAGCTTCGGAAAGCTCAATTCTCGCGGGGATTGACAAGTCCTACGGCACGACCAAGGAAGAAGACCTTGAGTCGGTGATGCAGTCGATGTCGGAGTTGAGCGATGAAGATGTCGAACTGCAAGCGGAACAGCAGGAAATCGGGCTGTCAGAGCTGGAGAAGGCAGCCGACGAAGCTCCGGTCGTAAAGCTGGTAAACGTCATTCTGGGCGATGCCGTGAAGCGAGGCGCCAGCGACATCCACATCGAGCCCTACGAAAAGGAATTCCGGGTCCGCTTCCGTATTGACGGTGTTCTGCAGTCGATCATGTCTCCTCCCATGAAGCTCAAAGACGCGATTACTTCGCGTCTGAAGATCATGTCGAAGCTCGACATCAGCGAAAAGCGGCTGCCGCAAGACGGCCGCATCATGCTGAAGATGAACGTCGGCGGCCGCAAAAAGCAGCTCGACTTCCGCGTCAGCACGCTGCCCGTGTTGTGGGGCGAAAAGATCGTGCTGCGCTTGCTCGACAAAGAGAACCTGCGCCTCGACATGACCAAGCTCGGTTTCGAGCCCGAGTCGCTGGTGAAATTTGAAAAAGCCATCTTGAAGCCTTACGGCATGGTGCTGGTCACCGGGCCGACGGGATCGGGCAAAACGAACACGCTGTACTCCTCCATCTCGACGTTGAACAAGCCTGATACCAACATCATGACGGCCGAAGATCCGGTCGAATTCCAGCTGCAGGGCGTCAACCAGGTACAGATGAAAGAGCAGATCGGATTGAACTTCGCAGCCGCTCTGCGATCGTTCTTGCGGCAGGACCCGAACATTATTCTGGTCGGCGAAATTCGAGACTTCGAAACCGCTGAGATCGCCATCAAGGCCGCGCTTACCGGACACCTCGTGCTCTCCACGCTGCACACCAACGGTGCTCCGGAAACCATTACCCGTCTGATGAATATGGGTATTGAACCATTCCTGGTAGCGACGTCGGTGCATTTGATCTGTGCTCAACGACTCGTTCGCCGTATCTGCAAGGAGTGTACCGAAGTTATGGACGTGCCGCCGCAGACCCTGATCGATGCCGGATACACCCCGGAAGAAGCGAAGACGGTGAAGATTCAGAAGGGCAAGGGCTGCAGCGTCTGCAACAACACCGGCTACAAGGGACGCTGCGGTTTGTACGAAGTGATGGAGGTTGACGACGAGATCCGGGAACTGGTTCTGGTCGGCGCCTCGGCGGTGGAACTGAAAAAGAAGGCGATCGAACGCGGCATGCTCACGCTGCGCCGCAGCGGTCTGATCAAGGTTGCCGCCGGAATGACAACGCTTGAAGAAGTCGCGCGCGAAACGATTCACTGATCTTTGTAGGGACTGAAAGGGAAGGAACTTTCTTATGGGTTTGTCGTTAAGCGATCTGCTCAAACGAATGCTGGAGATGAATGGCAGCGACCTGCACATCACCACCAACTCGCCGCCGCAGATCCGCGTGCACGGCCATCTGGTGCCGCTGGATCTCCCGCAGATGACTCCGGCCGAGACCAAGCAGCTGGCCTACAGTGTGATGACCGATTCGCAGAAGCACCGCTTTGAAGAGAGCCTTGAACTGGACTTCTCTTTCGGCTTGAAGGGACTGGCCCGTTTCCGCGCCAACGTCTTCAACCAGCGCGGCGCTACGGCAGCAGTCTTCCGTCTCATTCCGTTCGAGATCAAGTCATTCAACCAGCTCGGCCTGCCGGCGGTGGTGAGCAAGATGTGCGACAAGCCACGCGGATTGGTGCTGGTGACCGGGCCTACCGGTTCGGGCAAGTCGACGACGCTGGCCGCGATGATCGACAAGATCAACAGCGAGCGCCACGATCACATCCTCACCATCGAGGATCCGATCGAATTCGTCCACATGAACAAGAATTGCGTGGTCAACCAGCGCGAGTTGCACGCCGACACCAAGAGCTTTACGGACGCGCTGCGCGCCGCCCTTCGTGAAGACCCCGACGTGGTGCTGATCGGCGAAATGCGCGATCTGGAAACCATCGAGTCGGCGCTGCGCATCGCCGAAACCGGGCACTTAACGTTCGGCACACTGCACACGAACTCGGCGACATCCACGATCAACCGTATCATCGACGTCTTTCCGGCGCACCAGCAGCCGCAGATCCGGGCGCAGCTTTCACTGGTGCTCGAAGGGATCATGTGCCAAAGCCTTGTGCCAAAGATCGACGGCAAGGGCCGGGCCATGATCATGGAAGTTCTGGTACCGAACGCCGCAGTGCGCAACCTGATCCGCGAAGACAAGATCCACCAGATTTATTCGTCGATGCAGTCCGGTCAGGAAAAATTCGGAATGCAGACCTTCAACCAGTCGCTGGCGACGGCCTATTTCCAGAAGCAGATTTCTATCGAGACTGCCATCGCGCGTTCCAGCAACGTGGATGAGTTGCAGGAAATGATCAATCGAGGAGCCAGCTTGTTGAGCCGTGGTACAACGGCGGGGACCACGTTGGCACGAGGAGCCGCTCCGTCCAAGCATTAAGTTGTGGTCGGGCACACGAATTTGCAAGACAGTTTTCACGAAGCAGGTACGTCAGTGAGGAGAGGCTAAACCATGCCAGTTTTTACATTTTCCGGCAAGGATGCGTCGGGACAGAAGATTTCGGGTGAGCGGATGGCTGCCAATAAACAGTCGCTGGCGCAGGCGTTGCGTCGCGAGCGCATTACGCCGGGCGCCATTCGCGAAAAGGGCAAGGAATTCTCCATGCCCACATTCGGTTCGAGCAAGGTCACGACCAAGGACATCGCGATCTTCTTCCGCCAGTTCTCGGTCATGATCGATGCCGGCCTGCCTCTGGTGCAGTGTCTGGAAATCCTGGCGGCGAACCAGGAGAACCAGACCTTCCAGAAGACGCTGACCGGCGTGCGGACCACGGTCGAAGGCGGCGCGACGCTGGCCAACGCCATGCGGCAATATCCCGTCGTCTTTGACGACCTCACGACCAACATGATCGAGGCCGGTGAAACGGGCGGTATTCTCGACGTCATTCTGCAGCGCCTGGCGACTTACGTCGAAAAGGCCGTGCGCTTGAGATCGGCGGTGAAATCGGCATTGATCTATCCGGTGGCTGTCGTGAGTATGGCGGTGTTGATCGTCGGCGCCCTGCTGAAGTGGGTGGTGCCGATTTTCGCCAATCTGTTCGCCGGATTGGGCGTGGCCCTGCCACTTCCTACCCGAATCACGATGGGACTCAGTGCGTTCGTGCAGACCTTCTGGTGGATCATCCTGGTCGGTGGCATCGGCATGTGGTTTGGCGTGAAGCAAATCCGCAAGAATCCTCGCGGACGGTACTACTTCGACAAGATGTTGCTGAATCTCCCGGTCGTGGGAGGGCTACTCCGCAAGATCGCGGTTGGCCGCTTCACTCGTACTCTGGGAACGCTGATCACTTCAGGCGTGCCGATTCTGGAAGGCTTGAGCATCACGGCCAAGACCTCAGGCAACGCCGTGCTGGAAGAAGCGCTGATGAAAGTTCGCAAAGCGATCGAAGAAGGCCGCACCATCGTCGATCCGCTGCGCGAATGCGGTGTATTCCCCAACATGGTGACGCAGATGATCGGAGTCGGCGAAGCGACGGGTGCTATGGACTCGATGCTGCAGAAGATCGCTGACTTCTACGAAGAAGAAGTCGATGCAGCCACCAAAGATATGTTGGCTATGTTGGAGCCGGTCATTATCGGCATCCTCGGAATCAGCGTCGGCGGCATCGTGATTTCGCTCTATATGCCGCTGTTCGCCATGATCGCCAAACTGGCTGGATAAAAGGTTTCAAGGTGACAAGGTTTCAAGGTTTCAAGAGTCCAACGACATTAGACTTTGAAACCTTGAAACCTCTGAAACTTTGAAACCTCTGGGCCTCTGAATGCAATCGACGTTCGACGAGCGTAATTGGCTGGGATGGCTGGTTCGGGTCCGGATTTTCATTCTGACCGTGCTTCTTGCCATCGAACTGGCGGTGGCACAGTTCAGTCCCGCGCCAGTGCCGATGCGCCTGTTCATCAGCACCATCCTTTTCTGGTACAGCCTTTCTCTCTTCTACATTCTGCTGCTTTCATTCTGGCAGGAACACCGGCTGCAAGCTGCCTTGCAGGTTCTGACCGATGTGGTTCTCGTCACCCTGGTGGTGCACGAGACCGGGGGCTGGGACAGTTCGCTGAACTTCCTCTATCCGCTGGTGATCATCGTTGCCACGGTGCTGCTGTCTCGCGTCTGGGCCGGACTGGTGGCGGCGCTGGCATTCATTCTCTACGGGACCGTGCTGGAACTGAATTACTACGGAGTCATTCCTTCCTACTGCTACAACCCATCCCGGACTGAAATCGCTGCAGTCGATTATCTTCGTCAACCTTTTTGCGTTTCTTGCGGTCGCGTACCTGGCGGGTCTGCTCACCCATAAGCTGCGGCAAGTCGGCGTTCAACTCAAAGACGCGAGCGGCGCACTGGAAAGCCTGCAGGCCCTGCATGAAAACATCATTCACTCGATCAGCAGCGGCCTGATCACCACCGGGCTTGACGGGCGGATCACGCTGGTCAATGCTGCCGCCCAACGGCTTCTTGAGCGCACGGCGGCTGAATTGCTCGGCGCACCTGTGCCCAGTTATTCCTGGATCCCACTGCCGTCGGTCGAGTCGCAACATCCACGGAGAAGTTCGCTTCGATCCTGCTACCAAGTTTCGCAAGACGCTTGCGAGTGCGTGTGTCGGCATTATTCGTTCCGGAGAAGGGCGAAGTCGGGTACGTCTATGCTTTCGATGATCTAACCGAGATCCGCCGCCTGGAGCGCGAAGTCCGCATGCAGGACCGGTTGGCAGCCGTCGGAAGGCTGGCCGCCGCAATCGCGCATGAAATCCGCAACCCCCTGACCTCGATCGCGGGATCGGTCAGTATGCTCTCCGGCCTTCCTGAAATGAACGAGGACCACCGACGCCTGCTCGACATCGTGACCCGGGAATCGCAGCGGCTGAATGCCATCATCACCGACTTTCTGGCGTATTCGCGAACCAAGAAATATCAATTCGACCGAGGTCGACCTGATTCGACTTGTCGAAGACACGCTGACCCTGATGGATCATCGCATGGCAGCCGAAAAGACGGGAATTGAGATCAAGCGCCGTTTCGTCCCAGACAGGCATGGGTGCTCGCCGACGGGGACAAGCTGAAGCAGGTCTTCTGGAATCTTTGTGAGAATGCGGTACGCGCGATGAAAGGTGGCGGCACGCTGACCGCGGCCGTCGAGTCCCTGGGCGACGACTGGCAAGTCTCGTTCATTGACACCGGCATGGGCATGACGCCGCAGCAGATCGAGAAAATCTTCGAACCCTTCCAATCCAACTTTGAAGGAGGCACCGGCCTGGGGTTGGCTATCGTTTACCAGATCGTGCAGGCGCACGAAGGCAAAGTCTGGGCAAGATCGAAGCCCGGCCAAGGCACGACATTTGTCCTGAGACTACGCCGTCTCGATGCCGAGCGGCCTGGCCTCCCTTACCGCAGCTGCCGTCTCGACGAATCAAGCCGCTGCACAGCCTGTAGCTGTGCCTGCCGCTGCAGCGGCAGCGGGAGGTGCGCGTGGCTAACATTCTTGTTTGCGACGACGAACGCTCCATCTGCGAAATGCTCGATATCTCCCTTCGGCGCGAAGGACACCGGGTTGAGACAGTCCAGTCCGGGCAGAATGCCAAGAACAAGATTGACGGCGCGCTCTACGATGTCATCATCACCGATATCAAGATGCCGAATATCGACGGCATCGAAGTCTTGCGCCACGCGCACAAGGTCTCGCCCGATTCGGCCGTCATCCTCATCACGGCGGTCGATGACTACGAGGCAGCAGTCCAGGCCGTGAAGGCCGGAGGCGCTTCCGACTACATTCGCAAGAGCCCGGGACTGGTGGACGAGATCAAACTTGCCATCAACCGCGCGGTGGAGAAGCTAGCTCTCAGCAAGCAGAACTTTGCTCTGCGCCGCGATGCGGCCACGCGCAACTCGCTCGACAATATCATCGGCTCCAGCCCCGCCATGGACAAGCTCAAACAGACCGTCCGCACGGTCGCTTCCACGGCCAGCACAGTTCTAATTCACGGCGAAAGCGGCACCGGTAAAGAGCTCGTGGCGCGCGCCGTTCACGTGTGCTCGCCTCGCGCTACGGAAGCCTTCGTCTCGGTCAACTGCGGAGCTTTTCCTGAGACGCTGCTTGAGAGCGAACTCTTCGGCTACCTGAAAGGCGCCTTTACCGGAGCTAACCAGAACAAGCGCGGACTCTTCGAAGTCGCCGACGGCGGCACAATCTTCCTCGACGAAATCAGTGAGATGACTTTGGCAATGCAGGTCAAACTGCTCCGAGTGTTGCAGGAGCGAACGGTGCGTCCGGTGGGCAGCACCAGCGAAATTTCCATCGACGTTCGCGTCATCGCTGCTACGAACCGAGATCTCGACAGGGCCGTTACGGAAAATCTCTTTCGTGAAGATTTGTACTACCGCTTGAACGTCATCCCGATCCGCGTTCCTCCTCTTCGCGAACGCCGCGAGGATATCCCGCTGCTGGCAAATCATTTCCTGAAAAAATACGCCAGCGCTGCCGGGCGCAGCATTCTGCGGGTGAATCCGGCTTCCCTGGATTCGCTATGCGGCTACGAGTGGCCTGGGAACGTGCGCCAACTCGAGAACACGGTCGAGCGTGCAGTTGCCCTCGAAACCACCGACGAACTCCACGTAGAACTCCCGGCCGAGCGCCCGAAGGCACGGGCTGCGGCCGCTGCCGTTGGGGTCGGCGCCATTCCTGATATTGGCGGCGATGTGAGATTGCCCGACGGTGTCGGAATGGAAACCTACGTCGCAGGTATCGAGCGTTCGTTATTGCAGAGTGCCCTCAACCAGAGCGGCGGTGTGCAGACTAAGGCCGCCGACGTGCTTGGAATCTCCTACCGCTCGTTCCGCCACCTGATGAAGAAATATAGCCTCTAAAACCCGAAAAATTCCCAAAATAAACCCAGATTTATTGTGGATTTCGGGCATTCGCGCCCGCTAAAACTCGGAAGCACTAGGGCCAATCGTGTAATTTGTGCCAAGGTTCAGCTGCATCCGGGAAGTTTCGTCTAAGGTATTCACCTGAAAATGTAATCTGGATGTAAACCCTCTGAATTTCTTTTGCTGGACCCTGTGGGTTCTGGAGAACAGAACTGGCAAATATTCGAGTCATTCATGACTGCTGAAACGATCTTCTAATCACCCGGTTGTATTGCCAGGCCCAGTATTCATGCGAGGTTTGGCGCAGCATCAGCGAAGAAGGAACGCCTTTTTTCCAATCGGCCGACTTTTTCCCGAATTAGCGAAATCAATCGCGTCCTCTGCAAGTATCTGTGGAAAATGAGTTTCCGGGCGAAACCGCTCCCTCCCTCTCAAAATGGCAACGTGGATGCTATGTATTTTGGTAACAATCAAGCCGTGCGCCCAGTCGGGTGGGAGTCAATTTCACGAGAGGGAGGATGAGATGAAGGAGCAGACTGTTCGGCTCGGTCCGCGCGAACAGCAAATCGTCGAACTGCTTTTACAAGGGTGCGACAACGCCGAAATAGCCACTCAACTCAAGATGGCGCGGCGTACTGTGAAAGCTCATTTCAACCGGTTGTTTCTACGTTTCGGAATCACCGGTGGTATTAAGCGAGTCAAGCTCGCAACCCTGTTATACCGGAGGCAAGCATGTCTGCAAGTGGACGCTACGGGAACCGTATCCCAAGTGAACGTGAACACCGGGTCATCGAGCTCGTTGCCGAGGGCCTGAAGAACAAGGAAGTTGCCGAAGCGATCGGAACCACCGAGCATGTCGTGAAGAATTACCTGCGGGTAATCTACGACAAGCTTGGGCTCTGGAACCGAGTTGAGCTCGCGCTTTGGTACGAGTCAAGGCGCAGTCCTGCAGCATTCTTAATGAATTAGTCCCGCCGTGCGTCTGCCAAGCTTCCGGGCCCCGCGGAGTCTTCGGCAGCCATACGGATCAAGCAGGATCAGAAACAACTCATTGGCACCCAAACGCCTGGAGGCTACGGAGTCTCGCTCCGGCTCCGGCCATGCCCCGTAGTGCTGCAGAATCGAGCAGCACGCGGGCTTGGTCGCAGTTCTTGGGGACACCATCCCCCTTGAGGTAGAGGTCTGCCAAAACCAGCATTGCCGGGCCGTTGTGCTTGGCGATCGATTTCCATAGCCACTTCGCTGCTTCAGCGCTGTCGCGCGCCTGGCCACTGGTGCCGCTCAAATAGCGCTGAGCCATTGCGAGCTCGTCGGCTCCATTGCCTTGCAGGGACTGATGTTCAAGGTCCGCCGCGGGCTGTGAGGTCGGCGTCGCCGTTGCAGGCGTGTGCGTCCCATTCGCAGCTGCAGTTTCCGCTTGCTTCAGTGACTCTGCTGGCTTTGCCGTGGCCGGTTTGGCATTGCTCTGCGTTGCAGGAGCGGGTTGCGGTTCGGCTGCGTTCGAGGGAGCAGAGGCCGCTGGGATCGGACTGGCCGCTGCGGGCGCATTATCCGTCGCAGCAGGCGGTGGCGGCGGTGGACTTCCTTGCGCGTTCTGATCACTTCGTGACCCTCTCCATGCCGCATAACCCAGCGCAATAATCAGAAGTGCCAGGATTGCACCGACAATATAGCGGTATCGGCCTGAAGGCGCCTGATCGTATTCCAACTTTTTAACGTTTTCCCTTTCCAGGAGACTCTGAAAAGGCGACAAATCGTAAGGATCTCTGCGGGGCTCTTCGGCAGGCGGGAGCGACTCCTCGTCGACTGGCTCCCGATATTCCGTATCAGTTTGGGATTGTGCAAAAGCAGGAGCGTCGGCCTGCAGGTTCCCCAAGCCTTGCGGATCGTACGCACTGTCCGTCAGGGGAGGCTCGAAAGCGGCTCCACTCAATGGTCCTCCACACATACCGCAGAACTGGTGCCTGGGAGGATTGTCGAAGCCGCAGGAATCGCAACGACGCAGATCGCCCGGACTGCTGTCCGTCCTGCGGCTCTGAAATGCTGGCGCAGCTGTTCCCGGTGGCCGGGCAGGTACGGCATGCAGTGACGCTGAGTGGCCTTCAGGATCTGAGTTCTGCGCTTCCAGTTCACGCAACAATTCGAGGACCGCCTCTTCGCGCTTCTCCGGAGCGCTGGTGAAGTACACCTCGGCCCACCGTCCCATGTTATCGGCCAAAAGTGGATTCACGAGAGGATTGAGCTCGGGCCGGGGCAGGGCACGCTCATCCTCAGAACGGTCGGTGGAACTGGCCAATAGGAGTTCTCCTCAACCCATACTCGGCAAACGGGTAGAATTTTGCAGGTATGATTGCACTACCATCCCTAGAGGTTGTCAATTCTAAATGACGTGCTATCAAAGCGAAAGCGGCTCAATTACAGGTTTTACGATACGCGGGTTCGAATTGATCGAGCTGTGCTTGGCGTTGCGTGGTGAATTTTCCTTGAGGAGTTTTGCCGTACAGATCGGTCCCGGGGCAGTAGTAGAGGGCAGTGCGCGTATCGACCCAAACCTGAACTGCGGGATTCCCCTTGTCCTGCGGGGGGTCGGGCGGCTCGGCCAGGCCAAGCTGAATCAGCATTCGATCAAAGAACGACAAACCAGCGTCGGGAGCGGGCTTTCGATGAGTTGCGGTCGCCGCCGGTGTCGTGCCCGTCGCTTTGACTGAATGATTCGACCACAATCCCCATCGGATCACGCACGCGACAAGGACGACGGCAACTCCCAGGTAGATATCTCCACGGTGCGCATTCCACAACTGCAGCAGCCGACCCGTCCGCTTGCCGGAAGTGAGCTGCTCGAGAAATGCGCGCGCGGACGCTGCGGAACTCCAGTCTGCCGGATGCCTGAGCTGGGGCTTCGCGAGAGCCTGTGAGCTGTCCGGCGATTCGTGGGAAACCTCATCTGCCTCCTCCGGAAGATCGTCGTTTTCGACGCCGCCGCTCTCCTGGACCCTTATCGGCGGCGGCATTTCAACGGCCTCATGATTCTCCTCGGTGAGTTCCAAATCAGAAGAGGCGAAGAGTTCGGGAACTTGCTGCGCGAGAGCGTGTACCAGCGACGATTCCGACTGGAGGGTGTCCCGCTTGTCTACGGTTTTTTCGAAGGCAGTCTTTGCGGACTCAGACTCGGCCACTCTCTTCTGCGATTTCTGCATTTGCCAGAGGGAAGCGACCTTGCTCTGCATGTTGGGAGGTTCGTAGTCGCCGGCGCGGGGCGTGCCGCATTGACCGCAGAACTGCTCGTCGGGCATAAGTCGATGCCCGCATTTGCGGCACGAGTAACGATGAGCTGAAGTTAGCGGTGGTTCTGCAGTCGAAGTATTCTTCTCCGCGGGGCTTTCGACCAGGGCCGCCAAGTTCGGCTGCAGTTTCTCCAGAGCCTCCAGCATCGCGGCGCGCTCACTTGCGAGGGATTTTTTCCAGGCCACTTCCTCCTCGCGCGCCAGGGCCTCGGCTACCAGGCCCCCCATCAGTTGGCCCGTGTGTACGTTTTGTTCGGTGAATGCGTTGCGAGTCGCGTAGTAAAGTTCCAACCCTCCGGCGATTCCGCCATCGTGAAATACGGGCACCGCAATCAGCGATTGAATACCGCGGCGCTTACATTCATTCGTGTCCAGCAGCAACTCTGCGCTCGCGTCGGCGCAGCGGAAAACCTCTCCAGTGTTCAAGCACGGCGCGAACATCGCTTTGTCCAGCGGTACGGTCGATCCCGAGGCGGGGGTGCCGCGACCAGAGACGGCTTGATAACGTACCGTCTTGCGCTCGAGGATACCGACCGCCGCGCCGATGGCGTTCGTCATCTCGCAGACTCGCTCAACCACCAGTTTCAGCGAACTCTCGAATTGCAGGCGGCGAAACTGGATTTGATGCTGGGTCTCTACGATCTTTGCCAGTGTCGAAGTGTCGTCCGAAAGCGGTGCGGGCTCGGGGGATTTCGCTTGCGGAGATGGAATGTCGAGTGCGGAGGCACGGTCCCCAGCATCCACTTCATCCGGCTTCGGGCGGGGGCGAACCTCCAGCATTCGCATCTCCCGGTTGTGCTCCTGGAGCACGTAGGCGGCTTCCAGCAGCTTTCCCAGCGTCTGCTCGTCTGGAACTGGCTTGTGCTTCTCCTCAGACACAGTTCGGTCTTCCACCGGCATTGTCACTTGTTGCCCGTCCAATATACGAACCTGGAATTGCCTATTCTAGTGCAACTCCTGCGCCAACCCCCGACCATTGAAGCCAGTCCACGGACAGGAATGGATCAGGTGGGGGAAAAGGGACAAGTTGGCCGCTCTTTGGGCCGGGCTGTGATCTGTCAATAGTTTACCGCTCAGGCATGCTTGTTGGGAGAATTCTTGTGAGGGGCATCCGCGCGTTTGAGCTCAGCACCAGGGGATAGTAATCGGCATTTGGTAACACCACTCTGCAGAACTCTGCACAAGCCCGCGATTTTCCTACTCGATGGCAGGGGAGAGGTTCTCGTCCTCATTTTTCGTTCCGCTCAGGTAGAAGTAGACTGCCGGTGTGATGATCAGGGACAAAACCATCGAAATCAGAACGCCGCCGATGACAGCGATCGCGAGGGGTTGCAGCATCTGTGATCCAGCGCCGATGGCGAACGCCAGCGGCAGCATGCCCGCGACGGTCGCAAGTGCAGTCATCACGATGGGCCGCAGCCGCCGCCGGGCTGCCAGCAACATGGCCCGTTCAGTGGACTCGCCCAAGCCTCGCATCTTCTGATCCGCATCGAGCAGGAGAATGCCGTTCTTGGCCACGATGCCAATCACCATGATCATTCCCATGAAGGAAGAGATGTTGAAGGTGGTCCGCGTGATCAGCAGCGCGATGAAAACACCAGAGGTTGAGAGCAAAGCCGATGAGAGGATCGCGATGGGTGCGGCGAAGCTTCCGAATTCAAAAAGCAGAACAATGAACAGAAGCAGAACCGCGAGAATCAACACGATCACAAGGTCGTGGAACGAGCGCTGCTGTTCTGCATAAGTCCCGCCGTATTCCACGCGGAGGTTCGACGGCAGGTGCAATCCCGTTACAACCTTCTGCACATCTGCCATGCCGCTGCCCAGACTCCTCCCCTCCAACCGGGCGGTAACGGCGACGTCGCGCTGCAGATTTTCTCGGCGAATTTCCGTTTGTCCCGGGACCTCGACCACAGTTGCGAGGGCACCCAACGTGGCTGTGTGCCCCGTACTGCTGACCAACAGCGTATTGCGCATAGCCTCCAGCGATGCCCGATGTTCTGCGGGAAAGCGCACGCGCAGCGTATAGGCGCGCTCGTTCGCCACCACCGGGGTGGGCGCAGGTTCCCCTTCCAGGATGGCCGCGGCATCGAGAGCCACCTCTTCGGCCGTAAATCCGGCACGGGCCGCCACGCTGGGATCGACCTGGAACGTCACCGCGGGCCCGCTGATGGTGTTGTCAATTCCATTCAGCAGGTCGACAACGCCAGGTATCTTTCCGATGGCATCGCCCACCTTGGGCGCCCATTCTTCCAAGAGTTTGGGATCTTGCGAAAACAGCTTGATCTCGATTGGCTGCGGCGCGGAAGTCAGGTCACCGATCATGTCCTGCAGTACTTGTATGAGATCGATGTCGAGCGCAGGCTCCTCTCTCTTGATGTCGGCGCGTACGTCGGCCATGATCTCATCGATGCCGCGGTCCCGCTTAGACTTCAACTTGACTAGAATGTCGCCGGTATTGGCTTCCGTGACCGCAGCCAATCCCAGTTGCAAGCCTGTACGCCTGGAAGTGCTCTCCACTTCAGGCATTTCACGCAGCATCTGTTCGACGTGGCTCACGACACGGTTAGTCTCTGCCAGAGAACTGCCCGCGGGCATGATGTAGTCGACGGTGAATCCGCCCTCGTCCATCTCCGGCAGCAAGTCCGAACCCGAAAAGGTGTAGCAGACGTAGGAAATGACGATCAGAGTGGCGCTGAAAATCACCAGCAAGTGCGGCCGCTCGAGCGCGCGGCGCAGCCAGCGTTCATGGAAATTGACAACGCGCAGGAAAAAACCGCTCAGGTGTTTCTCCTCGGCTGCCAGCAGCTTCTTCGCCTCATCGATTTCCGCGGAGAGACCCCTGTTCGGCGTCGACGGAGGTTGGCCCGGAGGAGACTCCGTTTCTGGGTAGGACCCTTCCTTGCCGTGACGTCCCTTGATGAAGTATTGGCTCAGAGTCGGCGTCCAGGTCACCGCCAGGGCCAGTGACGTCAGCAGCGAAACGGTCATCGTCACTGCCAGAGCACGAAAGAAAACTCCAGTGACGCCTGTGATGACGATTAGGGGAATGAAGACCACGACGGGGGTGATGGTCGAACCAATCAGCGGGACGGTGATCTCCTTCAGCGCACTTTGAATCGCCTCCAGCCGACCCTGCCCAGCGTCACGATGCAAAACAATGTTTTCGACCACGACGATCGCATCATCGATGACTAGCCCTACGGCCGCCGCCAGGCCGCCGAGCGTCATCAGATTGAACGTCTCTCCCATCACTTTGAGGGCGATGAACGTGACCATTACCGTGACGGGAATCACCAGGCCTGCGACCAACGACGTCCCCCAGTCGCGCAGGAACACCACCAGGATGATCGAAGCAAGGATGAGGCCCAGCAGGATGGCATCGCGGACGCTCTTGATTGAGTCGCCGACGATGATGGACTGATCGTAGAACGGTTGAATGGTGATCCCCGGCGGCAGCGTCTTTTTGAGGTTTTCAATTTCGTTATGGACTTCCTGCGCAACCTCCACGGTATTTCCGTCGGGCTGACGATTGATGTTGATCAGAACGGCGGGCTTGCCGTTGGCCGTGACGACGGTGTACACCGGTTTTACGCTGGGGGCGACGACTGCCACGTCGCCAATGCGAACCGGAATGCCGGTGGCCGTATTCTTGATGACTGCGTTCGCAATTTCCTCCGGCGTTCGTACCTGACCGTTCACCAGACCCAGGTAGAGCTGGTGATTGCGTTCCAGCAGCCCCGGCGAGTCGATCAGATTGGTTCGCCGCACCGTGTCCAGAATGTCGGACACGGTCACGCTTGCCGCAAGCAACTTGGCCGGATCGGGCGTGATCTGGAATTCCGGTTCCTGCCCGCCCTGGACGATTACCGTCGAAACGCCATCCAGACGGTTGAGCCGCGGCTTCATTTCGTAGGTCGCCATCTCCCAGAGCCTGGTCTGGGGCGTTGTGTCAGAGCTCAGGCTGTAGCCGATGATGGGAAATGCTGCGAAAGTCAGGCGGTGCGCTTCGATCTTTGCCGTGGCGGGAAGTTCCGCCTGCACTCGTGAAATGGCCGCATTCACATATTGCAGCGTCTGGAACATATCGACGTCCCAGCGGAAATAGAGATCGATCTCGGCGGAGCCGCGGCTGGTAATGGAGCGCACCGTAAGCAGGCCTGGCACGCTGTTGACTGCTTCTTCAAGTGGCCGTGTGACGGTGACCATCATCTGGTCGATCGGCATCACGCCGTTGTCGACTCCGATCAGCACTCGCGGGAAATCCGTTGACGGAAAAACAGACACCGGTATGGTGAAGGCGAGATAAGCGCCCAGCAGACCGAACGTCAAAATCAGGAAAATGACTGGTCTGGAATGCTGAGAAATCCAGTGCTGGCCCGAGTGGCCGTCTTTCCGTAAGTTCACGCAATCGCTCCACAGCGGTTATTTTTCACCGGATCCCTCACTGGGAGCTTTCGGGCCCTTGGCCGTTGGCTTCGATTCGCCAGCCGGAGCTTCGGCAGATTCGACCTTGATCTTGGTTTTGTCCGGCAATCCGTAGGCCCCGTTTGAAACGACTTTGTCGCCTTCGTTGAGTCCCTCGATGACCTGAACATCATTGCCGTTGCGAATGCCGAGTTTTACCGGTTTCTGATGTGCAAGGCCGTCGGAGCCGGCCAGCATCACAGTAGTCGTTCCATCCGGCGCGGTCAGCACCGCACTCGCCGGTGCGACTAGAGCATCTTTTACGGTTTGCGCCGTCATCGAAAGGTGCACGCTGGTTCCGGGCTTCAATTCATGCTTGGGATTCTTGGCTTCAAACCAGACTTCCACCGTCGTGCTATTGGGATCGAGGGCAGGACTCACCACCGTGACTTTGCCGTCGATCGGTTCCGCGATCCCGGGCACGGTCAGGGTGCCCTTGTCGCCGACCTTGAGAGCCGCAGCCTGATCCTGCGGAATGTGCGCCTTGGCGATGACGGAAGAGATGTCCATTACGGTGAGCAGGGGAGTGCCCGCTGCCGCCATCTCGCCGGGATAAAGCGGCCGATCGGTGATGAAGCCGCTGATCGGACTGCGGATCTCGGAATAGGCGAGCTGCGCCTGTGCTCCCAGATACTTTCCCTTGGCGGATTGGAGGTTTCCCGCCGCCGCTTTGAGTTCCTGCTGCTTTCCAACCGCCAGCAAGGCATCGAGATGCTTCTTCGCGATGGCGTACTGGTTTCGAGCTTGCGTGATATCCACGCGAGACTGATCAAGTTCCTTCCGCGGCAAGGCGCCCTGCTCGAAAAGTTGCTGTCGGCTCTGAAAGACCTTCTCCTGAGCATCCAGGGCCTGTTGAGCCTGCTGGGCGTCCGCTTCGGCCTTCTGGATCTCCTCGGGCAAACCGGTCGCAGTGGTTGTTTCGTAGGTCGCCTCCGCTTGTTTGTATGAGCCTTCGGTATCCTGCGCGGCCGCAGACAGGTCGCGATTCTCGAGAACTGCCAGAAGTTGGCCTTCCTTGACCGCACTTCCGCGCTTCACCAGAAATTTCTGTACCGGCGCGCTGATCTTCGGGACGATGGCGGCCTGCTGCAGTGGGAAGAGAATGGCCTGTGCTTCGACAACATGCTGGATCGTGGTTTTCTCGATTGGCGCAACCAGCACGGCGACGCCGGCTTGTTCCGCGGGCTTGTCGGAAGTGCACGCGCCGCAGATCAGCAATGCCGCAACCGCAAACGATCCTGAAATCGTATGTAACGGGCGGCCTGATTCGCGCATCGAGCTGTTCCAGCTTGTAGGTTTGTGTCGGTTCATTCGTCTTAGAAGTTTCCTGTCAAGGTCTGCAGGTTCGCGACGGCGACTCTGTAACGAGACTGTCCATCGTCATACGCGTTGCGAGCCTGCGTCAATGTGTTCTGGGCGTCGACCACCTCCAGCACGGTCGCCTCGCCCGCCTGATATCGCATGGTGGTCAGGCGCATGCTGTCTGCCGCCATTTCTGCCGAGCTTGCCAGCGATTCCATCTCCGAGCGCGCCGTTTCTGCCTCGCTGTAAAACTGTCGCAGGTGACTAAGCAGCTGTTTCTGCGCGAAATTGAGCTCGACATGCGCCTGATCGCGCCGCAGTTCGGCTTGTTTCAGCTTGCTGCGGTCGGCTCCCCAACTGAAGATCGGGATCTGTAGAGTCGCCACCGTGGAATAGCCAAGGTTGCGCACGCCGTTAGCCTCGATCGCGAATTGATTCGAATCGATCCCATAAAAGTAATCCACGCTCAGCGACGGCAGCAATCCACCCCACGCCGCCGATACTTCATGCCGCGCAGCTTCGTAAGCAGCTAACGCAGCGCGCAGATCCGGATTGTTCTTCTTTCCGGCAGCTTCTGCTTCGGCAAATGTCGGCAGGGGCTCCGGGGTTTGCAGGTCATCGACCACAGTGAAGTTCTGATTGAAGTCCGGGAACAGCAGCACAGCCAGATCTAAGCGGCCGCGCTCCATCGCGATCCGAGCTTCCTGTAAATCGCGTTGTTGCTGTTGCGACTGAATGCTCGCCTTGAGTACATCCGCGTGCGCGACCTCGCCACCACTTTCCAGTTTCTGGCTGATGTCGAGGAACCGGGCTGCCTCAGCCGCCGCGCGCTGAATGTTGGCGTACTTGCGTTGCGCCACCACCAGGCCGTAGTAGGACTGGGTGACTGCGACGACGAGGCCGCGTGTGGCTACCTCGGCCTTGGCCCGAGCCTGTGCCAGCAAAGCAGAAGATCGTCGGTAATCGGCGACGTTCGTGAGGGAAAGTGACTCATGCACATTTGCCAGGCTGATGTATTCGTGGACCGCGTTGTTGGCAATGAACCGAAAATTAGGGCACCCGGCCGCGCTGGTTTGGCAGCTTGCCGGGAGAGGGCCTGTTCCTTGCGTATAAATGAAAGAGTTGTTGTAGTTGACGTCGGGCAGAAGTCCGGCTCGAGCTTGAACCCGGTCTTCGCGCGCCAGGCCGAGATCGGTCATCACCGACCTGTATTGCGGATCGTTCTGCCGGGCTCGCTGCAGGGCATCCTGCAGAGTGATTGTCAGGGGAGCGCTCTGGCTTTGGTCCGCCGTGACAACCTGTGCAAAACTCTGGCCCACAGCCGCGATGAGAACCAAACTGAAAATCAGCCGCGGCGAGTACTTCCCGAAATGGGATTGCCCTTTCGTGTCGTTCGTGTGCTGGTTTTTCTGACGGATCACAGTTCACCTCGGGATCAATGCCTGCCTCGCACTACTCCAAAGTCTCTGAACCTAAAGGACCGAAAACAGCTCAAGGTTCGCGCACCTGACATAATCACGCAAGCCGAAATCGCCACGCGCGGGCATCTCTTTCAGCAGGCGAGAATGCCCAGATATCCGCTGCCACAGCATGGCTGGACCAGATTGAAACTGGCTCAGCCTATCACGCTGTTCCTGAAAGCCTCCTGAAAGCCCCAATTCTGATGCCTAAGTGGCATGTACCGAAGTACTTAGATCTTGCCGTATTCTCGCGACGAAGAAATGGCGAAGGTCTTGCTTGAGGAAAGACGAGTCGTTCTTAAGTCAGGCAGGAGGGCAGTCACCATGATCAATCTGGAATCCGTAAAAGTTACACCCCGTGATCAACAAGTGCTAAACCTGCTGGTTCAGGGTTGCAGCAACAAGGAGATCGCGGGACAACTCAATATCAGTCCCCGTACCGTGAAACAGCACTTGCGCACGTTGTTCCTGCGTGCCGGCATCCGCGAAGGGCGGAAACGCGTAAAGCTGGCGATTGCCATATTCAGCAAAGAGGGGGCGCAATCATGACTCCACGCGAGCGCCTTACTCCCAAAGAGATTCAAATTGCTATCCTGGTTTGGGAGGGGCTGACCAACCGCGAGATCGGGCGGATCATTGGCACCAGCGAACAGGTCATTAAGAATCATCTGCGAAACACGTTTGACAAGCTCGGGGTGTGGAGCCGTCTGGAATTGGCCATGTACGTCGCCAGCCACGGTGGAAAGAACTGGCCGGAATCTGACGGCGTGCCTGCCGCTTATACTCAGGCGATCGGAGCGGACTAAATACGAATCCATGAAGGGCAAGGGAGGCATAGAGATGAACGTCGCTCCTCCGCTCGATCTCTGTGTCTCTCCGAAGATGGACCGACGGGTTCGACCGCCAGTTCGTGCGGAGGTTTGAATCCAAACTCTGCAAAACTTTTCTGATGCGGTTTGCGCTGCGGAGGTTATATAACCACAACCCCATTTGTACCAGTGTCTTGCAGGAGTTCAGAGCGGCACTGGAATTGCACTAACAGGTGCGATTTCCCAAGGGGCGGCTCAAGCTGCGAGCCGGCTTCGCGATTCCTGGGGCGAAACCAGCGATGGCCTACAAAGAAACCTTCTGGATGGCGTGCGACTCTATCGAACAGCTACGGGCCGAATATGGCCCCTTCCACACACGAGCCGAGGCCGAGCTTGAGGCCAGGAAACTGGGTTTCGGATATCTGCTGCGCTACGAGCACCTCCTTGGCGTGAACGAAGAGATTGAAGAGGTCCGCTGCATCTTCATCGAGCTGCCAGGAGCTGTTTCTGAAGTTGAGAGCACGTCTGTGACCCTCCATACCCGTTGCGCGACCTGCGGGGAAGCCGCCGCTCACGAAGCCGGATGGCAGGCGGAAGTCTGGGCTGACATCCACGAGTTCGAGCACTCACGCCATCGAGTTCGCCTCTTCGAGCACGCCCGCGGCAAAGGTCTGAAGGAAATTGGCGACTGGCGGGGGTAGGAAACCAAAGCCGCAGAGGACGCCGAGGGATTATTCTTAACCGTTAGTGCTGGCTTAAAGCGACGTTAGAGGCCGAAGTAAAGTGCCTTTTCTCGAAATACCGCTGTGCCCTTCGCGTCCTCTGCGGTATTCATTTCTGCTGGGATAGCCCGCTGGCGGCGGCACCATCGAGAAACCAGATCAATTTGCCATCCGTCGGCTGGACCAATTTGGCAGGATACTGTTCACCCGGCACCTTTTCTTCCAATACTGTCCGCAGCACCGGTGCTTTGTCCGTGCCACTGACCAGGAAAGCCACGCATCGAGCAGCATTGAGCACCGGAAGTGTGAACGTTAAACGGTGAGCCTTGAGCTTCTCCACCCAGTTCGCGATCACGAGCCGGGATTTTTCCTGCAGGCCCGCAGTCCCTGGAAAAAGCGATGCCGTATGCCCGTCCGGGCCCATACCGAGCAGAATCAGATCGAACCTGGGAAACTGCCCGGGCTCCAGCTGGAAAAACTTCCGCAGAGCGGATTCGTACTCTTTTGCGGCAGCTTCGGCATCGGGATTCTCAGAGGGAACGCGGAAGATATTCCCCGGTGGCACCGGCACTTTCGACAGCATCGCTTCATCCGCCATCCGGTAGTTGCTGTCGGGGTCAGTGGGAGGTACGTGCCGCTCATCGCTCCAGAAGAAAAAAATGCGGTCCCAAGGCAGAGCCGTGCGGGCATTCGTAGCCAGCAGATTGAAGAGGCTCTTCGGCGTCGATCCTCCAGATAACGCGATCGTGAACCGGCCGCGTTCCGCGACCGCCTGATTGGCCAGCCGAACAACCTCTTCCGCGGCCGCGCCGAACAACTCCTGCGGTGTTTTGAGAACCCGAATCTCAGTGGGCGAACTCAAATCAGCCTCGGAAACCCCGGACCGCCGCGCACCGAGCCGCTCCCAGCAGTCCAGCCTTCTCATTCGTGACCACGTGAACGGACATCGCCTCCACCAGGGGCCGCATTCTTCCTTTGTTGAGGAAAGCTTCCATAAACACAGATGTCTCGAGCCGGGGCAGGATCTTCGGCGAGATGCCGCCTGCGAGGAACAGGCCGCCCGTTGACATGATTTTCAGCGCCAGGTTCGAAGCCTCCGCGCCGTAAACTGCAATCCACACGTCCAGAGCTTTCGACGCCAGTGAATCGCTTCCGCTTAGCGCAGCTCGCGAAATCGCCGCTGCCGGGTCCCCGGATTTCATCCCAGCCGCAAGTTCAGCCGATTCTTTTCCGCACCCGCTGGCACAAAGGAACTCGTATACGTTCACTAAGCCTGGCCCGGAGAGGATGCGCTCGTAACTCACGTGCCCCAATCGCTTCGTTAGAAATCGGAGCAGTTCAATCTGAAGTTCACCCTGTGGCGCGAAGTCTGTATGGCCGCCTTCGCAGGCGAAAACATGATGCCGGTTGCCATCCCAAAACAATCCCGCTTGCCCTAAACCGGTTCCGGGAGCGATCACCGCCTGATTGCCCGCGACCGAACCTAAGCCCGGGTTCAGAGTGAACAGATCCTCAGTTCCCAGTGCCCCGATCCCCCAGGCGCTGGCTTCGAGGTCGTTGATCAGTAAGGTCGTCGCAAGGTGGATCTGATTGGCGAGTACGGATTGCTCAATCACCCAGGGAAGATTGGAAGTTTCCACCCGTCCATTGCGGACCGGGCCTGCGATTCCAAAGCATGCCGCCTCCGGACGTGTGCCCGACTCTTCGAGGAATCGCGTTACGATTTCACCAAGCCCCCGATGTTCGCGACTGGGGAAGACGCGTTCCGAGACCAACTGGAAGCGTCCATTCTGAGGTTGGAAATAAGCCAGCCTGGCATTGGTCCCACCAATATCGCCGGCCAGAATCATTTTTCGAAGTTCCTCCAGCGGCGGCCGTCGCGTTCGAGAAGTTCGTCGGCCTCCTTCGGTCCCCAGGTGCCGGAAGCGTAGTTGGGGAAATTGCGCGGCGGGAGCGCCCTCCAGAGATCAAGCACCGGGTTGACCACCGACCAGCCCGCCTCCACCATATCCGCGCGTTGAAACAGGGTTTGATCTCCGATCATGCAGTCGTGCAGCAGCCGTTCGTAGCCGGTGCTGGCCTGCTTTCCAAAGTATTCCTGATATTCAAAGTTCATGTCCACTGTGCCGAGCCGCATCACCGGGCCGGGAACTTTGGCGGCGAACTGCAGAGAGATGCCTTCCTCGGGTTGAATGTGCAGCACCAGTTGGTTCGGCATCAGATGTTCGACTGGCGTGTCGCGGAACAGTACAAAAGGTGCTCGTCGAAACTGTATCACGATGTGGGTGTTGCGGACCGGCATTCGCTTGCCTGTGCGCAGGTAGAAGGGAACATCGGCCCAGCGCCAGTTGTCGATCGACAACTTCATGGCGACGAAGGTTTCCGTCCGGGAATCGGGAGGCACATCTTCTTCGCCGCGGTAGGCCGGAACGCGCTTGCCATCCTCCGTGCCGTCGCCGTACTGTCCGCGAATCGTGCGGCTGAGAACTTCTTCGTCGCTCATCGGCTGGATCGCATGCAAGATCTTGGCCTGCTCATCGCGCACCGCATTCGCGTCGAAGGAGATCGGAGGCTCCATCGCGGTTAAGCTGATGAGTTGCATAATGTGGTTGGGCACCATGTCGCGCAGCGTTCCGGCGTGATCAAAGTAGCTGCCCCGGCCTTCTACACCCACGGTTTCGGCTACCGAGATCTGCACGTGGTCGATATAGCGGCGATTCCACACGGGCTCGAAGATCCCGTTCGCAAAACGGAACGCCATGATGTTCTGGACGGTTTCTTTGCCGAGGTAATGATCGATGCGGTAGATCTGCGTTTCGTCGGCGACTTTCAGTAAGTCCTGGTTAAGCGCCTTGGCCGATTCCAGATCGTGCCCGAATGGCTTTTCAATCACGACCCGTCGCCAGTGGTTGTTGCTCTGATCCATCAGGCCGGCAGCGGCCAGCCTCTGCACGATCGGTCCAAAGAAATTCGGCGCGACCGCCAGGTAGTAAAAAAAGTTCTGATGGGTGGAGTGCACCTGATCGAGCTTGGTCAACGCGTCTTTGAGACCTACGTACAGCTTGTCGTCATCGAAATTTCCCTGAAGATAATAAAATCGCTGCGCGAACCACTCCCAAAGATCGTTGTCGACGCAATCCCCACAATAGGTCTTAATGTCCTCATAGACTTTCTTGCGGAAATCTTCATCGGAGTACTGTGCGCGTGCCACGCCTAAAACGGCGAACTCCCGCGACAGAAGCCCAGCGCGCGCCAGGTTATAAAGCGCCGGGATCAGCATGCGCCCTGTGAGATCTCCCGCGGCGCCGAAGATCACCATCACGCATGGATCACCCTGCTTGCCGATACGCGGCGGTGGCGGCGCCACTTTGGGCTGTTCTGCTAATTGAGCCATGATCATCCTTAACTGTGTACTCTGCGGTCTTCGCGAACTGCAAGCGATCTAAAGCATTGTCGCTCGTCGTTGCAACCGCGACGTGCGCTAACGGCCAACGACCAGCGACCTTTCTAGTGACTTCCTTTTCCGCCGGCTTCCACGTGCCCGCCAAACTTCTGCCGCATTGCCGAAAGCATCTTCTCAGCGAACGTATGTTCTTGGCGCGAGCGGAACCGGACATACAAGGCTGCAGTCAGCACGTCGGCAGGAACAGCCTCGTCTACCGCCGCCTGAATCGTCCACCGGCCCTCGCCCGAATCCTGCACGTAGCCTGTGTACTCGGAGAGCGTCGGATTCTCGGTCAGAGCCATGGCCGTGAGATCTAGCAGCCACGAACTCACTACGCTGCCGCGCCGCCATACTTCTGCGATGTCGGGAAGGTTCAGGTCGTAACGGAGGTCTTCCGGAAGTTCCTTGCTGGTCGCGTTTTTGAAGATGTCAAATCCTTCTGCGTACGCCTGCATGAGCCCGTACTCAATGCCGTTGTGTACCATCTTCACGAAATGCCCCGAGCCGGACGGCCCGCAATGAATGTACCCGTCCTCGGCGGTGCCGCCGAGTTTCTCTCGTCCGGGAGTACGTGGAATATCACCCTTTCCGGGCGCCAGCGTCTTAAAAATCGGATCGAGCCTCTGCACCGCTTCTTTCGGACCGCCAATCATCATGCAGTAGCCGCGCTCCAGGCCCCACACGCCGCCGCTTGTGCCCACGTCGATGTAATGAATGCCTTTGCCCTTGAGATCCTTCGAGCGGCGCACATCGTCTTTGAAATAAGAATTACCGCCATCGATGATTGCGTCTCCGGTTTGGAGATGCTGCGCGAGCTTCTGCACGGTTGCCTCGGTCGGACCACCGGCGGGCACCATGATCCACACCGCACGTGGCGGCGTGAGTTTGGCGACCAGGTCTTCGAGGGATGACGACCCCGTAGCACCCTCGGTGCCCAGTTGCTTCACGGCGTCGGCGCTCAGATCCGAAACGACGAGTGAATGCCTGCCTCTCATGAGCCGCCGGGTCATGTTCGCCCCCATGCGTCCCAAACCCACCATTCCCAATTGCATTGTCGTGCTCCTTACGCAGTAGCGCTGGCATCCTGCCGGCTGTAGCGAGGTTGTCCCGCCCGCAGCCGAAGGTTCCGTGAATCTAGAGAGCTTTCCGCACCGCTGACTGCAGTGTCGCAAGCCCGCTCTTGAGATCTTTCCCCAGATGCACCCGAAGCGCCCGTCTTCCTCGCTCAGCCAGGACTTGGAAATCTCCCCGGGCCTGCGCCGCCTTCACGATGCCGAATGTGTACTTCTGGCCAGGAACCGGCAACTCGACGGCATCGTCACAGGTGATTTGCAGGAAGACTCCGGAATTCGGACCGCCTTTGTAAGCCTGTCCGGTTGAGTGCAGGAATCGCGGCCCAAAGCCAAGACAGGTTGCGACGCGCTTAGTATCGCGAACCAGGTGACGCAGCGTTTGCAGACTCTGCTCGTGCTCGGCGTTCATCTGAATGTAGCCCAGTACCGCGAAGTAATCGCCCGCATGAATTCGGCTGAGATGGGCCTTAAGATATCCGACCAGAGACTTCTCGCTCGCCGCAGCGGCCAGAGCAGCCCCATTCTTTTCGTCAGTGAATAGCTTCACGCCACTATCTTCGAGAATTGGCTCCTCCGGCGGAAGGGATCCTGTCTTCTCGAATTCCGATGTGAGAGATCGCGTCGCGACCTTGCTGGCTTCTACGTCAGGTTGATTGAACGGATTGATTCCGATAATCGCCCCGGCGACGGCCGTCGCGATCTCCCAGCGGAAGAACTCCGCCCCAATGCCATAGATGTCCGGCATCGTAATTCGCACGACAGGATGTCCGGCTTTCTCGAGAGCCGCAACTTTCGCGTCCGTCTCGGAATCGACTTCGCTTTCCACCCGAATGTAAGCAAAAACACGATCGCTACCGTACACCTCGGGCGAAGCCAGATGCTCGCGATCGACCGGAATAATTCCCTTGTCGATTTTTCCTGTGGACTCTGCGATCAGCTGTTCCAGCCACGCACCCAGATCCGAAATGCCGGGAGACGTGATGATAGTGATCTTGTCCCGCCCGGTATTGGCGGCCGCCCCGAGAATGATTCCCAGCACGGCTCCGGGATTCTCCTCGACGTTCGCGCTCAGCCCACAGGCTCGCTCCATCTCCGCCGCCCGTTCGAGAAACTTCTTCGTGTCCAGCCCCACCGCGGCAGCCGGAATCATTCCGAAGTTCGACAGAGCAGAGTAACGCCCGCCAATGGACGGTCGCCCGAAGAAGATGTGCAGGAACTGATCACCCTCGGCCACCTGCTGCATCTTCGATCCCGGATCGGTGACCGCCACGAAGTGGCTGCCTACTTTGTCCGCGCCCACAACCTGCTTCGCGCGCTCAAAGAAATACTGCTTGAAGATGTTCGGCTCGAGCGTGCTGCCTGACTTGCTGGAGACGATGAAGAGTGTTCTCGCAATATCAATCGCGTGCTCGAATTCCTTCACCTGTGCGGGATCGGTGGAATCGAGGACGTGCAATTGAGGAAAATGCGGGATCTCGCCGAAAGTCATCCGCAGAACTTCCGGGCAGAGGCTCGATCCGCCCATCCCGAGAAGCAGGATGTGCTCGAACCCTCGCTGCTGAACTTCCTTTGCGAAATTCTGCAAAGTATCCTGCTGCGCGATCTGCTCGTCGACAATATCGAGCCATCCCATCCACTTCGACTCATCTTCACCGGTCCACAGGCTCGCATCGCGATCCCACAACCGCTTCATTTTCCCGCCCGACTGCCAGTCGGCAATCGTTGATTTGACCGTGGCGGCTAGGGTTTCGGGCAGGGTCGTCTTCAGTCGGCTCACAAGCTATCCTTTTTGCACCGTGCTTTTCTCCACGGCGGCCAGGAGCTTATCGAAGGCGTCCGCGAACAGCTTCACGCCATCGACCGTCAGCTTGTCCGTGACTTCTTTCATGGAAATGCCGGCCTTCGCCAGATCGTCCATGGTCTTCTGCGCGCCCGGAATATTTTCGGTGAGACTGTTTCGTAGTTTCCCGTGATCGCGGAAGGCATCGATCGTGGCCGGAGGCATCGTGTTCACGGTGTCGGGACCGATCAACTCCTCGACGTAGATCACATCGCGATAATTTGGATTCTTCGTGCTCGTGCTGGCCCACAGCACGCGCTGCGTCTGCGCGCCCTTGGCAGCGAGTGTTTCCCAGCGCGGCCCGCTGAAGATGCGTTGATACTTGTGATAGGTCAACTTGCCGTTCGCAATGGCAACTTTCCCAGGCAGGCTCTTCAGCAGAGCTAGTTGGCCGGCATCCGTGGTGCTCTTCAGCTTATCGTTCAGGATGCTGTCGATCAACGTATCGATGCGGCTGATAAAAAAGCTGGCGACGCCCGCCATCTTCTTGAGATTCCCGCCGCGCGCCGCTAACGCTTCCACTCCATTCACGTAGGCTTCGGCAACTTTCTCGTAGACTTCCTGCGCAAAGAGCAATGTGACGTTGATGTTGATGCCTTCGCTGATCGCTTGCTGAATCGCCGGAAGCCCTGCGGAGGTCCCCGGAATCTTGATCATGACGTTTTCGCGTTGCACAGTCTTCCACAACCGCCGCGCCTCGTCGATCGTCTCTTGCGTCTTCATTGCCAGATACGGCGATACTTCCAGACTCACATAGCCATCGCGATAGTGCGATTCCTCGTACACCGGGCGCAGCGTATCGGCCGCGTCCTGGATATCGCGAATCGCAATCTGCTCGAACTTTGCGGTTGCGCTAAGTCCTTTCTGCGAAGCCAGCGAGTGCAACACGTCGTCGTAGAGCGAGCTGTCGGCAATCGCTTTTTCAAAGATTGCGGGATTCGACGTCATTCCCCGCAGTCCGTCGTCCGCGATCATGGTCTTCAGCTTGCCGGTCGTGAATAGATCCCGGCGAATATAGTCGAGCCACATCGCCTGCCCATAACCGATCAATTCCTTCAGCGGATTTTTTGTGCCCTTTGAACTTTCCAGAACTCCAGTGGGTTGCATGACAGCCTCCATACCTTGTTGGATGACGATCCCTGAATGAGAGACACAATCGAACTGCTACGAATGAACTACTTGCTTGCCATCGCAGCCCGTGCTTCCTCGACCACTTTGTCGACCGTAAACCCGAAGTATTTCAATAGGTCTTTAAGCGGCGCGGATGCTCCAAACCGCCGCATGCCGATGTTGCGCCCCTTGCTACCGGTGTAGCGCGCCCATCCGAAAGTCGCCTCCATTTCGACCGAGACTCGTGCCGTGACATCGGATGGCAGTACGCTTTCTTTGTATGCCGCGTCTTGCCGCTCAAAGATCTCCCACGACGGCATACTGACGACACGCGCCTTGATGCCGTCGGCCTTAAGCCTCTCGTAAGCGTCGACGCACAGCGACAACTCGCTTCCCGTTCCCAAGAGAATGACTTGTGGTTTCCCGCCATCAGCATCGGCGAGCACATAAGCGCCCTTCGTGACCCCGGAAGCCGCAGCGTATTTCGATCGATCCAGGGTTGGGAGGGCCTGCCGCGTCAGCACCAGCGTCGTTGGACGATGCTGCTGCTGCACCGCAATCTTCCACGCCTCGATGACTTCGTTCGCATCGCCGGGACGCAGCACCAGCATATTCGGCATTGCGCGCAGCCCCGCCAGTTGCTCGATCGGCTGATGCGTCGGTCCATCCTCACCAACGCCAATCGAATCGTGCGTCATGACGTATATCACCGGGACTTCCATCAGTGCTGCCAAGCGCATCGATGGCTTCATGTAGTCCGTGAAATTAAAGAATGTCGCATTGAAAACCCGCAGGCGAGAAATGGCGATGCCGTTCGCCGCCGCGGCCATGCCATGTTCACGTACTCCGAAGTGGAGGTTGCGTCCAGCATAATTCCCGGCCTGGAAATCGCCAGCGCCCGGCATTTTCAGGTCGACCTTGTTCGACTTCGCCAGATCGGCAGAGCCGCCGATCAGCCAGGGAATGTTCTGTGCAAGAGCATTCAGGACTTTACCGGAGCTTTCCCGCGAGGCTATGCCCTTCGGGTCGGCCGGGAAACTCGGCAGATTCTTGTCCCATCCGTCGGGAAGCCGGCGCGCCTGAATGTCGTTGAGCTCGGTAGCTAGTTCGGGAAACTGCTTCGCATACTCCCCAAACTTCTTTACCCATGCCGCCTGCAACTCGGCTCCGCGCTTTCCCACCCCTTGCTTGAAGTTTTCATAGACGCCATCGGGTACGAGGAACTTGGCGTCTTCCGGCCAGCCATAGAATTTCTTCACCAGCTTGACTTCCTCTGCGCCGAGCGGCTCGCCGTGCGCTTCGTAGGAATCCTGCTTGTGGGGTGACCCGTAACCGATGTGGCTGTCGACGATGATCAGCGTCGGGCGATCTTTCGTTTTCAGGAACGTGTCATAAGCACGCGCCAGCATTTCCAGGTCGTTCGCGTCGGCAACGCGCGTAACATTCCATCCGTATCCCAGAAACCGCGTGGCGACATCTTCCGTGAACGACCAGTTTGCCGGCCCGTCAAGCGTGACGTGATTGTGATCGTAAATCCAGCACAGATTTGACAGCTGCAAGTGCCCGGCCAGCGAAGCGGCCTCGCTTGCAACGCCTTCCATCAAATCGCCGTCGCCGCAGATCGTCCAGACGTTGAAGTCGAACATGTCAAAGCCCGGACGGTTGAAACGCGCCGCCAGCCACTTGCTGGCTATCGCCATGCCAACGCTGTTACCTGCACCCTGGCCAAGAGGGCCGGTCGTGGTTTCAACTCCGGTCGTGATGTGCGACTCCGGGTGCCCGGGCGTTCGGCTTCCAAACTGGCGGAAGCGTTTGATCTCGTCCATGGAAACGGAGAGATCGTTCGTGACTTTGTCGTCGTCGGCCTTGCGCACGCCCGCCAAATGCAGCACGGCGTAAAGCAACATGGAGGCATGGCCAGCCGATAAAACAAACCGATCGCGGTTCGGCCACAGTGGGTTTTCAGGATCGTAGCGAAGATACCGCTGCCACAAGCAGTAAGCCACAGGCGCCAGCCCCATGGGAGCGCCGGGGTGCCCTGAATTCGCCTGCTGGACTGCATCGATGGCGAGGGTTCGAATCGTGTTAATGCATAGTGTGTCTAGCTGTTGGCCTGTCGCCAATACCTGTTCCGTGGCAACCATGCGACTCCGTTCTTCCAGTCCCTTCGTTGGCGCGAATGGCTGGCTAACCGATTAGAGGTCCCGGGCAGAGAAAGGGTTTCAATACGCTGAAAGTGTATCAATTTCTTGGAAGGGATGGATTACGCCCAGTTGAAAAACAATGGGGAAAGAAGAGATTTCTTACTTTACAAGCTGGATGTAGTTGCTTTCGCTATGCGAGGCGCGGGTGGTTTCCTGCACGAATTTGAGGAATTGGCGTAAATTGTCGCGTTCTTCCGAAGACATGCCATCAAACCGGACGCGTACGCCGTTCGTGCCTGCGCTCCGGGTCACGATCCCGGTTAGAGCGAACCCCTTAACCCAGATCTTGCCGTTCGGCACCCATAACCCGACCTCCACTTTGCCACCGGGCTTGACCGGGCTGGCAGTTTCAACCAGGCATCCGCCGGCACTGGTGTTCGAGAGGTTTCCCCAGATTGAGTTCGGTGAATCATCGACACGCAATTCCACTGCGACAAAGCACTTGATGCGTGGATGCCGCCGACGATCGCTGCTCCAGTTCGGGCTGAAGAGATCGGGTTCGAACGGAGGCGTCGCCGAACTGGGCGTCGGAACCGGCCGGGGAGCGTCCTGCTCCGGTTGACTGGGCTTCTGCCGCGACTTCGAAACGTCTGCCTTGATCTCGCGCATGGCGTTCAGCAAGGCTTCTTCCCGCTTTTCGATGGGTGCTTCCCGATACGCTTGGAGAAGTTTTCCAACTTGCCGTACCAAGTCCGGATCCGACAATATGTGAGTCCAGTCAGTTCCCGTTGCAACGCTCATGCAATGACGATCTCTCGTTCTATAGGGTTTGTGTCTCTGCCTAGCATGAGGCGTGGGTCACCTCGATTCAAGATGACCTAAGTCACGAGGAAGCCCTGGATAATCTCAAGGTTGGGGGTTACTCGCCGCTTCCAAATGCAAGTTGCACAATTTCCGTGGTCTCACCTTGGGTGGGCTCGAACTTCCATTTGGCCACTGCGTCCTGCGCAGGTTCCACGAGCACGGGGTTTCCGCCCAGCACTCGACTGGACTTAACGCTGCCGTTGGGCCGCACAATGACTTCCATCCGCACCGTTCCGTGGATGTGCATCTTTTTCGCGAGTTCCGGGTAGACGGGCGCGACACGGGATGAGATCTTTCGCTCAGCACTTGAGGAAACGGTCGTGTTTTGCGCATGCGACAGATTGGACGAGATTGCGAGGATGAAGGCCAGAAACAGCACAACGCTGCGCATGACTCCGACTCCTTATACTCCCTAGATTATCGTTACTGCGCGGTTACTGGCAGAGTACTGAAGGCATTGCACCTAAGGTGCCCGTGCGCTGGAGGTTGCAGATTAGAGACGCCTGATTTCCTTTGCATCGCAAGTATGCGCAAAAGAATCAAAGCTAACGAGTTATGCTATAGACGGAAAGGAAGATTCAGCCCTGCCCCGGTCGGGGTGTCTGAACGTTCCCCATCAAGAATGCGATGCTCATTGAAAGTATCTCCTGCGAAAATATCCCTCGCCGTAGCTCTTGCTTTCATATTGTTCTTCGCCGTTTCGTCTACGCTGTTCTCACAAACGACGGGCGGTACGCCATCGATCTCTCTCCCGGGCTCTCAGAGTCCTTTTCAGGGGAGCGCGCCCGAAGGCATCGCTACCTCCGAAGTTCTCCAGATCGATTTCAAGGAAGCTATCGACCGCGGGTTGCGCAATAACTTAGGCCTGCTGCTGGCCGGGGATCAGACTCAGGCCGCTCGCGGCCAGCGCTGGCAGCAGCTGTCTGAATTACTGCCCAACGTCTCCATTCGTGCCATGGAAGATGTGCAAACTACAAGTCTTACTGCCCTCGGGTTCAGGGGCAACCTCTTTCCTTTCCCTATACCGAGAGTAATCGGTCCCTTCAATTACTTCGACCTTCGCGCGACGATGTCCCAAAACGTATTCGACTACAGAGCCCTGCAAAAAGAGCGAGCTGCGTCGCAATCGCTCAAAGCTGCTCAGCTCAGTTTCAAGGATGCGCGTGAAGTGGTGGTACTTGCGGTCGGGAACTCATACCTGCAAGCGATTGCAGCAGCCGCCCGGGTTGAGACCGCCGAAGCGCAGGTCAAAAACGCTCAGGCCTTGTATCAAAAGGCCGCTGATCAGCAGAAAGCCGGCCTCACGCCTGCGATTGACACCCTCCGATCGCAGGTGGAGTTGCAGACCCGTCAGGAGCAATTTATCGTGGCGCGGAATGAGTTGGCCAAATCCAGGTTGAGCCTTTCGCGTATCATTGGCCTGCCGCTCGGCCAGCAATTCGTGCTCACGGAGAAAGCTCCGTTTCAGGCGCTGGCTCCTCTTCCGGTGGAAACCTATCTGCAACGCGCGTATTCCGGCCGTGCCGACTATCAGGCGTTGATCGCGCAGGTGCAAAGCGCAGAACTCAGCAGGAAAGCGGCTGTTGCCGGACGCTATCCTTCGATCGACCTGGACGCGAACTTCGGCGACATCGGTGTGAATCCCGCGAATTCCAACGGTACCTGGCAGGTCATGGGCGGCATCAATATCCCTGTGTTTGCCGGAAACCGGGTGCATGGCGATATCCTCGTTGCCGATGCTCAACTCAAGCAGGCTCGCTCGCAGCTTGGCGATCTGCGCGGGCGCATCGATTACGAGGTGCGCTCGGCGCTGCTCGATCTCAATGCCGCGGCCGAGCAGGTCGAAGTCGCACGCAGTTCAGTGGACCTGGCCGAGCAGACGCTCGCCCAGTCGCAGGATCGCTTCGGCGCCGGTGTTACCGATAATCTCGAAGTCGTGCAGGCCCAGCAATCTGTTGCCGCGGCGAACGAAAGCTATATTCAGAGTCTTTATGCTCATAATCTCGCAAAAGTCGAATTGGCCTACGCCATCGGCGACGCCGAACAAAGCGTTAGGCAATATCTGAAAGGCAATCATTAAGCGTATGGAGCAAACGACGCAGGCTGCGCCCCCTACAGCGAATCCATCTGGAGCCGAGAAACTGGAGTCCGCCAACAAACCCCTGCCGGCCACTGAAAGGGACTTTCGCACGCGCCCGTCGCGCACTCAGAGTCCTGGCTTCCGCATTGCAGTCGTAGTCGCACTCATTGTCTTGCTGGTTGTTGGATTCTTTGCGTACCGATACTTCACTAGTTATGAATCCACCGATGACGCGCAGGTCGACGGCCACATCAATTCGGTGAGCGCCCGAGTCTCCGGCCATGTGATCAAGCTCAACGTTCAGGATAATCAATACGTTCAGGGGGGAACGGTGCTGGTCGAGATTGACCCGGCCGATTACCTTGTGGCCCTTGACCGAGCGAAAGCGGACTTCGCCGATGCTCAGGCCGCCGCTACGGCCGCAGGTGTTACGGTCCCGATCACGTTGGTGAACACGAACAGCCAAATCTCAGCCAGCGCGGCTGATGTGGCCAGCGCCCAAGCTGGTATTCAAGCTGCACAGCAGCAATTCCAGGCAGCTAAGGCGCAACTGCAGCAGGCGGAGGCGAACAACGTCAAAGCGCAGAACGACCTTGCCCGCTACAAACAGCTGGTCGAGAAGCAGGAGATTTCGCAGCAACAGTTTGACCTGGCCACGGCTGCTTCTCAGGCCGGTGCGGCTGCTGTAGTGGCGGCTCGCGCCACTGCCGATGCCGCCGATCAACAGGTGACTCAGGCCAAAGGCAGGCTGGTTCAGGCGGAAGCCAATTGGCGTTATGCCAATACGGCTCCCAAGCAGATGCAGGTCTCGAAGGCGAAAGCGGACTCCGCCTTGGCGCAAGTTCAGCGCATGAAAGCAAATCTCGATCAGGCACAGCTGAATTTGCAATATACCAAGGTGTTCGCTCCGGTCAACGGAATCGTCAGCAACCGCACAGTGGAAGTCGGGCAGAACGTCGCTCCCGGCCAGGAACTGATGAAGGTGATCAATCTCGACGACATTTGGATCACTGCCAATCTCAAGGAAACCCAGTTGCGCGGCATGAAACCCGGTCAGCGTGTCACGATCGAGGTCGACGCCAATGGACGCAAGTACAACGGCAAAGTCGACAGCATCGCCGGCGCCAGTGGCGCACGCTTCAGCCTGTTACCGCCCGAGAATGCCACCGGCAACTATGTCAAGGTGGTGCAACGCGTCCCCGTCAAGATCGTTCTCGATCCGGGATCGAACAATGACCATCAACTTCGTCCCGGATTGTCGGTGACTCCCAAGGTGTGGATTCGGGAATGAGCGCTGGTGCGGCCACGTTTGACCAGTCGGATGCGTGGCGTCCTGCGGTAAATCCCTGGATTATCGCGCTGGCGGTCACACTGGCAACGTTCATGGAAGTGCTTGACACTTCCATCGCCAATGTCGCCTTGCCGCATATAGCAGGCAGCCTTTCTGCCGGGCAGGATGAGAGCACATGGGTTCTCACTTCATACCTCGTTTCGAACGCCATCGTTCTCCCGCTCAGCGGATGGCTATCGTCGATTGTCGGACGCAAGAACTTCTACATGGGCTGTGTCGCGATGTTCACCATCAGTTCCTTCATGTGCGGTCTCGCGCCCAATCTGGCTGTTCTGATCATTTGCCGGGTTCTTCAGGGAGTGGGCGGTGGAGGACTGCAGCCGAGCGAGCAAGCGATTCTGGCCGACACTTTTCCGCCAGCCAGGCGCGGCATGGCGTTTGCGGTTTACGGAATGGCTGTGGTTACTGCGCCTGCGATCGGTCCGACGCTCGGCGGTTGGATCACCGACAACTTCAGCTGGCGCTGGATTTTCTTCATCAACATCCCGGTCGGGATTCTGTCCATCCTGCTGACCTCGCGGCTGATTCAGGATCCGCCTTACTTCAGGCGCCGCAAGCTCGCTGAAACTCATATCGACTACATCGGACTGGGATTCGTGGCTCTTGGGCTTGGCACGCTTCAGGTATTGCTCGATAAAGGGCAACGCGAAGACTGGTTCGAGTCGCACTTCATCGTCATTCTGTCGGCGATCGCCGTCTTGTCACTGATCTTCGTCATCTTCTGGGAGTGGAAGCAGAAAGATCCGATTATCGATCTGCATCTGTTCCGCGACCGCACGTTTGGCGTCTCCAATCTGCTGATGTTCATGCTCGGATTCGCCTTGCTGGGAAGCACGCTGTTGCTGCCGCTGCTTTCGCAGACGCTGTTGGGATACACGGCGCAACAGGCGGGCCTGGCTTTGATGCCCGGTGGATTTGCCATCATCCTTCTACTGCCGCTGGTGGGATTCTTGCTCTCGCGATACACCCCGCGCTGGCTTCTGCTGTTCGGACTCGCGGTCCTGTCGTTCTCGCTCTTTCACATGACGACATTCGATCTCGACATTGACTTCCGGACAGTCGCGGGAGCGCGCGTGCTTCAAGCTCTGGGAATGGCTTTTCTGTTTGTTCCGATCAATACGGCCGCCTACGCGTTTCTGCCGCGCGACAAAAACAACGCGGCTTCCGGCCTGATGAATCTGGCCCGAAACATCGGCGGGAGTGTTGGGATTTCCGTGGTCACGACGATGCTCGATCGCCGCACGCAGAAGCACTTAACGGACCTCGCGGGCAATCTGACCGCAGCGAATCCCTCTCTGCAGGCTATGCTTCGGGGAGCCGCTAAAGCCATGCAGGCACATGGCGCAAGCGCCGCGGGGGCTTCGCAGCAGGCGTACGCGCTCGTACAGGGTACAGTGCAGCGGCAGGCCGTTATGCTGTCTTATATTGATTGTTTTTGGTTTCTTGGTGTGGCCATTCTGTGTATGATTCCGGCGGTGTTCCTGATCAAGAAGTCTAAACCCGGCGGAGGAATGGCGGTACACTAAAACCGTATGTTCCGCCTCGTCACGATTGAGCGTGAGTTCGGTTGTGGTGCAGCTTCCATTGCCAGCCAGCTGGCAAACCGCCTGGGCTGGAAGCTTTGGGATCATCTGCTTACCGAAGAGATTGCGCGCATCGCGCAAGTCGATCCTTCGGCCGTGAAGCGCTGCGACGAACGCATGGACAGCCGTTTACACCGATGGGCCAAAGTTTTCTGGCGCGGGAGCTACGAACGCAGCTCTCATTTAGGCAATCAGATATTCGATACTGATCGCATGATGGTGATGATGCAGGACATCATGGATCGCATAGGACAGGAAGGGAATGCGGTCATCGTCGGTCGCGGCGCGCCTTTTTTTCTGCGCGAACATCCGGATGCGTTTCACGTATTCCTTTATGCGCCGCGGGCGGAGAAGATTCGGCGGACCATTGCTGACGGACACTCGCGGGAAGAAGCCGAAGAGATGGTCGATACCGTTGATCGCGAGCGCATGGCATATGTGAAGCACTACTTTAATGCCGACTGGCCGACGCGGTCGCTGTATCACGTGATGATGAATACTGCTGTCGGCAATGAACCCGTGATCAACACGATTCTCGATACGATGCATCAGGTTGCGAGAAGCCCGAAGGCAACCGACTACGAACGCCCGAAGAGTGAGCCGACAGTGCAGTCTTCCTACTAGCGTTGCAAAGCTTGTGGACGAACAGATCGTTGCGGCGCTGGGCAACAATCTTCCGCACACACGTCTTGGCGTGGACCTAACGATCCCAGCGTGCGCCGCTCGGCTCCTTCCGTTCTTTCCAGGATCAACTCCCGAATCATTGCGATGAATTTGGGGTGGACTCCGACGGTTTTTGCGCGCGCCATTGGCAAAGCGAGTTCCTCGCACAGTTGCCTGGCCTCGATATCTAGGTCATAGAGCACTTCCATGTGATCGGAGATGAAGCTGATGGGTGCGACGACGACTGCGCTCGCGAGATTCTTCTCCTTCACTTCACGCAGATGATCGAGAATATCCGGCTCGAGCCAAGGCTGTCCGGGAGCGCCGCTGCGGCTTTGATACACGAGCACGTGGTTGCTGATCCCGATCGTCTGCGACGCGAGTCGCCGCACTTCTTCCAGTTGCTTCCCGTAGTCGGAGGTGTTGGCCATCGATAGGGGAATGCTGTGGGCAACGTAAACGATCTGTACGTTGTGTCGCGCATTGGCGGGAATCTGCGCGAGCGCTTCTTTGAGCCGATCTTCGGTGGCCTCGAGAAATCCGGGATGGTTGAAGAAGACGCGGAGCTTGTCGATCTGTGGCGCGTCTTCGCCGACTTCGGCTTGTGCGCGGGCGATGTCTTCGCGATATTGACGACATCCGGAGTACGAACTGTAAGCGGAAGTTACAAACGCGAGTGCGTGCTTCACTCCATCAGTCGTCATTTGCCGCAAGGTGTCAGCGAGCATTGGATGCCAATTGCGATTTCCCCAGTAGACGGGGAATTTCGGTCCATGCTGCGCGAGTTCGCCTTTGATCGCGGCGATCAACTCACGCGTCTGCTGGTTGATCGGGCTTTTGCCGTCGAAGTGGTAGTAGTGCTCGGCGACAGCGAGCATGCGCTCGCGCGGAACATTCCGTCCACGCAGTACGTTTTCGAGGAAGGGAATGACGTCGTCGTGACCCTCAGGTCCGCCGAACGAAACCACCAGGATTGCGTCGTAGTTCATGCGCTCCGGCCAAAGTCAGGCTGTGAATAACCGCCACGAAAAAATTCTGGAAATCACTCCAAAGACGAGCTTCGAGCGAGTTCCAATTCGGGAATTCTTTGGGAATCGGGGTATCCCCCCTCTCCCCTGGTCTACTGAAATCCTTAACTTAGCGGGAATTGCCGGGCAAAATATTCGCGCTCAACAACTTAAAGGCAAAACCTTGAGCCCCAGAGACTTAGCTCAGTTCGACACGCCTCTCCCTATACTGCCTCCGCCTTGACTATGATCCGCTCTTTCAATTTCTGGCGCAAGGTCAGATGTCACATTGGGCTGTGGATTGTTTCTTGAGGAGGAGTTTTTTGATCCGCGTGTTCATCCCCTGGAAAAGTGGACGATGATTGCAACCGCGATATTACGCGAACCATCCTGCCGGGAGCTTTGCCCGGCTTTGACCATATTGCTTTAGGACAACGACAGGAGCGGCAATCGCAGTTGATGCTTGGGCTACGGAGGTAAGAATATTGTCAGTAGAATCAATACGGCTGCAAGAATTCGTCGATCCACTTAGCCTGGCAGATCTGCTAAACCCCATGCAATTCAAGACGGTGTTCCTCGCCGCGAGTGGCCTGCGGAACTGCGAGATAGCTCAGTGTCTTGGCACTACAGAAATGGTCATCAAGAACGTACTCGCCGATGCTTATGACCGCACAGGCTGTTCAAACAGCGGCGAAGTGGTCCGCCGCTACTTCCGTCAAGTATCAAGCAGCATTCTTGAACTCGAGCGGCTACATCGGGAATTGGCGGAATTGGAGTCTCGCATCGGACAAAACATGCATGCCCGTATTGGGGATCTCCTTCATCACATCCACTGATCGCGTCGGACCGACTTCGGCAGCTTTCGCGCAATCAGCCATTACGCTGACAACCCCTTGTAGGTCGATGAGTGAAATGGGGTGTTACAACAGTTGGCGAATCGAAGAATCGAATAGACTGGGAACCCTATGTTCACTCCATCTATTTTTCACACGATAATTCTGGTGTGGTTTTTTGGATGGGGATTCATACTGCTGAAATTCCCGGCTCAATGCTATCGAGTATTTTCATGGAGCAAACTCCGAATGCGAAGCAATCAAAGCGAGCCGTCGTGGTCGGATTCCAATCTATCTGAGCCAACACAGGTTCGCGATGCACCCGGCGTAGCCCTTCTTTAAGTCCTCGTTAGAACTGCTCTTAATGGCGTCGGTCGCAGCGGTGTTCACCAGGGAGAAATGAAGCGACCATTTGTTCGTGGCGCTAGCTGCTGTGTACACCTGGAGTTGGCTGCTGTACCGACCCCAGTCGTCGTGGTGCAATGATTTGCCGCCCTTGGCGCCTTCAGCAGACCAGACTTGAAGGCTTGACTTTTTAATTTGATCGGGGGAGGGCGCAAACCCGTCGAGGTCCACCAGCGTGATATGACTGTGGTCCCCTTTGATACGCGAGTTCACCTCGTTCGCAATCGCGCAGCCGCTCGAATGGCCGACGATGGATGTAGTATCAGCGCCGGAGCCTTCGATTTTCTTGATCGCCGTATCGAACTGCTTGAAGCCGTTGACGGCGTCTGTATCACCGGACCCCGCGCCGTCCGGGTAGCGGAATGCGTCATACACTACGTCCCCACCGCAGACGTTATTGGCGCTGGCCAGCCAGAGTTCCATCTCGATTTTAGAAGCTTTCCATCCGCCGAAGAAAACAACGTAGACGCTCATCTGTTACTCCTTTTCAGAAGTGAACTCCGTAAGACAGTAGTGATTTAAGACCACAGTTTCGTTTCAAAGTACCGCGCTGATTCGCAGCGTCCAAAGGGATGATGAGTGTAATGAGGAGTTTTCGGTGCGCCGTGAAAAGGCGCTGGTCCACAGCGGGAGACAAACCCGCCCGGGAACTGGATCGCTCCACCCGGTAACAATCGGAGCGGCGGTGGAGGTAACAAAGCCGTCGGAGCCTCCGGTGTAGAGGGTCGCTAGGCGACTTGGCGAGTCTGCAGGCCGTAACGTGAGTGAACGCTGAGCAGGCCCCGAAAACCATAATGCAGGAGCCGACCCATCCGAAATTTGGGGAAGGCCGAGGTCGAGGGATTAGTAATGAGCGATTAAGTCTCTCGGACCTGCCGGGGTAGTGGCGACAGCATGCAGACACAGGGGATCAGGCGCAACACGGGAAGCCCCAGCGGTGATCGCTGTTCGCGATCAACTGGCAACTCGCGAGAGCCAGGCCGGGCCGTTTGGGGTGGCGGAGAGGTCCGTACTACCGAAGAAGCCGGGTAACTCCGGCCGAGGGAAGGGACCTCAGTTAAAGACGGACGCAACAAGCAACGAAGGACATGGGGATTGACGATGAGTCTAGCAGCCCCAGGTTTGTGTTCAGAAGTTGCAGACGGCGCCACACGGAACATGGTGTGTCTTTTCCGAGAGCCGGATGCGGTAACTCCGCCTGTCCGGTTCGATAAGCGGGGGTGTGGAAACGAGGCATGGGGAAGCTATTGAGGCACCGGCAAACGAAAGGACCGGTCTCGGCTAGGCTTCACCTAAACTGTCGCGCCACCCCTCGACTTCACCCAACAACCATGTCGATATGGGAAACTGGTGATGTGAAGAAGAGTGCGCGACCACGGGGCAATTGGCAGGCAATCGGCATGCAGGAATCTCGCCTTGAAAAAGGCTCCCCTGAGAAATTACGTATTCGTGCACGTCATTTGCAGGGACAAGCTGAAAGTCTCTTTAACGAGGCTGAAGAACTTCTTGCATTGGCTAGGGAGATTGAAGCCGCGCAAGAAAAGGCCGGGAAATAGAACGTGCCGAAACGCTCAAGTCCCAAGCTTTGAGCGCTGGTCAATGAGCGATATGAGGATTTATCAACCAACCACGGTGTGATCAGCCCCTGCAGGAGAGCTTTGCACTGCGAAAAGCCATGTTTTGATGGCCCGCAGGTGCTCATGCCGCATCATCGTATGCGAGGGAGGATGACAGCTTACGGTAAGCGTCAGTCTGCTGCCGAAGCGTTGCGGCCACTTGCTCTGCGGTGTCAACGGCATCTGCACCTGCAATAAAGCGCCGGGGCGGCTTTTCCTGACCGGAGATCGTAATCAATGCTTGGGCAAGTTTGGCGGGGTCGCCGGACTGCTGGCCGTTGTAGCCTTTCCAAAATTCCATTTGCTTCGCTCTGCGCTCGCTATAGTCCTCAATGGTCCGCTCTGCGAAATTTGTAGATTCTTCCGTGAGAAGCTCAGTGCGGAAGAAGCCCGGATTGACAGTGATCGTGTTGATGCCAAACGGTTCGACCTCAGCCTGCAGCGATTGCATCCAGCCTTCAAGGCCGAACTTCGACGCGGCGTAGGCGGTGCCGAACTCAAAACCGATGAGTCCTGCGGTCGATGAGATCGTGATTATGAGCCCTGAACGGTGCTTGCGCATAACCGGCAGAACGGCGCGGGTTACGTTCATCGGGCCGACCAGACTGGTCGACAACTGCCGCTCCATCTGCTCCGGCGACAATTCTTCAAAGAATCCTGCATAAAAGTTTGCGGCGTTGTTGACCAGCACGTCTATGCGGCCAAACCGGTCAACGGTCGCCCTAACCGCGGACTCCGCGTCGGCAGGTTTGGTGATGTCCAATTTCACGACCAGCAGTTCGGCGGATTCTCCAAGGGCCTTGGCCACCTTGTCAGTATTGCGGCCGGTAGCGACGACTTTGTGGTTGCCAGCCAAAGCCGCCTTGGCGATATCCACGCCCAAGCCGCGGCCGGCACCGGTGATGAGCCAGACTTTACTGGTGGCCATGGTTCCTTCCTCCTGTATCGGTAGGTTGTCAGTTTCCTCAGTCAGAACGCATTAATTTTTGCAGCTCTTAGGGGTACGGCGTACCTTGCACGGGGATCTTGGATGCGGCCGCTACCAGGCACCGGGCGATTTTAGAATAGTTTGGTCGGCGAGAACAGGCGTTATCACAAGCTTGCGCCGTCTGTTCGGCCCCCCCCGCCATAGGCGCTCTTCGCGAAATTCGTGCACGTAGCCGTGCCGCGCCATCCGCGCCGTGACCGGGGACTCTCTCACTTCCCCGGCTCTTCCGGCAGCAGCCCGCGGAACTTTAGCATCGGCTCGATACTCGGGTCCCCGCCCATCCATTCCGAATACATCTTCCCGAGTTCTTCGGTATTTCCGCGCGAAAGAATCATCTGCCGGAAGCGATCTCCGTTCGCTCGTGTCATTCCCCCGTGCTCTTCAAACCACCGGAACGCCGCGTGATCAAGCATCTCGGCCCACAAGTATGCGTAATAGCCCGCCGCATATTCATCCTGCCAGACGTGCGCAAAGTAGCTGGTGCGATACCGCGGAGGCACCGTGCTCAAGAAAAGATTCTTATTCTTCAACGCCTGTACTTCGAACTCATCGACCTTCTCCTGCGGCGCGTCCGCAGGCAGCGTATGCCATTGCATATCAAGTTCGGCCGCCGCTACCACTTCAGTGAGCGCATAGCCCTGGTTGAATTTCGCCGCTTTCTTCACTTTTGTCACTAACTCAGCCGGCATCGCTGCACCTGTCTGGTAGTGCTTCGCGTAATGATTGAACACTGCCGGATAGCTCGCCCAGTTCTCATTGAACTGTGAAGGAAACTCCACGAAATCGCGCGCCACCTGCGATCCCGACAGAATGGGATACATCGTACTGGCAAACATCCCGTGCAGCGCGTGCCCGAACTCGTGGAACATCGTGGTCACATCGCGAAAGCTGAGCAACGCAGGCTGGCCCGGCGCGGGTTTGCTGAAGTTGGCCACGTTGTATACGACCGGCAACGTACCCAGCAGCTTGGATTGGTTTACGAAAACATCCATCCAGGCTCCGCCGTTCTTGTTGTCGCGCTTGAAATAATCGCAGTAGAAAAGAGCGATCTGCTTGCCGTCCGCGTCGAACACATCAAACACGCGAACGTCCGGATGGTAAACAGGAATGTCGTGCCGCTCTTTGAATGTGATCCCGTAGAGTTGATTGGCGGAATGAAACACACCATCTTGCAGCACACGATCGAGTTCGAAATAAGGCTTGATCTGGTCCTCGTCCAGATCGTACTTGGCCTTGCGAACCTGCAGAGCGTAGAAGTCCCAATCCCCGGGCTGCAAAGTAAAACCGCCCTTCTGCGCGTCGATGAGCGACTGAATATCTTTGCCTTCGGCAACCGCTTTCGCCGTCGAACCCGGCACGAGTGCATCCATGAACTTGACTGCCGCTTCCGGCGTCTTGGCCATCTGGTCCTGCAACTTCCATGCGCCATAATTCGGGAACCCCAGCAGGTTAGCCTTTTGCGCGCGCAGTTGTGCCATGCGCGCGATCGTGTCACGCGTATCGTTCGGCCCTCCGCGTTCCGCCCGGTTCCACGAATTCGCGAAGACTGCTTGCCTCGTCGCGTGCTGAGTCAGGGCAGCGAGATCGGGCTGTTGCGTGGTGTTCTGCAGCGGGATGACATAGCCATCGACTTTGCGGTCCTTGGCAGCCTGGGCCGCTCCTTTCAGACGAGCGTCGCTCAGCCCGGCCAGTGCGTTCTTATCCGTCGTGACGTAAGCCGCAGCCTTGGTCGCAGCTAGAAGCTTCGTGCTGAAAGCGGCCGAGAGCGTCGATTCCTCTTCATTCAGCTTCTTGAGCTCGGCTTTGTCAGCCTCAGAAAGGTTCGCACCAGCGTGAACGAAATGCTGATAGTAGTACTCGACCAGTCGCAGCGACTCGGGGTCCAGCTTCAGCGATTCGCGCTGCTGGTAGATGGCCTCGACGCGGTGGAACAAATTGGAGTCCAGAAAAATAGCGTCTCTGTGGGCGGCAAGTTTGGGAGCCTCGATCTCTTGCACCTTCTCTAATTCCGGACTCAGATTGGCCCCGGTCACCGCGTTAAAGACCAGGTTCACGCGGTTGAACAGTTGCCCTGATTTTTCCAGCGCGACCAGAGTGTTTTCGAAAGTCGGCGGATCGGGATTCTCCGCGATGGCCCGGACTTCCTCGCGCTGCTGTGCCATCCCCGCCTCCATTGCGGGCCGGTAGTCGCTGTCCTTAATCTTGTCGAATGGCGGCGCTTGCAGGGGCAAGGTGCTGGTCGCGTAAAACGGATTGCTCGGTCCGAACTGCACGTTGGATTGCGATCCGGCGGCATTCGACTGTGCCTGTGGAAGCGCGGCGGCGACAAGAATTCCAGTTTTCAAAAGTATCATTATTCCCTTCTTCATTTCCTTCTTCCCAGTCTTCATCTTAAGATTCCTTTTTCCAGCAACTGATTGTAGCGAACATGGGATTAGGGCCGCCTGCCCCGCAGGGCACGGACATTGGCAAACCGCCCCGGAGGGGCGACCGATAGTAGCCCGCCAGTTCCACTGGCGGGTGCAGTCGCCTCAAATCCAGCCTTCGTGCAGTAGGCACGACTGAAACCGCGAATCAAATGCGATTTCATCCCCCGCATAGTAAAGTGGTAGTTACACACAAATCAGGAAGGATTCCTTTGAGTTCCAGCATCCGCAACATCGCCATCATCGCCCACGTCGACCACGGCAAGACCACGCTGGTCGACGCCATGCTGCAGCAGAGCGGCACCTTTCGTTCCCACGAGCACCACGTCGAGCGCGTGATGGATTCGAACGAACTGGAACGCGAGCGCGGCATCACCATCCTGGCGAAAAATACCGCTATTTTCTACCACGATGTAAAGATCAACATTGTCGACACTCCTGGCCACAGCGACTTCGGCGGCGAAGTCGAGCGCGCTCTAAAGATGGTCGACGGCGTCATGCTGCTGGTCGATGCCAGTGAAGGCCCGCTGCCGCAAACCCGTTACGTGCTGGGCAAGGCCCTCGAAGCCAAGCTCCCCCCGATCGTTGTCATCAATAAGATTGACCGCTCCGACGCCCGCCCGCAGGAAGTGCTGAACGAAATCTACGATCTGTTCATCGATCTCGACGCCAAAGAAGAACAGCTCGACTTTCCTGTTCTCTATACCAACGCAAAGACCGGCACGGCGACGACTGACATCCAGGGTGGCGGCACCGATCTGCGTCCTCTTTTCGACGCCATTCTGAAAACGATTCCTGTACCGAAGGGCGATCTAGCCGGACCTCTACAGATCCTGGTCGCGAACCTCGATTACAGCGACTACCTGGGACGCCTTGCCATTGCCCGCGTCTTCAACGGCAAGATGTTCACCGGCGAAGAAGTCGCCATCGCCAAACTCGATGGCTCGCTGCAGAAGACCAAAATCACCAAACTGTTTTCTTTCTCCGGCCTCAAGAGAACGGACATCACCGAAACCGAATTAGGCGACATCGTCGCCGTCGCGGGCGTCGAAGGGATCACCATCGGCGAAACGATTACCGAAGTCGAGAACCCAGCCCCACTGCCGCACATCGCCATCGACGAGCCCACGATCGCCATGCTGTTCACCGTCAACACCTCGCCGTTCGCAGGCAAAGACGGCCAGTACGTGACCAGCCGCAACCTGCGCGAGCGGCTCGAAAAAGAACTCCTCACGAATGTCTCCCTCCGCGTGGAAGACACCGGCACCACCGATTCCTTCAAAGTTCTCGGCCGCGGTGAACTACAGCTTTCCATCCTTATAGAAATGATGCGCCGCGAAGGCTATGAGCTGATGGTCGGCAAGCCCGAGATCGTCACCAAACGTATCGACGGCAAGCTCATGGAACCGGTCGAGCGCCTCACCATCGACGTCCCCGAAGAATTCGTCGGCGTCGTCATGGAGCAACTCGGCTCGCGCAAGGGTGAAGTCACCAACATGCACAACCACGGCTACGGACGCGTGCGCATTGAATTCCGCGTTCCCAGCCGCGGCCTCATAGGACTTCGCAGCCAGCTCCTCACCGACACGCGCGGCACCATCGTCATGAATTCTCTGTTCGACGGATACACCGAATGGCAGGGAGAAATCCCGCACCGCCTGACTGGCGCTCTCATCGCCGACCGCCCCGGTACTTCGACCGCATACGCTCTCTGGGGCCTGCAGGAGCGCGGAGAGCTTTTCGTCGGCCCTGGCATCGATCTCTACGAAGGCATGATCATCGGCGAAAACGCGAAAGACACCGATCTCGACGTGAATGCCGTGCGCGAAAAGAAGCTGACCAACATGCGCGCCTCCACCGCTGACGAAGCGATCCGCCTGGTTCCTTTCAAGCCGCTAAATCTGGAACAGGCCATCGAGTTCATCGCCGACGATGAGTTTGTCGAAGTCACTCCCAAGGCCCTCCGCCTGCGCAAGAAAACCCTGCAGGCGAATAAGCGAAAGAAGAGCTCATTTGCAACAGTGGAAGAGGCATGAAGCGGCGCCGCAACTCCGACCGTAGCACCGGCGCCTGCGCTGAGCCTGCCGAAGGAGCGTCTCGCCTTCGCACCCGCGCCTCAGGCTCATCGGCCAATCCCGAAAAAATCCAACGACCTCTCCGCATGTTTCTGGTCCCGTGCAGCTGCGGAACCACTTTCGCCGTTGCCGAAGACTTCGATCGCCAGGGAACCGCCTGGAGCCGCTATCTAATCTGCCCCGGCTGCGGCAAGCGCCACGATCCGAAAAACCGTCTTCTGCAGATGGGATTCCATCCGGAAGGCTACTGGAAAGTTGACGAGTGTTAGCGGCAGTCAGGCTGGTAATCGGCAATTCACCGCTCGAAACTCAAAATCGGCCTATCTGTAAATTCAACTGGAATTGACAAGCCTTCCTGAGAAAACCTGCTATACTGCCCCCCGCATTTGACTGTTGCCAGCTCCGGTCTCGATTTTCAGGAAGGCCTCCCAGACCTGCCATGTTCGCGGAACTGAGCTCGCACTTCCGACAGCTCAATGCAGGGGAAGACGCGTGAAGAACATTTTTGTGGGGAACCTCAGCTTCAACACAAATGAGGATGAACTGCGGCAGATCTTCGAGGGTTATGGTCAGGTCGACCGCGTCAGCATCTTAACGGACCGCGACACGGGACGCTCCCGCGGTTTTGGTTTCGTCGAGATGGCCAGCGACGAAGACGGCGAGAAGGCGATCGCCGCCTTGAACGGTTCGCAGATCGGTGGACGCACCATCAACGTCAATGAAGCCCGGCCCAAGGCGGAGCGCGGCGGTGGAGGCGGTTTCGGTGGCGGTGGCGGCCGCGATCGCGGCGACCGTGGCGGACGAGGCGGCGGAGGCGGACGCCGCGACCGCTGGTAGCATCGACTCATATCCTCAGCTATCTGATTCGGGCCATACCTGCCGTTATGGCCCGCTTTAGAAAAAGCGCTGGAGACTGTTCCCGATCATGTTCCGGGAACCGGCTGCGTCTGTTCCTCCCGGACTGCAGCAGCACGCCCCCCCCGTGGTCTTCCTCTGTGGTGAAGATTTTTCTTCCGATGAGGAACCTCCCAACATCGCTGGAAACCGGGCTGCTACATTACGAACTCGTACGGTTCACCCGCGCGGCAGACGCTATCGATCCACCACCTTGTATAATGAGACCACTGCGCCCGTAGCTCAGCTGGATAGAGCGGTTGCCTCCGGAGCAACAGGTCGGGAGTTCGAATCTCTCCGGGCGCACCAGATCCCTCCCTTTCCGCAGCCAACAGGCTCATTGATAAAACTCATCGATGGTTCTTGGAGTGAAGTCGCCTGTGGGTATTGAATCCTGTGGGTATTGAATAAAGACGATCCCTCCCAAACAGCCAAAATCTGGGGGATGCAAAATGCCTAGAAAATCAAGAAAATAGTGTGTAGGGCATCCTAAGATTTTTTTGGCCAATTTCGCTGACAGGAGCTTCTCAACAGCCACCGGGGATAGCGCTCATTGCCCCTCACTTAGTGCTCGGTTTCTCCTTGGCCTTTCGTATCTGCACGAGCAAGCTGTCGCGGACGTAGTGCCCAGTAAGGCACGAGAGCGACGGCGCTCTCGGCGTAGTCCTCAGCGGCTTGCAAATCGGGCGAACTCTTGTGCAGATTGGCGAATGCAAGATTCATCAGCAGTTCCGGCTCTCCCCATCGTGGTTCTAAAGCATCCGCAGCTGCATTTTTCTGCTTGCGCACCAACCCCAAGCCACGTTCATACGTAGCTATCGCGCGCTGTTGCCCGTCGCCTTCGCGGCTATAGAACTGATTCGCACCTTGCACCCAGAGCAATCGCAAATTGTTTGGCGCCTCGGTTAATGCCTGGTTCAGCAAAGTAGTGGACTCCTGAAATAGTTCTCGAGAGCGGGCACGGTCACTACTCATGATGAGGAAGGAGTGATTCACCATGCACGATGCCGCTCCGCCCTTGGCGTCTACCAATCCGGGATCGGGCTCCCATGCTTCTTTGAAATCGACCACGCATTGCCCGAGATCGTCCTCCAGTTCTTTCGGGTCGGCATTGTCATTGAAGCCGTTCAGGGCTCTGCGCCAAAAACTGAAACCGCGCCAGTACAGCACCCGAGCGCCAAGCTCCCGATCAGCAACGTAGGGAGACAACTCGTCGTGCAGGCGTTTCAGTGCCGCACGGTCACCCTCGAAGTCTGCGCGTTCGATCTTTTGCACGATCGCTGTCACCGCCTGGCGGGATTCAGAGGGACCAGACCCGAGCATCAGCCCAAGCAGAGAAGCGACTAAGAGGTTCATTTGCTTACCCCCTCAATAGCTATTTGGTCCGCAATCTTTGTGCAGGAGCTGTTTTATCCTGCGATTGCAATGGAATGATCTTCGTGTCCCACCCGTACGTGAGCAAGGACAGTAGTGCCACGACCAGGTTCCGATTGGATGGACAATTCTCCATTCACCAAACGGAGCCGCTCACGCATGCTGATCAGCCCAAGCCCCCGACCATTGATCGCGTGCCGCCAATCAAAACCAATTCCTGAGTCACTCACTATTAAACGGATTCCGTCCTGACCGCCGTGCACTTCCACTGCGAAGTCCTGCGCACCGCTATGCCTTACAGCATTCTGCAGAGCTTCCTGAAGGACTCGAAATAAGCAGAGTGAGATCTCCTTCGGAACCGCGGACGGTAGTTCCGAATGCTTGAATGCAATTCGGACATTGCGCTGTTCGGACAACTCCCGGCAGAAGCTCCTGGACGCGTTAACAAGCCCCAGGTATTCGAGCTTCGAAGAATGCAGACGATGCGAGAGTGCTTGAATGTCTTTCCCGAGGTCAGAGAGGAGTTCGCGGGCGTGCCGGATGTGATCGTGCGCACCAGTTGTCGCGTCAGCAGCCTGCCGATCGCATTGCTCTAGTTTAACCATCACGAGTGCGACTCGTTGAACGATGTCATCATGTAGTTCTCTGGCAATCCATGTACGTTCTTCTTCATGCGCCTCGATCAACCTGTGCCCGACGCTGGCGAGAGCTTCCTCGGCGAGCTTTCGATCGGTGATGTCCAGGCACGATCCGATGTAGCCAGCAAAATTGCCACCTGAGTTGAATCTGGGCACACCGATGTCGAGGATCCAACGGTACTCTCCATCATTACGCCGGACGCGATACTCCATCTCAAACGATTGACGCTGACCAAACGCCTCGGAGTAGGTCTGTAGGCATCGATTCAGGTCTTCCTTGTGTACTCCTTCTACCCAGCCGTTTCCTAGTTCTGCCTCCAGCGGTCGCCCGGTGAACTCCAGCCACGGCTGATTTACGTAGGTGCATAGCCTGTCAGTTCCAGCCATCCAGATCATGACCGGGGCCGTGTTGGCAACCAATCGGAAGCGCCCTTCGCTCTCGCGGACAACTTGTGCACCTTCTTCATGCTCCTCGGCGAGGGCGGCCAGAACCGTGAAGGGTATCGAAGCGAAAACCAGGAACATCTGAAGGGGTAACGGATTGGTGAGAGGTACCAGGTTGGAAAACGGACCTCGACCATTGACTGCGCCCCAAATCGAGAGAAAGGTCACCGCAACCAGGGAAGTGCTAACTCCCAACCATCCGAATCGCAATGCGGACCATAGCAGAAATGGCACCAGCGTATAGAACAGTGCAGCCGATCTGCTGTTCTCAGGGAGAGTGAACACGATGTAGCAGACAAGAACCAGCCCCGCGATGAGCATCACTCCCTCGAAGTGATGGGCACGCGATCTTCGCATTAGCACTCGCCCTTCACTTACCCAGCTCAACAGAGCCGGAGTCACCGTGATGAAGGCAAGCATCTCGGACAAAAAAACAATCTTCCAGCCCATCCAATAATCGCGGGCAACGCCGTGCGCGCTCAAAAAAGCTCCTGCGAGCGGCGCAAGAACGATCGCGAATAACGAATACTTGGCCAAGGCCCTCACGCTGTTGAGCCGGGGCACACCCTCGAAGCAATATTTAAGACCAATTGCCGAGATAAGTACTTCAACAGTATTGCCCGGAATGAAATAGGCAATCGCACTCAGCGGCACGCCTGCATGCAGGTCAGCCAGAGCAAACCCGGCAAAGGATGCAGGAATAAGCAGTGGCCAGACACTCACCCTGACCAACAACAACGCTGTTACCAGTATCGCGCAACCTGGCCACAGCGGCCACACTGTCTGGGGATTTGAAGCCAGCATCCCTACCGCAGCTGGGACAAGGTATGACGCCGCGATTGTTACGCACACCACAAGCAACGTCGTACGGAAGTCTAATTGCGGCTGGCTGTGTGAGAAGCGATTACTGGCGATTGTCATGACCAAGTCACTTCAAGGCGGAAGGAAAATCGTAGAATCCCAACCTGCGATGCTACATTCGACAGTTCATTGTAGGCCTCCATCATTCGCCCCATCCCAAAGATCGCCGGATTGGTCGCTACGAAAGCACGCTGGATGTCGGTAAAAATAGCCGGCGGCGGGCAATTAATCTTGGCCTCGTCAACCGAGAGATCGAGCGAAGTCGCCGCCCTTAAATCTATCAATTGGTTCAACTCAGAGTTGAAGTCGGGATCATTCCGTAATTGATCTTGGTGGGTCGTGACCTCTGCAAACGTCAACCGATCCGATCCGATACTGATGACCAACTGCTGTTCTTTGTCGATCACATAGCGAGCTGGCATAACAAGTTTCGGCAGTCTAGCACGCCTAATTCGCGGGTGCCAGCATCATTCCAATTGTCATCTAACGAGAATCGTTTACACAACTTTGCGGTTTCCTTTCGCCTATCTGGCGAACGAAAGGCGCAAAGTTGCGATAACTCCCGGTTTTCGACAGTTATCATGCTAACGCACAGAGCGCACTCTCTTTTTCCTTGAAATCGCACAGAATAAGCGCTGATGTGAGGGACCCCGAAGATTCCCGTCGATTGGATGCCTCAGAAGGGCGTCTTGCACAGTTCATCTGCTCGCAGTGCACGTTTCACGCACGAGTGCAGAACAAGCCATGTTAGTTGACACGGGGAGTCGATGATTGGAGCCGATGGGCCCACCATTTCAGGTCGCGACGTGTCCCGAGTTTCCCACGTAGTTCGCCTCCAGAACCTCATCTTGGTGCCGACGGGGAATGTGGCTTGCAGAGATCGGAACGGTCAGACTGGATAAAGGACTCTCCATGAGTCCGAGGATGGCGCGCATTTTGTCAGGGGAGTGCTCTACTTCAAGGTAAAATCGGCTCTCTTGTCGTGATTTTTCCCATCTGACCGCCATCAGTACATCGCCGATGGCATCAACGACGAACATTGGGTCCGCGAACGATACCGAACCCACAGCGCTACCTGCAAGCCTCAGAAGCGCCCTTCGCCTTGCGAATTCCCTCGCCTTCCTTGCACTCTTGGCATGCGGCCAAGTGATCGCGCAGTCTCCGGCTTGTTGCGAGGGCAAAATCGTGGGATCGCACTATCTCAACGTCACTGCTCCATTTCGAATCGCGCACGTTTCTGAACTCGCCCCAAGCTGCTTGCTCATCTTGGAGCAGTCGTTTGCGTTCAAAGCACATAATGCCCACCCTGTTTTCGACCCTTCCCCTCCGGAGCCCATTTGCCGGGGAATATATGCCGAAAAAGCGTTGCCTTTCCAGATTACGGTGCGGTGGGTTTGACCGCACAACATTGCTTCCCAAATCAATCCTTGGAATTCCTGCCTGGGAAATTGAATATCTGCGAGCTGGACAAGTTGGTGTTCAATGCGCCAGGCTCGACTTCAAGGGCGTCAGCCTTTCGATCTCGTTTGTCGCACTAAATTGAGCATCCCTGAAAGCTGGCGAACGCTTTCCCGCAACGTTTCGAAAGACGCGTCGATCGGCGTTTGTCTCGGTACAAGGTCAGAAAGGTCGGAAGTATGCATTTCTTCGAGAGCCTTCTTGAAGCGTTGGCCGCTTGTGTCATCCATCGTGAGAAAGGCGAATGCCTGCGCCAGGGGCACACCATCCGCGCCAGTATGCAGAAATTCAATGCATGCATTCACTTTCCCAAAAACCGTACCGAAAACCATTTGCCCCAGTGTCCCCGTGGGAATTGGCCCCTTCACAAGCAGAGCCGATCCCCCTGTCAATGAGAGCCGCTGCACCAGGCCAACAAGCTTATGGTTCTCGACCGTGAAAATCGCTTTCTGTTGATGGGGCACACGGATTCGAGGGGGACGGTATTTGCGAGATTTCCCGATGTTCCGCGGCATTGTAGGCAGGATTACAAACAGACCCGATGCAGCGCCGATTCCAGCCCTCTCTGGTGCTTCTCCGTATACCAGGCAGGCGAATAGTCTTCCAAGAGATTGCGCAACTCCGAGAGCACTTCAACCAGACCTGTACGGCCTGATGCCGAGTTGTGTGCATTGCCTGCTGAGAAAAAGCTTGAGTCGGCCTCGCGCGGCGTGCGGTTTTCCGACTTTCCCATCACGATCAACATTCTCAATCCCCCTTTTACCGATATTGCGAATGCTGTTATCAGCAAACTCTGCCTTGCGCCACAAAGCCTGAGGGGGGACCTAAGAATATTTAAACCCAGTGCAACTGAGACGGTTGCAAAAAGGCTGTAAATTCGTTGTAGCGGCAGGTCAGATGTTTGATGCAGATCAAACGAACGCGTAAGAAACTGCAAGAGCTCGACGCCTAAAATGTGACTTCGGTCACTTCTTACCACGCCACCGCTGGCAGTAAGCCTTTCCGCAACGGGCGTGTGAAGATAGCTAGTTGGCGAATCCCGTTACGCTCAAAACCCAAGCTCCGGGGTCAACGAGCGCTGACGCCTGTTTAGCAACAGTAGCGTGCAGCCAGTGTGGACTTTGGAATCGAAATAGTTACTTTGGTCTGGGCGGGTAACCTCAGGGCGCGGTGACTATACATCGTGAGGCAATATGGCTCCAATCGCCATCTACTGGCCAAACGATGAGAAACGAGTCCATCGTAAATCGAAGCGAGGGTGCAACACTGCACGCTGGGCGCGGTTACTATCAAATGAGCAGGCGGACGGGCATCGTGCTGCCAAATGGCAAAGGACACAAGAAGCATGCGAAGCGAACCACAGGGGTCATCCGGTTGAAGCCGCCTGCAATTGCAGCGCTCTTTCTCGCCTTATCCCTGCTTCCAACACTCGCGGCGCAGGATGCTCCCAATAAGGCCACGGCACCTCAGAATCTCGTGTCTCGGGTACGAGCATCATCGAAGACGATAAAGTTTCAGACGGCGCCGTTGCGGGACCATTATTGGCTGACGGAGAACGACTTCTAATGATGCACTGGCCCACCGTACAAAAGTGCTGGATCAAATGGTGAACAATCTCTCGATTACACTCAAGTCCCCTGCGGCTCATGAAGATGAGCGAAATCTCTGGGTGTTGAAACACTCTCTGATTGGACCGATCTAGTGCGGGCTGGTGTGGGTGTTACGAGTTGTTTTCTCTTTCTTAAGTGGTGACAGGTTAGCGGTTCTGTTGGTTGGCTGAGGAAGCGCACCAGTCGCTTTGATGTTCTGGGCCACCGCTGCCAGGAAGACAGTTGGGGACGATAAATGGGCCTGGATAATTCGTTAGCGGGCGGCATTCAGGGCGATATAGGCGAAACCCGTGACCGAAATGGCAATGAACACGTAAGGCCACAGTTCGAGAGCGCGTTTCAACCCCGATATTGATGAAAGTATTGGCAGCATGTCAACATTCCTTCAATCGCACAATCGCGGTCAACAAATGAGTTCGGCTTTGAGAAACGAGCAACTATTTATGAAGCGGTCGGAGGGTCAATGTCGGATTTTGACGCGCTAACCCAGGACCGCATTCCGGGCGGAGGAACAAAGCCACAATACATGTTGCCGGTTTCGATGGCTGGTCAATTTTGAACACGTGGAAGCGCCTGCGTCCCACGCACGTTGGGTTCCCCCATGAGAGAAAAGACGGCCATCATCCAGCCGTCAGCCCCTGAACGGATGGCCGTTGCCGATATTCCTTTCCGCAAACGATACGTCGAAGAAAATAGACTGGAATATTCACAATCGCTCTCTTCTCATAATTATGTCTCGCCGCCCGCCCCGTTCAACTGTTGCAAAATCTCCTTTACGCTCAAAACCCCTCGATGAGTGAAACCGCCTGTTCTCAGGAGGCACTTGCAGCGCGAACTTCACCGCTTTTGACCGCGCGGCAGTCGAGGCTGTTGCCTGGCAATTCCATGTTCAACCGTGCTCTTTTGGAAACGGCGTCAGAACAGAATGGAAGGTAAATACGCAGCGGCCGGTTCGTTGTAAAGGCCCATGGTCATCAACGTCATCACCTGTGTGACGCGAAGCCCACGCTCAAGGCACCAACGGAACAATTCAGCGTTGCGGGTAGGAACAAGAATCCCCGGTCCCTGAAACTCGGTAGCCGCCGAGAGCAGTGCCTGTAGGTCCCGATTGGTATCGCCGACGGCGTGACCGACGAAGGCAATAGAGGAGGCGTAGGCCTTAATTTGTCCATCAAACTCGGCAACCACGGCAGTCCCTTGTTGAATCGCGTCCTTTGAGCTCGCCTCCACGATCGTGTCCGTGGACACGAACACACAAGTCGTCGCAGGCTATGAGGTCGCTCGGGTTCGCCGGACGGACGCGATAGCCCGGCGGCGTCTTCTGAATCGCCGGTCCCTGCATGCACGCAAGGGGCTCACGCACCACGAAACCGAGCTTGGCGTACAGGGAAAGGGAACGATTGTGGTATGCCGCCTGAACCAGACGGATGCCCGCAAATTTTTGTTCAGTCGCCCGTACCATAACAGCGTGCATGAGTTGGCGACCCACGTTTTTGTTCTGTACCGCTGGGTCAATCGTAATCGGTCCAACCCCGGCAATCGGGGTTCTCTCGTCCAGGCAATTGCTTCCGATTACCCTTCCGCTCTGTTCGGCGACAACGCAGAAAAACGACGGGTGCGAAAACATCGTCGAGAGAACCGCAATGGGGACATCTGGAGCCGGAAAGTCCGGGGGAAAATTGTGGTGTGCAGCGAGCGACCCAAAGGCTTCGAAGCAGATGCGTCCGCAGACTCCGGCGTCGGCTGGGGAAGCACGACGAATAATCGATGAATTCCCGGTGACTAGCGCTGCAGTCGGTCGCATTAGGACGGTCTCCCGTTCTCGAAGTGTCGCGCTATGTTAGGCAGGATGCGCGGGCAAGTCAATGAATGCATGGCCGTGAAACAGTGTTCGAGGGATCGTTGGCGTAACATCCCCATTGCGCTTACTGACCCCTTGTGTAGGGGGTAATCCGCCATTCAAGACAAGACGGTTATCGCAGCGCTGAAGCGCTGCGCCACCCAAAGTCGATAACCTGAGCGACTTTTTCCGCAGCCTAAGGCTGCGCCCTTTCAAAGCGGAACACGAGGAGACGCAACCACGAAAACACGAGGGAACACATCCAGTCGGGAATTCCTGTCGGAAAATTCCTCTACGTGCGAGCTGAGTCGGTGGCCGCAAGCAATTCTGCTCCTGCTTCGACGCTGCCTTCGGCGCGGACGCGAAGGCGATACCAGACAACGATCGTCAGCAACGAAAACATAAAGATGATGGTGGAGACGGCGTTGATCTCTGGGGTGATGCCGCGTCGCAGGCGCCCCCAGATTTCCAGAGGAAGTGTGTTGTCGCGGCCGATCAGGAAGAAGCTGACGGCGATCTCGTCCATCGAGAGGGTGAAGATCAAAAGGGCCGCGCCGATGATCGAGAGCTTCAGATTTGGAAGCGTCACGCGCCAGAAGGTCTGCCAGTAGTTCGCTCCCAGATCGAGAGAGGCTTCTTCCTGCGCGCGATCGAGCTTCTGGAGGCCGGCGAAAACTTCTGTGGCAGCAACAGAAATCAGTGCGGTACCGTGGCCTAAGGTAATCGTCAGCAGGCTGAGTTCCTGTCCGGTCGCCCATTTGAGAACTGCGGCCGCTGCTCCCAGCTTGAAAAGCATGAGGAGCGACAGGCCGGTGATGATTCCCGGCAAGATTAGCGGGAGCAGCACCAAGCGTCGGAACAACGCTTTGCCCGGGAACTGCGCGCGATCGAGCGCCAATGCAGCGGGAATTCCAACGGCAAGCGAGATGATCATCGCTCCAAACGCGACATAAAGGCTGTTGAGAACCGCATCCCAGATAGCGCCGTCCGAAAAGAGAATGCGGTACCAATCTAATGTGAGATGACGCGGGGGAAATCCGCCAACCCCTTGGCTGTTGAAGGAATACAGAATTAACACCGCGATCGGGAGATACAAAAACGCGAACACTGTGGCCGCGTGCAGGGTTAGCCAGCTTGATCGTGGCGTGTTTGGTGAGCTACCGTTCATGAGAAGAGTACGCAGGAAGCGCGCCTCGATGGCGCTAGCACTAAGGTCCCTCCGCTCCGCTTCTCTTTCCCTTTGGGAAAGAGAGGCTCCGGTCGGGATGACAACGTTGAGCGGTGACTCTTTGTTCTTGGAATTCCCACGCCTCGCAAAATCGGCGAGACGTGGGGCACCCCTCTTCGATTTGGTTCGGCGGGGCCTGGCGCAGGATGGGTCATGAGAAGCTCCAGCGCTTTTCCAGACGCTCTGACATGAAGAGCAGGCTCACGACGATCACCAGCATGCCCAGCGAAATCGCGGCCCCTAGCGGCCAGTTGTATGCTGCGCCGAACAGGCTGACCACGATGTTGGAGATCATGATACCGCTGGGGCCGCCGAGCAATAGAGGCGCGAGAAAGTCACCCAGGCTGAGTACGAAGGCGAACGTCGCTCCGGCGACGACGCCAGGTATCGAAAGAGGGAAGATCACTTTCCAGAAGGTCTGCGCGGGCGTCGCTCCCAGGTCATGCGATGCCTCTACGAGATTCCTCGGAATGTGTTCGAGCGATGCGTAGATCGGCAGAATCGTGAAAGGGGTGTAGATGTGCGTGAGGGTCAGAACCACTGCGAATGGGCTGTAAAGCAGGAAATCCAACGGATGGTTCGTCAGATGTATGTATTGCAGCAGAGTATTCAGCACACCGTCTGATCCTAGAATCGTCTTCCACGCATACGCCCGCACCAGGTAACTGACCCATAGAGGAATGATCACCATCTGATAGAGAAGATCTTTGCGCTTGCCCGCGTAAAAAGACAGGAAGTAGGCCAGCGGATATCCGAGGAGCAGGGAGAACAGCATTACGCGCGTCGCAATCCACATCGAGCGGAGGAGGGTTTGCCAATAAACGGTCTTCTGGAGCAGTTCTTTATAGTTGTCGAAGTTCCATGAAGGCACGATCGTCTGAGCCGGCGTCACCGACCAGAAGCCGTAGCAGAACATGAGGAAATAGGGGAAGAGCAGGAAGACTGCAACCCAAGCCAGCGGGGGCACAGTCACGGCGGTCCTGTAGGCGCGGGAGAACATTCAGTGTCTCTCCGGAGATTCGCGCACGGGGATGGCGTCGGCGGGGGAGAACTCGAGTTCAACCTCATCCGACGCCAGTCCGCCACTGGGGGTGCGCACCATCAGTACTAATCCGTCCACGCATTCGACGCGAACTAATGACGTTGCTCCGTGGAATGCCTGCTGCAGAACCTTTCCCCTGACGCGGACCGCCCCGGTTGAGGCCGCACCGCTGGGTCGGAGGTGCTCGGGGCGTAACGAAAACAGCGCTGGACCATCCGGTGTGGATGTGTTCCAGGACAGGGGTCCACAATGCACCGCGCCGTCGCGGACCTCGCCGTGAAGCAGGTTGGTGTGTCCGATGAACTGGGCGACATAGGCGGTTGCGGGGCGGCTATAGATTGCGCGAGGCGTAGCCACCTGCTCCAGTTCGCCCGATCGAAGCAACGCGATCCGGTCCGACATCACCATGGCTTCTTCCTGATCGTGCGTCACAAAGACGAAAGCAATGCCGACTTCGCGCTGAAGGGACTTCAATTCCACCTGCATCTGACGGCGCAAATTCGCGTCGAGTGCGGAAAGCGGCTCGTCGAGCAGGAGCAGCCGCGGACGGTTCACGAGCGCCCGTGCCAACGCGACTCGCTGCTGCTGTCCACCGCTGATTTTCGACGGCTTTTTCTTCGCGTAAGCCGTCATCTTCACTTTCTCGAGTGCTTCGGTGACTCGTTGCTCGATTTCGGCATCCGGCCGCCCGGCCACTCGCAAGCCGTATGCGACGTTCTGTTCAACGCTTAAGTGGGGAAACAGGGCATAGTTCTGAAACACCGTATTCACGCGACGGCGGTACGGAGGATGTTGGTCGAGTCGCTCCGCGCCCATCCACAGTTCACCGGAAGTGGCGGTTTCAAACCCGGCGATGATCCGGAGCAGCGTCGTTTTTCCTGAGCCACTCTCGCCCAGAATAGTGAGGAATTCGCCTTCCGCGATCTCCAGCGATACGTCGCGCAAGACAACGTTGCGGCCGAACGTCTTGGCAATTTTGCGGATGCTGAGCAGCGTCGGTTTCTGGGTTGGTATCGTGCTCACAGGGCGTCTTTATTGCGCTGCCTTGACGTCGTTCCAAATTTCGGTGTATTTGGCGCGCCGGGGTACGTTTTGCCAGAAGTAAATGCGTTTCTGGTAATTCTCGACATCGTCGAGATGCAACGTCTTGGTCTCGTCCGCCGACATGAATTGTGCCGATTGCGGATTCGCCGGAACGTAGTGCGTCTTGTCGGTGACCAGCTTCTGCGTCTTGGCCTCGATCATGTACTCCAGGAATTTCTGCGCGAGTTCCTTGTTCTCACTGCCGGCGGTGATCATCAGGTGATCGATCCAGCCGGTCGTGTTTTCCTTCGGGATCGTTTCTCCGGCAGGGAATCCGGCCTTCTTCAAATCTGCGGTATTCAACGGCCAGCCCATCGCAATCACGACTTCATGACTTTGAAAAAGATTGGTTAACTCTCCGCCGGTGGCCCACATCTTACGGACGTTTGGCTTCAACTCGAGGAGCTTTTTCTTGACCGCGTCCAGTTGTTCGTCGGTGAGGTTATAGAGATGTGAGGGATCAGGCTTGTCGTAGCCGAGGACTTGCGCCGCCATGTATACGGTCGAGAGATCATCCCACACCGAAACTCTTCCTTTGTATTTGGGATCCCAGAAAACACTCCAGGAATCTGGAGTCTGCTGAAAAACGGTCGTGTCATAAATGATGGGATCGGGGCCCCACATGAAGGGCACGCCGTAGACTTGCCCGTTCGTTCGCACAAGGGGCAGGGAAGTCAGCTGAGCTGAGAGCTGGCCGAAGCTTGGAATCTTCGCGAGGTCGAGTGGAGCGGCCAATCCGGAAGTCGCGATCGAAGTGGCGACATCGCTCGAGGGCGAGATCACGTCGTAGGTTCCGGCGCTGCCACCACGCAGCTTCGCCATGAGTTCGTCGCTCGACCCCATGTAGGATGCCGAGATTTTGCAGTGATTCTCGTCTTCAAACGCCTTCACGAATGAAGGGTCGGCGTAGCCTTCCCATACCAGAAGGTTCAAGGTGGGTGTCTTCTTGGTGCAGGATGCGGTGAACAAAACGACCGCTAACAGGGGCAACAGACTTGCGACGCGCTGCCAATTCATGTTTTCTCCAAGTCGGTGCCACGATTCTCGCGCGTTCTTTACGCGATCGCTGTGATTCTCTAACCGATGCGCCACGGCCGCGCTTCCAACAGTTTCCGCAAGCTGACCGCCACCCTGAGCGGCTAAAGCCGCATTGATTCTGCGTGCGTTACGCGGCGCTGAAGCGCCGCTCTTCCACGGTACCGCCTGCATTCACGAGTTTTTCCACAGCCTGCTAGAACGTCGGGGGAGTATTCACCCACAGCAGTAACGTTTCTTTCCGCCCCGGATTTTTCCAGCGGTGCGGCGTAGCGCTTTCGAAATAAAAGCTGTCGCCTGACTTCAGCCGGTGCTCTTCACCGTCGACACAGATTTCCAATTCTCCGCGGAGCACATAGATGAACTCCTCACCCTCATGCGCGTACGATTCGCCGCTTCCTGCTTCGGGCGCGATGCGGAATAGATGAGGTTCCATCACAGTATTGCCCCAGGCCAGAAGTTCCATGCGCACGCCATTTCCAGCTTCCAGCACCTTGCGCTCCGATGGACGCACAAGCCGGCTGCTGGCTCCGCTGGCATCGAAAAAGTCGAGAATGTTGGTTTTGTAGAAGCGGGCCAGCTTCCGTAGCGTTCCCACCGATCCGCTCATTTGCGAGCGTTCCAGCGCGCTCAAGAATCCGACTGAGATGCCCACGGCCTCCGCCACCTGAGCGAGAGAAAGACGCCGCCCCGCTCGAAGCTGCCGCAGGTGCGCCCCAATGGCGCCGGCATTTCCGTCTGCGGCTGGACGAACCTTGCCTTCCTTCTTCAGCAACTGCACGATCGCTGCCGCGTTTAACCCTTGAACTTTGCGGAGGAATCGCGCCCGCTTTAACAACTTCACGTCTTCGGAGGTGTAGAGCCTGTACTTGCTCTCGGTGCGTCTTGGGCGCGCCAGGCCGAGACTTTCCCACGAGCGAATCACCGAAGGCGACATGCCAACCTTGCGCGCGACGTCTCCAATCTTCAAATAGGGTTCAGGCATGTGTTTCGTTATCCGGTCCGGAGAAGACTTCCGCAATTCGAAATTCGAATCGAAAGGATGCGCTTTTTTGTGCTTGACAGCCCCAGCCCCGGTTCTCTAACCTTGCGGGATTATAGCAAGGTTGTGGCGGGATACAAGCCGTTCGTTTTCAAAAATACCATCTCTCCCCGGAATAACTGGAGGCCCAATGTCGCCGCTACGAGCACGCTGCTCACATGTGTGTCTGAGTGTAGTTTGTCTAGCTCTCGGTCTTGCTCTCGCAATCCAACTGCATGCTCAGGGTACCGGCGGCCGCATTCTCGGCCGCATCTCGGATCCCTCGGGAGCCGTGTTGTCCGGCGTCAAGGTTGTGGCTACCAACGATGCGACCGGCGTGGCTCACGACGCGGTGAGCAATGACAGTGGAGATTACGTCTTTCCCGACCTCGCGGTCGGAACGTACTCGCTGACCTTCGACTTGACCGGGTTCAAGAAGGCGATCCGACACGCCGTTGCACTCGACGTGAACCAGGTGATCACGCTCAACATGACGATGCCGTTGGGCGCCGCGCAGGAAGTCGTCGACGTTACCTCGGAAGCTCCGCTGGTGGAGACCAGCAGTACGCAACTGGGGGCGGTGGTGAACAATCGCTCGGTCAACGAGCTCCCGCTAAACGCCCGCGACAGCTACCAGTTCCTTCAATTGCAACCGGGCGTGCAATCGCAATTGGGATCGAGCGGCGGGACCTTCTACGGTAGCGACAGCGCCGGTGCGGTCTCCGTGAATGGGGGCCGCAGCCGTGCCAACAACTTCAGTGTCAACGGCGGCGATGCCAACGATCAGTTCGTGAACCTGCCGACGATTCAGCCAACGCCTGACGCCATCGAAGAATTTCGCGTCATCAGCAATACTTTCGACGCTGAGTACGGGCGCAACTCCGGTGCGGTCGTCAACGTTGTGACCAAGTCCGGCACCAACCAGTGGCATGGCAATGTTTACGAATACTTCCGCAATAAGGCTCTGAACTCGCAAGGCTATTTCAATACAGTGAAGCCTCAGTTCAACCAGAACCAGTTCGGAGGGACGTTCGGCGGGCCACTCCGGAAAGATCGAACGTTCTTCTTCGTGTCCTATGAAGGGCGCCGCGTGCGGCAGGGGATATCGGGGGAGACCGTGTTTGTACCCACGCCGGATGAGAGGGCTGGCAGTTTCGCAGATGGGCTTGGTGGCAGTATTTCCGACCAGTTCGTAGCCGATGCCTTGAACGGACGTCCGGGCTGTACGGCGGCGATTACGGCTCAAGGCGGGGTGACGCCGGTTTCCGGAGCAAACTGGGCGGATGTCTTTCCGGTTGATGTAAACAGCAACGCAAATATACCCACCCAGTGTATGGATCCGGTGGCTCTGGACATGCTCCGCTTTGTTCCCGGTGCAAATCGCCCCGACGGTTCGTACCAGGCGGTTCCGGCCAGTGCTGACAATCAGGATCAGTTCACTCTGCGATTCGACCACCACATCAACGATCATCAGAGCTTCAGCTTCTACTACTATTATAACGACGGTAAGAATTTTCAACCCTTCTACGATTTCCAAGCTTCCGGCGCTAATATTCCGGGCTTCGGCGCAAGCGTGGGCTCCCGTTATCAGCAGTTCAATCCGAGCCATACATGGACCATCAACAACGCCCTGGTGAACGAATTCCGGTTCACCTATATGCGTGAAGGGCAATTAACCTTTCAGCATCCGCAGGTGACGAACGCCGTGCAGGATTCGTGCTCTTCTGCAGCAGCTCAGGCGGTGTGCTTTAATGGGACCTCCGATTCCTCCGCCATCAACGACCTCATCACCGCGTCCGGCATTGACCCAACCAAGGCTGGAATTACGACGGGTTTACCGGCGTCTCATACGGGGGTTCCGTTCATTGATATTTCGGGCGGATTCTCCATCGGAAATGGGTGGGAAGGCGAGTTGCCGCAGGTTGGAAACTCCTTCATGTGGGCGGACAATCTCACTTGGGTCAAAGGGAATCACCAATTTAAGTTCGGTGCCGATGTACGTCGCTCTCGCTTTGACCAGACCCTTTATTACAGCGTGAGCGGGCAGTACACCGTCGATAGTTCAACGTCCAACGCGGTTCAGTATGGCGACAACTATCCCAGCTACCTGCTCGGGCTTGCCGATAGCTACATCCAGGGATCGGCGCAGCGAGAGAACGTCCGGAGCACCGGACTTTATTTGTTCGCACAGGACAGCTGGAAAATCAATCCGTCGTTAACCTTGAATTACGGGCTGCGTTGGGAACTCGACACTCCTCTCACCGACGTTTTGCACCATGTTCAGACCTTTCGTCCCGGACAAGACACGACGCAATATCCTTGCGTCTTGACGGCTGACGAGCAGACGAATTTTGGTGCCAGCACATGTGCCGATGCGGGTGTGTTGCCTACGGGCCTCGTGGTTCCAGGCGATAAGGGCGTTCCTGCCGGGATGACACAGACCTACTACAAGGCATTCGCGCCGCGCGTTGGAATCGCGTGGAGTCCAGGGCGGTCAGGTAAGACCAGCATTCGCGCCGGATGGGGCCTGTTCTACAACCCGATGGAACAACTTGTCCTGGAACAGTTTGGTGCGGAGCCACCCTTCGGCGGCAGCACGTTCTTGCCCTCCACGTTCCTCAACACTCCGTTTGTGGGGCAGAGCGGCGTACTCAATCCGAACCCGTTCACGGGCATCCTGAGCCCGGCACCGGGCACGCCCACTGACTGGGCCAGCTTCCGCCCCATGCTGCTCTACGGCGATTTTCAGCCGAAGATGCGGACGCAATACACCGCGCAGTACAACTTATCCGTTCAGAGACAGCTGGCCAAGGACATCGTCCTGCAAGTTGGCTACGTTGGATCGCAAGGTCATCGTCTGCTGGCATCACATGACATCAACCCGGGGAATCCCCAGACCTGCGTAGACCTGAACAATATTTCGCAATACTGGGCGGGGCAAGGGAATCAGGCCTTGAGCGATGCCTATTCGTGCGGCCCGTTCTTCGCTGACAACCAGTTCCTTCTTCCGGCAAACACCATTCCGACCGGATTCACGCTGAACATGCCATACGGTTCTACGGCGCAGTATGGTCCCGGCAACCCCGATTTGAATCTGGTTGGTCTGCGGCCTTATTCGTCTCCGAACTGCGAGCCGTCTACCAGCGTTGGATGCCCGGTTGACGGGATCTCCGTCTTCAGCAACATCTTCGCCGAGGATACGATCGCCGCCTCGGCTTACAACTCCTTCCAGGCCAGCATCGAGAAGCGATTCTCCCGTGGCCTGCAGTTTCAGGCGGCGTACACCTTCAGCAAGTCGCTCGACTGGGCCTCCAGCTTTGAAGAAACGGTGAACCCTTTCAACTACAAGGCCAGTCGCGCGCTTTCGCTGTTCAATTCCGCGCAGCGTTTCGTGATCAACTATGTTTGGGATATTCCTGTTCGCAAATACAACGGCTTCGCGGGTAAAGTTCTGGACGACTGGCAGGTGTCAGGGATCATTCAGTTCCAGAGTGGTTTCCCGATTCGGATCCAGACGCAGAATGACAACGAACTGATTAGCAGCTTGTTCTTCCTGGATGCGAGTGCGCCGCAAATGGACGGAAACAAGCCCCAGATTCTGAACCCGAAGCGTGTCGACCCGAATAATCCTGGTCACTTCTATCTGAATCCCGGCCAGTTTTCTGATCCGGCGCTCGGACAGTTCGCGACTACGCCGCGTTCCATCTGCTGCGGTCCGGGGGAAAACCAGTGGGATATCACAATCGCGAAGCGGATTGCGCTCTCGGAATCGAAGTATTTCCAGTTCCGTGCGGACGTCTTCAACTTGTTCAACAAAACTGAATTCGTCAACCCGGACGGCAACTTCTCGAGCTCGACCTTCGGTCAGGTGCTGCAGGCGCGCGATCCCCGTCTGGTGCAGTTTGCTTTGAAGTTCTACTTCTAGGGATACACTAGAGTTCGACCATCCCGGGCGGCTTCCCGCCGCCCGGCAATCTAATGGCCGCGCGACTGCTGGCCGGAGTTATCTCGGAGACCACGATGTACCCCGATTTGCAGAAAGAGCTCTCAACTTTCGAGCGCCGCACGCCTAAATCCGCTGAAGCCCATAAGAAAAATCTCAAACGCATTCCGCTGGGCGTCGCCAGCAACTATCGCGCTTATGATCCGTGGCCGATTTTTGTCAAAGAAGCCAGCGGCAGCAAGTTTCGCGACCTCGATGGCAACGAATACATTGATCACAACCTGACATTTGGCGCTCTGATGGCGGGGCACTGCCATCCTGCGGTGATGAAGGCCGTCGAGAAGCGACTCTCCACCGGAACGATGTTCGGCATGCCGCACGACATGGAGTGGGAGCTTGCCGAGGAAATCTGCAACCGATTCCCGGTCGAAATGTGCCGCTTCGGCAACAGCGGTACCGAAGCGACCATGCACGCCATTCGTTTGGCCCGAGCGGCCACCGGGCGGGACAAGATCGTCAAGTTCGAAGGGGCGTATCACGGCTTGCACGACAGCGCGCTCGTCAGCGTGAAGCCGCATGCTCCGGACTTCGGCGACATCAATAATCCGACGGCTGTTTCAGGTGGTCTCGGTGTACCGAAATCGGCAATTGATAACGTCAAGATCGCGACTTTTAACGACCTCGCCACAGTCGAACGGCGATTCAAGGAGAATCCCGGCGAGATTGCCGCGATCATTATCGAGCCGATTCTCATGAACGTCGGGTTGTGCATGCCGCAACCCGGCTTTCTCAAAGGGTTGCGCGAGATCTGCGACAAGAATGGCGCGCTGCTGATCTTCGACGAGGTGAAGACGGGCGCAAAACTCTGTTGGGGCGGTGCGAGCGAATACTTTGGCGTCGCGCCCGATATGATCTGCCTGGCAAAATCGATCGGTGGAGGCCTGCCGCTCGCGGCGTTTGGCGCGCACAAGTCCGTGATGGACCTGATTTCGCAACACAAGGTCTTCCATGGCGGCACATACAACACGAATCCCGTTTCCATGGCTGCGGGATTGGCCACGTTCCGCGAGGTGCTCACACGCGACAATTACACGCATGTCGAGAAACTGAGCAAAAAGCTTGCGGAAGGCTATCGCAAGATCATCGCGAAGGTCGGATTGCAGGCTTACATCGCACAAGCCGGCGCGAATGGTGCGCTCATGCTCTATCCGAAAGAGATCGTGAATTACCGCGACTGGACGGCAGTCGATGTCGATCTGTGGCGTCACTACTGGTTTGGCATGGTCAACCGCGGCGTGATGGCGCAACCCTACTGGTGGGACGAGCAATGGACGATTTCGGTCCAGCACACTGAGGCTGACATCGACAAGCACATTGCGGCGTTCGACGACATCGCGGCCTCGCTGACGAAGGCGCAGCAGGAGCGGAGTGAGAGAGTGCCGGCGGAAGTGGCGCATTAAGAGCTAGGGGTCAGGGGCCAGGGATCAGTGCCCAGCCTCGACGGCACGTACTGAATCCCTGACCCCTAGTCCCTAAGCCCTGGTTATTGGCCTTGTCTACGACTCAACAATCCGTCGAACAACCACAACTCATCCGCGCTCTCGGACGCCGGGATCTTGTGTTGCTCTTTGTTGTCGCCGTCTTCAACCTCAATGTGGTGCCCTCGATCGCGGCGAACGGCGGTGTCACTGTCTGGTTGTGGATCATCTCGTTGCTACTCTTTTTCTGGCCGCAGGGAATTGCTGTCATCGAGCTTGCCCACCGCTATCCCGGCGAAGGCGGCGTCTATCTCTGGGCCAAAGAAGTTTTCGGCGACTTTCATGGATTCCTCTCCGGCTGGTGCTATTGGACCAACAACATGCTCTACGTGCCGACGGTGATGCTGTATTTCGTCGGCGTGTCCGTGTATGTGCTCGGACCTGGACATCAGGGGCTGGCGGATAACAAGGTCTTCGCGTCCATTGCTTCACTGACTCTGTTAGCGCTGCTTACCCTGTTCAATATTCTGGGGCTCGGAGTAGGGAAGTGGATCAACAATCTAGGAGCGATGGGAACCTTCGTTGCGGCTGCGGTGCTCATCGGACTCGGGGTGGTGATCTGGTCACGGTTTGGCACGACGATTACACGTGCCGACTTCGCGATTCCGGCGAATCCGAAGTTCGTGCTCAATTCTTTTGGCGTGATCTGCTTCGGTCTGGTCGGACTGGAGCTTGCCTCGGTGATGGGAGACGAGATTCAAGACCCGCGCCGCACGCTGCCGGGTGCGGTTGCCTGGGGCGGAGTTTTATCGGGCGCGCTCTATGTCGGCGCGACTCTCACGCTGCTCATCGCCGTCGGGAAAAACGTCAATGTGTTGCAGGGGATTGTTCAGGCTGTGACTCACATGGCGGGGCGCGTCGGCGTGGGATGGATTTCAGTTCCTTTCGCGATTCTGCTGAGTCTGTCGATTGCCGGGATCGGGTCCGCCTGGATGGGGGGCTCGGCGCGCATTCCGTTCGTGGCAGGGCTTGACTCCTACATGCCGAGCGGGCTTGGCAAAGTGCATCCGCGGTATGCAACCCCCTACGCGGCGCTGATCCTGCAGGGATGCGTTTCGGCGATTCTTGTGATTCTGAATTTTGTGATCGCCGGGGTGCAGGAGACATTTCAAAAGCTGCTCTCGCTCGCGGTCGTTCTGCAGCTTGTTCCGTTTCTATATATGTTCGGGGCCTTGGTGAAGTTCGCTGTGACAGAGGAAAAACCGACAGGCCAGTACGGCCGGACTGCGCTGTTCGTTGCGGGTATAAGCGGATTCCTGACCACGACTCTCGGAATTGCTCTTGTGTTCTTTCCGGCGCAGCAGATCTCGTCGCTGTTCTGGTATGAGGTCTGGATGGTGGGCATGACTTTGTTTGCTGTCGGCCTCGCCGCATTTTTCTTTTTCGTTTACGGCCGCAAGAAAGCGGTGAAACCGGTCCATGTGGGAACGGCCGTGTCGGCTGTTCCGGCGAGTGAAGTTCGCCATCAGGTGTAACAAAGATCGGGGCGTTAGCCCCCTGGAGGCCACGATGCCCAGCGGAGTGCAAACCGAAGTCAAAACGTACCAGATGTTCATTAACGGTGAGTGGGTCGCGAGCAAGTCGGCGAAGACCTTTCCCGTGTACGATCCTTCGACCGAAGAAGTAATCGCACAGGTGCCTGATGCGAATGCCGACGATGTGAACCGCGCAGTTGCGGCGGCCGAAGGCCGCATTTGAAGAAGGTCCATGGGCGACGACTACGGCCCAAGAGCGCGGCCGAGTTCTCTTCCGCCTTGCCGACAAAGTGCGTCAGAACCTTTCCGCGCTGGCCGAACTCGAGTGCCGAAACACGGGTAAGCCTATCGTGGAAGCGGAATACGATCTCAACGACGTCGCGACCTGTTTTGAATATTACGGTGGCCTTGCTACGAAGATCACCGGGCACGTGAATCCGGTGCCCGACAATGCGATGTCGCTGTCGCTGAAGGAGCCGGTCGGCGTCGCCGGGCAGATCATTCCCTGGAACTATCCGCTGCTGATGGCGGCGTGGAAGCTTGCTCCGGCTATCGCGGCGGGATGCACCTGCGTGCTGAAGCCGGCGGAACAGACGCCGCTCACGGCGCTGGAATTCGCGAAGCATTTCGCCGATTGTGGATTGCCTCCGGGAGTAGTCAACATCGTGACGGGCTACGGAGAGACCTGCGGCGCTCCGATCGTGCAGCATCCTGACGTGAATAAAATCGCGTTCACGGGCAGCGCTGCTGTGGGCAAGACCATCGTCAAGCAGGCCGCCGATACCGTGAAGCGCGTCACGCTCGAACTCGGCGGCAAGTCCCCCAACATTTTCTTCGCCGATGCCGACTTCGAAGCCGCCATCGACGGCGCGCTGTTTGGCGTCTTCATCAATCAAGGGGAAGTCTGTTCAGCCGGCAGCCGCATCCTGGTGGAGAAATCGATCTATAAGAAATTCGTCGAGGCGATGACCGAGAAGGCGAAGAAGATCAAGCTCGGGCCGCCGCTTGATCGCGAAACCAAGATGGGGCCGCTGGTCAGCAAGGAGCAGTACGATCGGGTCAATCAATATGTTGAGGTGGGCAAGAAGGAAGCGAAACTCGCTTCTGGGGGCGGACGGCCCGAGAAGTTCGCGAAGGGCTTTTACGTCCAGCCCACGATCTTCTATGACGTGAATAACAGCGCTCGCATCGCCCGGGAGGAAATCTTCGGCCCGGTCGCGGCCGTGATTCCGTTCGAAGATGAAAAAGACGCCCTGAAGATTGCGAATGATTCTCCTTATGGCCTGGCCGCTGCCGTCTGGACCCGCGACATCTTCAAAGCAATGCGCGCGGTGAAGGCTTTGCGGGCTGGGATTGTCTGGGTTAATCACATGCAGCCGACGTACGTTGAGGCACCTTGGGGAGGATTCAAGCAATCCGGCTTTGGGCGCGAACTTGGAGCGTGGGGCATCGAAGAATATCTCGAAACCAAGCAGGTGCATGTCAATTTGAACGAAGCTCCGATCGGCTGGTACTGAAAAGCAGTGGCCAGTGGATTTGTGACCAGTGGCGAGTTTGCGAGTTTGATTTGTGATCACTGACCCACTAATCACTGGCCATTAGGAATTAGAAAATGTCTACTATTCATCTCCGCACTTCGATTCCGGGGCCGAAGTCCAAGGCCCTTTCTGAGCGCCGGGCGAAAGCCGTGCCGCGCGGGCTTTCTCACGGCACGCCGATTTACGTCGCCAAGGCTGAAGGCGCCTGGCTGGAGGACGTCGACGGCAACCGGTATCTCGATTTCGCGGGAGGCATCGGTTGCCTGAATGTCGGGCACCGGCGCGACGAAGTCGTCGATGCTGTGAAAGACCAACTCGATCGATTCCTGCATACCTGCGTGCAAGTCACGCCTTACGAGAGCTACGTGCGCCTTGCCGAGCGGATGAATGAAGTTACGCCGGGTAAGTTCGCGAAAAAGACCATATTCCTGAACAGTGGCGCTGAGGCTGTTGAGAACGCGGTTAAGATCGCACGCGCTTACACCAAGCGCCCGGGCATCATCGCGTTCGAAGATGCGTTCCACGGCCGCACCTTGATGACGCTCGCGCTGACCAGCAAGACGCATCCTTACAAGGCTGGATTCGCGCCGTTCCCGAGCGAGGTCTATCGGGTGCCGTTTGCCTACTGCTATCGGTGCTCTTATTCGAAGAAATATCCGTCCTGCGATTTGTATTGTGCTCGCCACCTGGAAGACACGTTCAAGCGCGTGGTAGCGAACGAAGAAGTCGCGGCCGTAATAGCTGAGCCGGTTCTGGGAGAGGGCGGGTTTATCGCGCCTCCGCCAGACTATTTCGAGGTGCTGGTCGATCTCTGTCACAAGTACGGGATTCTGTTTATCGCCGATGAAGTTCAATCCGGCTTCGGCCGCACTGGAGCATTGTTCGCCAGCCAGCGATACGGAATCGAGCCGGACATTCTGGTGACCGCGAAATCGCTCGGCGGCGGACTGCCGCTGGCTGGTGTGACTGGCCGCGCGGAAATCATGGATGCCCCCGGCGTCGGCGGATTGGGCGGTACCTTCGCCGGCAATCCGCTCTCGTGCGCGGCTGCGCTGGCGGTGCTCGATCTGTTCGAGCGGGAAGACTTGCTCTCTCGCGCCGACGAACTGGGCGACCATTTCCAGCGGCGCGCCCGTGAATGGCAGTGCCGCTGGCCGATCATCGGGGATGTGCGCGGACTGGGCGGGATGCAAGCGATCGAGCTAGTGCAGTCGCAGGAGAGCAAGATCCCGGCGTCGGACGAGACCAAGAAGATTACGCAGTACTGCTATGAGCACGGACTGATCACAATTACGGCGGGCACATACTCGAATGTAATCCGCGTGCTCGTGCCGCTCGTGATCACGAAGGAGCAGATGGACGAGGCGCTCGATGTATTGGAATCGGCGATAGCTGCGGTCTGTAACAAGAAAGGCGCCGTAGCGCACTTGGTATAGATTTGTCATCCTGAGCGAGGATTGACCTTCGCGCAAAGGCGAAGGTCAACCGCAGTCGAGGGATCTCTACAGCGGTATCATTCAGTGTGCAACGGGAGTTGTTCGAAGCCTGAATAGCTACTCCCAGCACACGACATTCTTCGCGACAGCGAAAGGCATTACCTCCATGAGCGTTGCAGCACCTCCCGCCAACAAGCTTACCCACTACATTAACGGTCAATGGACGGAGTCTCACTCTTCGGAGTGGCGCGATGTGGTTAACCCGGCCACCGGGGAACGTCTGGCGAGCGTTCCTCTCGCGGATGCGGCCGACGTTAACAGAGCGGTGGAAGCGGCAGCGGCAGCCTTTCCCGAATGGCGCCGGACTCCTCCCGAGGACCGCATCCAGCCGCTATTCAAGCTAAAGACGTTGCTTGAGGAGCATATCGACGATATCGCTCGCATCATCACACTGGAAAACGGGAAGACCTTCGCCGAAGGCAAGGCCGAGATGCGCCGGGCTATTGAGAACGTCGAAGTTGCTTGCGGCATCCCGATGATGATGCAGGGGTACAACCTGGAAGACGTCGCCCGCGGCATTGACGAAATGATGATCCGGCAGCCACTTGGGGTTGTGGCAGCGATCGTGCCGTTCAATTTCCCGGGCATGATCCCATTCTGGTATCTGCCTTACGCGATCGCGACGGGAAATGCCTTTATTCTCAAGCCGAGCGAGCGCGTGCCGCTCACAATGCGCTATGCCTATGAGCTACTCGAGAAAACGGGGCTGCCAAAGGGAGTGGTGAATCTGGTCAATGGAGGCAAAGCCACGGTCGACGCGCTCATCGACCACCCGAAGGTTCGCGCCATCAGCTTCGTGGGATCGACTCCGGTCGCGCGCTACATCTACTCGCGCTCAGCCCAGCAGGGGAAGCGGTGCCAGTGCCAGGGAGGAGCCAAGAATCATGTCATCGTTCTCCCGGATGCTGATATGTCGATGGCCACGCAGATCATCAGCGACAGTGCGTTTGGCTGCGCGGGACAACGCTGTCTGGCCGTTTCGGTCGCGGTTACGATCGGAGAAGCGCAGAAGACGTTCCGCGATTCGATCGCGGAGGCTGCTTCGAAACTGAAGGTCGGCAACGGGCTGGAAGACGGGGTGCAGATGGGCCCTGTGATCACACCGCAGAGTAAAGAACGAGTTGAATCTCTGATCGGAGTCGGCGAGAAGCAGGGTGCGAAGGTTCTGCTCGACGGCCGGAACGCCAAAATTTCGAAGCTCGAGCGCGGCAACTTCATGAAGCCGACCATTCTCGATGATGTCCCGGCCACGAGCGAGATCACCGATACGGAAATCTTCGGCCCGGTGCTCAGCCTGGTTCATGCAGATAGTATGGATGAGGCTTTAGCATTCCTAGAGCGTAGCGCGTACGGTAACCAAGCGTCGCTGTTCACGTCGAGCGGGTCAGCCGCACGCCGCTTCCGCTATGAAGCGCCAGCGGGAAATATCGGCATCAACATCGGAGTGGCTGCACCGATGGCTTACTTCCCATTTAGTGGATGGAAGAACAGCTTCTTCGGCGATCTGCATGGGCAGGGACGCGATGCGATCGAGTTCTACACTGACAAGAAAGTTGTTGTTGAGCGCTGGGCGAAAGAGCACTCGAGAAAGTTCTAAACTTCTCGCCTCGGATTTACGCGGATCAATCAACACGGATCACCTATAGATTTATCCGTGAAATCCGTGAGGATCCGTGGCCGACTTCAAGGACATTATGACTACTGCTATCGAAACATCAATGACCGGACAGGAGATCGTCGATCTCACCAAGAAGCACACTCTGTTCGAGTGGTCGGCGCAATCGAAAGTCGACCCCATTCCCATCGCTAAGGCCAAGGGCATTTACTTCTGGACGCCGGAAGGGAAGCGCTTCATCGACTTCAACAGCCAGTTGATGTCGGTCAACATCGGGCACGGGGACGAGCGCGTGATCCGCGCGATCAGTGAGCAAGCGGCGACTCTGTGCTACGCCAACCCGTTCATGGCGACCGAACCACGAGCACGCCTGGGCGCCAAGCTCGCGGAGATTACGCCGGGGGATATCGACACATTCTTTTTCACGAACGGAGGTGCCGAAGCCAACGAGAATGCGATCAAGATCGCCCGGTTCTTCACGGGGCGGCACAAAATCATGGCGCGCTACCGCTCTTATCACGGAGCGACAGCGGGCAGCATCTCGTTGACGGGCGATCCGCGGCGCTGGGCGGCTGAGCCGGGCATTCCGGGCGTGGTTCGCGTGCTCGATCCATACCACGGCATTGAGCGCGGATGGGAATCGGCCGAGACGTCGCTGGCGATGATCGAAGAGACCATGCAACTCGAGGGCCCACAGACGATTGCGGCTTTCATCCTCGAGACAGTTGTCGGAACTAATGGCATTCTCATTCCGCCCGACGGATATATGCAAGGCGTACGCAGACTCTGCGACAAGTACGGCATCCTGATGATCGCCGACGAGGTCATGGCCGGTTTTGGCCGCACGGGCGAGTGGTTCGCGATTGATCACTGGAAGGTTGTGCCTGACCTGATCTGCATGGCGAAGGGACTGACTGCGAGTTATTTACCACTCGGCGCGGTGGGTATGCGTCATCACATTGCGCAGCATTTTCAGGACAAAGTTTTCTACGGGGGCCTGACTTATAACTCGCATCCTATGGGATGCGCCGCGGCGCTGGCCACGATTCGTGTGTACGAGGAAGATCACCTTATCGAGAATGCACGGAAGATGGGCGCTGTCATGAAACAACTAGGGGCGGAGTTGCGAGCGAAGCATCCTTCGGTTGGAGCGGTGCGATCCATCGGGCTGTTCGGGATCGTGGAATTGGTACGCAGTCAGAAAACCAAGCAGCCTATGGCTCCGTTTAATGGGACGTCGGAGGAGATGGCGTCGCTGGGTAAGTTCTTCCGCGAACAGGGACTCTACACGATCGTGCGCTGGAATTCGTTCTATACGAATCCGCCGCTGTGCATTAACGAACAGCAGTTGCGCGAGGCGTTCGCGATTATCGATAAGGGGCTGGAGATTACGGATCGGGCGGTGAAGGACTAGGTCTCGGGGTTCCTTGATAGCGTAAAGTCAAAATCCCCACCCTCTCGCAAAATGCGCGAGAAGGGTGGGCACCCTCAGGATTCTCGCTTGCAATCAGTCAGGCGGCGTGCTGGTGTTTCGGATAGCGTCCGGTGATCTTGCGGACGAACCCGTGGAATTTGTGCACGCCTCCGGCGCCGGGTAGAAACATGAAGGGACACTGCCCGGGAATAACCTGAATGCCGTGTTGCTGGCAGAAGGCAACAGCCTTCAGACTAACAGCGCCTTTGCCGCCAGCGCGGTACATCCACACACGGCGAATGCCTGCCGCGGCGCAATCAGAAACCACCTCATCGGTAACCTCGGGTGTTGTCATCAGCAGCGCACCATCCACGGGCGGTTGGATTTCCTGCACCCGGGGATAGCAAGGTAGACCCATCACCTCAGCGCCCTTTGGGTTCACGGGAACCATGTCATAACCGCGCTGCCGCAGTTCCTGAAACAGGTCCACACTGAAATCTTTGGGATGGCGGGAGACTCCGACCATGGCGATGCGCTTCTGGGCGAGAAAGTCTTCAATCGTTTCGAGCGAGGGAATGGGGAGTTGCATACTGTGCTCCTGTTCTCTCGCAGAGCCTATGCGAGTTAGAAACCACAGGCAGTGATGGGAATCACGTTCCACGAGCTGGGCATTGTACCGCCACGGCAGTTCGGCGAAATTCCGCGATGGGCTTGCAGATCGGGCTGTCTGGGAGCACAATCGATACCACGAACGATGCGCGTTCGTCAGTGGAGAGTCGAGCTCCACCCGGGAGTAAGTCGAGATGAGAAGCAGGATATTTCTGGCAAGTGTCGTCCTATGTGCGCTTGCAACATTCGCGCAGCAAACTAATAGCAGTTCGTCCTCAAATTCAGCCAACGCCGGTGCCACCCAGAGCACCAGTGACCGGGAGCCGCTTGCATCCCCGCGGCCTAAGGATTTCTGGGATGGCGACGACCCGAATCTCGTGAACCTGATCACCCATCCCTTCGCCAACAAGAAGTATGTGCAGCGCCAGGTCACGCCTATTCGGGACCGCATCACTGAACTGGAGCAATTGACGTCGGAAAACAGCCGCCTGATCAAAGACGTCGATACGCGCGCGCAGCAGGGCATTCAGCTGGCGTCGGAGAAGGCCAGTCTTGCGGACCAGCACGCGACCGATGCCGCCAACAAAGCGCAAACGGCGCAAACAGCGGCCAATCAGGCTTCGACGCGAGTATCTGCGGCGGAGCAAATGGTCGGTAATCTGGATCAATACAAGGGATCTGCACAAACCGAGATCCGTTTTCGTCCCGGTGAGACCATGCTGAGCAAGGCCGCGAAAGACGCTCTCGACGAAATGGCGTCGCCTCTCAAGGAGCAGCGTGGTTACATCATCGAAGTGCACGGCTTTTCGCCTGGTCAGGGTCAGGTCGCGATCCGCAACTCGCAGAAGATGGCGGATTCGGTGGCCCGTTATCTGGTGCTGACGCATAACATCCCGGTCTATCGAATCTACGTGATGAGCATGGGCAACGCCGGTGTCGCCGGAGAAGGGAAGCACTCGAGCGCTGCTCGGGTCGAAGTTAACGTCCTGAAGAACGATCAGGTAACATCGGCACAGCGGTAACGATTCCCTCGACAATGAGAGTGGCAAGCCAAGAACGGCTTGCGCGTTTCTGTTTCTGCTCATAATCTCGCCATCCGGCGCGATCCGCCGGAGGCCGTTCCATTTTGGGAAGGTATTCACAGTCTTGTGATCGCAATCACAGACTGCACCTGCAGGGGCAGTGATCATATCTTCCTGGTTCGCTCCCTCCCCCAGAACCATGAAAAGCGGCACGCTCCATGCGGAAGAGCCTGCCGCAGCAAGCTGTTGCGCGGCGCCGAGCCCATTCCTCGAGCGTTAGCGCGAGAGTTGTGATTCAAGGGAAATCCCATGAACTGAGGGTTGGCCATGAGTTCTGCCGATCGAACGGTACCGATTGTGTTATCCGCCAAGTGGCTGCGAACGCGGCCTCGCCAGTACGGATTTGCGCTCATCGCCGTGTGTACGGCCATTGCACTGCAAAGGGCGCTTGAGCTTGAGATAGGCTTTCCCCATTCCTTCTTAATGTTTTACCCGACGATCCTGATCGTCGCTCTGCTGGCCGGCTTCTTACCCGGGGTAACGGCGACCTTTCTTTCTGCATTGGCTGCCGCCTACTTCTATAGGGTATCCCCCAATCTCTTCGTCGTAAGTGATGAGACGGAGGGGATCGGGTTGACACTGTTCGTATTGATTGGGATGGCAGTCAGTTGGCTGGCAGACTCACTCCGTCGGCGCGCCAATCGGCTTCAGGAATTCGAAAAGGTCGTCGAAGGTCTGGAGGAGATGATCATCGTAGTCGACCGGAATTACCGTTACCTGATCGCCAATCGCGCCTTCCTGCAGTATCGGAACATGAAGAGAGAAGATGTGATTGGGCGTCACCTGAGGGATGTTTTGAACCCGACAGTCTTTGAGAACACCGTCAAAGGTAAATTGGACGAAAGCTTTCGTGGCCAGGTAGTCCATTACGAAATGAGCTACCGGTATCCCGCACGCGGCGAAAGGCAATTACTCGTTGACTACTTTCCAATTCAGGGGCACGACGGGATTGACCGAGTCGCCTGCGTGCTGAGGGATGTCACCGAGCAGAAACAAGCCGACCATGCTCTGCGACTGTTTCGGGCGCTGATCGACCAATCCAACGACGCCGTCGAAGTGATCGATCCGGACACGCTGCGCTTCCTCGACGTGAACGAAAAAGCCTGCAAAGACCTGGGATATACCCGGGGAGAGTTGCTGGCGATGACTGTGCTCGACATCAGTCCAAATGGCCAGGAGATATGCCAACCGGCGTCGTTGGAAAAACTACGCGTGCGAGGGTCTTTTGTCAGGGAATCGGTTCACCGGAGAAAAGATGGATCGACCTTCCCAGTGGAAATCAGCGTTAAATTCGTGCAACTGGAGCGGAGCTACTTCGTAACGGTGGCTCGAGACATCACCGATCGGCGAGAGGCCGAACGGGCGCTGCGCGAGAGCGAAGACCGCTATCGCGACTTGGTCGAACACAGTGAGGACCTGGTATGCACTCACGATCTGAATGGAAGATTGCTGTCAGTCAACCCCGCACCGGCGCGACTGCTCGGGTACGAGGTCGATGAACTGCTGAAGGTCCCTATGAGGGAGTTAGTTGCGCCCGAATTCCGAGCGCAGTTCGATGAATATCTCGAGAAGGTCAGTGCGAACGGTTCGGATCAAGTTCTTCTCTGTGTCCTAACCAAAGGCGGTCAGCGCCGGATTTGGGAGTACAGGAATACGCTGCGAACCGACGGTGTGGCTTCCCCGCTGGTGCGGGGTCTGGCGCACGATGTGACGGAACGAAAACTCGCGGAAGACGCGCTCCGTAGAAGTGAGCAGCGAATGCGGCTGTTCATTGAGCATGCCCCAGCTGGCGCGGCTCTCCTCGATCGTGAGATGCGCTACGTTCAAGCCAGTCGCCGCTGGCGCGAGGACTACGGGCTGGGAGACCGCGAGATCATCGGTATTTCTCACTATGAACTATTTCCGGAAATCCCGGAACGTTGGAAGGAAGCGCACCGGCGTTGTCTGGCCGGAGAGGTGGTGCGAGAGGAGCGCGACCGATTCGAACGGGCCGACGGAAAGGTGCAGTGGATCCGATGGGAACTGCATCCCTGGTACGAAAAAGAGCAAATTGGCGGGATCGCCATTTTCAGCGAGAGTGTCACTGCCCGCGAGGTTGCTGCGGATGCACTCCGGAGATCAGAAGAACGCTATCGCATGCTGTTCGAAAAAACAGTCGCCGGAGTGGGGATCATCAGCTTGGGCGGAACGGTGCTGGATTGCAACGACGCCTGGGCGCGAATGTTTGGGTACACCTCTGCGGGGGACTGTCGCGGGGGCCAAATTCAGAACTGTTATCGCGATCCCGCTCAGCGCGAGTCCCTGGTAGCGGAATTGCAGCAAAGCGGAGCCGTCATCAACCGGGAGTGGGAGCTTTGTCGAAAGGATGGTACTCCTCTTTGGGTTTTGCTTAATAGCGTGCTTATCGATGAGCGGAGTGTGGACCGCTCATTCAGTCCACTATGTTCGACATTACCCAGCGGAAGCAGGCGGAAGACGCCCTGCGCCGAAGCGAGGAGAGTTACCGTAACTTTGTGGCCCAGAGTTCAGAAGGCATTTTCCGGCAAGACGTAGATGGACCCATCCCCGTCAATCTGCCAGAGGAAGAGTTGGTGCAACGGATCCTACACGACTCTTACATGGGGGAGTGCAACGAAGCGATCGTGAATATGCATGGTCTGAATTCTGTGCAGGACTTTCTGGGGAGGCGCCTGATCGAATTTGTGGATCCTAGCGATCCTTCCAACCTCGAACTGACCCGGCAGTACATCCGATCCGGGTTTCGTGTGGTGGACCGGGAATCGTTCGAGACCGATGTTCAGGGAAATCCGAAAGTATTCCGCAACAGCATGATTGGCATCCTCGAGGACGGGATGCTAGTACGAACCTGGGGAATTCAGCGGGACGTGACCGAACAGGTCAAATTAGAGGAGGCTCGCACGGAGGCGGATACGGCCCTGCGCAAGAGCGCCGAGCACTTCCAGTTGCTGGTGGAGCAGGCGTCAGACGGAATCTTTCTCGCTGATGGTGAAGGCCGGTATGTCGACGTGAATTCCGCCGGGGCCAGCATGCTTGGTTACACGCGGGAGGAGGTCATACAGCGCTCAATTGCGGACATCCTGGCTCCTGGGGAATCTGAGCGACTCGCCTGCGAAATTGCCCGATACGACGGCGGTGCCGTAACGACGAGTGAATGGAAGTTTCGCCGGAAAGACGGCTCGTTCTTTACCGGCGAAGTCTGTGGAAGGAGGCTTCCGGATGGCCGCCTGCAAGGCATCCTTCGCGATATCACCGAGCGGAAGAAAGCGCAGGAAACGCTGCGTCGAAGCGAGGAGCGCTTCCGGGTAGCATTGAAGGATTCTCCGATCACGGTTTTCAATCAGGATCGGGAGCTTCGTTACACCTGGATTTATAATCCCCAGCTCTATTGGCAGCATGACGCGCTGGGCAAAACCGACGACGAAATCATCGGGCCGAAAAAGGCAGCGGCTCTGAATGAGCTGAAGCGAAGGGTTCTCGCGACCGGGATCGGTTTGCGGGAAGAAGTCGCCATCCCCGAAAACGGAACGGGCCAGAGTTTCGACGTCACGGTCGAGCCGCTATTTGATACGCAGAAAAACGTCGTCGGGATTACCGCGGCTTGCATGGATGTCGCGCGCCTTCGTGAAATGGCCGACCGCCTGCAGGAGTCCAGAGACCGGCTAGCCAACGAAAAGTCGTACCTGCAAAGCGAGATTCGGACCGAACTAGGATTCGAAGAAATTATTGGCCAGAGTGCCTCTTTGCGAGAAGTGCTGAAGAAGGCGCGAGTCGTTGCCCCAACGGACTCGACCGTGTTGCTCTTGGGAGAAACCGGGACGGGGAAGGAGTTGGTCGCCCGGTCCGTTCACGGTTTGAGCTCAAGGCGCGACAACACCTTCGTGAAACTCAACTGCGCCGCCGTTCCTTCCGGATTGCTGGAGAGCGAACTCTTCGGACATGAAAAGGGAGCGTTCACCGGGGCGGTGAACCAGAAGGTCGGGCGTATCGAACTGGCGGACAAGGGCACGCTGTTTCTGGACGAAATCGGAGAAATGCCTCCCGAATTGCAACCTAAGCTTTTGCGCGTCTTGCAGGATCGCGAGTTTGAACGGCTTGGCGGCATCAGAACCCTGCATGTTGACGTGCGGATCATCTCGGCCACGAATCGCGATCTGCATCAGGATGTTGCCCAAAAGAAGTTTCGCGAAGATTTATTCTACCGCCTGAACGTGTTCCCTATCGAATTGCCGCCTTTGCGCGAGCGGCGCGACGACATTCCCATGCTCGTGCAGCATTTCATCAGGAAACACTCTGCGCGCATGGGGAAGCGTATCGATAGCATTCCCGATGAGACGATGCGCATTCTGCGTAACTGGATCTGGCCGGGCAACATTCGCGAGCTCGAGAACATGATCGAGCGCATGGTAATCATGAGCAAAGGCCCGGTCCTTGCCGCCCCACCTGCTGAACTTTGCGAGGTCGGATATGCGCCTGAGGACAGCCTTACCGACATGGAGAGGGAGCATATCCTTCGCGTTTTGCGCGAGACCGATGGCGTCCTGTCCGGCAATGAAGGAGCGGCTTCCCGCCTGGGGCTCAAGCGCACCACTCTGCAATCGATGATCAAACGGCTTGGTATTCATCCCCACGAATACAGAAACGGGGCAGCAGGAACGTTTGGCAGACTATGAGTGTCCCTCGAGGGTTGCCTTTATTTCGCCAGGCGATCGTGTTTCTGTAGCGCCCCGCGCAATCGATTGTGCGGCAATGCGATCACGGTGTGATTGTTGATGCCGGTCATGGTTTCCGCAGCGACCATCGCGTTCACGACCGCCTCTTCGGTCGCTTGAACCGTGGCGAGAAAAATAGGATCAAGGGAATCATTGGGAAGCATGGCGATCTGATGCACGCCGTTTGTGCCGACAGCGCCCGGATTGGCCGTAGAGAATGCAATGAAGATATCGCCCGAACCGTCCCCCGAGTAGCTGCCATCTCGGCCAAGCCCCAGCGAGACTTTTTTAGCTATGCGCTTCAGTTGTGTGGGGATGAGCGGCGCGTCGGTGGCCACGACCACGATGATTGAGCCGACGTCCTTTTGCCAGACCGTGTGTTCCGGGATCTCGCGTCCCACGTTGATGCCGGCGATTCTCAACTGCTCGCGCGAGCCGTAGTTGCATTGCACCAGCACGCCCACGGTATACCCGCCGGCTTTCGCGTCGAGTAAACGCGAACTTGTGCCGATGCCGCCTTTGAATTCGTTACAGATCATTCCGGTGCCACCGCCGACGTTTCCTTCTTCGACCGGCCCGGAATGGGCTGAGTCCAGTGCGTGCCAGGCATCCTCCGGCTTCACGTGGAATCCGTTGATGTCATTCAGATACCCATCCCAGGTTTCGGCCACGACCGGCAATGACCACCAGTAGCCTTCCATATCGGGCGATCCGTGCCTTCACCTTCCACGCGATCACCGCATCCCGGACTACACCCACGCTGTGTGTGTTTGTAATCATGACGGGGCCGTTGAGGAATCCCGAATCGTCCACCCAGGTCGTTCCAGTCATCTCGCCATTTCCGTTCAGCGTGAACCAGGCGGCGAACACCGCGTCATTGGAGGCTTTTCCGCGGGGATGAATGGCAGTCACGCCAGTGCGCACAGGCCCGTGGCCGACCACCAGCTTGCCCTCGCCGGAAATCAGCGTGGTGTGCCCCACCTCGACGCCTTTGACATCGGTGATCGCATTGTTCGGGCCGGGCGTGCCATCGAACGGTACCCCCAAATCGCGAGCGCGCGGCTTGGTTTGAGCGAGGACGAAAGTGCTTGTGAGAGTAACCGCCAGGACAACCGCAAACTCGGAAACGCGCGAGCGAAGCATAGGCCCTCCGGCGAAGGAGGCAGTATAAAGGATTGAACGCGCAGAAGGGCCGGTGTAATCAAGCTCCCCACTCATCCCGAAGGTGGGAAGCTGGCATCTAAGTGCACCTGAGTTGTGCTGCGGTAGAATCTCAGAAAGGTTGTTTCTTGGGAGAACCGTATGGATAGCTGGAAGAAGGCGGTCGTCATGGGTTCGATTGGGGCGGCGGCGTTCCTGTTCATGAAGAGGAAGTATCCCGCCGGCGTTTTGGCGACTGGAGTCGGGCTGGCGGTATTGGCCTCGGAGTATCCGGAAAAATTCGAGAGGGTGAAGCGTTCACTGCCCGAGTATTTCGATCGCGGCATGCAGGTCATGGAAATGGCGGCGAAAGCAGGCAAGCGCATCACAGAGGCAGCGGGACGAAGCGCCGTCGATGCCTGGGAAGAAATCGGAGGATGAAAGGACCCCAGGTGCCGGGTGTCGGCGTCAGGATTTATCCATCAGTTGCGTTTCTTTGCCAGCTGAGGCCCGGCGCCGGGTTTACTCGATTCCGAGCTGCTTTCTTGCATCCGGACTGAGGCGCTCCGGGGTCCAAGGCGGACTCCACACTACGTTCACGGCGGCGTTGCGGATCCCGGGCAACTGCTCCAAACGCGACTTTACCTGCATGCTGATGTTGACATGCTCGGGGCAGCCTTGTGCGGTGAGAGTCATTTCGACGCTGACATCCTGTTTATCGTCCGGCGCTGGGTCGAACTGCACACCATAGATGAGGCCGAGATCTACGATATTCACCGGAATCTCCGGATCGTAGCAACTTTTCAGCGCGCTCATGACATCCTGTTCCGTGACTGGCATTGATGCTGCTCCTCTATTCAGTGTACAACGGAGGCCAGCGTGCTAGTGTGGTGCGTCGGAGATGGCGAGCGTTAAATGTTTTGTCTTGATCCGCGCGCTCCGTGGTGTTCGGTAAGGAGGTCAAAGGCTTTAACCACAGAGGGCACAGAGGATCACAGGGGAAACCGGCAACTCATGAAATGTCGATCTGTTTGACGCACTACTCTAGTTTCATCGCATAGCGTTTCTCTCCAATCATGACTGCCGAAACCAGGAAGAAAATCCAGTTAGCCCTGCTTGCCGCCTTTGTGCTTGCAACGGTCCGTGCCGGGTACATCTTCTATCAGCGCCACGAAGACCAGCTCGCAGTTGAGCGCAAGAAACGAGCCGATGCCATTGGCTACTCCAACCAGGACTATTACGTCAATCCGAAGAAGCTTTATCCCTACGATCTGAAAAGCGCGAAGCAGCTTACCCAGCAACCGGTGTGGGTCAAAGAGGGATACCGCTACACCTATTTCGCCTATCAGCCCGCGAACAAACACGTCGACTTCGCTCACGACGCCGGACTGCTGGGCCCCATCGAAAAGGTTGCAATTACCGACGTGGTCGTGGCGGGCAACACAGTCTCCGGACAGCCGAAACAAGTCGTTGCTACCTTCCAAAAGGAAGGGAAAGCTTATGCTGTGCCCATCGGATACCAGTCTGCCGAGGGCGAATATAAGATCTACTCGGACGAGATGTTCTATATTCAGGATCCGCGGGAGCTCTACAAGCACTGGTCGGCCGAGGTGTGGCAAGCGGTCGAGCAGCATCAGATCAAGCCGGGCATGAACGAAATGCAGGCGGATTTTGCTATCGGCATGGGTGTGCCCGACGCCGGCGATACCTCGTACGAAAAGACGGTGCGCTATCCCAATGGAGGCAAGCCGCTGGTGATCGTTTATCACGACGGCAAGGCGGCCGAGATTAAGCCCGGCACGCCACCTTCGTAACCGGAAATGCCCTGTTTTCACAGCGGTTGCACGTCGGTTGTGCTACCATGCCGGGCAAAGTTAGGTATTGCCCGGAGGAGTCATTGACCACCGCGCTCAGGCCGTTGAGTACGGGAGAACTGCTGGACCGCACATTTTCGTTGTACCGCAGCCACTTTGGATTGTTTGTGGGCATCTTCGCGCTGCCATCACCTGGTCGTGCTGGCCTATCGTCTTGTAGGCGTTGGTTTTCCAGTCTCCTCGGCCCTCAAATCTCTAACATCTTGATGAACCTCGTTTGGAGTATGGGGGCTATTTCCCTGATCTTGGTTGTTTCTGCCGCTTCTCAGGCTGCCACCGTGGTTGCAGTATCGAACCTGCATCTGGAGCGCCCGGCCAGCGTGATGGATTCTTTCTCCGCCGTGAAGGCCAAAATTCCGGGAGTTGTCGGACTATCTCTGCTCATCGGTCTGGCTGCAGGCGCCGCTTGTCTCGCTTTCATCGTGCCTGGTGTCCTGCTTTTTATCATGTGGTCGCTAGCAGTGCCGGTGAAGGTTCTGGAGCACAAGGGCGTGATGGATTCCATGTCACGGAGTATGGAACTCACCCAAGGGAGCCGCGGCCGGATTTTTGTGATCGGTGTGCTGATTTTCGTCCTCTCGATTGGGGTGAGTTGGCTCCTGCAGTGGCCAATCCTCATCGCCGCAGGGTTCAGCCTGAGAAGTGGCATTCAGCGAGTGGCGATCGGCTGGCAAGTGGCCGCCCTCGTCGCCGAATTTGTTTCCCGAAGCCTGGTCGGCGCTTTAGGGACTATCGCGCTCAGTCTCGTCTACTATGATCAGCGCGTGCGCAAAGAGGCTTTCGATCTGCAATTGATGATGAGTACCATCGATGCATCTGCAGTTCCGAATTCTCCCGCACCAGTCGGCGCATGACGTGATGGCGGACCTACATCCTGAGTTGCGCTACTCCTCGGGTCAGCTTTTTGCAGCGCTGACTCGACGCCGAGCCGCGCCCTCACGCCCGCCGAATATCGTTCTGAACTCGACGGCCTTTTGGCCGCAACTCAGCAACTCGACAGTTCCGGCACTGCAACTCCTGAAGCACTACAGCACTTGCCGCAGAGTTGGCCGGTGCACACCGATAAGCGTGATTTCGAGATCTCGACCGAGGGACTTCAGCGCGACGTTCGTCGATACGACGGGGAAAAGAACGTGGCGAATGCCGCTGCCATTCGCACTCGACTCGAGAGCCTGCGCCACGAAATCGACGACTTCGAGAAGGCGCCACGTGAACGTTTCCGCCGACCGAAAAGCGCTCGATGCCATTCTTGCTCGTCGGCCGAGTTTCGCGACGTCCCGGCCCAACCTGGATGGACCGCCTCAAGCGATGGATGCTAGAGAGGGTGTTCCGGTTCTTGAGCCGGTCTTGAGCCGACTCTTCCGTTCAAGCGCCATTCCAACGATCGGAAAGTGTTTCGTCTATGCTACTCATCGGGATTGCCGTCTCTGGCCTTGTTCTACGTTGCCTATCGCAGCATTTTCCGCGACCGGGAGTTTGAAGAGGTCGTTCCGCAAGATCTTCCCGTCTCTGCCAAGGAGTGGACTATCTGGCTGTCGGAGGCGCGAGCCGCCGCGGCCCAAGGAGACTGGCGCGATGCGATCCATCTCGCCTATTGGGCCGGGATTTCCTTTCTCGAGCGCGAGGGATTCTGGAAGCCCGACCGCGCGCGCACTCCGCGTGAGTATTTGCGATTGATTTCAGCACAAAGCGAGCAGCGGGAGACGCTGACCGCGTTAACCCGCATCTTCGAACTCGCCTGGTACGCCAAGCGCGACGCCAGCGAGCAGACATTTTCGCAGACGCTGGAGCAACTGGAGAAGCTGGGATGCCGCTGAAAATCGATCCGCGCGACCGCAAGCTTCTTCTGGGAGCGGCTGTCATCTTTGTTCTCCTGATTGCGGGGCCGCTATCTTAGGTGGCGAGGCTGGGCAGAAGCGAGATATGCCCAGCAGCTACTCGACGGCCTCGGGCGGCGCCAAGGCTGCCTATCTGCTTCTGTCGCAGTCAGGCTATCAGGTCGAGCGCTGGGAAAAGCCGCTCGCGGAACTTCCGAAAATGCCGGGACGACGCTGATTCTCGCGGACCCGCTGGAGGCGCCGACTCGCGAGGAGCGCGAAGCGCTGAAAACTTTCCTCTCGGAAGGCGGCCGGATCATCGCGACGGGAATGTTTTCGGGAACATTTCTTACCCGAGAATGACTCGGTTCCCGATATGCTGCTTGGAATGACGCTGAAAAAAGCGTCGGCCATCTCACCTTCGGCAATTACACGCGCGGCGCCGGAAATCACAATCACTCCGCAGGCGCGCTGGCCGTCCTACTCGCCAGCGTACTCGCTCTACGGAGATGGAGATGAGATTGTCGTCGTCAAGTATCCCTATGGTCGCGGAGAAGTATTGTGGTGGGCCGCAGCAACTCCGCTTACGAATGCAGGACTGAAAGAGCCGGGAAATCTGGAGTTTTTACTTGCATGCTTAGGCGACACGAAACCCCCGATCCTCTGGGACGAATACGTCCACGGATATCGTGAAGATCTGGGATCATCGATGGCGCACTCGCCGGTGAAATGGCTGCTGCTGCAGTTGGCACTTCTCGGCTTGGCCGTTGTGGCAACGTTTTCGCGCCGGAGCGGGCCGATGGCTGGGTCCGTTACCGACGTCCGCCTGTCTCCGCTTGAGTTTGTGCAAACCCTTGGCGGATTGTATGAAAACGCCGGCACGGCATCGGTTGCGGTCGATATTTGTTATCAGCGTTTTCGTTACTGGTTGACCCGACGGCTGGGAATGGCCAATAACGTCTCCATCAATGATCTCGAGTCGGCGGTGCGCGATCGTTTTGCCCCCAAGGATGATCACTTCACCGCGATCCTGCGCCGTTGCGAGTCTGCCAAGGCCGATCCGTACTTGGGCGAGACTGAGGCGCTGCACCTGGTGCAGGAACTCGATGAATACGCATTCCGCTGGAAGCTTTTTGAACGTCGCCGGAAGGAGAAAGGTGAATGAAAGCGGTTCCGGAACTTGCACAACACATTCGCGATGAAATGAACAAGGTAGTCGTCGGGCAGGATGAACTGCGGAACCAGTGTGTGATCGCGCTACTGTGCCGCGGCCATGTATTGCTGGAGGGCGTGCCTGGGATCGCGAAGACGCTCACGGTGAAAGCGCTTTCCCGTCTTTTGGGCCTGGAGTTTCAGCGCGTACAGTGCACTTCCGATCTGATGCCCGCCGACATCGTCGGAACCAACGTACTGAATATGGCCACCAGTGCATTTACATTGCATCAGGGGCCGGTGTTCACCGACTTGCTGCTCGTCGACGAGGTAAACCGCATGCCCCCGCGCACACAGGCCGCGTTGCTGGAGTGCATGGAAGAGCATCAGGTAACGATCGACGGCAAAGGATATCCGCTGTCGCAGTTTTTTACGGTGTTCGCCACGCAGAATCCGATCGAGTTCGAAGGCACCTACCCGCTGCCGGAAGCACAGCTTGACCGGTTCCTGCTCAAGCTGCGAGTCACCTATCCCGCGCAGCAGGACGAAGTGCAACTGCTGGCCAACGTGCAGAACGGTTTCGAATCGCGTGAGCTCGATAAGATGAACTTGACTCCGATTCCGCCCGACCTGCTTGCGATGGCGCAGCAGGAAGTGAAAGCGCTAACGGTGCAGGAAGCCCTGTTCGGCTATATCGTCCAGGTCGTCCGTCGTACGCGCGACTGGCCCTCGTTGTCGCTTGGAGCCAGTCCTCGTGCAGCGGTGAGCCTGATGGCGGTGTCGAAAGCGTTCGCGGCCATGGACGGGCGCGACTACGTGATCCCGGATGACGTGAAGGCCGCCGCTCGACCGGTACTGCGCCATCGCGTGATCCTAAGGCCTGAAGCCGATCTGGAAGGTGTTACTCCGGACCAGAGTCGTCGAAGAAGTTCTCAGAGCCGTCGAAGTCCCGAAATGAGGCTAGCAAGTGAACGAACAGCCCACTCTGATTCCACCTGAAATTGCCGCGCCGACGCGTTCCTACAAGCGCATCGGCGTCGCCTTCGGCGATCGTTTCTTCATGCTTCTCCTTGTGGGCCTGGTGTGGCTTGGCCCGGCGTTCTTCGATTCCCGCTTCGTTTATGGCATGCTCGCCTGGGACGCTTTTGTGCTTCTGGTCTGGCTCATCGACCTCGCGCAAATGCCGCGTCCGGCGCAGCTTTCGGTGAAGCGGCTCTGGCACTCCCCGGCTGCATTGTCCATAGACTCCGAAGTCATTCTGGTTCTCGAGAATTCATCGCGCGCCACCGTCCACGCCAGGCTGATCGACAGCGTCCCATCACAACTGCGGACCGAGCCGCCCACCGTTTCGATCCGGGCGCGTGCCCGGGACGAGGGTGCCGTGTCGTACCGCATCCGGCCCACGCAGCGCGGCGACGCCAAACTGGGCCACTGCTACGTTCGTTGTCAGAGCGTTTTTCGCATTGCCGAGCGCTGGGTGCGGGCTCCGCTGGAGCAGACGCATCAGGATTTATCCAGACCTGGACGATGCCAAGCGCCACTCGATGTACCTGCTGCGCAGCCGTCAGATCGCACTCGAGAAGCGCCGCACGCGCCTGCGCGGAATTGGCCGCGAGTTCGAGAGCCTGCGCGAGTATCAGGACGGAGACGAGTATCGCAACATCTGCTGGACGGCGTCGGCCCGGCGTGCCAAGCTCGTGACCCGCGTCTACCAGATGGAACGCAGCCAGACCGTCTGGATCGTGATCGATTCGGGCCGCCTTATGCGGGCTCGCGTGGGCAGCCTCAGCAAGCTCGACAAGGCCGTGAACTCCGCGCTCAGCCTCGCCCAGGTTGCGTTGTACTCGGGCGACCGCGTCGGACTGATTGCGTACGGGCGGGGCATCCGGCAGCAGCTTCCGGCTGCGAAAGGGAAGCGCACATCTGCGGCAGTTGATTGAGCGACTGGCTCTGGTGCATGAGGAGGGCGCAGAGGCCGATCACTTGCAAATGGCTGGCCGTCTCCTCACCGATCAGAAGCGGCGCAGCTTGATCGTCTGGCTCACGGACTTGGCTGAGACCGCCATGACGCCTGAGGTCATCGAGGCGGCGTCCATGATGATGCCGCGCCACCTGGTCCTTTTCGTCGTGATCGGCCAACCCGATCTCGGAGAACTCGCCGCAATGTCACCTAAGAGCGAATCCGAAATGTACCGCATCGCGGCCGCGCAAGAAATGGTCCACCGCCGCGAGTTGCTCCTGGCGCGACTGCGGGAGCGCGGCGCCTTGGCTATGGAAGTCAGCGCTGGGTCCGTGTCGCCGGTCCTGGTCAACGCCTACTTGCAAATCAAGGAGCGAAGCCAGATCTAGGGCCGTTTAGGTAATTGTGGAGTCATTTCACGTGTCATTTTAAGCGGCGTTCTTTGCCGCGAGGGGCCTACGAAGTCCCCCACTGCGCCGGTGCTGTCGGCGAGTTGCATGGGTCCTTCGCCGCAAAAGACGCGGCTCAGGATGACATTGTCATGGATTACAACAAAGTTATGGATTAGAACAAAGGCAAAAGAGCCCAAATCTTAGGGTGCGGGTGCCGGCTTAGTTCGCCTTGCCGGCCTCGGTTTCGCGTCTAATGAAGCACTCCATGTGGGTTTCTTGGCCGGGTTGTACTCGGACGGCGGGTCGTTGCCGATGGGTGATCGGCTGCTTGCCCTTTTTCTTTCGCACTTTCGTTGCGGACACGTGAAACGAAGGAAAGTTGCGGTGCGAGTAACTTTTTGGGCTCTCCTGGCTATGTCGATTGTCTCCCCATGCCGAACAGGTAGACGTTGAGCAAGACGAACAGGGCGGCGGCCATTGAGAACTTCAGCGGGACGGCAAGACCGGTCGGCGAAACAAACGCCTCAATGATGCCTGCAATGATGAGGATAGGGACGGTTCCCAGCAGCAATTGCACCGCCTCTGACCCGGCGCGAGCCAGCGAATCACGGCGCGGCAGGGTGCCGGGGAATAGCAGGCCTTGGGCAATCCGCAGACCTGCCCCGCCGGCAATGAAGATTGCAGGCAATTCGAGCACGCCGTGCGGCGCGACGAAGCTCCAAAGCTGCTGGCTCATGCCCGAAAGATAGCAGGCCACACCGATGACTCCGATCAGCAGGCCGTTGAAAGCCATCATGTAGATTGTTCCCAGGCCGGCCGTAATACCTAGCGCGAACGTGGTGAAGCCGACGCTCATGTTATTGGTCATGATCGCGCTCGAAGCGACTGGTTTGATGCCGACGATCGAGTGCGTCCACATCTGGTGGCGGTCGATGGTTTCAACCATCTGCGGCCCGAGCAGCTTTACCTTGAAGTCGGGATCCTGATAGGTGATGACCGCGCCCACCACTCCGGCGATCGCGAAGATGGCGGTGGCAAGAGCTATGTGCTGCAGGTGGCGGCGGAAGGCCGCGGGATAGGTCCTCGTGAAGAAGGAAATCACCGCCATGGGACTCGCCCTGTGGCCGGAATAGATGGTATTGTGGGCGCGGACCAGCAACTGGTTGACATAGCGCGCATAATGCACCGATCCCCGGTCTTCGCGGATGGAGGCGAGGTCGGCGGCGGTCTGGCGATAGAGCAGGCTGAGTTCCTGAAGGTCGGAGCGCGACAACGACTTCAGGCCACTGCTAGAACTCTGGTTCAGCAGGGCCTCAAGCTTCGCCCAGTGCGGTTTGCGCTTCTCGAGCCAGCGAGTGGAAATCATGGTTGATTCGTTCGAGCAACTGAAGATCGATACTCCGGAGCAGATAGCCTTGGAGTTGCCCCTCGCGGGAATCGGCAGCCGGTTCCTCGCAATCGCCATTGATACTTTAATTCAGGTAGCGCTGTACCTCATAACTGGACTTATCTTTTTTCTGTTACTTCCGGAAGGGTTCTCGATTTTTACATTCTTGCCAAAGACCATGGGACCGGCGATGGCGATCTTCGTCGGATTCGCCATCTACTGGGGATACTTCGCGGTCTTTGAAGTTGTCTGGAGGGGCCAGACGCCGGGCAAGAGAGTCGCAGGTATTCGGGTGATCAAGGAAAGCGGACGCCCGATCAATGCCTTCGAGGCGATTGGACGGAACCTGATGCGGGCCGTAGACGTTATGCCGGGCATTTACGGGGTGGGCCTGGTCTGCATGATGCTGAACAAGCAAAGCCGCCGGCTGGGAGACTTCGTGGCGGGTACAGTGGTGGTCCACGAGAAGCCAAGCGAGGAAGCACGGCCGACGTGGAACACGGCGGCCGAGACCTTCTCTGCTTCGGGCGGAATGGGGCAGGTGACGGCGGAAGAACTGGTGCTGATCGAGACGTATCTGAGCCGTCGGTTTGACCTGGATCCAGAGGTGCGCCTGCGGACCGCGATCCAGATTGCCGAACGCATCAAGGCGAAGACTGGACTGCAACCCCAATCCCACCAGCATGTCGACGACTTCCTCGAGGAAGCGGCGCGCAGGGTCCGCGACAGTGGCCGATTCCAGTAAAGCAAAATCTCTCACCACGGAGGACACACAGGATTTTCCTCTGGGGTGAATGTCCTCCGTTCTAGCGGAAGCGTCGGATGAAGAGTGTATGGCGCTCAGAGCGATAGAAGCCGACGCCGTAGATGACCGCCTTACCTTTAGTCGAATAGATCACCTGCCGGATGCGGAGCACGGATGCGCCTCGCGGGACAGCCAGAAGTTCCGCAATGTGAGCTTCGGCGGTAGTGGCGTCAACCTCTTCGTCCGCATAAGCGAGTTCAATACCATAGACCTGCCGCAGGGTGGCGAACAGGGAAGACCGTCCCAAGGGGGCCTTGACCAGGTTCGCGAACTCCTTGGCGGGAAGATAACAGGTTTCCAGCGCGAAAGGCTCATCTCCGGTTTCGCGCAATCGCTCGATCTTGACCAGAGGGCTGGTGGCCGGCAAAGCGAGCCGGGCGGCCACTTCGGCATCGTGATCGACGAGTTTGGCGACCAGCACGCGGGAGCGCGGAACCAGGCCGCGGCTCGACATGTGCTCGGTATAGCTCATCAGCTTATTGAAGTGGATTTTGGGGGCCGCGACGAAGGTCCCTGCTCCCCGGCGGCGCTCAACGATACCTTCTCGCTCCAGGCCGGCGAGGGCGTGGCGGGCGGTCATCAGGCTGACTTTGTGCATGCGAGCGAGCTCCCGCTCGGAGGCGACAGGGTCCCCGGGAAGTAGCTCGGAAGACTCGATCCGCTTGCGAATTGCGTTCTGGATACGTTTGTAGACGGGCGTCCCGTTGCCGTTGGTCGACATACGCAATGTCAGCGTACCTCAGGCCGCTGGAACCGACAATTAACTGATCGGGAGCCAAATCGATTATCTTTAACATGATCTTGCGGTTTCGAGAATGACGTCATGAACGTTCTAGTCCTGAATTCCGGAAGTTCCAGCCTAAAATTCCAGATCATTGCCACCGACCTTGAGCAGATTAAGGCGTACAAAGACGATCGGATTTTGCGCGGGGAAGTCGAAGGGATCGGTGGCGAGGCCATTGTCAAAGTTCGGTATCGCAAGGAAGCTGGGAAGACGATGACGGCGGCGCTGCGAGACATGGGAACGGCGCTCGATTACCTCCTCCGGTACATTGCCTCGGAACGATCGGGAATCACAGAGATCAAGAGCACAGCCGACGTGCACGCGGTTGGACACCGCGTGGTGCACGGAGGCGAGTTGTTCAAGGAATCGACACTGATCGATGATCGTGTGCTTAAGGGGATTGAGGATTGCATCGATCTGGCGCCGCTGCACAATCCGAATAACGTGAAGGGAATTCTGGCGGCGCGAGAACTCTTTGGCAGCGACGTCCCGCAGGTGGCGGTGTTCGACACGGCTTTCCATCATTCGATTCCTGAACTGGCGTATCTGTATGCGATTCCCTATCACTTGTACCGAAGGCATCGCATTCGGCGATACGGATTTCATGGGACGTCGCACCGCTACGTTGCGTTCCGATATCGTGTGCTGCGGGGACTTGCTCGGGAGCAGACGAACATTATTACGCTTCATCTGGGAAATGGATGTTCGGCGGCGGCGATTAGAGCGGGATCTCCGGTCGACACATCGATGGGGATGACGCCGCTGGAAGGGCTGGTCATGGGCACGCGATCGGGCGATCTGGATCCGGCGATCGTGAGTGTCATCGCACGGAAAGAAGGAATGTCGCCTTCGGAAGTGGACACGCTGCTAAATACGCAGTCCGGGCTGTTGGGAATTTCGGGACTGACAAACGATATGCGTGAACTGCAGGCCGAGTTGAAGGAACACGACGACCGGCGGGTGCGGCTGGCGGTTGAGATCTTTTGTTACCGTGCGCGGAAATATATTGGAGCTTATCTCGCCACTATGGGTGGGGCCGACGCCGTCGTGTTTACTGGCGGGATCGGCGAGAATTCGCCCGAGGTGCGTGCGCGGATTTGCAGTGAGATGGAGTGGGCGGGGCTGCGTATCGATGCCGCAAGAAATCGGGAGACAGTTGGGCGCGAGGGGTTGATCAGTACGGTGGATTCGAAGCTGCTGACGTATGCGATCCCGACCGACGAGGAACTGCTGATTGCGCGCGACACGGTGAGGGTGATCAAGGGCGAGCCGCATCCTTCGTGAGAGTGCGAAATGATTACGGGCCGCGGAGGACGACCACGGGGGCTTTAAGAGAGTGCGTGAGAACTCATCTTTCGCCCCGCTGGCGCTTGTCTCTGTCCCACTTTTCCTAACGGCTTACGCCGTGGGCTGCATTCTAACGCCGCTTCGCGGCTAAAAGAAGGGCGGTTTGTTCCGCCGCGTCACTGAATATCGAGTTCTCACGCACACTCTTGAAGCCCGGCATCTCGGAACGTATTACGCGGCCCTAAAAGGGCCGCTCTTCCACGCTTGTGCCATTCACGCTTGTGCCGGTCGCGGTTACGCGATCCGCGGTCGCGTCGGTCGACGGTTGCGCTGTCCACAGTGCACGGCGTGGGCGGGCGAGACGCCCGCCCGAGAGCCGCCGGGATGGCGGTGCTACGTTAATACGGCCAGGTCCAGTCTGTTGCCTCGGGCATGTCGATGCCGTAGGTGTGAGCGTAATTGCGGCAGGTGATCTGCTGGTTGAGGAATCTCTCCTTGGCATGGCCCCCGATTTTCTGCAATTTGGGGACACGATCGACAACGTCCATGGCAAGGCTGAAGCGGTCGATGTTGTTGTCGATTGCCAGTTCCAAGGGGGTGTTGATGCTTCCTTTCTCCTTATATCCACGCACGTGAATATTGGAATGATTCGTGCGCCGATAAGCGAGGCGGTGAATCAGTTGCGGATAGCCGTGGAAGTTAAACATGACCGGCTTATCGACCGTAAAGAGGGAGTCGAAGTCGCGGTCGGAGAGTCCGTGCGGGTGCTCGCTGGCTGGCTGCAGCTTGAAGAGGTCGATCACATTGATGAAACGGATCTTCAGGTCGGGAAATTCCTTGCGCAACATGTCGGTCGCGGCCAGAGCTTCCTGTGTGGGAATATCGCCGGCTGTGGCCATCACAACATCGGGCTCACCGCCTTCGTCATTGCTGGCCCAATCCCAAATTCCAATGCCCTTCGTGCAATGAATGATTGCGGCTTCCATGCTCAGATATTGCAGATGCTTCTGCTTATCACAGACGATCACGTTGACGTAGTTCTGGCTGCGCAGACAGTGGTCGGCGACCGAAAGCAGGCAGTTCACGTCCGGAGGCAGGTAGATGCGGGTCACGTTCGCGCTCTTGTTTACCACGACATCAAGGAAGCCGGGATCCTGGTGGGTGAAGCCGTTGTGATCCTGCCTCCATACTGTGGACGTGATCAGCAAATTCAGCGATGCGATTGCCTGCCGCCAGGTCAGGTGATTGCAGATCTCCAGCCACTTGGCATGCTGGTTGAACATCGAATCAATGACGTGGACGAACGATTCATAGGTGGAAAGGAAGCCATGGCGTCCGGTCAGAAGATAACCTTCCAGCATGCCCTCCATGGTGTGCTCGCTCAGCATCTCCATGACGCGGCCGTCGGGCGCAAGATTGCCGCCGTCGTCATCCTCGGGAAATCGCTCCTCGATCCAGAATTTCTTGGTCACGGTGAAAAGCGCATCGAGTTTGTTGGAACTGGTCTCGTCTGGGCCAAAAACGCGGAAGTTGCTGGCATTCCTCTTCATTACTTCAGCGAGGAAGGAACCCAGCGGACGAGTATTTTCGGCTTGGGTGCGACCTGGCCTGTCGACGTTGGCCCCGTAGTCACGGAAATCGGGCGAGCGTAGAGCTTTCTTGAGACGACCGCCGTTGGCGTGAGGATTGGCGCTCATACGACGATCGCCGGTGGGCGCGAGTTCGCGAAATACCGAAGCCAGCCCGTCTCCTTCAAACAGGGGATCGGGCCTCAGAGAGTGCATCCATTTTTCAAGTGCACGTAGTTGCTTCGGGTCTTTCTTTGCGGCCGGAAGAGGCACCTGATGTGCGCGCCAGAAGCCCTCAAGGAAATGTCCTTCTATTTTCCGCGGAGCGGTCCAGCCCTTTGGCGATCGCAGAACGATCATGGGCCAGCGTGGTCGCGTGATATCGCCATGCTCGCGAGCCGCGCGCCGGTGTTCGCGGATTTCATCGATGCAACGCTGCACTGTTGCCGCCATGGCTTGATGCATGGTGTCGACGTCGGAGCCCTCCACGAAATAGGGCGTCCAGCCGCAGCCGCGGAAGAGTTTCTCAAGTTCGTCGTGCGAAATGCGCGCCAGCAAGGTGGGATTGTCGATCTTGTATCCGTTCAAATGAAGGATGGGGAGCACAGCGCCATCGCGCGCTGGATTCAGGAACTTGTTGATGTGCCATGAAGTCGCGAGAGGTCCGGTTTCTGACTCGCCGTCGCCTACAACGGCCGCCACGATCAATTCAGGATTGTCGAAAGCTGCTCCGCACGCGTGCGACAGAACGTAGCCGAGTTCTCCTCCTTCGTGAATCGATCCTGGAGTTTCCGGTGTGCAGTGACTTCCGATTCCGCCGGGGAAGGAGAACTCTTGGAAGAATTGCCGCAGGCCATCGACGTCGAGACTCTTCTCGGGATAGACCTCGGAGTACGTGCCTTCGAGGTAAGCGGGGCCGAGCACTCCGGGGGCGCCGTGGCCGGGGCCAGCCAGAAAAATCATGTCGAGATCGTATTTTTTGATCAGGCGGTTCAGATGGACATAAATAAAGGATAGCCCCGGGCTCGATCCCCAGTGACCCAGCAGACGATTCTTGATGTGCTCCGGCTTCAGAGGTTCGGTGAGCAGAGGGTTTTCACGCAAGTAAATCATTCCCAGGCTGAGGTAATTGCAGGCACGCCAGTAGATCTCGGTTTTGCGCAGTTCTTCCGCAGTGAGAGGTTTGTCTTTCACTGTCGATCGCGTAGGAGAGTAAGGGCTGAGTTCGAGGACTTCGGCTGGGCTGCTGGCTTCGATCGTGCTCATAGATCACTCCTTCTAAATAGCCTATGCCCGCCGCTTGGTTGGTGACAATTGTTCCCGGAACTTTTTGTTTGAGACCGAAGCATCAGGATTCCGGAATCGTAGTGTGCTTCTCAGCGTAAGATGCGTGGGGGGGAGCGTGGAATCGTTGGATCTCGTGACCACAATCGTAGCCAGTTGGTGCTGGCGCCGATACGTTGGCGGTCGAAGCCGATGACTGTTCAGAGCTTTTCCAGTACCTTACTTAACTGCAACAGAGTTTGCTCAAGGAGAGCCTATGCCTGAACTCGCGCTGTTCGGCGGCGCCAAGACGAAACAGAAGCCGTTTCCGCTCTGGCCTCAGTACGACGACAACGAGCGCCGGGCTCTCGAAGAGGTTCTCGAAAGCCGCGTATGGTGGCGCACTCCGGGCACCAAGACCCTGGAGTTTGAAAAGGCATTTGCCGAGTACCACGGTACGCGCCATGGAATTGCTGTCACTAACGGCACGGCCGCGCTGGAAGTGGCGATGGCTGCACTCGACATCGGGCCGGGTGACGAGGTGATCGTTCCGGATTTTACCTTTATCGCCACCGCTAGCGCTGTTCTCTTTGCGAATGCGTTGCCGGTGTTGGTCGATGTCGATCCTGAAACTTACTGCCTCGATCCGGGGCTGACGGAAGCGGCCATTACTCCCCGCACGAAAGCCATCATTGCCGTCCACATGGGTGGACATCCCGCAGAGTTGGATCGCTTAAGCCAACTCGCTCAGAAACGAGGCCTTCATCTGATTGAGGACTCGGCGCACGCGCATGGCAGCGAGTGGCGGGGAAAGAGGATCGGCACATTTGGCAAGGCAGGCACATTCAGCTTCCAGTCAAGCAAGCTGATGACGGCAGGCGAGGGCGGCATCATCATCTCGAATGACGACGTTTTCGAGCGTCAGGCCCGTTCCGTGCACGACTGCGGACGCATGCCGGGCGAATGGTTCTACAGTCACTTCATCTATGGATCGAATTACCGGCTCAGTGAATGGCAGGGAGCAGTTCTGAACGTGCAACTGGGCCGACTGGAAGAACAGACGCTGCACCGCCACCGCAACGGTCGTCTGCTCGACAAACTCTTCACGGAGATCGCAGGCATTACACCGCAGAAGTGCGATCCGCGCTGCACGCGAAACAGTCAGTATGCGTACATCTTTCATGTCGATGGCAAGCAATTTGCGGGCGTCTCGACTGAGAATTTCATCGCCGCATTGAATGCGGAGGGTATTCCTACACAGGCGAGCTATCCACCGTTGCATGAACTGGACTGCTTCCGCAGCGGCGAATATCGCAAGTGCCTGAGTGGCGCACAGGCAATAGAAAAGCATGAATTCCTGCAGCAACGCTTCCCGCATACACAAAGGGCGGCTTGGGAGACGGTCTGGATTCCGCAGTTTGCGTTGCTAGGTGATGAGCAGGATATGCACGAAATTGCGGAGGCGATCCAGAAGGTCCAGCGCAATGCGGCGGCGATTGCCGCGAATGCCTCGCAGGTCAGTGCCGAGCGGGTGGCGCGATGACGGGGATGCGAAGAGCCGTCCTGTCCTATTAACAGAGGAGAGTCCGTGATGGGTAATCAGAAAGGCCGTACTGCGTGTTTGGCCGTCCTTCTGTTCATCGTCTTATTCGAAGCTCGTTCGTTTTCTCAAGTCACGCATAAGTTGCCCGAGAAAGTTCCACCCAAACGAACTTCACAGATTCAAGATGGTTTCGGCATTAACTCCGATCTGCCGCGCGATCCCTATCTGCCCTGGAATCGATGGTGGTGGACACGGATGTTCGATGCGGGTTTCAAATGGATTCGAATTGGGCAATACGAGAACAGTTCCGATTACACGAGCTGGGATTGGATTGAGCAGAACCGCGGTGTCTATTCGACGTCGCCGCTGTTGGAAGATGCCGTCGATTCTTTGATTGACAACGGGATGGAGGTGCAGGTGCAGCTACTCTATGGGAACACGATGTACACGGCGCGCAGCGGCAGGTTGCCGGACATCAGCGTTCCCGAGCCGGGTTCGTTTCACAACGACGATCGCAGCATGTACTCGGTGTACTGGCCCCCGCTCACGCCCGAGCAGACCATGGCATTCAACAAATACGTTGGCTGGATGGTCGATCATTTCAAGGATCGGATCCACTACTGGGCGCTGTGGAACGAACAGGACATCGGGTACTGGAATCCATGGGGCAATCCCGAGCAGTACGGTCATTTGCTCACTTCCTTTGTCGACACCGTACACAAGACGCCGGGAGCGAAGGTGATCTACGGCGGGCAGGCGGACCCATCACGCGATTTCACGCAGCATGCTTTGGATACCTGTAAGTGTGCCGAGGGAATTGATGTCTACGCCTATCACACATATCCGGGCTACGGACAGAATATGAATCCGGAAACGATGGACTACGGAGCGTATCTCAACGAGTCGCCGCGTGGGTTGCGGGATCTGGTAGATCATTATCCGGGAATCAAAGCGGGCATTCCATTCTTCGACGACGAGTTCAACTCGATCCCTTCGTGGACAGGCTCGGACGAATCCGTGCAGGCGAAGTACGTGCCGCGTGGACTGATCTACAACCATGCGGCGGGCGTGAAGACATTTGTATGGCTTCTGGCTGCCGGCACCGATGGGAATGAATTTGACGACTTCGGGATCGTTCACGGGCTGACCAACCACGATTGGGACTTCACGCCACGGCCAGTCTTCTACGCGCTTCAGAACACGAATGCCCTGTTTTCAGATACCAAACTGGATCCGGCGATCGAACTATCCAGCGCTGACGTGCCCGCGATTCGCCGGCAGAGCGGGTTTCCTTTCCTGAGCTACGGCTTTCGATCGAAGAGCGGGAAAGCGATCGTCGCCTATTGGATCGCCGCTCACAGCGTACCGGGAAGTTCTTTTCCGGCGTACTACGCGACTATCTCGCTGAAGAATTCTGGTATTCAGAATCCGGTGCTGGTCGACGTGGTGTCTGGCGATATTCGACCACTCAATTGGAAGAAGGGAACAACCGATACATTGGAGATGCTTCCTGTTACTGACAGCATCCTGGCAATCGCAGATGCCGACTATTTCGACTGGCCGGTTCTTCCCGAAGGGCCAAGTTCGCTGACTGCGGTTTCAACTGACAGCGGAGTGAGACTTGGCTGGGAAGTTCACGGGGAAAATCCGGAACATGTTGTGGTTGAGCGCCGCCAGGATTCAATTGCACGAGGAGCGTGGCAGCGGATCGCGGAATTGCCGGCCTCCGCAACGCAATACTCGGACTCGCAGATAAAGCAGGGGCAGAAAGCATCTTACCGGGTGCGAGCGACGAATACCAACGGTGACTCCGCGAGTTCGAACATTGTGCGCGTGCCAACTTCTTAGATTCTGCGTCGACGAAAGCCTTCGCAAAAGGAGGACCCGATGATCCGAAAGTCAGTTCTTGTGCTTTGTATCGTTTGCTTTATACAGAGCGCCGCGCTCCCACTCTGGCCTCAGGCGGATCTTCATCTGACTCCGCAGGAAGTGCTTGAGACTCACGGCCTGAGCGTGTTGCTGTTTCACAACTCCTATCATCGAGTGTTTGGCGACCAGAAGATGAGCGGACTGGAGATCATTCTCCAAGACGAGCGCATCGCGACCAACGGCGATGTGCGCCTGTCGCCTACGCCGGCGCAGTGGGACCCGATTCCTGAGTTCGAAAGCCGCAAGCGCGGGCCAGTGCCCGATGAGGTCATCGCCCTTTGCAATTATCCGGATCAGGGCTTCTCTTATCGAATCGACGTCCGGCCCGAGGCGGGGGGATTTCGGTTGGCCGTGCAACTTGACCGTCCAATTCCTGATTCGCTCGTCGGAAAGGCTGGGTTGAACCTCGAATTCCTACCTAGCCTGTATTTCGGTAAGTCTTATCTGGCAAGCGGCACGGCGGGGATTTTTCCTCGCCATGCAGACGGCCCGATGCAAAAGATGACAGATTCCAGGATTGAGCCTATGCCGGTGGCTCAGGGTGATGGTTTCGTTCTCTCTCCCGAGGATCCTTCGACGCGAGTGGCGATTCGTTCGGAGAGCGGTTCGCTCCTTCTTTTCGATGGACGCAACCAGGCCCAAAACGGATGGTTTGTCGTGCGAACCCTCATTCCTTCGGGAAAAACCGGGGATGTTGTGGTATGGCACGTGAAGCCCAATGTGATCGCGGGATGGATCCGTCGTCCCGTCGTTGGTTACAACCAGGTTGGTTACACGCCCGAACGCGAGAAGACTGCGGTGATCGAGTTCGATCCACTCTTCGATGCGCCGAAAACGGCTAGCGTGTTGAAAATGACTCCTGAAGGCGAATGGGCCGAAGCGTTTAGCGGACCAGTTCGCCGATGGGGCAAGTGGTTGCGATATGAGTACGCCGATTTCGATTTCTCGGTAGTGCATGAACCGGGCATTTATGCGATCGAGTATGCGGGGCAGAGAACCGGGCCCTTCCGGATCGTTCCCGGCGTTTACGACGGGATATGGAATTTGTCGCTCAACACGTATTTGCCGGAGCAGATGGATCACGTCAAAGTGCGGGAAGGATATCGTACGTGGCACGGAGCATCGCATCTCGACGATGCGCGCCAGGCTCCGGTGAACTACACGCATTTCGACGGCTACAAACAAGGGCCGACTACGGACTCGCCTTTCGTCCCCGGACAACACATTCCCGGTCTGAATGTGGGCGGCTGGTACGATGCCGGCGATTTCGATCTTCGCACGCAGACGCAGACCCGTGTGATTCTGGACCTGGTCACTGCGAAGGAAGAATTCGGCGTCAACTTAGACGACACCTCGGTGGACGAGACGGCGCGGGACGTGCAAATGCGAAAGCCGGATGGCGTGCCTGATCTCGTGCAGCAGATTCGGCACGGAGTCCTTCTGTTGCTGGCGGAACACCATGCGATCGGGCATGCGATCCCGGGAATCATCGAGCCGACGCTTGAAGAGTACACATATCTCGGAGACGCCGCGTCGAAGACCGACGGCCGAGTCTACTCGGAGCGCATGCGACGACTTGAGACCGATGGAATCTCTTCAGGCGTGCCCGATGATCGCTGGGCATTTACCACTCACACCACGGCGCTCAGCTACGACGAGGCTGGCGCACTGGCCGCGGCGAGCAGAGTGCTTCGTGGATTCGACGACAAGATGGCGGAGGAATGTCTGCAAATTGCGGAAAGCGTTTGGGCCGAAGGGCACAAGCAGCCGCCGACATTGTTTCAATACTTCAACACCACGGGCAGCAACCTGCAGCATGCGGAACTGGAAGCTGCAGTCGAATTGCTGATCACGACTCACGGCGGGGAGGTCTACCGGCAGCGACTGAAGGAATTGGTTCCCGTGGTCAAAGAGAGGTTTGCGTTTTTGGGCGGAACTGCATCCCGTGCCATTCCGTTGATGGACGAGCAGTTCAAGAAGGGCATCGCGGAAGGATTGGCCGCATTCAAACCCAAGCTTGAGCAGATGCTGGCTCAGAATCCCTATCGTGTTCCGATTGCCACCGGCACCTGGGGAGGTTCGGGAGCGGTGACCCAGTTCGCGGCGGAGATGTACTTCCTCCACCGCGCATTTCCTGAGGATATTGGGCCAGAACATACGCTTCACGCCCTCGACTACGTGCTTGGTCGACACCCAGTGTCGAACGTGTCGTATGTCTCCGGAGTCGGTGCGCAATCAAAGCTGATTGCGTACGGCAATAACCGTGCGGACTACACGTTTATTCCCGGCGGGATCATCCCGGGGGTCGTCATCATCCAGCCCGACTTCCCAGAGCTAAAGGAAGGGTGGCCGTTTCTTTGGTATGAGAATGAGTATGTCGTCGACACGGTCACTTCTTATGTGCTCGCCGCAAATGCCGCCCACGCGGAGACGAAGAGCCCGAAATAGCCGTAGTCAACTGACCCGAAGCGGCGGCACATCGACCCACGCGCGTTTCCCGTGGCTTGCGAGGACGGCATCGAGGATCGTCATCTGCCGCAATCCGTCCACGAACTGGGGATAGTCAGAAGCGGCCGATTCGCTGATGGAACGGTAGAAGCGCCGAAAAACCTGCTTGAACGTGTCGTCGTAGCCCTCGCTATGGCCGCCGGGAAGATCGGCGTAACTGCGTGCGCCAGGTTCGAGCAACGACGGATCCTTAACCGAAATTGAGTTCGGCGTATCGCGGTGCCCTTGCCAGAGCTCATCCGGCCGCTCCTGATTCCACGCGACCGAAGATTTCGTTCCGTAAATCTCGATTCGCAGCCCGTTTTTTCGACCTGCTGACACCTGGCTGGCTGTCATGCTGCCACGAGTACGTCCTCCCATACGAAAGAGGACGGCGCCGAAGTCCTCTGTTGTCACCGGCGTCTCAATGAAGTCTTCCGGCCCCATCAACTTGTTGGCGAAAGTTTCGACCGAGTGCTTCGGCTGTTTTCGCTTGGCATGAAACGTCTGCAGGTCGGCGCACAGCGACGTCAGGCGCAATCCTGTCACGTGTTCTGCCATATCGAAGAAATGGGAGCCGATGTCGGCCATGCAACGGGATGCTCCAGCGGCGCTGGCGTCAACCCGCCAATTCCAGTCGGTGTCATGCAGCAGCCAGTCTTGCGAGTACGTGCCCTGCACAATCAAAATCTCTCCAAGTTCTCCGGCTTCACGCAGGCGGCGCATCTGCTGGACCATCGGGTAATAACGTAGGTTGTGGCACACGCAATTGCGCAGCCCTTGCTTGGCTGCAAGAGAAACCAGTTCCTCTGCTTCCGCGGCCGTCGTAGTCAAGGGTTTTTCGCAGAGGACGTGCTTGCCCGCCTGCAGCGCCTCCTTCGCCATCGCGAAGTGTTGCGCGTTGGGGGTACAAATGTGAACCGCATCAACGGAGGTGTCGCGCAGCACCTCGCGAAAATCCGTCGTTGTTTTCGGTACAGCAAAGCCGGCGGCGAGCCGTTCTACTGCCTGCGAGTTTCGGCCAACCACCGCAGCCGCTTCCACCGACTCTACTCGCCGTACCGCTTCCAGATGCACGCGGCCCATAAAGCCGGTGCCGAAGATTGCCGTCTTGATTGCTTTCATTGAAGTTCCTGTTCAGGACCACCAGGCCGCTGCCGGCTGTTCGCGTACCACGATGTTATTGAGGAAGTTCGCCGCTTTCGTCAGGCCTTCACCAGGCGAGAGCAAGCTGTCTTCGTGTTCGATAGAAATAACGTAATCGTAGCCGAACATCCGCAACGTGGAGACCAGTTCGCTCCAAAACTCAACTCCGTGGCCGTAACCGCAGGTGCGGAAGATCCATGCGCGGTCCCGTTCCTCCGTGTAGGGCTTGGTGTCGAGCACGCCCGAGCGCACCATGTTTGTCGGATACAGTTGGGTATCCTTGGCGTGCACGTGAAAAATGGCGTCGCCCAGCACGCGGACTGCGGCAATCGGGTCGACACCTTGCCAGAAAAGATGACTGGGATCGAAGTTGCATCCTACGTTCTTCCCCGCGATTGCGCGCAGCCGCAACATCGTTTCCGGACTGTACACCACGAATCCAGGGTGCATCTCGACTGCGATCTTCACCCCGTGATCGGCAGCAAACTTCGCGTGCTCGATCCAGTAGGGCGTGACCACTTCGTTCCATTGCCAGTCAAGGACTTTGCGGAAGTCCGGAGGCCACGGGCAGGTGACCCAGTTAGGCGCTGTGGCGTTCGAAGAATCCCCGGGGCAACCGGAGAAATCCACCATGACAGGAACACCAAGCTTTTCCGCCAGCAGGATGGTCTTGCGGCTGGTCTCGCGATGCGGCTGTCCTACGGACTTGTCCGGATGCAGCGCATTGCCGTGACAGCTCAGTGCGCTGATGCTGACGCCATGATCGCTGAGATTTTTTTTGAAGTCCGACAGCGCCGAGTTGTTGTCCAACATCGAGAGCTTGCAGTGCGCGTCGCCCACGTAGTTTCCTGTCGCAAGCTCGACGGTGTGAATGTTGAGTTCGGCGAGTTTCTTGAGAACCGCCTCCAGCGGAAGTTTCGACAGCAACGGAGTGAAGACCCCAACACGCATAGCGCCTTTGTCCCCTGAATTGAGTCCCGCCATTCTATCGCAGGTCGCTTATGTTACCTTAAGGTCCTGTGGCTATTGCGGACTTTGCAGGGTCTTGCGGGCCTGCGAATCACATTCTGGGGAGAATGCTCTTGCGCCAACCTCGACGGTTGTGGTTTCTCTCGCTATTGTTCTGGATTACGGCCGCCCTCGTTTCAGCCCAAACGGATCCTTCCATGCCACCGCCGCCGCGTGAGAAGAAGATTCATCTCAAGCACGTCCTGGTCATCGGCCAGACCAAAGGATTCGAACACGATTCGGTCTCAGCAGGCATGGTTGCGATCTACGACATGGGACGTGAAGGCGGTCTCTGGGAAGCTACCTTGCGCACTGACGTCGAACTGATCACGAAAAAGGATCTGGGCAGGAATGCAAAGAATCTCGACTATTTTGATGCGCTGATCTTTGTGAGCACCACAGGCGAACTTGACTTGGACGATAGTCAGAAGAAAGACATGATGTCGTTCATCAAGGATGACGGGAAAGGCTTTGTCGGAGTTCATGCCGCGCTCGATACGAATTACAAGTGGCCGGAATACGGAGAGATGATCGGCGGCTGGTTCGATCAGCATCCGTGGTCGACGTTCAATGCACCGATCATCAACGAAGACCCGAACTTTCCGGCCGTCCGCCATTTTCCGCACGCGTTCGTGAAGTGGGACGAAATTTATCAGCCGAAAGAATGGTCGCGCGACAAAGTGCATGTGCTCCTGAGCCTCGACCCGGCGAAACTCAATTACGAAAACAATCCGCGCATTCACCGCACCGATCATGATTTCGCCGTTGCCTGGGACAAGATGCACGGCAAGGGCCGAGTATTCTATTCGACGCTAGGCCATACCGAGGAATCCTGGGTCGACCCCGACATCCGCAAGATGTATTTTGAAGCGATCAAGTGGGTTCTGGGGATGACTGAGGGCAGTACGTCTCCTCATGCGCGTGAGCAGCAGGCGGGCGATCGCTGAACATGAAATCGCCCCGATCCTTCTGCACAATGTTTCTCTTGTTGCTACTGAGTGTGTTCGCGGCTACGCAAACGACCAGCCACCACGCACAGAGTTCGGCGAGCACTAAACAACGCAGTACCCCTGGGAACAGGAATTATCCCGCCAGCCTGGTCCAGCAAGGCGCGGCGCTGTTCCGGCAGGACTGCTCCTTCTGCCACGGCCGCGACGCAACTGGTGGAGAGACCGGACCCGACTTGACGCGATCCAAATTGGTGGCCGCAGATGTCAATGGCGACAAGATCGCTCCGGTGATTCGCAGCGGCCGCCCAGAGAAACGCATGCCGCCTTTCAATCGCACCGACCAGCAGATCGCCAGCCTGGTCGCCTTCATCCATACGCAGCAAAATGCCGTGGCTCAGGACCGCCGCAGGGGAAAAGGCGGACGTAAAGGGGTGGACCCGGAGGACCTGCAAACCGGAAACGCGGAAGCCGGAAAGCAATATTTCGAAGGTTCTGGCGTCTGCGCTGGCTGTCACTCGCCCACCGGCGACCTTGCAGGCATCGCTTCGCGCTACCAGGGTTTGGAACTTGAGAAACAGATGCTCTACCCGCGACACGCGAAGTCAAAGGTCACTGTGACGCTCGCGTCGGGTCAGGAGATCTCCGGAGTCTTGGCATATCTCGACGAGTTTACGGTGGGCCTAACGAACGCGGAGGGAGTGTATCAATCCTGGCGCACCCGCGATATGCGCTACAAAGTGGATGCCCCCGTGGAGTCACACGTCGAACTGTTCAGCAAGTACACCGACGATGACGTGCACAATCTCATGGCGTATCTGCAAACGTTAAAGTGAGGGCCGACCGATCACGAATGAACCTTCTTAAAAGAAAATTCCTGACCGTCTCTTGCGTGCTCGCCTGTTCCTTGTGGACGATGGCGCAGGGAGCAGATGAACAGACTCTGGTGCACCCGCCAGCCAACAGTTGGCCTGGATATCACGGCGATTATTCCGGAAGACGCCACAGCCCACTTCATCAGATCACGCCGGAGAATGTAAAGAATCTGAGCCTGGCATGGGCCTTTCAGACCAACCAGACATCGTTGATCAAGTCGTCGCCTCTGCTGGTGGACGGCATTCTCTACTTCACCGTTCCGGAAAATATCTGGGCTGTCGATGCCAGGTCCGGCCATGAGATATGGCATTACGTGCATCCGCGCAGCCCCGGCGAGCACATCGGGCATCGCGGTGTCGCGATGTACAGGCGCTATCTCTATTTCTTGTCCCCCGATGCTCATTTGATCTCGTTAAACGCCAAAGATGGGAGTGTTCGCTGGAATGTGCAGGTGGCCGATGTCACGAAGGGATACTGGACGAGCATGGCCCCGCTCGTCGTAGGCCAGCATGTTCTCGTCGGTGTTTCCGGAGATTTTGACAACTTGACCGGCTACATTCGTTCGATCGATCCCGAGACCGGAGCAACTCAGTGGCAATGGAACTCGACTCCGCCCGTGGGAATGCCGAATCAAACCACCGGCGGAATGACGTGGATGACCGGAACCTACGATCCCGACCTGAATCTGGTTTATTGGGGTACGGGCAATCCAACGCCGGTGTTGAATGGTTCTACGCGGCCGGGAGACGATCTCTACACGTGCTCGATCGTCGCGTTGAACCCGGATACGGGCAAGCTGGCGTGGGCTTTCCAGGTCTCTCCGCACGATACGCATGACTGGGATGCGGTCGAGACTCCGGTCCTCGTCGACGGAGACTTTCACGGCGAGCCGAAGAAGATGCTCATGCAGAGTTCCCGCAACGGCTACTTCTTTGTTCTCGACCGCACGAACGGCAAGAGTCTTCTGACGGTTCCTTACGGTCCCGTGAATTGGACGCTCGGAATCGACAAGGATGGCCGTCCAATTCCAAATCCCGCGAAGGAACCTGCTCCCGACGGACGCCTCATCGCGCCCGACGAAGGCGGCATGACCAACTATCGTTCCCCAAGTTTTGACACGAAGAACGGTCTGTTTATCGTCGATGCCCACCCAAGTTGGAGCATTTACTTCGCCAAGCCTGCCGACGGAGTTTACGGTTGGGCCGGGGCCGACTATGGCGTCTGGGGCAAGGGCGTCATCGAAGCAATCGATTATCAGACCGGCAAAATCCGATGGAGCCACGAGGTCGGGCCCGGCGGTTCGGGAGCAGGGGTGTTGACGACCGACTCTGGTCTTACGTTCACCGGCGATGCCTGCTGGAAATTTTCTGGCGCTTGATTCGAGCGACGGCAAGACGTTGTGGCACGCGGGTTCCGGAGCGCCCATAGCCAGTTCTCCTACAAGCTATGAACTTGACGGGCGTCAGTACGTGCTGATGAGCAGCGGCGGTGTCTTGTTCGCCTGGGCCTTGCCGGAGTGAGCGTGGAGTTTGCGATGTGTCGCTACTAGTTACCGCTCCGAACCACGAAGAGTGAGTCGCTCTTAATCGCGATCCTGCCGTTTGAAAAATTCTGACCCGGTGCGGTGAACTCGTCAAGCACCGCTCCCTTATCATTGGTAATCCGCACCTGTCCACCGTCTACATGGATGTGCACGGAGAGTGAATCCTTCTGCCCGGCAGACTGGGCATCGATTTTAGCCTCTTTCTGATTCGAGGCGTCCTGCCCAACCACAAGCCTCCGCGTCAACTTCCCGCCTTCCAGGGAATACTGGACTCTGGAGTGATGAGCGAGATCTTCGATCATCCACTCGACTTTCTTATCCCAGAACAGCGTTTTTCCCGGCCGCGAGAAAACGAGATTCTCGCGCAGCATGCCTGGCTTCAGGTTGACGAACTTTCCCGGCACCTTGGACTTCAGCCACGCACCTTCATGTGCGATCTGTTGCGCATCTTCGAACTCGTAATCGGGAACCGCAGCCAATTTCACGGGAACTGTGACTGCGTCCTTGCCCAGATTCACCGTGGTTGTGAATCGTTGATACCCGGCTGCCTCAGCCACGATTTCGTACTGTCCGGGCGGCAATTGAGTTTTTTCGGAAGGATTGACATCCTGGAATTGCGTTTCGCCGACGCGGCGGTATTTCACCGTCGCTTCCTTGGTAGTTAGGTCAAAAGCCAGCGTGGCCAGAGATGACGAAAGCACCGGCTTGGAGATTTGAGCGTCGGCTAAAGGTTTGCCCGGAGCGCTGGGACTGATCGTGATTTCGAACTCCCGCGCTTCGTAGCCTGACTTCGTCAGCCCAACGGTATGTTTTCCGAGAGCCACAACGTTTGGAAGGGACAGGTTGCCCGCTGAATCCAGTTCTCCTACGTTCTTGCCATCCAGAGCGACGTCTGCTCCCGGAGTGCCTCCGGTGATACTAAGACCAGCCATCAACAAGGGCGCCGCGGCGACCTTGGCGCGTAGGTTTACATTTTTGTTGACGACTCCACGACGCAGTATGGTCATGGTCCACGACTGAGGTTCGTACCCTTCTGCGGACAGCGTGAACTTGTGGGCCCCCGGTGCCTTACTCACTGTCCATCCGTGGTTCTGCCGCGGCAGGGGCGCTCCGTCGACACTGAGTACGGCCTTATCAGCGTTGGTCGTAATGAAGACACGTCCAGCACCGGCGAGCGATTGCATCATAAGAGTCGGAGCGCTGGAAACGTCGATCGACACGCTTCCCTGGTCTTCGCCCTGTCCAAAAACCACATCGTGGCTCTGATCGCTCAGAGTGATAGCTGCTCCGGTAGGATTGATTGCAGCGCTCTGGTCTCCGACCTGAGCATTCCCCAGATTGCTAGCTCCATACAAGGTCGCTTTGTTGCCCAAACTGGTAATGGTCAGAAGATCATTCGCATCGAACCCGGTGACACGAGGCTGTTGGCCAGCCGAAACTTGCACGTACACCATGAACAGTTGTTTGCCATCGGCGGTGACCGTAAGCTTGTGCAGCGCTCCATCGGGAGTCAGTTGGTATTCGAGAGAGCCGTCCGTGAGGTCGGCGATTTTTTGCCCGTCGAGTTCGGCGCTTCCTCCTGTTCCCGAGGTGTGAACCGACAAATGCAACGGTTCCGGTTCAAGCGATACTTTTCCGTCGCTGTCGCGCTGAATTTGTACTTGTCTGGTCTTGTAGCCGAGGTGGCTGACCTCAATCGTAGTTCCCATCGCCACGGTCCCGTTAGTGACCGGGTTGCCTTCACTCGTCACCGTGGAATCGGGAGGATCGGTGGCAATCGTGACGGTTGCTGTGGTGTACGTTTCCGCACTTTTCTTCAACATGCCGGGCAGGTGAAAAGCTAGATAGGCGAGAAGCGGTAGCAGGATTACGATTCCGGCCACGGTTCCCAACCTTACGCCAGACCATCTTCCCCGCAGGACGCGCCAGCGCCAGCAACCTTTGCTGGACTTGTTGTGCCAGGATTCCGAGCTCGCGAACGAAAGTCTGGAAGTTGTATTCCGATCGCGCAGGCGGTTTCGCTGTCTTCGTCGCTGTGGCGGTTTTGTCGACGAGTTTCGGGCCCTTCTTATCCGCCCTGCGCGGCGCCGCCTGTCCGGGCGCTTGTTGGACCATGGTGGCTCGCCACCCATTGGTGCCAGTAAGAGCTGGTTCAACACTCAGGACCTGCTTCACGTCTTCCACTCGCGCTACGTTTCTGACAGCTAGTTCAATCTCTGAGACGGTCTGCGCGATCTCCGGATCGTCAGGATGCTGGGCACGGATCGCATACGACTTCTCCAAAACTGCCCGCAAGTTCGCGCGATCGGGATTCTGCTCCGCCGATCGGCGATTTTCGCTGAGCGCGGTTTGGTCCTTGCGCCTTTGCTCCTGGCGCAGGAGTTCGCTCATCTCCCGTTGCAGGGTCGCTTCATACTGCGCGAGGCGAGAATCCTTGGGGTACATTTCCCGCGCCGCACGAATTCGCTCCGCCGCCTCATTTACTTTTCCGGCAGCCACCAACGAGCGGCACTCCGTCAGACATTGAACGATGAACATCTTCCGCTTAGCGTCGGAGATGTTCGAACGCAAGGCTCGCACTGCGGCATGATTCGCGTCCAGTTCACTGGCTTCCTGACACAGGGGCTCCGCGTCTTGCCAGTTGTCTTCCCCGCAAGCCTGTGCCCGTTCAACCAGAACATTGATGACCGCGTCGCGCAGACCCGGCGCCCGTGGATCAAGGTTCAGACTGCTGCGCAACAGCTCGGTGGCTCTGGGCAGGTCTCCCTGCGCTACGCATCGTTGACCCTCCTCGAACAAGCGCCGCGACTCTTTGGTGCGCTCCAGTCCCTGTTCCGCGAGGGTTCGCAGTCCTGAGATCTCGGCGTCACCGGGGAATTCCTGGAGTGCGGAAGTGGCGTACTCGATGGCTTTCGCGTAACCGCGGCCTTTCATCAATTCGTCGATTTCGTTTACCAGACGTGAACGTTCCTCGTCTCGCCCCTGCTGGTCGCGCTTCTTCTTGCACTGCTCCATCTCAAAGGCAATGCCGGGATAGTCCGGATGGATGTTGCGCAGGATGTCCCACTGGCTGATGGCTTCGGCATACTGTCCGCGCTCTTCATACTGCCGTGCCTTCACAACGATCGAGTTCACCAAATCGCGCCGCTCGCGCACCAACTTGAGCTGTTGCGCAAACTGGGCTTCATTGGGATAACGCTCGCACGCTTCCCGAATGATATTGACTCGCCGGTCAAGGTCGCGCTCCGCTTCCAGTCTCTTGGAAACCTCGGCGGTATAGGACGACAGCTCCTGCCGCTCTGCATCCTCGATTTGGATCTTCAGAGCTTGAAAGGTACCGTCGTTGGGATACTTTCCCAGAAGGTCCCGGCACACCGCCATCGCGCCCGCGAAGTTCTTCTCCCGGAACTGGCGCTGCGCGTCTTCCAGCGCCCCGTGAATGGTGTCGCGTTCGGACCGCACTTCCTTGTAAAAGCTCTGGTAGACAGCTTCGCGTTCTGGAATTGCTGCATTCGGATTGGATTGCGCCACCGAGAACAAACGCTCCAGCTTGCTCAGCGCCGTCGAGATCTCGCCGTTCTGGTATGCCTTCAAAGCTGAGGTGTAGAGCTGCTCTTTCTGCTCACGAATTCTCTTGGCATCCGTTTCCGTGGACTCGATCTTCTCCAACAGATCCATGGCCCGCGCGTCAGCACGATTGATGGCCAGCACTTCCTGGGCAGCATTCCTTGCCGCGCCAAAGTCACGATTGCTCAAATGCGTCTGTGCCAGTTCCAACCACTTGGCGATCTGGCTCTCGCTGCGCTGCTTTTCCATCGCGTGCCGCATAGCCAGAGCATCGGGATTCTCGGGGTCCATTTCCAGCACTTCGCGGATCTTGTCCAATGCCAGGGGAATCTCGTCCTGCTCCATTCGCGCGCGAGCGCTCTCCAGAAGCTGACGCGTTTTCTTCGTCTTCGCGGCCATCTCAATCTGCATCCGCAGCACAGTGATGCGCGGGTCGAGATGGCCTTCCGCCTCAAGTTCCGCCAGGATCTCGGAGGCAAATCCTTCATCGCCAGACTTGTAGGCAGACTTGGCGCGCTCGATGCGCTGCTCGATTTTCGCTGTGTCAAAGACGGGCTCATTGCGCACAGCTTTTTGCAGGGTATCCGCCAGATCACGCGCGCTCGTAAAACGGTGAATCGGTTGCTTGGCCAAGCACTTGTGAACCACCCGGCTCAACGACATGTTGACGTTCGGGTTGAGTTCCGATGCGGGCGGTGGTACAAACTTGAGAACCGCCTCCATGGTGTCCTGAACAGTGTTGCGCGCGAAAGGCTTCCGCCTCGTCAGTGCCTCGTAGAGGATGATGCCCATCGAGAACAAGTCCGATGCCGGGGTAATCTCGCGCATCAGAGCCTGCTCCGGCGACATGTACTGGAAAGTCCCCTTCTGTCCCGTGACCGACTTTGATCCCGCCAGATGCACCACGCCGAAGTCAATGATCTTGGCGCTGTCATCCTCCATCACCAGAATGTTGCTCGGCTTCAGGTCGCGGTGGATCAGTCCTCGTTGGTGCGCGGCTTGCAGTCCCCGGCATACATGGGTGGCAATCTCCACGACGCGCTCCACGGTCAAGCGCGCGCTGGCGTCGGCGATCAGGTCGGCCAACGTGGTACCGCGCAGCAGCGGCATCACAAAGAACGGTTTCTTCTGGCCGTTTTCTTCAATGACATCTACATCCCGAACTTCGACGATATTCGGGTGGGAGATCTCGGCCAGGGCCCTCCATTCTTTGGTGAACAAATCGACCGCCACCGGATCGGACATATCCTTCATGAGTTTGATGGCGACCGAACTACCAGTCTTGACGTCAAGGGCGCGCCAGACCACACCCATACCGCCTTCACCGAGTTGTCCTTGAAGTTCGTACCGTCCAGCAATGAGAGAAGAAGGCATAAGTTTTTTGTGGGACAGTGTATCGGTGTCCCGGGTCTCCATACGACTTGGGGGGAAGGACGGCGACGATCCGTTCAGTGATCCTGGGACGGTTCGGCCAGTCGAATGATTGCTTCCTCGGAGCCCGCCTGAAAGGCTTGGGGAATAACTCCGAGCACGAATAATATACACCCACCGGCGCGAGAGCGCCATAGGAGAAGAGAGCCTCCGATGGGCTGTTGATCGGCGCATCCCTGAATGAGTCGAGAGTGATATTAATAACGCTGAATCAATAGGTTACCGCTGTCATTAGATGATTTAGTTGAGTCACGAAAAACAGTCCGCAAACGTCTCGGTCTGGAGGTCAACGAGCCAAATCTCGATTCACAATGGCTTTGTGCAGGAGCCGAGGCCAACGCGTCTGCGTTCTGCTTGCTTTAGTTCTTGCTCTTGATTTTCCAGGATGCAATCAGATCAACCAGATCGATTCATATTCCGACGCGATAGTAGTCGCGATCCGCCTGCCGAGTTGTGATCACCACCGCGTTTGGATCAATGGGAAGAATCCCGGCGGGAGCGACGTCGAGCAAAAACGGATGCGCAATTGTGGCCTTGGCGCCTGGCTTGAACAGTCCAGTGCCGAACAGGTATATCCAACTCGAACGCATCATCGGGAATCGGTGCAAAACCCTCGAGCCGCAGCACGCCACCGTGGATCACGCCTCCTGTCACTGACTCGTTGAATCCATACGTTAAATCAAGAGTCTCGGGAGCCCGTACCCGTTTGTCGCCGAGAAAATGAGTCAGCAGTCGAAATCCGCCGTATGCCTGGCGGAAAAATCGGTCGCGATCCAACAAGGTGATGGCTACGTATGATTTCCCCACGGCTTCCGGGTAAAGGGTAAAAAAACCGGCTGGTTTGCCGGCATTGAAAACAGCTGCACGGAGCTCTTTGAGCAAAGCGGAGTAACGACTCCGACACCGAAGGACCGAAACATACTAACATTCTCGATGCAATCAGCCACCGCCGTAACGATGATAATTCCGGCGAGCACATGACGAATTCGTCATGCGGTATTTTCGCCAAACCACGTCGTCTTCGCCTGACTTCGTTGGCCCACCTGCTATGATCACGCGGGTTTCTGCGCTGTTCGTCAATACTTTCAGCCGTTGGGACGCCATGGATCACGACCTTCACACAAAACGTATACGACGAGCAGCACAATCCTTAGAGGGTTTGAGTTGCGGGGATGCGTTTGGCGAACGCTTCTTTCTGCCTAGCGCGGTGGCAGAGTCTATGATTCAGCAACGGACAGTACCTGCTCCGCCGTGGTTTTTCACCGATGATACGGTAATGGCGCTCTCGATTCTCGAAACGCTTGCTGAATACCAGGAAATCAACCCGGACTCATTGGCTATCAGCTTTGCTGGCCGATACGACGCAAGTCGAGGCTACGGCCCTGCAATGCACCAACTACTTCCGACTATCCGCCGCCAGCCCCAATCGTGGCGCACCGAAGCTGCCGCGCTCTTTCGGGCCAAGGTTCGTTCGGAAACGGCTCGGCCATGCGCATTGCTCCATTGGGTGCATATTTTGCTGACGATCCCGAGAGAATTACCGAGCAAGCCAGCCTCTCGTCAATCCCGACCCACTCTCACCCGGAAGCCGTCGCTGGCGCTGTCGCTGCCGCTGTTGCCGTGGCCACAGGATTAGCTTGGCAGATGAAAAACTCCGCGGAAACGCCGAACAGTCAAGCGTTCCTCCACCACATCCATCAACACCTACCTGATAGCCACGTTCGCAAAGGGATTAGGAATGCTATTGAATTACCGCCTGAGGCATCGGTTGAAGCCGCTGTTGCGAAGCTAGGAAACGGCTCGGCTGTGACTGCACCCGACACGGTTCCGTTTGCATTGTGGTGTGCCGCTCGTCACCTCAGCAGCTATGAGGCGGCACCCTGGGCTACCGTAAGCGGGCTTGGAGATCGTGACACTACCTGCGCCATTGTTGGAGGCATCGTGGTGATGTATGCAGGCGTAGAGAGTATTCCGGCCGAATGGCTTCAGCATAGAGAGCAGATTCCAAGCTGGGTCTCAAGTTTCTGACCAGTCCGACAGGATGCTACGCGCACGATTTTCCGAGCGAAATCGTTCTGGCTGTAAAGTGAACGCGGACAAAACACGGACAAACTGAAAAGGGCCGATCCATCGGCGTCCGTAACTCATTGAAAGGTTTGATTGCGGGGGGTGGATTTGAACGATAAAGGCGTTCCGCTAACGGCACTAAAATCAGTAAGTTACTGATTCCACTGAAAAACTACGATGCGCATAAACCTCAAAAAACACATGTTTCAAGAATTTTGTGCCTGATTTGTGCCCGACAAACCAACCCGCTTCCAGCAAGACATTTTCCTCTTGACCTATGACTCATCGGGCGTTTATCTCATCGCGACTGTTGGTTGACGGAGGAAATGTTATGCCGAACCTTACCGAAAAATGGCTGAGTCCGAAACAGATCGCCGAGCAGTACAGCGTAGATCGCGAAACCGCCCGGCGCTGGATCAAGCGGATTCTCGGCGATGACGTGCACACGACGCCCAAAAACAGAACGGCCGGCAAGCGCCCTTATCGTTTGCGTCGGATTCCCGAGTCGGTGCTGAAGAAGCACCTCGACGAGTTAATCAACGGGTAGGGTCAATTCAGCTTAGGCGCACATTGTAGCTTATAAGCTACAATAATGACGGCGTTGTTCGCTCTCTGGTAACCTCTGCTGTCGGTGACCAGAGTGCAACGGCAAGCATGGAATTGGGCCTTGCGTTGTGTTATAGTTTAGTAGCTTAAAAGCTACGCGCAAGGGTGAGAAGGAACATCTCTTGCGAGCAAATCCTCGGAGCATCAGCGTCTTCGTTGCACCCAACGACAGCATTCCATTTGATGATTGGATGCGCAGTCTCGCGGACCTCAAGGGGAAAGCTGCTATAGAGAGTAGGATTGCACTCCTGCGCCGGGGATCGCTTGGGAAAAAGTATCGCAGCATTGGGGAGGGATTGATCGAGTTGAAGATAGACTCTGGCCCCGGATACCGCATCTACATCGTCGATGACGGGAAGAATTCATTGATACTGCGTGCTGGACCGAAAAGAACCCAGAAGGAAGACATTAAAGCGGCTAAGAGAGAATGGGCCGACTACAAGGCCAGGGGTTGAATATGCGACGGTCACAGCCATACAAGATTGGTCTCAACGAGCGTCTCAGAGACCCCGAGTATGCCGCTGCCTACTTGAACGCGGCACGTAGGGAGTCCCATGAGGTATTCTTGTTGGCCTTGCGCGACGTTGCGGAAGTTCACAAATTCAGCAAGGTCGCGGCGGCTGCCGGGGTGAATAGAGAAACGCTCTACCGAACGCTTTCTGCACGCGGCAATCCTACGCTGGCCACGCTCGATAGTATTTTGGACGTGCTCGGGCTTGAGCGTGAGTTTCGGGCACGCAGACCTAAGCATGTAGCCGCGCATCGCGCTATCTCTCCTGCTCCCGTGACAATCACGAACTACGTATCCGCGCAGCCACGCCCCAGCCTTGTTCACCACTGGTCGGGACTTCTTGGACAGGGGACGAATAGGCTTCCGTTCAATGCTCCCATGAGTACGAGCATCAGCTTCCAGCAAGTGTGGAATGTTGATCATGGCGAACAGCCAAATGTTATTTCGTTTGTCCCACCAACGTTATTGGCCGGGACGAATGCAGAAGCACTTCTGCCTTGTGCACCGTTTCAACTTTAGCTTCGAATAAAAGGAAACGTAAATGGCGAAGAGCGACAAGAAACAGACTACTCCAGACACACTGCCGCAGATGGAAAAAGAACCGACCTTCGTCTCAAAGTACGCAAACAATGTTCGATTTGAGGCAACCGTTCACGATCTTAAAATCGTGTTCGGCGAGACTGACCAAAGCAGCGGCAAGGAAGTCATTAGGCAGCACACCGCAATCACAATTCCTTGGAGTGTTGCGAAGCTTGCGCGTTACTTTATCGACATAAATACTCTTTTCCACGAACTGTATGTGGGTCGTATTCCGGTTCCTCCCAACCAGATTCCGCAACCTTTGCTGCAACCATCTTCAGAGACACTTGCAAATGACCCACTGGCGGAAGAGGCATTCTTACGCGCAACTCGGTTAAGGGAAGAGTTTCTGGAAAGTATCAACAAAGCCAAATAGCGTTCTTGCACAGACTCAGTTTCGTCCCCCAAAGAACGAAATCGGCTTCTTGTATAGAGCCGCGAACTGGGACAACTCGATAAAATCCACGCGACGCTCCCCAGATTCACACTTGGACACAAACGACTGAGGCTTCCCAAGAGCGCGTGCTACGTCCTCCTGCTTCATCCCAGCCTCATCTCGCGCCGCTTTAAGGCGACGCAGAAAGTCTTGGTACTTCCGGACGTAGTCTTTGCTCTTCAGGGACGTGGCTCCAACCGTCCCTGATACATCCTCTTTCCAAATATCCCAAACTAGGATACGCTTCTGAACCGCTCGCGCGGCGGAATGCGAGCGTGCGTCGCCAAATAAATTTGGTTGCGGGGGGTGGAAGCGAACCACCGACGATTAAGAATAGGAGCGTAAGTGCTTTAAAACTGGAGTCACGAGTAGGGAAAACTCGCGCCGCCAACAGCGAAGGTGTGTCTAGGGTATTTTTTGGGCTTTGTTTTCAGTAGGTTAGGATGGTTGCGGGGGGGGTGGATTTGAACCAGCGACCTTTGGGTTATGAGCCGAGAAAAACAATAGCCCGTCTTTGCTTCTCAATGACTTAGCTGTACTCTAATCCCCCGTATTCCACCCTGTTTGTGCCTGTTCTGTTCCACGTTTGTTCCACTTTTTTTGGGAGCAGCACTTTCGCCTGATCTCGCCTCTTCTCAGGCTTGCAGAGCAAATTGTGAGTTCACTCCAGTGGGGGCGGCGGCTTCGCCAGGGGGCGCAGCAGTGAACCCTACTGAAACTTTATGGAACCAAAAAGCTTCGAGAGAGTCGTGCAGCCGACGCTGGCCATTCTGGACGCCGGCGGCCCCAGTTGGTATATGATACCGGCAGCGAGAAGAGGATCGAGACCGGCGTGAACTGGCAGGCGGATATGGCGGTGACCTTTCGCAAATTGGTGGAATCGGAAAAGGCCGCTAAAGGTACGCCGCATTGTGGACGCCAACATGGGAAGCACTGCCTCCCATGATCAGCCGATGGACATTCTAGTTCCTTCCGGGTCGACCGGCGCGATTCGCCGTCGAGCGTCGCAGAACTAAGCTGGTGGCAAGGGTGTATTCTCCGCCGTTTTCTGGCGTGCCCACTCGTTCCGTCTCACTCATTAGCGCGCCGAATGCAAGTCTGGCCAAGTCTGCTTGAGACATTCGAACGGTTGTAAGAGGCGGCGTCGTAAATTCAGTTAGCCGGATGTCATCAAAACCGATGACAGATAGTTCCTCGGGTACCTTAATTTCGCGATCGTACGCATCACGGAGTACCCCGATCGCTGTCATGTCATTGGAACAGAGGATGGCGGTGGGGAACTTGCCACGGCGGGTCATTAGTTCAGTTACCGCCTTCATGCCGCTTTCAAGAGTGTGATCGCCCTCAATAATGCGGTCCGACGAAAGATTGATCTCACTCATCGCTTGGCGAAAGGCGGTGCGGCGCGCGATTGCCGATTTGAGATGCTCGGGCCCGGCAATGAATCCAATGTGTTTATGTCTTAACGCCGCCAGGTGCTGGACCGCCTGTCGAATCCCGGCCAGATAATCGATACGAATGTTGGCTACTCGCGGAGCGTCCGGACCCACATCCACAAAGACCTGCGGCACTTCCCGAAAGCGAAGTTGTTCCAGAAGAGACTCTTCCATACCAAATGTCAGAATCGCTACGCCGTCAACGCGACGCTCGATCATCCGCCGAACCGCCGACTCCATGCGCTTCGGATCGTGCACTGTTGAAGTCAGTAAAATTTCGAAATTGTTTTCGACAGCGAGATTCTCGAACGTTTGCACGATCTCAGGAAAGAAGGGATTTGTAATCTCCGAGACGATCAGGCCAAAGATACGGCTTCTTCCCGAAGCCAGCGCGCGTGCTTGAGTGTTCGGAAAATATCCCAGTTCCTCGACCACCTTCCACACGCGCCGCGAGAGTTGCGGATCGACGGTGGAAACGCGGTTAATGGCACGGGACGCTGTTGCAGTGGAGACCTTGGCTCGTCGCGCGATCTCGCGAATATCCATGGATTGGATGGGAAGTATTTACACCGCGAAGATATGGTAACAGAGAACTTATTTTACTTTACGAAGATAAGAATACGTTTACCAGGCTTTGTCCAGGCGAGCGTCGTGGTCTCCGGAGATGGAAACACAGACTGTGTAGAACTCGGGATGCACCAGCATCGCGTGGGAAGAACCGTATCCACCTGCGGATGTGCCGAAAATCCCGACACGCGTGATGTCCATATATGGATAGCGTGCAGCCATTTGCTTGATCAAGGCAACGTGATCGTCAAACGACCCGCCCAGGTTGTGGTAGGAAAAATTGTGGAAGGCGCGAGAGCGGCCTACAGTGCCGCGGCCGTCCACCATGACTACAATGAAGCCCAACTCCGCCACCGACTGCAAGGGGAGGCAGGCGGCAATCGTCTTGGGAACGAAGAATCCCTGCGGTCCGGTGTAAACATGCTCGACGATGGGATACTTCTTCGAGGCATCGAAATTCGAGGGGCGCCAGATCAAACCATAAATATCGGTGCTGCCATCAAGAGCCTTGCCCTGAAAGGGCTCGGGATATTTCCAGTTCGCCTGTATCAGCTCGCCGAAGTCCGCCTTCTCCAATACCTTCAGTTCGACGCCATTCTCGGCGCGGCGTAATACCGACTGGCCCGGAAGATCGACCCGGGAATAGGAATCGACAAAGAACTTGCCGTCCGCGGAGAAGCTGACGGTATGGTTCGCATTCTCGGGGGTCAGCAGCTGCAGACCCTTGCCGTCGAAACCTGTCCGGTACAGATGAGTGAGATAAGGATCCTCGTTTTTCTCGCGCCCGCTGGCTAGAAAATAGACTTGGCGGTTTTTCTCATCAACGTATGAGATCTCTCGCACCACCCATGGCCCTTGGGTGATTTGATTTTCCAATTGCCCACTCTTTCGGCTGTAGACATAGAGGTGGTTCCATCCATCGCGCTCAGACGACCAGAGAATTTCCTGCGAGGGGTCGACGAAGCGGAAGAATGTCTCGCCTGGATCTACATAAGGCTCGGCTTGCTCCCGCACCAGAGCCTTTTGCTCGCCGGTTGCCGCATCCACCACCCGCAGTTCTTTCGCTTTGTATCCTCGCTCATCGTAGTCGTAGTTGAAACTCTTGCTGTCACTCTGCGGCTGGTCATATCTTGTGCCTGCGGAGCCGCTTGCCGGATCGCTTCGCCCTGCCCCTGATACGCTGCCGCTTGGAATCTTACGTTGAAGTTGTCCAGCAGTGCCCATCGATGGCTCGGCTCGATGAAAATCTATCGGTTCTATACGGACCGCGCTCTTCTTGTGAACGCAAATCTGTCGACCTCGGTTTTCCCGGTGGTCCTTGCGGACGCGCTGGATCGTGCTCTCTTATCCAAGAAGCGCCCGGTTCCCCAGGTGGACAATCATTCTGTAATTGGTGGAAGCTAAGGCTAGTTACAGTTAGTTGGCGCTCTCGACCTGCATTCGCATGCCCACCTTGGCGGTCCAGAAGTTGATTGTCCTGTAGCGACCGAACTCCGCTGACCGGCCGCGGTGATCTTCGATGCGTGGATTGCTGGCATTTCAGCGACCTATTGATGCTTGAGTTCGTGACATCGCTCGCAAAGCGTGATCAGGTTTTCTTCCGAATCGTTGTGCAGAGGTCCTCGATCGAGACCAGTTGCGGTGTCAGTGCTGGGGAGTCCGTGGAGCAGCTTCAGGTCCACCACAAACAATTCCGCAGTCGCTCGGGAACACCAGAACCTGACCTACATTTCCCAGGGCTCTTCGATAGATCATTAGTTCTCAACTCTCAACTCTGTTGCCTGTTGTGTTGCTGTCTGAGCTTGCCGCCCTGCCGTGCGTTTGAGCATGGCAGAATGTACACAGCGTGATGAGATTCAGCTCGGAATCGTCACCCGAGTGGCTGCGGAATTCTTTGTGGTGAACTTCCAGATTCGACATAGCACCGCACGATTGGCAGCGCCAGCCATCGCGGCATAGCACTTGTTGCCGCAGATTGTGGTACGAGACGGGATCAAGTCGTAAGTGACCTGCCTTTGAACGAATCCTGGTCATGATGCTTTCTCGTTTAGGCTTTCGAGGAAAGCCTGCTTTTGGTTCTCTGGCAGGAGCCGGAAGAAGCGCATCATCGAAAACAGTAGTGTTCCTGGATCCCCTTGGTCCAAGTTGGCTCCGGCCAAAAAGTCAGCACAGATCATTTCCAGACAGTAGCCTCGCGATCGGTCGCTGCCCAGCATCAAGGCCGCGGTCTCAAGAGCGCGGTCGATCACGGGAACTTGGCTTTGGTACAGTTTGAAGTAGACAATTTCCCACGGCTCTGTTATTTTCCCGGTGAGTTCTCTCTCGACCGCCTGCTGAAAATCCTCCTTCGACAATTGACGAGCGTTGTGCAACCAGGTTGCACAATCGAAGTGCTGCTCGATCCCTGCGTGCCAACTTGGCCAACTCGATTCCCTTGGCCCAACCCACCTTCTTTAGCTCCTTCCTCGCCTGGGGTGGCAGGTTCTCATGAATGGACATCAAGTAGTACGCCTTTCGCCGCGATTGCGGGAAGCGTGTTTCCAGGAACGCATCAAAGGAATTGAGGTTCTCCAGCCGCCAGTACTGTCCCGCCCGAACCTCGCAGAGATATCGACCTAGTTCCACGAATTTTGTGTCGCGTTCCGTCTCTCTCCGCTGTTCCCAGGCCAGAATCTCGTCGATCTTCGTCAGAACGAACAGCGCGCGGCGACGGTTGAATTTCGGCGGCATGGGCGGGTTACTAGTAATTAAGCTCGTCAAGCCAACCAAGATCTTCTGCTCCTGGACGCCGCACCAAGTTGGCGTCGACGATCTCCTGCCGTCCCAGACACAATCCAACGTAAGGGCACGAGCTGCAGGGATTTTGCGGAAAGCGGATGCCGCTGTGAGGTAAGAACTCCGCGGACTCGATCCTCTGAATCACATTCTGCATCAACAGGCCGAATTCCGACCGCTGCAACTCGCTTATGCTGGTTCGAAGGTATTGGATCTCGGGCAGCCGCTTGCGAACGAAGACGACCTGAGCCACCTCGGACATACCTGTCATCCAGGAATAGCAGACCAGCTGCGGATCGAGAGCCAGCAGCCCCTCCGGCTTCTCCGGATAACAGCTTGCAGATGTTTTCCATTCCAGCAGGCAGTGAGTGCCGTCAAGGTTCCCAATTCCGTCAATGTAGGAGACGAACTCGTTTCTTCCGACCGGCCGTGTGAACTTGATCTGCAGGTTGCGCCGCGGTTGGTGGATCTGGATTCGGTTGTCCTGGCAGAAGCGGATGAGGAGCATGATCCCTCGCTCAAACATCCGGTCCCAAGTGTCATGGTTCGAGAACTGCAGGCCCTGATCTTTGCAAGCGGACCATTCGCGAAGGACTTCTCCTGGATCCTCCCGGCGGAAGTACGCACCCAGAGCCAGTTCGAATGCGCGACCGAAGAGCATCGCAGCACGAGTATCCTTCTCCTTCCACCCATCAAGATAGCGATGCCGATAGCGTCGTGGGCAGGTGAGGTACTGGCAGATCTGGGTGTAGCTGTAGGTCATCAGGCCACCTGCGGATTGTCCAGGTTTTCGGGACAGAGTTCTTCCCAACGCCCTGCCGGAGCAAAGCCATCCAGCCGGAGCAGGGAAGTGCCGTTAAAGACGATATGGCTGATCTTGACCACGCCATTCAGACCTAGGAGCTGCGTTTCATCCACCTCATCGTGTACGAGCAGTTCGGTGTCGTAGCCAAAGTCGCGCAGGAACCAGTTCAGTTTCCATAGGGCTTTCGGGTTGCAATAGAGTCGGCACGAGAGAATGCGGCCAGAAAATCGACGGGGCTCAAGAATTGCCAGAGCCAGCGTGTAGAAGGGCTTTGGGGCCTGCCGACGAAACTGGACTCGTTGGACCCGAACAAGGAACACTCCGTCGGGAATCTGGTCGGTGGCAGAGCGATCGGCGGCGTGCAAGCCGGTGATCTGACGTTTCATGCCGCACCTTCTTTCTGGCCGGGATAGCTGTTGAGTTGGCAGAGCAGCGCATTGCGGTCCTTCTCGGCCCAGTCGGCGAGGTGCTGGACGAAGTTCTCGACCTGTTCGCGCGTGGCTTCCCGGAGGGTCTTCACCGCGCAGAAATCAGTCGCGTAAGACTTGACCAGGTTCGGATCAAGTTGATGCTGGCGGATGGTTTGGCAGAGGCGATCACGGACGGTACCACCCGTTCTGTTCCCGTTAGCAGGCTGTGGTGGAAGCTTCTTTGAATCGGGGGCCTGAGGTGACGATTCCACAATGGCCCCGATCTCCTCGACCGAACAAATCCCGATCCCGTAAGCCTTCCGCAGTGCGCGATTGACCGCACGGGTTTCAGCGACCCGCATCTCAGCACCATGGACCAGGTAAGAAACGTTGTTAGGATCGGCGTCACCAAACCCGACAAACGTTCTCGAGGATGACGCGTGAACGACGGCTTTAAAGACCCAACGCCCAACCGAGGCGTCCGTCATCTGCTGCTCTACGTTTGTCTCTATGCCACAACATCGCCTTCGGTGTGCTATTCGAATTAAACCTGAGTGCGTCACGTACCACTTCCCATCGATCTGCAACAGTTCGCCTCGGCGAATTGAAAGCTTTAGGCTCTCTGTCAGATCACGAAGGACACTGAGTTGCGATTTTGTTATTCCCTGATAGACCTTCCTCGCAACCGAAACGTTCTGGCGAATGAGTCGAAGCTTGTTACGAGCTATCATTAGCACTTCCTTGTTTCATAATGTATCACATAGATACACAATGTTCCATACTAAAAATTTCTGAATCCTGTTATTTTCCTGATGGATATGAGTGAACCGAGAGCGACATTGCTGATTCGAGTGTCGGCGAGCCTCAAGTCAAGACTGGCTGACATCGCGAAACGGGAACGACGCTCACTGAGCAAGCAAGTGGAACTGTTGCTGGAACGCTATCTTGCGGTCCTTGAACAAGAGGGTTTGCCAGAGACTCAGGAAAAGGGCGGACGGCGCAAAAAACCCAGTACTTCAGCGTAAATTTCCTACTCTGCTTAGGCGAGCACGGATGTCCTTCAACCGAAGCCGTTCGTGCGGTGGCCTGAAGGTATTCCTCTCAGCCTAACGACGAGAACTGGATGACCCCACCGTTCTTCAGTGCTGGAACGGTTCGGCAGCGCCGCCCCCGACACGAGCGGTCTGCTTCACAAATGCTGCATCAGAAAGAACTGTGACTCTGATCGACTCGACCCGGGTCGCGCCCGACGAGGGCAGTTCACAAAGTTGAAAGAATTTGTCGAGCCGACTGAGACGGGATCGTAATGCGTGGCTGGAAGGTGCCCAGAGCGAAACGGGCAAGATGCAATAGAAGTAAGTACACGCCTTTGGCGCGCATCGATAACGGCTTTCACTGTGGGCGGAGTTCGTAGCGGAAAGCGCTCCTACCTCTCTGTGCGACTGCGGCGCAGCCGGTGCTGGACGCCATGGCCATCTGCGCATTTTGTTCGCTCTGTTATTCCGTCAATGATCCAACGACATACGGGGTTCTGGCAACCGCCAGCTCTTCCAAGCCATGAACCAACTGGAGAGACAACAGCGACTCCGGAAGGGGGAGAATTTGCCAGCGCCATTGACTGTGCAGGTGTCGCATGATGCGCCGACAATTTCGAATCACTAGAGCTCGGAATCATCAGTGCGATCCGCTACGGGGCCTCGCCCAGGTTTTTTCGAAACGAAGCCAACTAAACTCTTGAGTTTCAAACGGATCCATTTTCAGAAGTGCACGCTCCGAGCGATCCTTGCCAGGGCTGCGCCATAGCCAGCTAAAGGTCACAAACTACATTACCGCGGAAACGGCACGGAGTAGTTCTCACAACCTGATGGAACTCAGGAACTCAACTTTCTGCTGTCCGGGTCTAGTCGCAGCCACGGCCGCTTCGGTCGAATCCGGTTCATCACCTAGAATGCTGAGTTCCATCAGGTTGTGAGGAACTAGCGTCAATCTGAAGGCGGTCGGTGTCGGGGTGCGTCCGCCCGGTGCGTGGGGACGGCGACCGCCGGCAAAACCGGCCAACGAAATTGGGGTGATCACCGGGTCCGATGCTGGGACGACTGGGATGGCCGTTGCGGCGCATCGAGCAGGAGACCGGGGTGAAGCGAGAAACGGCCGTCGTTACTGACATACGTTTTCCCTCCGCATCGCAGCCGTCCATGCATTTCCGATTCTACAGCTGGCGTGTTATCCGCAGTCTATGCCCAATAATTCAAATACACACCTGAATGAAAAGGTCGCAGCGGCCACGCCGCTGACTCGGCGAATCTAGTGTAGCTCTAGAGAGAGAGTCTCACTGCGATACGCAGTCGATGATTTATTTTCATGTTTGTATCTGTCATGTTCAGACCTGTTCGATTTCAATCTGATGTGCGTCTCGCATGGGCAGGTCGATACTGAGAGTCCCTTTCACGGTGACGCGGCGCGCCGATTTGCCGTACGAGAGCTTGTAATTCCCGGCGGGTAATCCGTCGAACGAGATGGTGGACTTCTTTGCCAGACCGGATGGGTCCGAGACCTCGAGTGAAAGCTTTGGCTTTCCCCGGCTGAGGCTGGCTCTCTTGATCTGTCCCTGCATGACTTCCACATCGATTGCGGCTTCGACGAAGCGCACGCGTTTTTGCAGACCATCTTTTGGATACACCGTCAGCGCGCGGTCCGTCGCCTCCACTTTGCAGCCAAAGCCAACTTCGCCGAATGTAGGGTCTTTCACGACATACGACTTGGAAGACTTTAAGAATCCCCAGAGCCCCGAGCCACCTTCAAACGTCCTTGGCGGTTCACGATCGTAAATGCCAGGGGTACATATGAAAAAGTTGTAGCCCATTCCGCCGGGAAGAACATTCGCCATGACGCTCACTACGCCCGCGTATCCCTTGATCAGGGCGTCTGGATCGCGCGCGGGTACGTCGCTGCGTGAGTCCCAAATGCTCACATAGAATGCGGGATCGCGCGACCAGGGACGGAGCACCCTGAGGTTGAAGTCGAGTCCATTCATCTCAGCCTTCACCAGCTTGTAGTCGTTCTGCTCTTCAATGGGCCACGACTTGGGATCAATTGCGTCGAGCCGCTTGCGCCACCGGGGAAGCGCCGCAGCCCTAGCCGCCATTGCGCTCGTGCTGTAGTCTGGAACATTATTCTTCATCACCGGATGTTCGAATTCCCGCCATTGTTGAAAAAGGTTGACCAACACGGGATAGCCGTCTGGTTCGCTTGCTGCGCTTGCCGAACCACCGCACATCGCTCCAAAGAACAGGGCCGCGATGGCCATGGCACGGCAGAGTTGAAGCCGCATGTTCACCGAGCGACACTTGCGGTTGAGATAGCCCATCACTGAGATCTCCTCATTGTCGAATTGAACGCCTGGACGGGTCGGCCAGCCTATCGTGCATTGGCGGTTTGCGCAAGGGTGGGAGGCAGGACCGAGTTGGGCACCTTCCCCCGATCGGCACCGAGATCGAGTTCCCCAACCTGAATTGATGCGCTCCGCACGACCGCGGAGGTGCTCTCGCGGAAGCTCTAGAAGTTTGGTCTGAAGCCGGGTTGAGAAAGTCTTCCAGGGATCATCGGCCCATTCGGGGCAGGTGGAAGGGGCATGTACACGATGGAATAATGAATTTATGGATACTCCGCCATTCTACGAGATTCGCCACTCGAGGAGGCCGAACTCGCGCCATTGCGTATCTTTGTCAACAAACATGGCAGCCGGCGGGCCGATTTGGCCGGCTTTATAGAGTTTGGTTGCGGGCTCTACTTCTAGACGCATTGCAACCGTCGTCACAGGTGCAAAACTTACTGCATTAAATTTGTCTTTGGCCACGACGTAGGGCTCGACGTTCGCGACTGGCTTCCAAGCGTTTCCATCCTTATACAGGACGCGCCAGGACATGGGCACGCGGCAGAATCGCCGGTCGTCGAACCAATAGACTTGCGCAGAAGACACCTTGGCTGGCGATTTGAATTCGTATTCAATCCATGCCGCGGTTCCGGGCTCCGGCCGCATCCTGAAATACAAATAAGACTCGTCGGCGGAACTGAGTGGGTCCTTGCCGTCATAGAGGGCGCGGATGTCATCGTTCTGATCGTTGTAGCCCGTCCAGACTCTTTGAACTCCACCAGAGGAGCGAACCGCATGTATGGGATCAGGAGGCAAAGGCGCGACCCATGCCTTTTGCGGTTCGCTGGACATCCAAACTGCCATTTCCCCTGGCCCGCGATTAGACCAGGCAAGATACGGAATAGCCACCATCCGATGGGGCTGCTGCTTCAGCTCACGGCTGTTGTCCTCCCGCTGCAACGCGTCGACATTGCTGGTCACAACCTGGACGCCGTTCAGCAGTTCGGGACGCCATTGGCTTTCGAACTTAGCGCTCTTCGGAACGATCAGGTTTAAGGCGTGACCGTTATTGTCCGGCCACTCCGCGCAATACACCAGCGGACCGCGCTGCAAGGCCACCATATCGCGATCTTCCTGCACCTGGGCATTGGCCTTCACGCGGTGCACGGGCATGGGTAAATGCAACTGAACCTTATCTCCCTTTGCCCATTTTCGCTCGATGCGGGCATAGCCGCGTTCCATTCTTAACTCGACAGGCCGGCCATTCACGTTGAGCGTCGGTTTCTCCTCGTCCTTGTCCGCGTATTCATAGAGGTCGCCCGGAAGGACTTCATTCCGCGCCCAACCTGGGATGCGCACCAGCATGGTGAATGGTTCGGCTCGCTCGGGGTTGAGGCGGATGCTGACCGCTCCTTCCCACGGATATCGAGTCTCCTGCTGAATGGCAACGGTGTTTCCACTGGGGAGGCTCACCTTCGCATTGCTGCCAACGAAGAGGTTGACGTAAACCGAATCGGAAGACTGCGCGTAGATGTAACTCCCCAGGGAAGCCATAAGGCGCACTACATTCGGGGGGCAGCAAGGAACGTCAATCCACTCGAAGCGTTCGTAGCTGCCGAAGGAGCGCAGAGGATTCTGATAGAAGAAGCGATCTCCCGTAAGCGAAACGCCACCCGCGAAGCCGTTGTAAAGAACCCGCTCCAGCACATCGATGTACCTGGCGTCCTGATGCAATTGGAACATGCGCTGATTCCACACAATATTTCCGTAGGAGGCACAGGTCTCGTTCCAGGCGCTGAGGTTGGGAAGCTCGTAAGCGCTCCCGAATTGCTCATGAAAACGAATGGACCCAATGCTCCCGGTCAAATAAAGCTTATGATGGACAACGTCTTCCCAGATCTTGTCTGCAGCTTCCTGGTACTCCGGCCTTCCCGTTAGCGCAGCGAGATCAGTGAGGGGGATGTATAAGAAGGTAGCGCGAACGCAGTGGCCTACGGCTTCGTGCTGTTTCACCACCGGTTCGTGGTCCTGCGCGTAGGTGCGATCAATCGCATATTCGCCTGCTCGCGGATAGCCGTCTTTGCCACGTCCATCCATGAAGAACTTCGCAAGCTTTAAATATTTTTCGTCGCCGGTCTGACGGTAAAGCTCGAGCAATCCGATTTTCTGGCCTTCGTGTTCGGAGATGTAGTCTCGTTTGCCGGGCCCGAAGTTCATATCAATCACTTTGCTGTCTTCGAGCGCAGCATCGAGCATCTTCCGCTTGCCGGTAGCGGCATAGTAGGCGACCGCGGCCTCCGAAAAATGACCAGACACCCGAACCGCCTTATCAGGATCGGCCAGGCGCGGGGTCAGCTGCGTCACCAGCTTGTCGATCACTTGATCCACGTATTCTTCAAGCTTGGGATCAGGACGCTTGGCCAACATGTAGGCAGCCCCCTCGATCAGTTTGGGGCTGCCAAAATCTTCGAATTCCTCCATTTTCTTGAAGCAGTGCCATATGGAAACACTACGATTCACTTCCATGCGCGGCGCCCAGAAATCGTCGAGGATATCGACCTGTGTAAGAGGCACCGGCTTAGCGGTGTAATCCCTTGCAGTCATCGCCGGTGTGCCGAGTGCGTTTAAGAGGCGGATGCCTGGAACCAGACAACAGGTCGAGAGCAGCAGAGAGCGACGCGTAACTTTGTGGTCGGTGAAGATGCTCATTGCTCCTCCGGAAGAAGTCCGTTGCGCGACATCCTGTCAGCCTCGCTCAGCAACGATCTCAAACTTCTTCTCTCCACCCGTTGCGATGACGACGGTATCTCCGTGCGGACCAGCGAGTTTGGCGGCGCGGCCATTCACGGTAACGCTTCGCAACTTCGTTTCTGCTGGTACCCGAAGTTTGAAATTTACTTCCGCCGGCGTTTTGGCCCCGGCGAAATCAACCTGCCCGACGACCGCGCCTGTTTCAGGTTTTGCCTGCAGTGTGAAGCTGACCCGACCCCATCGCGTTGGAGCCTGCTCAATGCTGATTTTCTTTCCGGAAGCCACCCACCGTCGCGGAACGCCCTTGGCCAGGTAGAGCCGGTCTTCGTCAGAATCTTCGAGTACCAGCATCCAGCGTGCGATGAGCGGAATGGTTTGTTGCGCGGGAATGCAGTACAACGCCGAATCCCCAGTAATGCCTGTCACCTCGCCGGCCGTCCAGCTACCCCGCGTATGGCCGTGATAGCGATGCGCGTAGAGAAACAGCAGGAATTCTTCGATGCGGTCCAGCCGAAGCAGCATTTGCGCGTACCCGTAGGAAATGAAGCCGAGAATCTCGCGTCCGTCGTCGTGGACTCCGCCCACGTTGGCTACGACTCCGATCGTCGTCGCCCCGTAAGCTCGCATGCAATCGATCACAAGATTCGCCAGGTTCGCAGGCAATACGTCGGCCTGTAATAATTCGGCGTAGGCACGATGCGGCCACTGCTGCGGGCTAGGTTTTTCTGTCTGCAGCGACTCGCGAAAAGTGAGCGTGGTTCCGGGAAACAATCCGATGTAGGGCGGCGCCTTGTCGCGTTGGATGTTCTTTTCAACGCTTTCGACCGTGCGGCGGCGCAGGGTCTGGCCACGTTTCGACCAGTCGGCGGCGAGTTTCCCCATGCCTGCGGCTGGTTGGTTGCGTCCCAGTTCCGTCCAGGTCTTGGCGATGTCGTTGAAGCCTCGAGCCGCGAAAGCGCTGTTGGCATAGTATGCCTGCCAGTAGAGCGACGGATCCCCCATCAGGCACGAATCGGATTCGCTCCATCCGCGGATCAACCCGTGCGCGGCATGGTCCTGCGGCAGGCTCAAACTTTCGTCGTGCATGTCGGCCAACAGCTTAGCTGTGGCTTCGATCTTCGCCCGATGCTTCAACAGCAGCGAAGTGTCGCCGCTATAGTTGAAGTATCGAGCCAGCAGCGAGAGGGTCATCCCGAACTGCGCGGTTTCCGGACCGCGCATATCAATCATGCCTTTCGAGTCGACGAAGTCTGTGAAGTAATTATCGATGTACAGCTTCGCTGTTTCCAGCCGTCCCCACTCCATGTTGGTATAGATTGCGCTGGTGAAGATGTCCTGAAAGGCGTCGTATTCCGAGCCGCCGTAATCACGATCCACCGCGCCGTACTTGGGATAGATTCCTCCCGGCCGGGTCATCAACTCCTTGGCGAAGGCATGCTTGGTCAAATCGGCCCAAGCTCGGTCAGGTAGCGTCACGGGTGCCATTTCCTTCAACTGCCGGTCCCAATATTCGGCGAAGTCCAGCAGTGCCGAATAGAACTCCTCGGGCTGTGGATCCTTGCGCGCCGGGGGAAACGCCGGATAACTCTGGCCATAAGCCACCTTGGTGACCTTGCCATCTTCGACCAGCGCCGTGCGGTGCCAGGTGTGGACGATGTATTTGGTTCTATTGACGCCGACATCGCCGAAGACAACCACCTCCCAATACGCCCGTTCGGATAGCGGAATGACTTTGCGGACGGCCGGCATCCAGCCTCCCACCAAGCCGTCGTAGACCTTGCCCTGCTCCACTGCCTGGTGTAGTTCGGGTGCGTACTGAACCGGATGGTAGGTACGCGTGCTTCCGCTGCGGTACACCGGAGTGACGTCGTAAGCCTCTTTGGTTCCGACGAACGTCGTCCAGCTGCGGGGGTTTTTATCGGCGGACGCCATCGGGGGAGCCACCGACTTCACCGCTTCTGGGTCGGGATCGCCGTCCTTCAGCGCGCGATCGCCGAGCAGATGGTCGGCCAGCACGTCCGCCGGTGCCAATGAGACCTCCTTCAGCGTGAGTCCAAGATATGGACTGCCCTCTGCCATGGACGCTTCTGCGCTCTTGGAGAGTTCCCGCGTTTCTCCGGCGGAAGGCACGAAGACAATGGATCCATCGCGCGCCCGCAAATCCTCGTACACCTTCCATCGCACGGCGCGCCGTTTGAACTCGCAGACAAGTGTGTACCCGTCCGTGGATACCGGCGTGCCGACTGGGCGCTCCAGTCCCTTCGCAAGCGTCATGAGTCCCGAATCCGCTGCGACCGCACTACCTCCTAAGACTTCGAGGCTAGCAGCTGCCGCTGCCATTGCCTGCAAGAAGTTACGTCGGTCCATATTCACCCCCGTTTAGCTCACCCAAAAGAAACCGATTCGCAGACTACCGCCGTCGCCGTCGCGGAGTGGGAGGGCGGCGCGGAGGCTCCCGGTCCTCTTTGATCTCAAAATTGGCCGGCGGCGTGACGCCCAGCAGGTGCTCGACGAGATAATCCCAGCGCCGCCGCACCAGGTAGAGGGCGTGGTCGCCGCTTTCTCCGTGATACATATTGGGCACCAGCAGCATGTCGAAATTCTTATTGGCTTTCATCAACGCATCGGCGAAGCGCATCGTTCCCACCGGGTGCACGTTCTCGTCAATGTCGCCGTGCTCCAGCAGCAGGTGCCCCTGCAGACGATCGGCCATCGTCACATTGGACTGCGCAACGTAGTCATCCCCGATCGGGTAGCCCTGATAGGCTTCGTTCCACCAGGCTTTGTCCAGGCGAGCGTCGTGGTCTCCGGAGATGGAAACACAGACTGTGTAGAACTCGGGATGCACCAGCATCGCGTGGGAAGAACCGTATCCACCTGCGGATGTGCCGAAAATCCCGACGCGCGTGATGTCCATATATGGATAGCGTGCAGCCATTTGCTTGATCAAGGCAACGTGATCGTCAAACGACCCGCCCAGGTTGTGGTAGGAAAAATTGTGGAAGGCGCGAGAGCGGCCTACAGTGCCGCGGCCGTCCACCATGACTACAATGAAGCCCAACTCCGCCACCGACTGCAAGGGGAGGCAGGCGGCAATCGTCTTGGGAACGAAGAATCCCTGCGGTCCGGTGTAAACATGCTCAACGATGGGATACCTCTTCGAGGCATCGAAATTCGAGGGGCGCCAGATCAAACCATAAATATCGGTGCTGCCATCAAGAGCCTTGCCCTGAAAGGGCTCGGGATATTTCCAGTTCGCCTGTATCAACTCGCTGAAGTCCGCCTTCTCCAATACCTTCAGTTCGGCGCCATTCTCGGCGCGGCGTAATACCGACTGGCCCGGAAGATCGACCCGGGAATAGGAATCAACAAAGAACTTGCCGTCCGCGGAGAAGCTGACGGTATGGTTCGCATTCTCGGGGGTCAGCAGCTGCAGAGCCTTGCCGTCAAAACCTGTCCGGTAAAGATGAGTAAGATAAGGATCCTCGTTTTTCTCGCGCCCGCTGGCTAGAAAATAGACTTGGCGGTTTTTCTCATCAACGTATGAGATCTCTCGCACCACCCAGGGCCCTTGGGTGATCTGATTTTCCAATTGCCCACTCTTTCGGCTGTAGACGTAGAGGTGGTTCCACCCATCGCGCTCGGACGACCAGAGAATTTCCTGCGAGGGGTCGACGAAGCGGAAAAATGTCTCGCCCGGATCTACATAAGGCTCGGCTTGCTCCCGCACCAGAACCTTTTGCTCGCCGGTTGCCGCATCCACCACGCGCAGTTCTTTCGCTTTGTATCCTCGCTCATCGTAGTCGTAGTTGAAACTCTTGCTGTCGGCGAACCACTCGAAGCCGGGGCCGTCCTGGAAAGGAAGTTCCAGCGGCGGCGTCTGCACATCGATGCGCTTACCCGACTGAATATCGATGACAATCGGCTCCGCCTTGGCCAGCACTTCGCCGGGCAGGGGATAAACATAGGTGAAAGCTCGCGGCCGAAGCTGGTCCGGAGGGACGAACTGCAGGCTGGTAAAGTGTCCTGAGTTCCTGGAATCAATCCGGTAGGTGATTAGCTTCTTCGAATCCGGAGACCAGAAGACCGCCGCCGGTTGCTTCACGTCTTCCGTTCCCTGGTCGACCATCACACGCAGCGAGGGGAGAGGAGTGGCATAGTCATAGGATGGGATTCCGTCATGAGTTAACTGCAGGACCGTGCCCGTCGAGAGGTCGCGCAGATAAAGGTTGTGCTCAGACACATACGCGGCGAAGCGTTTGTTGGGAGAAACTACTTCGTTGGTTTTCTCCAGGGTCGCGTCTTCTGCCTTGCACTCATAGGTCGCGAGCTGACACGTCCACTGCACGCCATCCAGCGAAAAGCGAATGGCCTTCCCGTTGTCCACAAAGTCGAAGTCCTGGAAGGGCAGGTCCGTGGGTGAGTAATTCTCTTTCGAGGCCTGGGCGAGCGCCGCAGCCAGACGCGGCTGATCGAAGGCGGGCCCGACGGTATTCTGTTCCGCATCCACCAGAACGAAGTCTGCACCCTTCGCCGTGGCTCGGCGATACCAGAAGCGGTCGCTCTTCTCCACCCAATGCGGCGTTACATCGGCCGAAAAAGCGTGATGACGCAAATTCCCTGGCAGAAACCGCTCCGCCCGCTGATAGTCCTCCCTAGTTCCATCGGCCATGACCGGCAGAGCGAACAAAAGCAGGAACAGCAGCACGAATCTCGGACAAAGAGTACGAGGCTTCATCTTTCAAAATCCTCTCAGGCCTAGCCGTCGTCAGGCCAAAAAAAATTGGCCGGCCCCGCCATTTTTCGCGGGCCGGCAAATGCATTTCGACTTCGGTCCGTTGCCCGACCTGGTCCTCAGAGCTCGATCTTCGCGACCAACAGACCTTCGCCCGTCTTGACCTGCACGACCTTGTTCGCCGCGTCCGTCCATAGGACAGGCGGCTTCGCGCAACAGCCAACGTCAGTCGCTGGTCGGAGCTTGTATACTTTATTCTGTATGTTTGTCAATTAGATTTTCGTGATTTGGCGAATCGTAGTATGGGCCGCGGTCGTTCGCTGCTGCCCCTCCAACTTGGCGCCTAACCTCCCGAGCCGAACTTGCCTTCAATCAATCACCTTCAGGCAACGCCTTCTTGCTGTAAGCTAAAAATCTTGCCAACACTTCGCCCTGAACCTCGCTAGTGAAAACTATCCTGACCATCTCCCGGCGCGACCTGCTCAAGGGCCTCGGATCCGTGAGTATCGTGCTCGCTACGGGGCGCAGCGCGTGGCCCGCGATCGGAACCGGTCCCGTCAGTTTTCTCGACGTTGCTGGCGCAGCGGGAATCACCTTTCATCACGACAATGCCGCATCCTCCGAGAAGTACCTGATCGAAACCATGGGCGCAGGCTGCGGCTGGATCGACTACAACCAGGATAGCTTGCTTGATCTGTACCTGGTAAATGGCGCGGCGACCGGCGCGTATCGCCCCCTCCAGCCGCTGCGAAGCGCGCTTTACAGAAACAACGGCGATGGCACCTTCACCGATGTCACCACCGCCGCGGGGGTAGGCGCCGAGGGTCTGTTCGGAATGGGCGTAGCCGTGGGTGACTACGACAACGACGGCTTCCCCGATCTGCTCGTACTCGGCTATGGACGATGCATTCTCTACCACAACAACGGGAACGGCACCTTCAGCGACGTTACCGCACACGCAGGTGTGGAGAATTCCGGACGCTGGGCCTCCAGTGCAGCATGGTTCGACTACGACAACGACGGGCGCCTTGACTTGATCATCGCCAACTACGTGGACTGGTCGCCGGAGCACAACTTCTATTGTGGGGACCGCGCTCCCGGCATGCGGAGCTATTGCCATCCCGACGACTTCCACGGCCTGCCTCCGACGCTTTATCACAACAATGGCGACGGCACCTTCACCGACGTCAGCAGGTCCTCTGGAGTTGGACTAAAAGGTGGGAACGGTCTCGGCGTGGTGACCTTCGATTACGACAACGATGGCTGGCAGGACATCTTCATCGCGAACGATCACATGCCGAACTTCCTCTTCCACAACAATCGCGATGGAACTTTTCGCGAAGTGGGATATCTGGCGGGCGTTGCGGTCAGCGCCGACGGCCAGTTCGAGGCCGGCATGGGTACCGACGCTGCTGACACCACAGGAAGCGGGCGGCTCGATCTCATCGTCGGCCATCTGGACATGCAACTGGCGCGGGTTTACCAGAACATGGGCGATCAGACATTCGAAGATGCGACCCTCCGCTCGAAGCTCGCGTACTCGACCTATCACATGAGTACCTTCGGAACACGCTTCCTGGATTACGACAACGACGGCTGGCGTGACCTCTTCCTGGCGAACGGCCACGTGCTCGACAATATCGAGCGATATCACGCGGATACAAAATATGCCGAACCCAAGATGATGTTCCGCAACACCGGCCGCGGCATTTTCGAGAACGTCAGCGACCGGCTTGGCCCGGACTTTCAATTGCCTCGAGTCAGCCGGGGCGCCGCCATCGGCGACTTCGACAACGATGGCGACCTGGACATTCTCGTGAGCAACAACGGGCAGACGCCTCAACTCCTGCGCAATGACGGCGGCAACACCAATCACTGGTTGGAGGTTCTGCTGATTGGGACGAAGTCGAATCGCGACGGTGTCGGCGCGCGGGTGAAGGTGTCGGCCGGTGATCTCGTCCTCTACGACCAGAGAAAGGGTGGCATGAGTTACCAATCCGCCCAGGACCCCCGACTCCACTTTGGACTGGGGCAGCGTTCCAGAATCGACGCGGTTGAAATCATCTGGCCCAGCGGGATAGTAACCAAGCTCTCGAACCTGAAAAGTGATCAGATTGTTGCAGTCAAGGAAGGAACGGGAATTGTCGAGCGGCCGTTCCCTCGCGTGTCCTGGAAATAAGTATTCGGGCCGAGCGGCGAATCGTCAGGGATGCTCGGCCGTTTCCGATTGCCCCTTTCCAGAACCTGCATAGCCAGCTTTCTGGTCTTCGGGGGCTGACCTGAACTTCTCGGCCTGGGCTTCATTCAGGTTTGCAAGCACGGCCAGCATATTCTGCGCTTGCTGAAGATCGCCTCGCTTGCGATACGCTGCAGCCAGATTCGAATAGACCGAAGCATCATTTGGATTGAGTTCTCTCGCTGTTTCCAAATGCGCAATCGCGTCATCCATCCGATTGTCCAATAAAGCAAGCTTGCCCAAGGCAAGTTGCGAGCCGGCGAAGTTGGGGCGCTCGGCTGCCGATTGTTCGAGAGCCTCTTGCGCCTCCCTGAATTCTGGCTGTCCCGGTGAGATGCCAGAGCGGAGCAGTGCCTCGCCCAGCAGCGTCAGCAGCACGTAATCGTGATGCCCCTTTTTGACTCCCTCGCGCGCCGCGCGGACGGCCCCCAATACCTCTCCTTCGAACATCGCCTTTTGCGCGGCGGCCACAAACGCAATATCGGTCTCAGGCGCGAGTCCGCGTGCCTGGTCGAAGTCTTTCTTTCCGGCATCCAATTCATCCAGCAACGCCAGAAACATCCCGCGCTGGTAATGCAAGTACGCAGAATTAGGCAGGTGATCCAATCCCAAGTCCACTGCCTGCAGGCCAACCGCGTATTCCTGCTTCCCCATGCATGCGTCCGCCACAAACAGGTACAGCTTCTCGTTTTCCGGCGCGAGCTTTGATGCCTCTTGCAACGCTTTCAACGCCTTCTGGTTTTGTCCAACGCCGACATACGCCTGGGCTAACAGATTGTTGACATCTGCATTGTCATGTCCGGCAGCGCGAAGACCAGTCAGAATCGGAATTGCCTGCGTAGGCTGGCCGGTTGCAACGAAGCAAAGAGAAAGATTGAAGCTTGCAGCGTACTCATTCGAAACTCGTCCCCGTGCGGCGAACAAATGCGGAATTGCCTCGGCAAACGAACCTGCCCGTGTGAGCGCAGTTCCTTTCTGCAATTCCTCCTCAGCCTGAGAATCCGGTCTGAAGTCCCATCGGTCGCTTGCGGCTTGAGAGTTTGAGGTTTGAGGCGTTTGGAATTTCCGGTTCTCCCCCACCTGCGCCAATAAACCTGAACACATAGACATCAGCAGAATGTCCGCGAGTGCAATCCGCAACCGAACCCCTACTTCCACGTCCCTGTCCTTCCACAGTCGAAACGTAGGCTATCACGGCACTGTGGGCGAATCGGGTCCAAAGCAAATTCAGCATGGCCGGACTTTTCGGTCTACCCCGCCGCTTTATCACCCGCTAAACTACGGGCCCATATATTCACCACGGCGCGCCTAACCCAAAACCCTGCCAAGCTAAGGAGTAGAAAGTTTTCCTTGACAACGTTTGCGAATAAAGTATACAAAACCCGACATCGTGGGGATCACGCTTTCTAGCGCGGTAAACGTTTACTCGATTGCGGGGAGGTCCTCGTCGGGGTGAACCCCGTGGAAAGAAACTTTGACCCTAGTCTCGGTAGCGGTAAATGAACGTTGGGTTTTCGAACGAGAGGTGACTATGTCTCACAACTTTTCTCGTCATCTGCTTCCCAGTGCGTTGTGGAGCCTGTGCATCCTGATAGGGTTTGGCGCCGTATCAAGCAGGGCGCAGATCACCCAAGGAAGTATTTCCATCTCCGTCGCTGATCCGAGCGGCGCCATGCTTTCGGCTGCCGACGTTGTGCTCCAAGACCTTGCCACCAACATGTCCAGAACTGCCACAACCGGGTCAGCAGGTTCGTACACCTTTGCGGGCCTGCCTACTGGAAACTACAAACTGACAATCACCAAGCCCGGCTTCGAGACCCAGTTGTTTGAATCGATCACCGTTTCAGCCACTCGCGTGACTGACATCAAAGCGGTTTTGAAAGTGGGCGCCGTGAGCCAACAGGTGGTGGTCAGTGCAGAGGAGGTGCCTGTCCTCGAGACGGAATCCAACGCCATCACCGCCACGATCGACATGAAGCAGGTTGAGGACCTGCCCCTCATCGGCCGCGATATCTCCGCCATGTCCCAACTCGTCGTGGGGTACGCCGGCGGCACCTGGAATGGCCTGCCCTACATGGCGACGGGAAATAACGTCGATGGGGTCGTGGGCACCACGCAGCGCATGAAGTTTGCCGGCGCGGCCCAGCCTCTTGTCCAAGCCCGCGTCGAGAACATGGAAGAAATGACCGTCCAGACCGACCAACTGAATGTGAACACTGGCTACGGCATCTCGGACATGCAGGTGAATTTCGTGACGCGTCGCGGAAGCAACGCCTTTCATGGGCGCGTTTATGAAGATTTTCGCAATACCGTTTTGAATGCTGACACTTGGCTCAATGACAGTCTCAGGGCGACTGTTGACCCAACCGTCAAGAAAAACCCATTTATCCGAAATGAATTCGGCGGCAGTTTGGGCGGCGCCATCATTAAGGACAAGTTGTTCTTCTTTGGCACCTTCGCCATGGCCAAGCAGCCTAGTGGAAACACCAACAGCAACACGGTGATGAGCCCATTGGCTCAGACGGGCGTGTTTACGTTTAGCCAAGGTACTGTCAATCTGCTTACGAATATAGCCGGACCCAACGGCCTTCCCAGTGTGGTAAACCCGAATGTTGGAACGATTTTCTCGAATATCACCTCTTCCTTATCCGCTGGTTCGGTTACTCAGAACTCCGACGCGAATTTGGTAGATGTGCATTGGGGTTATCCCACTCCTCTGACCCAGTATTTCCCGACGGTCCGCCTCGACTACAACATGCGGGATAACCTGCGGCTGTTTCTCTCCTGGAATATGACGAAGCAGAGCCAGCAGAATGGCGATATACCGCCATTGCCGGGTTCGTACTACTCGAAATTCGGCGGCACGAACAATGCCAAGTACTTCACGCTCGCGCTCGGTCTGGACTGGACGATGTCGAAAACATTGCTCAACTCCTTCCGCGCCGGCTACCTGTACAACAGCAACACCTATGGGTACGACCTTACTCCGGCATGGCTGACGCAGCCCTCTATTAATTTTGCCTACGGTGCTTCTGGCGTAGAACTGAATAACTTGCCGATCGGAACCTACTATCCGCTGTTCAACGCATCAGACAATGTGACTTGGCAGAAGGCCAAGCACACGGTGAGCTTTGGTTTCTCGTTCTTCCGCGAGCAGGATCATTACTACAATGCACCGGCCGGATTCCCGTTCATCCATATGGGTATCGATCCCGCCGACCCTGCCGCAACGGTGTTTAGGAACTACTTTGACGCGAACTTCCCGAACGCTTCGGCAAGCGACTTGACCCACGCAGAGAGTATGTACGCAACGCTGGCGGGAAGAATCAGCGGTGTCGACCCTGGTGGCGCCGGCTTCCCGCTGGATGTCAAAACCAGACAGTATTCCACCTCCGTGGGAGGGTACTTCCTGGATGAACTCCAGCACGGTACGGGACTGTTCGTCCAGGATGCGTGGCGCGCCAAGCCGCACCTGACGATCAACGCCGGACTGCGCTGGGACTTCGTCAGTCCGTCCAAAGACCTTACCGTCGGCTATCACAGCGCCGACAACGTTGGCATCTGGGGGCCGTCAGGAGTTGGCAATATATTTAGCCCCGGCGCCCTGACCACGGACCCCAACGGGCTAAACCCCCAATATCGGGCCAGGCCGAGCGCGTACAACGGCTGGTACGTGACGCCGCAGCCTCAACTCGGTATCTCGTGGAACCCCAGCAAGACCGAAGGCGCTATGGGTAAGCTGTTCGGTGGAAACAACACCGTCATACGCGCCGGCTTTGGACTGCGGCGCATGACCGAGCCTTACCAGTTCTTCTGGAACTCGGCCTCCAATGAAGGCTACGCGTTCTACCAAGCCTTCAATCTCAGGCCACAGGTTCCCGGTTCGACGTTGCCACCAACCGGCGGCTACTATGCGGGCAGCTACGCTCTCGGGGACCCTCAGCCTGCGCCTTTCTTCGTCAGCCCTGCAACGTACCAGGCGGTGATTCCTGAATCGCAGGAAACGTTCTTCGGATACTGGTCGGGGGTAAATGGCATGAATGAGCATATGCATCAACCCTACGTGATGTCGTGGAACTTCGGCATCCAGCGGGCGCTGGGCTCGAGCAACGTGCTCGAGGTCCGCTACCTGGGTAATCGCAGCGTGCACCAGTGGATCGTCAGAACCCCAACGAAGTCAATATCTTCGAAAACGGGTTCCTTGACGAGTTCAAGCAGGCGCAGCAAAACCTGGCGATCAACAAAGGGAAGGTAGCGGGAATACATTTGCTAACAATGGTTTGCCCGGAAGTCCGTTGCCCATCATGACGGCCGCCGCCGGAGGAGACGCAACGGTTCTTGACCAATGGCGACTTTATCACCGATCTCAAGAACGGCGCTGCCGGTCAGTTCGCCAGCGACTTGGCGGGCAGCTCGACCTACCTCTGCAATCTGATTGGTGGCGCTAACTTCTCGCCCTGCGCCATAAACGGTGTCCAAATCCCGGAGCGGGCTATCCCATCAACTTCTTCCAGGCGAATCCATACAACGCAGGCAAGGCAACTGGTTACCAGAACGACCCTGGTTACGGAACCTACCACTCTCTCCAGGTCGATTTCCGCCAGAAACCCTGGCACGGGATGCAGTTTGACGTGAACTATGCCTGGAGCCATGCCTTGGGTGTTCAGCCGAACAACTCCTGGACCGGTGCCTTCAACATGTTCACCATGCGCAACCTGCGCGATAGCTACGGACCCACTGGATTTGACTACCGGCACGTGATCCACGCGAACGGCACTTACGACTTGCCATTCGGCAAAGGCAGACGGTTTGCCATAACAGCGGAATTGACGGACAAGATCGTCGGCGGCTGGTCTGTGGGAACGATTGTGAACTGGCAGACGGGCGGCCCCTATCAGCTGCTGGGCGGCTTCAATACTGTCAATGGCCCAACCAACACTCCGGTGGGTGATGTGTACGGCGATGGCGGCGTAAATCTTAACGGGGTCTCGCTTGCCGATCTGCCGATGCCTCTAAAGTACGTCACATTCCGGGAAAGCACCGTTGCGCTCACAATCAACCCGAATTTTATGAAGCGCTCATTTCACCCAACACAACTCCGGGCGTCTTCGGAGCGCACCCGTGGTTGTACGGACCGCACACCTTCAGCCAGGATCTGGCGATCACGAAGACCTTTGCGATTCGCGAGAACGTCAGGTTCATCTTCCAGAGTGAGTTTATCAACGTGTGGAACCATCCCGGTGTGGGCGAACCCGGCTGGCGGTTACAACAGCACCAGCCAGGGCTTCATCCAGAACACCTCGGCGCCGATCCAGAGCGCGACATTCGGTGAATCGAGCGTGGTACAGGCCGACCCGGTCAGGTGGGTCTGGGTGCTCGCCAGATCGAGTTCCGGGCGAACATAGAGTTCTGAGCTCTGGCTTCAAGGAGTGTTTTCTTGATTACGCCTTAACGGGCTGCCGTGCAGCCCGTTAAGGCATTCTTTTTAATGGGCTGTGCTTCGGCGGAGGCAACTCGCGGTTTTTCATTAAACCTTCAGAAAAACCGTGCCAGACACAATATTTTCTTGCGGCAGTTAGGTATACATCGAGTCAGGGGGAAAATGGAGATCTCGAACTATGCGGCAGTGCGCGCCTCGATTAGTAAACCAGCGGGCTTGAAGGCGCGACATGTGCGGATTAGGAGGTCTTCGGCTTGGTCCTTCTTGGCAGCACTCTTTGTCTCGAGCTGCCCTGTTTTTCGCAAGCCCGTCATTGATCGCGGCGCACGCTGGTAACCCTTCTGCCGCAGATCTCACCACTTCTCCGAGTATCGAGATTCAAGGCTTCGACGTCGAAAAGCAGAATGTCACCGTGATCGATGCCGCGGCTCACCAGCCGGTCAGCGTCGGCGAAGGGCGAGAATTTTGGCGCTTGGACATTGATGGCCGTGATCGAGGAGCCGGAAGGCAACCTCGCCGTCTTCGAAGAATTGACGGACCGCCGAGGCAGCATCATTTACGTTGGCAAGCGAGGCGTGGTTCTGAACCTGCCCAAGAGTCTTGAGCCTACCAGCGCTGCGCCCGGAACCCTCTATCGCGGGCGGACGCAGGAAGAAATCGCCAAATCGGAAAACGACATCCTCGGCCAGGAACTCCTCGCCGGCACGGCCGATCCCGACTATGGCGCCGTTGCGGCTGCACTTCCTCCGTTGCGGGTTCCCAGTTTTGTCGGAACCCGGCAGTCCGACGATAAACCCACCTTCGCCTTCGGCGCCTTCAGCGACGAGATTTACGTCGACCTCGGCAAGCTCTTTGCCGGAATCCGTGATGCCCGGGCAAGGAATGACGTTTGGGAAGGACTCGTCGGGGGCTGGCTTCCGGTGAATCGTTTCGTTTTCCCCACCGGCGAGCGCGGATATTGGGAAGAGACCATGTTCGCCGAAGAGCCGGGCCATTTCTGGACCCAGCCCATCTGGTACCGCGCCCTGCTGGTTGACGGCGCCCAGCTCAAAGAAGCTCATTACTACTACCACCACCTTCCGTTCCCGCCGCGAGGCGAGCCCTCCGCCGCGGAGTTCTACAAGGCCTTGTATCACGTCCACGCAGTCTGGGCGCGCGATCTGAATCCTCCCATGAAGATCGATGTGCCTGACCCCAGCCTCAGGGAATTCTGCCTGCACGCTCTGCTGGTGGAAGAAATCACGCGCGTAGGCGACCATCCCAAATATGGTTACCCTCCGCTCGGCGGAATCAATGTCTTTGGCGGCTACGGCTACAACAATGTGGACACGTTTCAGGACGTCTTCAACACCAGTGTCGTGGCGTTCGTCGAATGGGGACTCTTCGATGTCGCAGGACGTTACATAGACGACTATTTCACCAATTCCGTACGCGACGATGGCTCAATCGATACTCGCGGGCCTGAAATCGGCCAGTACGGCAAAATGTTGACCGCTGTGGCGAAGTACTACGCCTATAGCCAGGACGACAAGCTCTTGCGCAAGCACGAGAAGAAGTTGCAAGCCATCGTGGACCTCTTTCGTACGCTGCGAAAGCAATCGAAAGAGGTTCCCTCGTCGGACATTACCTACGGCATCATTCGCGGCTGGTCAGAGCACGACAGCTCGCTGAAGATCGATCCTTACCGCTTCATGCAGCCCCATTTTTCCAACAACGCAGAAGCCGCCAGAGGATTCCACGACCTCGGCGAAGTATGGGTCGAAATGGGCCGCAAACTCCACGACGCTCATCTCGAAAAAGAAGGCCGCGCCATGTTGCAGGAATCCGCGGAGATGAAAAAGGACATGGATTCCGCCATCGACAGATCGATCGATCGCACCAAGCAACCGCCCTATGTTCCGGCGGTCGCGGGCGACACGCCGACGTATGGGAAAGACCGCGCGTACATGGAAATGCTCGAGTCCGCTGAACTGACGGAAAAGCAGGCCCGCGCGGTCACCGACTCACTTGCCGCCCGGGGCGAGTCGCTCTTCGGGCTTCCCAGAGGCGGCCAGTATTACAACGGATTTCTGGATTTTGGCCCCGCTTATGCCCGGCTGTTGTATGACTGGCCGCGGGAGTTCCTCCTGCTTTACTATGCCCACCGGGCACACATTTATTCGCGCGGAAACTGGACTGCCGTGGAAGGCGCCAGGATCGACGGTACACTCGAAGGCCCCTATTGCACTCCTTCGGAAGTAAGCATTCCGACCTTCACGAAGTGGATGCTGGTATTTGAAAACCCGGACGAGCCGGTCGTCTGGCTCGCCAAGGCGACGCCGAGGGTCTGGCTTGAGCAGGGGAAAACCATCGCGGTCGCGGATGCACCGACCCGCTTCGGAAATGTGGGATACGAGTTGCACTCGGACATTGACCATGGAAAGGTCTCCGCTGTCCTACAGTTGCCGGAGGGTTACCGGGCAGCCACCAAGCTGCGCTTGCGCGTGCCTGGCGGCAAAGTGTTTCGCACTGTCACGCTGAATGGCGCTCCCTGGACCGATTTTTCACGCGAGCAGGAAGTTGTGAACATTCCGTCGGGGCGCCAAGGTAAGATCTCATGTGGAAGTTACGTATTGACGCGGTCCGGCGAATGCCTCCGCAATATAATGGCCTATGAACCTGTGGCGGATTGAACTGGGTCTTCGCGAAGCCTCGGCGCATCCTTTTGCTCCTCGCCGCTGTGGTTTGCGGAAATTCATGCGAATGGTTGATCGCTCAAAGTTCCAAGACTCCAGCGGCCGGCGAGTCTCCCACCACCACAGCCGAGCGCGGCATTACCCTGGGCACGAGGGGCCATTGCAAAGAAGCGCTGCCCATACTGAAGAGAGTCATCCCCAAAATTCAAGACAAGGACCTTCTGCATGATGTGGTAATGGCACGGGCACAATGCGGGATGGCTACCGATCAACGTGACATAGTCGCCGAGTCTATCGTCTTACTCACGCGCGAGTTTCCCGGGGATCCGAAAGTTCTCTACATTACAACCCGCTATTACTCCGAACTGGCCAATCGCACAGCCCAGGAACTGATAGAAAAGTCTCCTTCGTCGCCTGAGGCGGAGACGCTTATCGCCGAGACGTTTCAAGCGCAGGGGAAATGGGACGACGCCGCGGCGCAGTTTCGTAAGATCCTGCAGCAAAACCCGAATCAGCCCGGGATTCATTACCAGCTCGGCCGGATCCTTCTCTCCAAGCCTCTGGACCCCAGCGTAACCGAGGAAGCCACGAAAGAATTCGAGGCTGAACTGAAGATCAACCCTACCTCACCCACCGCAGAGTTCATGCTGGGCGACCTGGCGTGGAGAAATCAAAAAGCGGACGAGGCCATCGAGCATTTTTCCCGAGCGACGCAATTTGACGCCGGGCTGGCGGAGGCCTACCTCGGACTCGGTATGGCGCTCAATGCGGCGGGAAAGTACTCGGATGCGATCACGCCTCTCAAGAAATACACGGACATGGAGCCCATCTGACCCCGCGGGCTACTATCAGCTCGCGACCGCTTATGCCCGGACGGGAAACAAGCCGGAGGCTGACCGGCTTTTGGCTCTGCAACGCCAGGTGGAGAAAAATAAGCCGCGTATGATGACGCTGCCGCCGCAGGACGTAGCCCAGCCGCACTAGCCGAATTGACCACCGTCCATTATTTCCACTTTCCTTCCCCTTCGACGATAGTGATGTATCGGTCGAGGGGTAGATTGGTGAAACGCTCGGTGGTAGCGCCCGGCTGCGGCCATTTCACCTCGAGCCAATCCATCTTGGTTCGCTGCCCGAGACCCAGCACAAGACGCGGGTCGTGGGCGGCCAAATAGCCGCCACCGCCACACTTGTAGCAATCCCTCTGAAAGTTGCCGGAGCGGTAGGTCACCTTGGCGCCGACTCCGTCTATATTGGACTTCCGGCCTATGAGTCGGACTCCCAACCAGTGATTTTGCCGACCCGCGTTATTCCGCAACAGAATAGGAGCGCCATCACCGACCGCGACCAGCACGTCAACTGAACCGTCGTTGTCGAAGTCCCCCACGGCTAAGCCACGGCCTGGGATAGGTTTGGAAAAGATTGGACCGCTCTGCTTGCTGACATTTTCGAAGCCGTTGCCAGTGTTGCGAAAGAGCAACATGGGCTCCTCATAGGTCACGCCCGACACCATTTTGGCCACATTCAGTTCGGGGTGGCCATTGGAAATGATGATGTCGGGGTTGCCGTCGTTGTCGTAGTCGAAGAATTTAATACCCATGCCGCTAAGGTTAAAAGTTTGCGAGGCGATCCCAAAGCGAGGGGCGACGTCGCTAAAAATCTCATCTCGCTCCTGGTGATAGAGCGAGAACATCTCGTGATCCACGGTGGTTAGGAAAAGGTCAATCTTGCCGTCCTGATCGTAATCGCTGGCATCGACGCCCATGCCCGACCGGGGGCGGCCAAAGGCGCTGAAACCCACGCCCGCCAGCGCCCCAGTCTCTTCGAAGCGGCCCTTACCACGGTTGGCCCAGAGGAAGTTCGGCTCCGTGTCATTGCCGACGAAGAGGTCCATCCACCCGTCGTTGTTGATGTCGGCTGCGACAACGCCCAATGCCTTTCCCAGGGATTGCGCGATGCCGCTTTCCTTGCTGACATCGGTAAATGTGCCGTCACCGTTGTTGTGAAAGAGCCAGGAAGGCGTCGAGTTGTAGACGGTGGGCCGGCAGTACCAGCGTTCGCCGATCAGTTTGTCTCCGCACCATATGGTTGTGTCCAGCTTTAGATACTGGCAAACAAACAAGTCCAGCCGCCCGTCGTTGTCGTAATCGAACCAGGCAGCGCTCATGCTCCACCCCGGCGCCGCCACCCCGGCCTTCGCCGTGACGTCGGTGAATGTGCCATCGCCGTTGTTGTGATAGAGGACGCTGCGCGGGTACTGAGTGACGTAGAGATCCGGGAACCCATCCGCGTCGTAATCGCCAACAGCAACGCCCATGCCGTAGGCGTTTCCCGTCACACCGGCCTTTGCCGTCACGTCGGTGAAAGTGCCGTCCCGGTTGTTGTGGTACAGGGCATTGCGCAGGGGCTGCTTTGGGGTGTAGAAGTCGCACGGCCCGCTGTTCACAAGATAGATGTCCATCCAGCCGTCGTTGTCGTAGTCAAGAAAAGCGCAGCCGGCACCCATGGTCTCCGGCTCATACATATTCGGAGAAAACCCGGCTACGTGGGTCCATGTAATGCCGCTGCGCGAGGGAGGAATCTCCTCAAAAGGCGGGTAAAACAGTCGCGGCCAGAGGTTTCCCAGCATCGAATTTGACGAAAAAACGCGGGAGTGAGGATGCTGCTCAGCCCTGTCGAGGCGAGCGCCCTGAGGAATCGGCGGCGCGAAACCGCGTCCCGTCCATTTCCTTCAGCCTCGGACATGACCCGAACCTTGTACCCAGACCTATCTCAATTTTCTGATTGCGAGCGGCCTGTCTCGGCGCGGCGCCCAATTTAACGACTCGCCGGGATCGCAAGACCTGAGAGTGTAGCACAATTGACGGCGACGGAACGCCGAGGACTTCCGTCCCGCGGATCTCACCCTTGCGCCAACCGCCAAATGCACGATAGGCTAGCCCACCCCGTCCAGGCATTCAATTCGACAATGAGGAGATCTCAGTGATTGGCTATCCCGACTGCAAGTATCGTTCCGCGAAAATGCGCCTTCGACTCTGTCGTGCTGTGGCTATTGGGACCCTGTTCTTCGGAGGAATACTCAGTGGTTCGGCAAGGGCGGCAAGCGAGCCTGATGGATATCCCGCGTTGGTCAACCTTTTTCAACAATGGCGGGAATTCGAACATCCCGTGATGAAGAATAATGTTCCAGACTACAGCGCGAGCGCGATGGCGGCTAAGGCTGCGGCTCTTATCCGGTGGCGCAAGCGGCTCGACGCAATTGATCCAAAGTCATGGCCCATTGAAGAGCAGAACGACTACAAGCTGGTGAAGGCTGAGATGAATGGACTCGACTTCAACCTCAGGGTGCTCCGTCCCTGGTCGCGCGATCCCGCATTCTATGTGAGCATTTCGGACTCACGCAGCGACGTACCCTCGCGCGAGGGCCCGGTCTCCTACCCCGAGATCAAGCTGTACAACTATCGCTTCCCGCTCGATCCCGAGGCGCAGAGAGACTTAACTGCGAAGATCGGCATGATCCCCGCCCTGCTGGCCGAGGCAAAGGAGAATCTCAAGGCCAGCAACGCGCACGACCTCTGGGTGTATGGCGAGGAGGAGCTCCGCAATCAGTCCCGCACGTTGGCTTCGTTCGAGCGCCGGGACACTTACCGTCCACACGCTGGCCGAACACCAGCACCCCGATCTGAGCGGGACCAGCCCGGAGTTGCGCGCCGCCGTGGCCGCCGCTCGTACGGCGACTGACGAGTTCGTCGCGTGGTTGGAGAAGCTGGCGCCCAGCAAGACCGGCCCGTCGGGCGTGGGCAAGGAAAACTACACCTGGTATCAACAGAACGTGCACTTCATTCCCTACAACTGGGACGAGGAGGTCGTCCTGCTGCGCCGCGAATTGGAGCGCGCGCAAGCGTCCCTACGCCTCGAGGAACACAACAACCGCAACCTGCCCCCGCTGGAGCCGGCCGCTGATGCCGCCGCGTTCGACAAGCTGGCGCATGACCGGTTCGATAAGTTCGTCAATTTCCTGGTGAAGCAGGAGATCATTCCGGACAAGCCTTACATCAGGCCGTCGCTCGCAGAAGAACTCGGTCACTTCGTCCCAGCGGACCAAAGGGTGTTCTTCACCCGCGTCACACACCGCGAGCCTATGCTGCTTTACTCGCACGACTACCACTGGATCGACCTCTCCCGGATGCGGGACGAGCCGAATCCCAGCCCGATTCGCCGTCAGATCCTGCTCTCAAACATCTGGGACAATCGCGCAGAGGGTTTCGCCACCGCTTTCGAAGAGCTCATGATGCATGTAGGCCTTTACGACGACAATCGGCGGGGCAGGGAACTGGTCTGGATCATGCTGGCGAATCGCGCCGCGCGCGGCTTGGCCTCGCTCTATGTACAGGCGAATCAATTTACGCTGGAGCAGGCAGGACAGTTCCAGGCCGAATGGACACCGCGCGGCTGGGCCAAGGCAAAGGACTCGCTCACCGTATTCGAGCAGTTGCTGTATCTCCGCCAGCCCGGCTATGGCAGCTGCTACATCACCGGCAAGATGCTCGTTGACGAACTGATCACGGACTATGCCCACCAGCAGGACTCGGCCGGCAAGCCGTTTGTGCTGCGCGATTTCATGGACCGCTTCAACAACGAGGGCATGATTCCGGTTTCCCTGATGGAGTTAGAAATGGCTCCTGGTGGGTTGCAAACCACGATAAGCAAAAGATCGAGGGTTGCACAAAACTAGGCGACCCCAATTACGTCTCTGCTTACTTCTCTACTGCTCTAGAAATGTGCAGCGACGTCGCCTCCTCCATTGGCACTTCGAACCCAAGCTTCTCCGATGCTTGTGCGCGGAATTCCGAGTTCATCGTCCGCACTCGGTACTCACCCGGCTCCAAGCCCTCGATGGTTACAGGCACAATCTTCACCATCCCGGTGGTGTCTTCGACTTGCAAATTGACCGCCGAGGTCCTGCGGTCGAAAGTCAGTGACTTGATTTCGCCTCGCCGCAGAATTACCTGCAACTTATCGGGGACAATCAACATTCGTTTGCGCACGCCGTCCTTGGGGAATACGCGGACCTCGTTGGCTTGGTTCTCAGCCCGGCACCCATAGCCTATCCAGCCGAAGCTCGGGTCGTTCACCACATAGGATTTTGCGGCTTGCAGAAAGGCCCACAAACCCGAACCTCCCTCGAATGTTCTCGGCGGTTCACATGCAAAGACGCCGGGATCAAGTTTGAACCATCCAAAGCCCATGCCGTCAGGCAGCACGTTGTGGAGGACGCTCATCATTCCCGAGTAGCCTTTCAAAGGCAGCGAGACATCGCCAGTGTCTTCAAAGGCCTGCATCAAAGCCATGCCGTTCAGAGCTTCGGAATGCCAACAGGAAATCTGGCCCCGCAAGTCAGGATGGGCAAATAAATCGTTACCGTACAGGAACCAGATGGGCTGATCCCCACCTCGCATGGCCTGCAAAACTTGCCGCACTTCCGCATTCCTCTTCCAGCTTTCGGCTTCGCCGTGGGTCTTGCCGAAGTAGCGGGTGAAAAAATAAACCTGCGGCTGTGCAGTTTCGTCGATCTGTATCTCAGAGCTGTACGGATAGGGATCTGTCAGGAAAACCTGGTTCGTTTCTTTCATCAGCGCCAGAATCGTTTCATACTCCTTCTGCCATCCTTCGCTCTGGAGGTCTTCGACGATGTTCACCGCGTTCAAACCGGTAATCAAGCCAAACCGCTTGTAAGGTCCCGTGGTAAACCACTTTCTACAGGTTTCATAGCAGAGCCGAAGGTAGTCCAGCGCGGTGCGATGCGATAGAACGTCATATTCGCGCCCAATGCGGTACATGCCGTGATAAATATTAGTGACGAAGGCGTAGTTGTAGGTTCGCCACGTGGTCTCGCTTCGTTTCTCGGACCAGCTTCCCCACGGACTCGACGGTGTCCTCACTTTCCAGTACAGAGACGCCCGTATTTCGTAAGTCTCAGGGTTCTGGATGTACTTGAACAGGCAATCGGATACGAACATCTCCAGTTTCTCGATCTCGTCGCGAGAGGGAAGAACCGAATTCTTCGCCACCAGGAATAAGGGATCGCCGAAACCGGGGTCGTCGGTGCCTCCTACTTCCCAAACGTCATCGTTGTCATCGAGGCGAGTCGCGCGCCGATAGTCGAATGGCAGAAACATATGATGGCGATGGTAGGGATCGTCGGGGCTCACTACGAATTGCCGCTCCGCCATAAAGCGGGCCCGCGCCTTCAGCAACTGTTCTGCATCTTCGACACAGAAAAAATGCAGGTTGGTCCAGCGTTTTCCGTTGTACAGCAGCCGGAGACTCTTCTGGCCCCTGCCATGAAATGACAACGTCAAGAATGTGGATTTATCAGTACGCTTCCGCTCTTTGAGGGTAATTCCATCCGAGTGAATTTCGATTGCCTCAGGGTCGTTAGCGGAATCCAGCTCGACGTAAGCGTCCGTGTCCTCCTGCACCACCATCGAGGGAACGATGCGAATTCCCAGGTTGCCCGCCGCCGTCAATTCCCTTGCGATTCCGGAGTATTCATCCAGAAACACGAATCGCATCTGGTATGACTTCTTCTGACCAGGCTCCAATACCAGGGATGAATGCCCGTTCACCCAGGGATTCCAGCCCCAGTTCCGCAGGTCTTTGGTAGCGTTGGAGTGCACCGCGAACAGATCGGTCCCGATCCAGTCGCCTCCCTCGGCGGGCGTCTTGTAGATGCATTCGAAGGAAGTGTCTTGCAGGCAGTGAAAAAAAAGAAACGGCGCGTCTCCACGGGGACGTTGCAATAATGCGTAGGAACTGTGGCCCGCCACAAAGGAATGGCAAAGGACTTTCTGTTCGTGAACAGTCTTTTGCATCGCGGCCAGCTTCCCGCTGGCGTTCGCCAGGGTCGTGGTAGCCCCCGCATAGGGAGCAGCGTAATCGTCGTTGGCGCGGAGCGGGAATGCGAGTTCGCCGAATTCCAAGGTGCGGCCGGTCGTATTCTCAAACTCCACGTCGAACAGCAGCGAACCGTCATCCGCGAAGCGATAGCTCATGCTGAGGACGTAGCTCTGGATGCCATCTTCGTTTCGCGAGCGCCCTGCATACTTGACGGCGAAGACCTTCCCATCGAACCCAACCTCGCGGAGATCCGGCGAAGCCAGGGTCGACTCGCGTTTCCATTTTCCCGAAATCCGGTATGGGACGAAGCTCTCCTGCTCGCGAATCCATTCCGGAGTCTTCAGCTCCCAGATCGTGGTGACTACGTCGCCGGTCCAATGCGTATCTGCATTCTTGATGCCGAGCGAATTGTCGGAGTTCCCAAGGAAGTTTGTTCCCGGCGCATCGTGGGCCTCAGTAATCGAGTAGAGTGTGCCGTTCCGGCGGTCAAACATCACGATCATCCGACCCGAGGAAAGCCGCACCAGATCGGATTTATTGGTGGCGCGCGATGCCGGAGGAATCGAGTGAGATCGCGGAGACGTCTCGCTGGCGTCGACATTGGGAACCAGTGAGGCAACGCCGGCTGTTCCGATTGATTTGAGAAGGTGACGACGGGAAAGTCTGCTGTTCACGGGAGGTCTGGCGGCCCTTTCGGAGGTCTTGATTTTTCCAACGCCATTAAATCTGCTCAGGCACGCATTTGCAATCGGATCCTAAGTTCGTTCTATGGAGAAGAGTGGGGCAGGCCAATCACAAAAATGGGGATCGAGCGTTTGGCATTCCTAAAAAATCGGTTGCCAACTACAATTTTGAGCCACAGGAGGCCTACCATTACCTTCAACAGTTATCCCACAGGACCGGGAATCAGAAAATCAGGAGACAGAAAATGGACCGCCGTGATTTTCTTAAAGGACTAGCAGCTACGGGCGTGATCGCCGGGGTGGCAGCGCGCGCCAACACATCCCCTCTCGACATCGATCCCCGCGTGACCAAGATCAGCGCCTTTGACTATGACGGCGTACGCCTGCGCGACAGTCGCTGGAATGATCAGTATCTGCACGCGCGCGAGTTCTACTTCAACGAATCGAATGAGGACATCCTGCAGGGATTCCGCGCCAAGGCGGGATTGCCCGCGCCGGGCAGGCCGCTGGGAGGATGGTGCGACGAAGACAGCTCCACCGTCTTCGGCCAGTGGTTGAGCGGAATGTCGCGCATGTATCGCGCCACCGGCGACCAGGCAATGCGCGATAAGGCCGCGTACCTGCTGGCGGAGTTTTCCAAGACCGTCGGCCCTGACGGCAGTTGCAGGATGAATGTCTACCCCTACGAGAAGCTGGTTTGCGGCCTGGTGGATATGCACAAGTACGCAGGCGAAAGCGATGCTATGCCTCTGCTCGAAAGAGTCACTGCCTATGCCAGCAAGACGTTCGACCGCACCCGGCAACCGGCTGCGCCGAAGCCCTGGGAGATGCACTCCGGGAAACCGCTCGAATGGTACACCCAGCCGGAGAATCTGTTTCGCGCTTATCAACTCACCGGCAACAAGCAGTTCAAGGATTTCGCTGAGGTCTGGCTGTATCACTCTTACTGGGACAAATTCGGCAACACGTCGTCGCCGCCGCATGCCAGCGGCGTCCATGCCTACAGCCATGTGAACTCGTTCAGCAGCGCATCCATGCGATATGCGGTCACCGGCGACCCCACGCACTTGCGCGTGGTGGAGAATGGCTACGACTTTCTGCAGAACACGCAGTGCTATGCCACCGGAGGCTACGGACCAGTGGAAAGAATCATGCCTGCGGGAAGCTTGGGCAGGGCGCTCGACTATCAGCTCAACAGCTTTGAAACTCCCTGCGGATCGTGGGCCGGTTTCAAGATGTCACGCTACCTGATGCAGTTCACAGGAAAGGCGCGGTATGGTGACTGGGCGGAGCGGTTGCTCTACAACGGGATCGGGGCAGCATTGCAGATTAACGGCAAGGGCCGCCATTTCTACTATGCCGACTATCGCGTCGGCGGTGGTGTTAAAATCTTCAGCCGCAATGCTTACACCTGCTGCTCCGGCACCTACATTCAGGATGTCGCCGACTTTCACAACCTCATCTACTACAAAGATGATTCCAGCTTGTACGTCAACCTGTATGTTCCCTCGGAGGTCACCTGGAAGCGCAGCGACGGAGCGGTGAGGCTGGTGCAGGACACACGCTATCCGGAGGCTGAAACCAGCACGCTGACCCTGCAGATGGACCGCAGCATGAAGTTCCCCTTGCGCATGCGAATTCCCGAGTGGGCGCAGGGCGCGTCGGTGAAAGTGAATGGCGCGCCGTATCAAACCAGCTTGCCAGCCGGGCACCTGGGCCACGGTGGACCGCGCTTGGAACTCCGGCGATACGGTAGAGATCACTATTCCACTACGGATGCGGTGGCAGGCCGTCGACGCGCAACATCCGCACCGCGCCGCCGTAGTTCGTGGGCCGGTCGTACTTGTACAGGATGGCATGATCCACGAACCGATCTTCAAACTGCCGGAAAACAACGACGACCTGAACAAATATCTGGTTGCCGACAACGAGGAAGGCCCTGGCGTTTTTCGCTTCGCCCCAGCTGATGGCAGCAACGTGATGGCAAAGTTCCGGCCGTTCTACTCGATCGCAGGCGATTACTACTATCGGATGTATTTCGATCTGGATAAATTGCCGGTTGTGCTCTGGCAGTAGAAGGCTCTGGCTTTGAACGCGAGTCTCCAGCGTCAGAGGGCACAGTCCAAGTCAAGCGATCCGCGCGCGCGACCGCGCCTGCAAGATAAGATCGGCCATCACATCCCGATATCGGTCGAACGTATCATCGACCACCGTAATCGTCGGAATGATCCTGGAATCCGCCGACACGATCTTGGGATCGAAGCGCGCAAAACCGGACTCATGCAGACCGCTGCTCCCTCGCCCAGGCGCCGGATGGCTCAGGTGCTGGAACGCGCGAGCATACTTCGTATAGGCGGGCCAGTAGGCGGATTCGCGCTGCACGTGGAACACCGGAATAAACGACAGCAAGGCGTCATAGTGCATTTCGCCGAACACCATCACCTGGGGATATTTCTCGCGCAGGTCAGCGACGAGGCGGCGCGTGCCTTCGTGTGAATCTGCCTTGGTGTTGTTCTCCCAGCCGCCCACAATGTCGAGGAAATACGCATCCAGCCCAAAGCGGTCTATCACATCGGAGATGCGGGCGAACAGCCAGTTACGCCACGAATCGACTCCGACGTTCATGTAAGGGCTCCAGCCCTCCATATGGCGATCGTTGTCCCAATCGACCCAATTCAGGTCGAAGTGGTCACCGTCGATCTGCGACATGGTGGCATCGGCGTACTGCGCGAACTCCGGATGCCGCATGTTCGCGCAATTCGTTCCGAACATCGGCATGAAATGGAAGCCCAGCTTCTGGCCTTCGTGAATGAGGATGCGGAAACCTTCGTCTCCGCCCATGCGCGGATCGGTTTTATAGAGAGGATAATTCCAGTAAAAGCGGCCATCCCAGGCGGGCAGCAGCACGAATACATCTCGTGCCGGAATCTGCGTCGCGACCCACTGCAGGATCGTGAGCATTTTCGCGTAGTCGTTGAATATGTATCCCGTCCAGTGCATGCCATGCAGATTGATCGCGAGAGCAGCGTCGCGGCACCAACCCGCGACGTCACTGCGCGTCTCCCAGTTGGGAATATGGAAAGTTTTCTCCACATGTGCGAAGTGCGGACGGCATGCGCCCTCCATGCTGGCGGCATGTCCGGCGCACCACAGGGGACTCTCAAGTTTGGGACTCATAACCCAGCCGGCCTGCTCGTAGACCAGTTCGACGCGATAGCCCTCTTCTCCCGGCTGAAAGTAAAACCGGTTCGCCCGCACGCTTTCGCATCTCGCGGAAAGAGAAAAAAACTCAGCATTCCCGCTTTGAATGACTGCCAGTGGCGTGTTGAACATTGTCGCCATGCCGCGTTCCAGAAAAAGCGCTCCCGCGCCAAACGGATATCCAAGTAGAATCTCGTCATCTTTCGGGTCGAAGAAGGGAAGTCCCCCGGCGGAGATTTTTCCGCGCGGAACGCCGCGAACAATTGCGACCACTGATTTGATTGGCTGCTCCATTTCAGCCACCGCCGTCCACTCGATCTGATCGCCATTTTGTCGGACGCGTGCGTGCAATTTTCCGGGAGCGGTCTGTTGCCCTCCAGCCCAGACGAGCTGAGTGCAGGTGAGATCGAGGCCGCCGGGAACGTCCCGGACCGTCATGGCAGCTTGATTCAGGCCGTAAGTGTTTTCGAAGGTGTGCAGGCGAAACGAGATTCTCAACCCCCCAAATTCGACGGCTGGCTCGGGAAAGTCGTAGCTGAACTTCATGAAGCTCGCGCCACGAGGCGGAATGATCACTTCGCTGTTTGAAGTCAGAGGAAGAATCCGGCTGGAAGCTGGAGACACGAACGCGGTGCTGGGTCCGTCTGTGCTCGGACCATTCGGGTGCCGCGCCTCTACCACGGAGGGGATGCCGGTAAGTGCGAGGCAGGATGCGCTTGCAGCATTCTTCAACAACTCACGGCGGGAGATCTTGGTTTCCATGTTGCTCACGCCTCTTTAGGGAATGAATTTCGGATTGGCGTCCACCTTTGCAATTGGGCAAGCGGAACGAGCCGATCCTGGTCCGGTAGCCGATGTCACCTGCTTTCAGATAATCGCCGACATACCAGAACGTACAGTCATCGTTCGGATCCAACGCAGTCGTCGTGTAATCTTCCCAACGTAGCGTGTTGGTCTGCGACGCTTCGCCTGTCGCAAGCACGGACTCGTGCAACGTCAACAGGCCCTTTGGATCGCCGGCCCGGCGCGCGGCGAAGCGCAGCCCCGGAAAATTCGGTAACCCGCCGAACGAGTATCCGACGCCGATGTCACCTTTCTTGTCCATCGCGATGCTGGGCATCCAGCGGTAGAACCCTTCCGGTGTATACGTGCCCTGCTGATATAGCTCCGGGTCGCCCTTCTTGTCGAGGCGGAACTCGTACCAGCGCACGCCTCCGCCGCCCTGCGTAGCGACCGAGTGGGCAGCCACGATCGACTCGTGTCCGCCAACTTTGCGGTAGACGAGTCGCTGCATGATCTTGTCGCCCTGCACGTCGAGCCGGCGTTCAGTATTGGGTTGGGGTACGCAGCTCGACAACTGCCCGTTGCACAGGTAGTGATACGGCGCAACCTTGATCTTCACGGGACCATCGGCCTTCGTGTTGGCTGGATTATTCCAGTCGACGTGCACTTTCCAGAAGTAGATGCCGTCATCATCGAAGATATTCTTGAGCTGTGTGCCCCCAGCCGCCATCATGATGTTCGGCCGTCCCGCTGGCGGCGCTGTCGTGCCATCGATGTCGGCGTTATTTAGAAAGTTTACGCCGTCGATGACGATGCACTGTTCAGTAGCCGGTTGTCCCGCCAGCATTTTCGCGCGATTCGCAACGCAAACATGCTTCTGAATAACATCGTCGCCAGTGCTGGTTGGCACGTAGTAGCCATCGGTCCAGATGGCCGGCCGTGGGTAATCCGGGAACAAGGGCCGCTCAAAGGAGTAACGATAGTATGTGCCGAGCGGGTCCGGCCCGGTGCTCACCGCATAGCACATAGCCCAAACTCCCCCCTTTGCTTCTGGCGGTTTTTGCCCGTGTTCCGGCGGAGGGGGCGGCTGCACCGGATTCGGGGGAAGGGCTGCAGCGGCACCGGGTGAAGACGCCTCGCCAGACTTCGCAAACTGCCCAGGTGGGGCTGCTTCGCCGCGGGCCCGGTCGGGCTTTTCCGGAAAGTCGCCGGGCGCAATTCGAGAAAACATCGGCATCACGATCAGCCATCGACCGGCAAGCTGGTCGTAGCGGACCACCGTGTCACCACTGTTGCGCGCCTCACACGCGCCGCCGAAACCGGCCCACACGAATTTCGTGGCCACCGCTCCATACAACACGGTTCCACTCTTGTCGTATTTCTTGCCCCTCTTCGAATAAACTGCGATTCTGGAATTGACAGTCTGCACGAGATGATCTGGGCCAACGGCAAGACTGTTGTCTGATGGATTGCGGAAGGTGGTTGTGCCTTGCGGCCCTTCGAATCCGGCGCCTAGGCCGTCGAAGCTTTCGAGCAGAGGCGCCGGTGGCCGGGTGCCCTGTGCACGTTGCTCAACCGCCATGCCAGCAGAACTCAGAGTGGGTGACGGTGTCGGTGGAGGGATGGCTTCGTCAGGTCTTTCTTCTTGCCCAGCATCTGGATCGCCCAGGAAGGGACCGGGTGATGTGCCGCACTCCGCTCCTTCGCAATCAGCCAGCGCGGCTCGATCGGCTGAGTCTCTCTGCAATACAAGTGGGCGCGAAACATCGTATCTGGTGGCCTTGTGTTCAAATACGGCGACCACGAAGGGCGCTTCCTCTTGGGTGTGGCTAATATGCGATTGCAGTCTGGGCCCATTCGCAAGTAGAAGCGATCCGACCGTAACTCCGATCACCTTGGTGGCACTGGATCTCGATGCGCGATTAATATAAACACTCTCCTGGCCGCCCGGCGAGCTAGTTCATTCTCTGAGACGATCTGTATACAATATCCGAGATTGCTCGTCAAGGTCCTTAGATGGGAATCCTGCACCTATCAGCGGGGCACACCCGCGGGCGTATCGCACAGGAAAAACGGGAACGCAGTCGTGAGTCGCGGCCGGGCGCAACGCACGCCTGCCCATCACAGCATTTGTCTTCAGATTGGAAGATGGCGTGTCGGCAACTTCATTTCTCCGAGTGCATCACGATCCACACCACTGACTCCGAGAACGGCTTTGTATGCATCGAGCAACGCTGAATGAATCCCTTCAAGGTCCTCCATCATGAGAACGCGGCCTTCCTCGGAATTCCTGCGGAGATTATGCTGACGATAAAACGAATGAGCAGGCGCCCATGGATTTGAGGACGGCAGCAATGGTGACCGCCTCGGCGGGCAGTCCGATGGCCGCACCGGCCTGACCAACGGTGGTCATGCCTTTAGTCCACGTGGTGGAACATGTGTTGGTCCATCAATCGACCCACATAGCTGGTTTTGCTAGTCCGTGAGATTCGTCTACAGACACCTCTGTTTCGTTCCGCTCGGGAAACTTGCAGTTGGATACCGAGAATTCGTCGTCGATTTCTTGCTTGATATCATTGCGAACTGAAAGTAGCTTGTCGGAAGGTGGCGTGATTCGTCAGCACGCACCGAATCCGATGCATGACCCGAGAGGACAAGCATGCCTTCAAAGCCTTGCAGCATCGCGGTCGTGATTTTGTCCGGTTTGGCAGTCGCCTTTGCCCAGGACCCCACCAAGGTTGAGGCTTCTCATTACAAAATCGCTTTCGAAAACTCGGCGGTGCAAGTCGTTAACGTTCACTACGGTCCGCACGAAAAGTCGGGTCTGCACGACCATCCGGGCGGAGTGGTCGTCGTGATCACCGGTGGGCATCTCCGATTCACGGATCAGAACGGCACCGTCACGGAGGTCTTCTCCAAGCCAGGCGAGTCCCGGTGGTTTCCACCCTTCCGGCACAAAGTAGAGAACGTAGGGGACACTCCGTACAACGCCGTCTATATCGGAATCAAAGCCAAGCAGTCGGCTTCCATTGGGCCACCACGGGATACTCCCCCGATCGATGAGCAGACAGCGAAAATTGTCGCTGAATATATATCGATGTCGCAAGCGCAATGACAGGATGTAGCGGGAACTGCCTGGTCTCAAACAATGTTACGCCGTAGTGTTTGCCGGTCAAGTTCTCCGTTCAGGCGTGCCACGACAAGAGTTGCGACGCCGTTGCCGATCACATTAACGAGTGCGCGGAACATGCTCATGAAGCGGTCGATCCCGAGGATCAGCGCCATACCAGCAACGGGAATCGTGGGGATCACCGACAAGGTTGCTACGAGTGCTATGAAGGAGGCGCCCTGCACGCCGCTGGCGCCCTTGGAGGTAAGGACTGCGACCGCAAGAATCGTGATCTGCTGAGTCAGAGTCAAGTGCGTATTCGTTGCTTGCGCGACAAAAAGGGCGGCCAAAGTCATGTAAAGGCTGGTTCCATCCGTGTTGAAGGTAAATCCGGTTGGAACCACCAGTCCGACGAGAGACTTGGAGCAGCCGAGTTTTTCCAGCTTGGCCATCAGCGTGGGGATTGCGATCTCTGACGAGCTAACGGCCAACACCAACAGAATCTCCTCCTTGATATAGGCCAGGAAACGAAAGATGCTGAAGCCCGCGGCCCAACAGATGGCGCCGAGCACGATCAACACAAAAAAGATCGACGTAAGCCAGAACGTCCCGATTAGCCTGGCCAGCGGACCGAGGGCGGCAAGGCCAAACTTGCCCACGGTGTAAGCCATCGCCCCGAAAGCTCCGACCGGCGCAAACTTCATCAGAATCCTTGTCACCTCGAACACAACGTGTGTCAAGGAGTCAACGAATGCAACTACCGGCCGTGCTCTGTCCCCGACGGCCGAGAGCGCGAAGCCGAACAACAAAGCCACAAAAACCACTTCGAGAATGTCGCCCTTGGCGAAGGCATCCACTGCCGTGGTGGGGATAATGTGCAGCAAGAACTCGGTGACGCTTTGCGCCTTTGCCTGGCCCGCATAATCGGACACTGCTTTGGCATCGAGCGTTGCGACATTTACGTTGAATCCATTCCCGGGGCGTACCGCGTTTCCCACGACAAGGCCGATCATGAGAGCAACAGTGGAGACAATTTCGAAATAAACAAGCGCGATGCCTCCCACCCGGCCAACTTTCTTCAGGTTCTCCATGCCTGCGATTCCGCTGACTACCGTGCAGAAGATGATCAGACTGATGATCATGGTGATCAGGCGGATGAAGGCGTCGCCCAGCGGCTTCATCGCAATTCCTCGAGCAGGGTCCACATAGCCGAGCACGATGGCGAGAGCAATCGCTACCAGAACCTGCACCCAGAGAATGCGATACCAGGGTGACTTGCCGGAGGCTGGTCTGACACCCTCGGAACTCGTCGGAACGAACGGAATAGTTGTCATTATTATTATGTTCAGTGTTAGCGCGTTGGGTTTGCAGGTTCCGCTTCAAGAATTGTCACCAGCCAGGGAATGATCACCTCTTTGAAAATGCGGGGATCGGGCCACACTCCGACCTGCCTTCCCAAGTGCCCGCCTCGCGGGTTGATCCAGGCATCTTTCGGCACGTCGCCTTTGCTGAGCAGCAGGTATTCGTCAGCGATCGGAACTTGCGTGTCCAGCACTCCTGCGACCACGAGCATCGGGGCCATTGGCTTGCCGAGCAGGTCCTGATGAACCAGCGACATATTCGGCAAATACTCTGCCATCTCATCGAGCGTGTGCACGCCTTCGAGAATGTTCATCAGCGCGGGGACCTGGTCGAAGAGATATTCGCGATTGCCCAGCAGATGGTTCATCAGAAAATCTTTCTGAAAGAACTCATCGACAGGAGGGGATTGCGCACTCGCCCCACGCAACCGCTCGCGCTCAACGATGGCCATCTTCGTAGCCCAGTAAGCGCCCCAACTCACGCCGTGCAGCGCGATCCGGTTCTTGTCGATCTCCGGGCGCGACTGCGCGTAATCAATCACCTTCGAAAGCATGCGCTCGGAGGTTTCGCTGACCTTGATCGGCGCCTGCCCGGTTCCGGGACCATCGACCGCCAGAAAACCGATTCCAAATGGAAGAATCGCACCGAAGCTTTCGGTCAAATCTTCCTTGCGGCTGTCGAGTCCGTTCACGGCAATGACCAGCGGCACCGGTCCTTTGGCATTCTTCGGCAGTCGCAGATAGCCGATGATTTCTTTCCCTTCAAACGAAATGCGTACTACTTCAAGCGGCGGGTCGAAAAACTTGGCATGAGCGAGAAAAGCCTCGATAGCTTTCTCATACGAACGCTGTTTACCCGGTGAAGCGGGAATCGGCCAGCGGCCGAAAGAATACAGGCGCCACGCGCGGATGTAGTCGGTGTTGGCTTTGGTCGGATCCGATTTTTCCAGCCGCTTGGCTTTATTGAAATAGCGATCGGCCACGCGCATAAACGCGGCAGCCCATTCGTCCTTGTCGCCCGTGTGAACGCTTTCGAATGCTTCTTTGACGTCCGCCGGATCAAGTCCGATCAGCGGATATTGCCCGACCTCGGCGCGATGCACCGCCTCGGTCTTGATCTCGTCGATGGTGCGTTCCCGACGCTCCTGTGCGAGGCCGACGACCGGTGTTACAACCACAAGGAGCGAAAGGAAAAAGACAAATCCTGTCTTGTTAGTCATAGCCTGAACTCGCACCACACCTTCGATGAGAAAGGCCGGACGGAAATTGCGTCCGGCCTTTATGCTGTGTGGCTTCTCAAACTAGAAAACGAACTTCGCGGCGATCTGAACCGATCGCGATCCGCCCGAACCCACTGCGGGATTGGCAGCGGCCACATCGGGCGTGGCGCAACCGCAGCCGAAGGGTTGCACGGAAGGATCGTTGAAGCCGTACCCGTTCTGACCACCATACGGATTCGCGAAATTCGGGTGGTTGAGAATGTTGAAGAACTCCGCGCGGAACTGTAGCCGCATGGCTTCTCTGATGTGAAAATTCTTGGCGACCGAGAAATCAAAGTTCTTAAAACCGGAATCGGGGAACATGTTCCGGCCCATGTTGCCGAATTGTCCGAGCGGCGGCGCCATCATCACGGAATTTCCCGCCGCGTAGCAGCCGAACAAATTCAACGCAGCGGTTTCCGCGCCCGCCGTCCCACTATCGGCGGCCAGCGCCGATCCCGCGCATCCGGAGGGCATGTTCGGATCTCCCGGCGCGTAGAAGGGAATTCCGACTCCTTTGCCCGACTTGAAGTCCGACGGGTTGCCACGCGTCGCGCTTCCCGCGCGGTAGAAGCTCCATCGGATCGGCGCCGTCGCCGGAGGACTTACCGGCAGCGAGCCCGTGCCTGCGGCATCGGTCCCAAGATCGATCGGTCCCCAGTATTGTGGGGTTTGCAGCGTAGTGATGGAGTTAATCTCCCAGCCTTCCAGCATCTGGCCATGACCTGGGCGTCCGGGAATCGCGTACGTGAGAGACAGAGTGAATCGGTGGCGAATGTCGAAGTCGCTGTTGGCATACTCCGCGCCCGGATTGTACGAGTTCTGCGGAAGTCCCGAACCGTAGCCGAAGTCCCAGTTTGCGCCCACGTTATCCGACGCATGCGAGTAGGTGTAGCCCAACACCATGTTCAATCCATGGTAGTTCCTCGCATTCAATGTGACCTGAAGTCCGTTGTAGTTGGACCGGTAGACGTTCGCCATGTTGAAGATGTTGCCGAGATAGGAGAACTTCGTCGCGTATGGCCGGTTTGCTTCCTCACCGCCGTTGTTATCAGCGACACAGTTGTCGTATGCGGGGGCGCTCTCCAGGCATAGGGTTAACTCGCCGGTAAGGGGATCGGTCCCCCAGCCCGAACCTACCGGAGGCTGGTTGATGTCCCGGGTCCCCGTCAAATTCGATCCGCGATTGCCCACATACGCTGCTAGCAGCGACAAGTTGGGAGTGAAGGCATGCTGCAGGTTCACTGTCCAGTTCCACACGTACGGCGTCGTAAGTTTCCTGTCCACCGACATGATGGGGCAGGGACTGTTGTCAGAGCAGTCGGTCGCTGTGGAGTAAACCGGACCTTGGTCCCATTGCACCGGGTTCAAGAAGTTCTTGTTGGTGACGTTTCCTGTCACAATCGTGCCGCCCGATGTTTGCCCACCGTTGATGGTCCAGCCTGTCGGAACGCTGCCCGGGCCGAACGCGTTGTTGAAGGCAATATACGACTGCCAGTTGATCGTTTCGTAGGTCAACCCGCCGCCGCCGCGCAGAACTGTCCGGCCGTTCCCGGTGATATCCCAGGCAAAGCCGCCGCGAGGGCCGAAGTTCTTGTGATCGGGGTTGTAGAGGCTGCTGATTCCGTGCCCAACTTGCACGAGACCGACATTCGGGTCGAAATTTCCCAGCAGGTTGTGCGCTTCCTGCGGAACGCTGTTGTACTCGTAACGCACGCCAAAGTTCACGGTCAGATTCCTGGTGACTCGCCAGTCATCTTGGAAAAATCCAGCGTATGCCCAGTTGTGCAGCTGCAGTGTGGGATCTCCAACGGTGACCGAAGACTTGAAGGGCAAGCCGGCGAAGAAATCTTCCAATTGGCTCGAAGCGGGCGTAAGGGTGTCGGGAGGACCCGCATTTACGACTCCGCCCAGGAAGGTAATGCTGCCGCGGGCGTTTCCGTAGGCCGCGTTTTTCACTTTGTTGTAGTGGAGTTCGCCGCCGAATTTGACCGAGTGCTTGCCCGCCGTGTAGGAGACCTGATCCACGAACTGCGTGATCGAATCGGGTCCCTGGAATTTCGGCCATTTGAAGCCGCCCAGGCCTGGGAAGAAATATCCGCCAAATCCGATGCGGGGAAGACCTCCAGTAAACGGGCCGCTGATTCCCGTATTCAAACCGTAGTCTGAAGCGGGTGTGTTGAGATCGCCCGGCAACGTCGGCTGATAAAGCCGGTTATAGCCAACCCGCGCCTCGTTCACCAGGTGCGAGCCCGGAGTGTATGTCCAGTTTCCGCCGACTACCTGCGCGCGCGTATGGATTTTGGACAGCCACTTTTGCTGTAGCTCCGGGAAGTCTTCGACGGTTCCAGAATTGTTTCCGAAGAAGTAGGCGCCGCTGATGCTGTTCCGGTCACTGACGGTGAAATCCACTTTGCCGACTACGTTGTCAACGTGCACATTGTTGTTGAATCCGTTCGTGATATCGATGCCTTGAGTATTGTTCAGGGGGAATCCCGATCCATCACACGTGACCGTGTTTCCGGACATGGTACAGCCCGCGATGTTCAAGCTGGCCTGACTGATGGGGATTGCTCCGGCCTGCAGATCAGCGATGACGTCGGGAATGCTGTTATTACAATCGCCTGCGACGCCGAAGGAGCAAGTCCCGGTGTCAGCCATCGACATCATGGATGGGCTCGTGACTCCGCCGAACGAGTTGCCAACGTTGTACCGCTGCCCTTCATACGCAGCAAAGTAGAATGCCTTATCTTTGAACAGTGCGCCGCCCAGGCTGCCGCCAAACTGCTCCAGCGTTCGCTGTAGTTTCGGGTTCGGGGCCGCGTTAAAAAAGTTCCGGGCATCCAGGTGGTCACCATCGCGGCCAAAGCCGAACGCTGTCCCATGCAGATTGTTCGTTCCCGATTTAAGACCGACGTTCACGACCGAGCCAGGCTTCCATCCATACTCAGCCGGAGGATTCTGCTGCAAATTGAATTCCTGAATCGCGTCGATCGGAAGGATAGTCGCCGAGTCTCCCGCTATGCCGGCGCCATTGACAATCGCTTGCCCTGAATAGGGCTCGCTGTTAAACAGGCCTTCGATGAAGTAGGCGTTGTCTTCCGCGCGCAGGCCGTTCGAACTTGTGGTCGAGAATCCTCCGCCCGGATAGCGCATCACTCCCGGGCGCAATTGCAGCAAGTTCTCGTAGTTGCGTCCGTTGAGCGGGAGGTCATTGATTTCCTTATTGCTCAGCGTCCCGCCGAGAGTCGCAGAGGTTGTGTTGATCAGTGGCACTTCCTCGGTGATGGTCAACGTCTCGGTGACATTCCCCGGCTGCAGCGCGAAGTCGGCGCGCACGTCGCTGGCAACTTCGATCCGCACATTGGGTCGATCCACACCCCTGAACCCCTTGGCCTGTACATGGAGCTTGTAGGTGCCGGGTGGCAGATCGGGAAAGGCGTAGCTGCCCGACTCATCCGTTGTGGAGGTGCGAGAAGTGCCGCGCTCTACATCCGTGACCAGCACCGTGGCCCCCGGGACGGCAGCTCCGCTTGGATCGGTCAGGGTGCCCAAGATCCGGCCGGCGGTGGACTGAGCCAGAGCTGAAACGGAGAGTGCCAGCAAGGTGAAAGCCACAAATGGAAGACGGAAAGGCCTGTTGGCCCGCCCGTCTTGGGACAGGACCGTGCGCAATTGCATAGAACCCCTCACTTTCTGGTCCGACAGCCATACCACCACAGGAGAAACGGTGTCAAGCAAAATAAAGTTTTGCTGGGAGTCCGCGAGGCTGAGCGAGGCGAGCTAGGCAAGACTCTTCCGCTGGAACCTCGCTAAAAATCATTACTAAGGGGGCTTGCGCACGCTGTTGAGGCTGTGCTATTTTCTTAAGGTCCTACCACCATACCTATGTACCAAGACCATGTCTCGCTGCCAACTAACCCGCCAGGTCTCCTCGGCTCTGCGGTATAGTAGCCGGACCAGCGGCGGCGACTCACTGCCTTTCGCCGTCTCTCGTGCGGGGGAGAGGCTTGTGTACAAACTGGTTCGTACTTCGCGGCTTTACGAGCAAATTGTTCAGCAGATTGAAGAATCCATTGTTAAAGGCGACTTGAAACCCGGCGATCAGTTGCCCGCCGAGCGGGACCTGGCCCAACGCTTTGGCGTGAGCCGTACTGCCGTACGCGAGGCTGTGAAGGCGCTGCGCGAGAAGGGGCTGGTCGAAGCCTACTCAGGGCGAGGAACTTTCATCACCGACGGCACCACGCAGGCAGTCCGGCAGTCATTGGACCTGATGGTGAAGATCGGACAGCCGGAAGGCTCGAACCACCTGGCAGAGGTGCGGGCAATCCTGGAGCCAGAAATCGCCGCTTTGGCGGCCGCACGGATCCAGGAGCCTGAACTGGCAACCATGCGCGAGGCCGTCTCAGTCATGGATCGTGCCGGGCAGGATCCGGAAGCCTACATCGAAGCCGATCTCGATTTTCATCTGGCCCTCGCCGAAGGTGCGGCCAATCCGCTGATACTCTCGCTGCTCGATTCCATCGTCGGCCTGCTGCGCGAGCAACGACTGCGGATATTCCGCGTACCTGGCGGACCCGAGCGGGGCCAGGTTCATCACAAGCGCATTCTCGAAGCCGTGGAGCGTCACGATGCGGAGAAAGCGCGCGAAGCCATGCGCACGCATCTCCTACAAGTCAGCGAAGACAGTCAAGCCACGGCGACGAAACGCGCTCCCGGGAAACAGAACGTTCACTAGAAAGGTCGAAGCAAGGAATGGCGAAAGTCGGATTCATAGGCTTGGGAGTCATGGGTAGCCAGATGGTGAATCGGCTGTTGAGCAAGGGGCACACCGTGACCGGCTACAACCGCACTCGCGCCAAGGCGCAGTGGCTGGTGGAAAAGGGAATGACCTGGGCCGACTCGCCGCGCGCGGTGGCAAGCGCTTCGGATTACACCTTTGCCATGGTCACAAACGCTGCAGCTATCCAGGCCATCACTGAAGGCCCCGATGGTTTGCTTGCAGGACTGAGTGCAGGAAAGACCTTCATTGATATGAGCACAGTGAGTCCCACGGCCAGCCGTGCGCTCGCGACGAAGGTGCGTGCTCTGGGCGCTGATATGGTGGACTCTCCCGTGTCCGGCAGCGTGATCACTTTGCAGGAAGGCAAATTGTCGGTGATGGTCGGCGGCCGGAAAGAGACGTTCGAAAAGATCAGGCCTCTCCTTCTCGACATCGGTCCGAAGGTGACGCACGTCGGCGACAACGGCCTCGCCCTCTCGATGAAGATCGCGGTTAACCTGAGCCTTGCTGTCCAGATGCTCGCCTTCTCAGAGGGGGTGCTGCTGGCCGAGAAGAGTGGCATCGCACGCGACACAGCCGTGGATGTTCTTGTGAACAGTGCGATCGCATCTCCCATGATCAGGTACCGCGGGCCGTTCGTTCTTCAGCAGCCGGAAGAAGCCTGGTTCGACGTGAACATGATGCAGAAAGATATGATGCTGGCCATGGAACTGGGGCGTCAACTCGACGTGCCTTTACCCACGACTGCCGTCAGCAATGAATTTCTGACCGCTGCCCGCGGCATGGGCTGGACGAAATATGACTTCGCCTGCATATTCGACGTCCTCGCCGCCATGTCGGGTGTGTCGACGCCAGTGACAACAGGAGGGAAAAAGCAGTGAGTACGGTGACTTCCAAGCCGGAAGCGAGCCACGATGCTGTCTCGGCAAAAGACAAGTGGCTGCGCACCTACCGGCAAATGGTGCGCATCCGGCTGTTTGAGGAGCAGGTCAACGAACTCTATACACGGGCGCTGATGCCAGGGCTGGCGCATCTGTACAGCGGCCAAGAAGCGGTTGCAGTCGGTGTTTGTGAAGCGCTGCGCCTCGATGACTACATCACGAGCACGCACCGGGGGCACGGACACTGCCTGGCCAAAGGCGCTTGCCCCGATCGCATGTTCGCCGAGTTGCTCGGTAAGGAAGCCGGATACTGCCGCGGCAAGGGCGGATCGATGCATATCGCCGATCCCGCGACCGGAAATCTCGGTGCGAACGCGATTGTCGGCGGCAGCGTGGGAATCGCCACCGGCGCCGCTTTTGCGTCGAAGCGACTGGGGAACGGTCGCGTTGCCGTGTGTTTTTTCGGTGAGGGCGCACTCGGCCAGGGTTCGCTCTACGAAGTCATGAACCTGGCGCAGCTCTGGAAACTGCCCGTGATCTACGTTTGCGAAAACAATCTTTACAACGAATACACGCATTTCTCTGAGACAACCGCGGGGACGATCCTCGGCCGTGCCGCGGCTTTCGGAATTGAGGCCGCAGTGGTTGACGGCCAGGATGTGCGCGCCGTGAATGAGCTTGCTGACCGGTTGGTCCGGCGCGCGCGCGCCGGAGAAGGGCCGGCGTTTCTACAGGCAGACACGTATCGTTACAGCGGGCATCACGTTGGAGACATCAATCGCGAGTACTATCGCGCGAAGAGCGAGGAGCAGCATTGGAAGACAGAACGGGATCCGATCAAACTGCATGGCAGTTGGCTGATCGAGCAACAGCACGCCGATGCTTCCGTTCTCGAAGGGATTGCCACGGAAGCGCGCACTGAGATGGAAAGCGCCAAGAAGTTCGCCATTGAAGCGCCTTATCCCAGTGTCGATCAAGTGGACGAGGACGTTTATGCCTGAACGCGAGTTGACTTTCGCTCAGGCGGTGCGGGAAGCGCTCGCCGAAGAGATGCGCCGCGATTCGAGCGTGTGCATCTTCGGAGAAGACGTCGCCGAAGCGGGAACGCCATTCAAGGTGTTCGCCGGTCTCGTGGAAGAATTCGGCGCCGAACGCGTGCTCGATACACCCATCTCCGAAGCCGGATTCACGGGCATCGGTGTAGGCGCGGCGATGACGGGCCTGCGCCCGGTCGTCGATATCATGTTCGGCGATTTTCTTACACTGACCATGGATCAAATGGTCAACCAGGCCGCCAAAGCGCACTACATGTCGGGCGGACACTGGAAAGTGCCGATGGTCCTGCGCACCACGCTGGGCGCGACCCGCCGCTCTGCCGCGCAGCATTCGCAGTCTCTGCACGCGTGGGTCAGCCACGTTCCGGGATTGAAGGTAGTGTTGCCGTCCACGCCCTACGACGCAAAGGGCCTGCTGAAAACGGCAGTCCGCGACGAAAACCCGGTGGTCTTTTTCGAAGACAAAATGATGTATAAGCTCAAAGGCCAGGTTCCGGCGGAGGATTACACGATCCCTCTGGGTGTCGCCGACGTGAAGCGCGAGGGCAACGACATCACGTTAGTCGCGACTAGCAGTATGGTGCAGGTCGCTCTCGGCGCCGCGATTCTGCTCGAGAAGGAAGGTATCAGCGCTGAAGTGGTTGACCCGCGCACCACCTGGCCGCTTGACGAGAAGACTATTCTCGACTCGGTGAAGAAGACCTCGCGGGTCATCGTGATGGACGAAGGCTACGGCCGCTACGGAGTGGCCGCAGAACTGGCGGCAGTGATCGCTGAGGGCGCGTTCTATGATCTTGACGCCCCGGTAAAACGGATGGGAGCGATGCACGTCCCGATCCCGTTCTCACCGCCGCTGGAAGACGTAACGGTCCCGACCGAAGAATCGGTATTCAAAGCCGCAAAAGAAATGTGCGGCAAGTCGTAGCGCCGGCATCCCTTCGACTTCGCTCAGGGCAGGCCCTGCCGGCTGTTGCGAGGGCATCTTGCCCTCGCACTCAGGGCTAGTAGCTAGCAGCTAGGAGCTGATTTATGGCACTCAGAACTCATGGCACCATGGCCGTCGATTGGGAAAATCGAATCGATTTCGACCGACTACGCCGCGAACGCCTGCAGAAAGCAAAAGACCTGCTGGCCAAGTCATCGATGGGATCGTTGCTCTGCTTCGACATGAATAATGTCCGCTACCTGACGGCGACGCATATCGGGACCTGGGCGCAGGACAAGGCCAACCGCTTTACGCTACTACCGCAGAACGACGAGCCAATCCTCTGGGATTTCGGCTCTGCCGCGAAGCATCACCAGCTCAATTGCCCGTGGCTGGGTGAGCGTTCGCGTCCGGGAATCTCGATGCTCCGAGGCGCGATGACTCCCGAGATGGGCCGCGCCGAAGATGTCGCAAAGAAAATTCGCATTGAACTCGAAAAGCGCGGCCTGCATAAAGAACCAGTTGGCATCGACATCATCGAACTTCCGGTCCTGTTCGCGCTGCAACGGGAAGGCCTCGAGATCGTCGACGGCCAGCAACTCATGTCCGAAGCCCGCGTCATCAAGACGCAAGACGAGATCTCTCTGCTCAACACGTCGGCGATGATGGTCGACGCCGCCTACGACGAACTCTATCGCGCGATGAAGCCCGGCCTGGCCGAAAACGAGGCTGTGGGCCTCGTCAGCAAGGTCCTGTACGACCTGGGTTCGGAATACGTCGAAGCGGTGAACGCCATTTCCGGAGAACGCTGCAACCCCCACCCGCACGTTTTCTCCGATCGCATTTTGCGTCCCGGCGACCCGGTCTACTACGACATCTTGCATTCCTACATGGGATACCGCACCTGCTACTACCGCTGCTTTACCATCGGGTATGCTTCGCACGCGATGAATGATGCCTACAAGCGGTGCCGCGAATATCTGGATGCGGCGATAGAGCTGGTTCGCCCCGGGCGTACGACGGCTGAGATTGCTTCTGTGTGGCCGAAAGCGCAGGAGTTCGGTTTCCCCAATGAAGAAGCGGCGTTTGCGCTGCAGTACGGTCACGGAATCGGTCTCGCTATCTGGGAGAAACCTGTGATCAGCCGTCTCGTATCGCTCGATCATTCCTGTGAGATCAAACCGGGCATGGTGTTTGCCCTTGAGACTTTCTGGCCGTCCACAGATGGATGGAGCGCAGCCCGCATCGAAGAAGAGATCGTCGTCACCGAAACTGGCCACGAAGTCATCACGCGCTTCCCCGCCGAAGAACTTCTGATTGCGGGCAAACACTATTTCACCGTGGACGGACCGCTACCCGCGATTCGCGAAACCGAGTCGCAGCCAAGCACCCGCGTGCGCGAGATGATTGAAGCGAGTTCCAAGCAGGAGCGAGTTGGCGTTGGTGACTGAACAGCAGTGGTCGTGAGACGAGGCCCACCACATCTTCTCAGAGGCGTCTTAGACCAATTGGATAACAGACTATGGCGATTAGTGTGGTTATGCCCGCGCTCGAAATGGCCCAGGAATCTGGCAAGCTCATCTCATGGCTGAAAGAAGAAGGAGAAGCGGTTGCCAAAGGCGAACCGTTGCTTGAAATCGAGACCGACAAAGCCGTTATGGAGATTGAGTCACCCGCCGATGGCTTTCTGGCAGGAGTTAAAGTCGGACCTGGAGCGGAGGTTCCCGTCGGTCGAACCATCGCATGGATCGTACGGTCCGGAGAAACACCTCCCGCGGAAGACGTTGTCGCCGAATCGGGGAGAACAACGACGAGGAGCGCAAACTTGGCATCGTCGCGCGAGGTTTCCTCTACCGGACAGCCCTCCAGACAAGACGTGAGAATTTCGCCCAAGGCCAAACGTCTCGCGAGCGAACGCGGCGTCAATCCTGCCGATGTCCGCGGCTCAGGGTCTGGAGGAGAAATTCTTGCGTCCGACGTTCTTGCCGCTGCCGAGTTCAAAATCAACGCGCCCACGGTTTCCTCCGAACGGGTGAGCGTCATCTCCCGTCTGATGGCGGAGCGCACTACCGAAAGCTGGACGACCGTACCCCATTTTTTCCTGGCTCGCGATGTGGATGCTACAGCTCTGATCGAGACGCGCCAGAAATTGGTTCCCGAAATCGAAAAGGCTCATGGCGTGAAGCTCACTTATAGCGATCTGCTGATCGCACTGGTGGCGCGTGTCCTCGCCAAACACCCGATGATGAACGCTAGCTGGACAGGAAAGGGTATCCGTGAAAATGCCGAAATCAACATAGGCCTGGCAGTGGCGGTTGACGATGGCGTGGTCGCCCCGGTGGTTCGTAATGCCGACAAGGCTAGCTTAGGCGAGATTGCCGCGCAGCGTCGCGACCGTACAGACCGCGCGCGCAGAAGCAAATTGCGCCCCACAGATCTCGCGGGAGGGACTTTCACAATCAGCAATCTCGGAATGTTCGGCGTGGAAGCCTTCACCGCAATTATCATCCCGCCCCAAGCTGCAATTCTTGCCGTCGGAGCTATCGCGGACAGGGTAGTAGCCGTCGACGGTCGCCCCACCGTCCGTCCGATGATGACCTTGACGCTCTCCAGCGATCATCGCGTAGTGGATGGCGCCCGATCTGCCGAGTTCATCAGTAACCTTGCACAAGCCATTACGCTTCTGTCGCCGTCTCATTTGGTGGAGCCGTGAGTTGACCAATCAGGACTTGCCGTAACTTTTTTCAGAAAAAGCGCATAGAATACACGCTGCCATGCCCCCAGAAGATCGCGACCGAATGATCGAACTCTGCAAACGTATCGCTCGGGAAACAGATCCCAAGAAACTCGGCTTATGGATTGCTGACCTGAAGGAAACTATTCAGAGCAAAATCAGGGAACTCCGCGAGATACGACGGGCTTCGTGAGTCACTTCCCAATTCATGATTCTGTGTCCGGCGAGAAGTATTTTCCCGTGTCAGGCTGTTTGGATAGATCGCCTATACGCTCAACCTCCCAATGAGCGTTATAGCCTTGTTCTCGACAGTTAACCGGGGGGCCGTTCTGAGAAGCCCATCTCTGATGCCTGAAATAGATGAGCAATCTACTTGAGCAGCACTTGGGGACCCTTCCGGTACGGCTGTAGTGATAGTTCGATTTGGAAGAGACCATCGTCGGCAGAAAGCCGTAACAAACTCTTCATCAAATTTCCCATATAGATTGAATTGCCAATGACGCTCAGGTTGGTTGTGCCATGCTTACCGAGATCGTGCTTCCACAATAGCTTTCCCCGAGTGAGGGCCTTCCCTACCTTTGCACCAGGCATCCGCTGTCAGTTTCTGCAGTTGTTCTCCTTTGCATCGGGTGCTAATTGTGTTTCTATTCAAAGCCACTCCGCCACAACTAAGGCCACACTGAGCAAGCCGAGAAGCATCGGGCTACGGTGCCGCCTTCAGACACAAAATCTATTGGATTTTGAGCAAACGTATCAGTTTAGGAATTTGCTGAATGGCTGGTTTGGTTGCCCACATAGCCGTAACTACCTTATTCACCCACAGCCATAGTTGTCTCGCAACCGCTATGCCCGCCCTCGTCGACTTGCTCGAACAAGCTAGAGCTATGCGAGTGATGTAGAGTCCTCCGCGACACGGGCGAGTGGTTTTGGCCCACCACACTGCCGAGAGAGGGGTATGAGCGAACAACCAGTCGCTTTTGACCGGGTAACCGGGCGGCGATTCGTCCGTGCCGTTAAGTATTTCTTGACGTCCGAGGTGCGCTGGCAAGCGGGTGGCCTGTTCGCCTTACTCATCGCTTTCGCGTTCACCATCAACGGACTGAACGTCCTCAACAGCTATGTCGGTCGCGACTTTATGACGGCGATTGCCCATCGCGACCAAACCGGGTTCATTCGGCAAGCGGTCCTCTACGTCGGAGTATTCGCGCTATCGACGGCGGTCGCGGTCCTGTACCGATTCACCGAGGAGCGACTCGGCTTGTTCTGGCGGGTGTGGCTGACACGACGGATCATCGGGCAATACTTCTCGGATCGTACGTATCTTCATCTCAAGGAGTCGGCCACGGTCGAAAACCCCGACCAGCGGATTGCCGAGGACGTTCGCACGTTCACGGCCACCACCCTGACGTTCACGCTGATGTTCATGAACGGAGTACTTGCCGTCTTGTCGTTCTCGGGAGTGCTCTGGACAATCAGCCCGTTCCTATTCGGTGTCGCCCTCGGGTACGCTGTGATGGGCACGCTGGCGGCGATCTATCTGGGCCGGCCGCTGATCGGGCTGAACTACCGCCAATCGGACCGAGAGGCCAGTTTCCGCTCGGACCTGATCCACGTCCGCGAGAACGCCGAGTCGATTGCCCTGTTGCGGCGGGAAGGCCGACTGACGGCCCGCCTCCTGCGCCGTATAGATGACTTGGCGGACAACTTTCGGCGAATCGTCACGGTGAACCGCAACCTGAGCTTCTTCACGACCGGATACAATTACCTGATCCAAATTATCCCGATGCTGATCGTGGCGCCTCTGTTTATTCGCGGGAAGGTGGAATTTGGGGTCATCACGCAATCGGCGATGGCCTTCACGACATTGCTCGGCGCGTTCTCGCTCATTATCAACCAGTTCCAGTCCATCTCATCGTTCGCCGCCGTGATCGCACGGCTAAGCGCGCTCGTCGGCGCCGTCGAGAAAGGGCCGCCATCTGACAGGACGGGGGTCGCGGTGGTTGGGGACGACGGACGCATCGCTTACGAGGGTCTCACACTATTCTCGCTCGAGGGCGGTCGTGAAGTGCTCAAAAACCTGACTGCGGACATACCGCGCGGGAGGAGGGTACTGATTATCGGGCCAAACGAAGCCGCTCGTATGGCCCTGCTCCGAGCTACCGCCGGCATCTGGCCCGCGGGAGTCGGGACGCTTGTCCGCCCGCCGCTCGAGGAGATCTTTTTTCTGCCCCAGCGACCGTACCTTCCACCGAGAACACTGCGGGACCTCCTCCTGACCGGGCAGGAGCAGGTCATGACCGACGACGAGATCACGGCTGCCCTGTGCGAGGCAGGTCTGGACTCCGTCCCGGCGCGTGCTGGCGGGTTGGACGTTGAGCACGATTGGCCGACCATGCTCTCGGTGGCGGAGCAGCAATTACTCGCCCTCACGAGGCTGACCCTGGCACGGCCTGCCTTCGCCCTGCTGGATCGAGTAACTGCCGCTCTCAAACCGGCGCAGGTCCGCCAGGCACTCCGGCGTTTAGACGAGAACTCTATAACCTACATCACTTTCGCCGAGGACGCCGAATCGCTTGAGCTGTACGACGCACTCTTGGAGATCGACGCCGACGGTGCGTGGAGCTGGAGACGGACCGGCCGTGGTATAAGCATCGAAGCGGCCTGATCCTGCGAACGTCGGGCTTCCAAATTCATGACGTTGTTCGCCCCCCACGTTCGTCGCGGGATAAAAGATTTCACGGCGAGGAGTTTAAGAGACGGTCTAGGCAGTTTACAGTTTTCCGTCATAATGCGGAGGAACCCGGTCCCATGGCCCTCTAAGACTTGAAACAATTTTTCAGTAGCACCATGACGACACCCGAGAGGTATTGCAGCAACCCTAGCGCATCGCAAATCGAATGAGCGACCTCGTCAAAGCCGCCAAGGGGTTTGCCAGCGGCACTCACCGTCGGATCGCGGCGCACCGGGACCCCGCTTGGCAGAGCCCCGAAATGCATTTGAAATCTGTGGCAGCAAATGGTTTCCTCTGTCAGCCAATCCTAGAATAAAGACCAGCCACAAAGATTGCGGAACATGGAATAGGCGATCAGTCGCCTTCGTCAACTTGTCCCAAGGAAAGGCGTTGACCGCGAATCCTACGCCGGCAGCGAGAAAAGCTTGAACGGCCAAAAGAAAGCCGAATTTCGTATCTAAGGTATCCAAGTGTCCCGTGGCAAAATCGATTCGTTCTGTCTTCCAAACGCTGGATGAAGCACCGCTTAGCTCTGCATCTGTGGATCGTTCACGGCCTAGTCTCGCGTATGTATTTACATGACCCTTCCAGTGCCAGAGACGGGTCAGTGTCTTGGTTTTAGAGCCAACGAGGATATATAGTTCCGTCCAAAGGTTAGACCAAAAGTTAGACCAACAGTTACCTCTTGCTTCGCGGGAGCGTTTGACGGCAACGGTACGAGACATGGAGTTCTCCACAAGATGGAACCGCCCTCAAAAGCCGGATTGTGCTGGAGCAGAAATGCTTGCGAGTATTTCGGAACATCCTCGGGCAAGAACTTCAATGCGACAAAACGACTCTGTGTCTTCAGCCCTGCATACAACACCCATCCCGCCACCACCTAGTTTCTCGATTACCCGGTAGTGTGAGATGGACTGGCCGACGAGTTGGGGACGGGGTAGACACTGGCGGGAATGTTATGACGCAATCGTTGGCGGGTCAACAGCAAGGCTATCCAACGTTCGCGTACTCGGCCTTGGCCTGCGGCTGTCGAGGGCAGCGTTTTTCCAGAGGACGTGAAGTCGTTATTGCCGGCATCTTTGATAAAAAATGCCTAAGCTGCCCTTCCGTTACCGTTCGATGATGGGCTGCCAACCAAATCTTGTCGGAGTCGTTCCATTTCTGCCGCTGCTTCTTTCATCTGCTCGGCATATGCGTGCCCCTGTCGTGGGAGAAAACCTCCATAATTCTCCAGCAGCAACTGGGAGTTCATATTGATGGCAACCATGTTAGACCGCGCTTGCCCAGAAAGGGCAGCGGTCAATTTTTGTAACTGCAAATTCCGTGCCGCTAGATCATCTCTGCTCTGGGCGGCTTCTTCTCCGAGCACTCGCCCATGATGGCCGATGAGCCCAAATGCGCATACTGCTAGCACCAGCAGGGCAAAATTGGAAATAATGGTGACAGAAAATGCCCTCTTCAATGCGGTAGTCCTCTCTCCCTTCAATCTCGCGAAAGTACTGCTCTCCGCTAAGGATAGCCAAGACGCAATGCGCCGAATCTCATCCATGTAGCCCTTTCCTTCGTCCGTATCGACTAGGTTGAATGAGCGGCGGCGATACCCCTGTTGGCGCAAACTAATAGAACGTTCCATCTCAGCCTGCTTGGATTTAGCCAAGGACTCCAACTGTGACTCCAGTAATTGTTCGCGCTGCGTCCGATTCGAGAGCCCCGTGCGGAGATTGGCAAAATCCATTTCGATCTTGCTCTTCGCGTCAGTATAGGGTTGCAAGTAAGCAGCGTCTCCGGTGAGCAGGTATCCTCGCTGACCCGATTCCATATCGGTGACATCTTTCAATAGGCCAGATAGTTCCGCTTGGAGCGCAGAGCTTTCAAGTGTGAGTGCCGCAGATTTCTCCACCCGTTTTAGATGGGTGACGGCGAGGTATGCATTCCATGCAATCAGAGCGAGGAGCGCGGGGACTCCTATTTGCAGCGCAGCTTTTCCAATCATTTAATGTGCCGCCCTTCACGTGTTGTTGAGTGCACCCTCAGTCGTGATTCGATTTGCCTTGCAAATTTCCTGCGCAACCCTGACCGCTGCCTTGCTGCTGTGGACCGACCCTTCTGCTGACATTACCGAACTGGCAGCCAGAGTGAAAAGCAAAGCATCCTCCGGCTTCTCGAAGTAAAGCACTACTTGATTCGCTGCCATAGCGTAGCTCCTACTGACTGTTCTTTGGATGATAGGCCGATTCAGCGCAGGAACGACGTTATCTGTTTTGGTGCGCCGATCGCAGAATCGTCGGCAACGCAGCCGAAATCATTCGTTGATGTATTTCGCAAAGGCCAGTCCGATTGACCCAGCCCCCAAAAACTGGACCACGTAGAATGTGGGTTCTCCCAATTCCGGAGGAGAACCGCAATGAAAGGCACGCGACACAGCGAAGAGCAGATCATCACGATCCTGAAGCAAGGCGAAAAAGGATTGACGACGGCGGAGTTATGCCGACAGCACGGGATCACGGAGCAGACTTACTACCGCTGGAAGGCTAAGTACAGCGGGATGGAGAGTGGCGACGCGAAGAAGATGAAGCAACTGGAGGACGAGAACCGGAAGCTGAAGCAGGTAGTGGCCGAGCTGACGCTGGAGGATTGTTAGGAACGAGACGACCATCAAAGCGAATGTCAGTCGTGAGAATGGTCGGAACCCCTTCTCTGGAATCATCTGCTCTGAATCTCGGGCCGTAGAACGAATCAGACATAAATGTGTCGAAGGAAACGCACCACCATCGCTCGGGCAGGTCTTGAAATTCATGACCTTCGGCTTCCGGACCCTTACCAGGATCGTCAAGCAAATTCAGTTGCTGCCGTCAAACCGATATCCAAAGCCCGGAACTGTCACGATCATCTGAGGTGAGGCAGGATCCTTCTCCAGCTTTTTACGCAAGTCAGAAACATGAACGTCGACTGTCCGCGTAAAACTATTTGCATCGTATCCCCAGACCGCACGCAATAGCTCAGTTCGTGACACCGTCGTACGGGGCCTTTCTACGAGATAACGAAGTAACTGAAACTCGCGAGCGGTAAGGCGGATAAGTTGACCATTGAGCGTCACCTCGGTGCGCCGTAAATCGACGCGGAGGCCAGCGAATTCGTGAACGGCTTGACTAGTATGCAAAGGTGCCCGGCGGAGCACAGCTTCGATGCGAGCCAAGAGCTCGGAGGCCGAAAAAGGCTTCGTTACATAATCGTCGGCACCAAGTTTTAGACCTACCACCTTGTCAACGCTCTGTGTGCGAGCCGTGAGCATGAGAATTGGAGTCGCCAATCCAGCCTTCCGCAGGTCCCGACACACTTCAAAACCGTTTCGCTTGGGGAGTGCTACATCGAGAATGATGAGGTCAAAAGGGTCACCTAAAGCCTTCTTATACCCCGTAACGCCGTCGCCAGCCGTATCTACAACGTAGCCGTCTTTATTCAATCGCAGTTTAAGGAGTTTGCAAAGCTCCTGCTCATCCTCAATGAGCAGAATACTCTCATTCATTCGGAGCCTCCCGGGGAACCAGACTGGGAGGATTCAGCTACGGGTAACTGGACTGTGAAGGTGCTTCCTTCGTGGAGCTTACTAGCCACAATTAATCTCCCGCCCATCTCAGTGATGCAGTGCTTGGCCACAGTGAGGCCCAAACCGGTTCCTTGTATATGGGTCCCCAGCATCTCGGGGCTACGATAAAACGGGTCGAAGATGTGATGCAAGTCGAACTCACTGATACCCACTCCGTGATCCTGCACGTGGATCCATATTTCACGGGGACGACCGGAATCCGGGTGGAGTTCGGCCGACAAGCTGACCCAGTTGCTTTCACCCCTGTACTTAATGGCATTGATAATCAAGTTCTGGAAGCATTGAACGAGTAGGGTGGGATCAGCCATAACCGGAGGCAGTTCCTCTGGAATTCGCTCCTGCACGTCAATTCCGGCCGCCTGAACGAGCCTCGCCACATTGCGTTGCACCTGGTTCAGGACTTCGGAAACATGAACCGGACGAAGAGCCTGCAGGCTTTTCCCCGAGGTGCCCGCGGCGAAGAGCAGGATTCTGTCGATCAGGTCCATCAACAAACGCCCCTGCCCGACGATGACCCCGCTATGCTCATGGATCTGGGAGGGTTCCTCAACGACTCTATCAGCGATATTCTCTGCAGCGGAAATCATGACGGTAAGCGGCGTTCGGAGTTCATGTGATACGCTGGCCACAAAGTTCATTTGTAGCAGTGCGATCCGGTTCAGTCGCCGGGCGGCGAACACCACCAGGGTGACACTGACCGCCAACAGCAATAGAATAGCCAACCCCGTTGCCAAGTTAACTCGCCAGACCCGTTTGACACCCGCCTCAAGGGACCCGTTTCGGCGCTTCACTACGAGCATCCAAGGTTGCGTTCCGCTCTCATATTGGATAACTGGGAACCATCCAGGCCCGGAAAAGCTGCGCCAATTTCCAGATCTTTGACTTTCAGCATTCATTAACGACTCCCAACCTTGGCCTTCAATAGTCTCCGATGGAGGACCGAAAATATTCATGGACGAATCGGGCAAGAATTGACCTAGATCGGGAAAATGCTGGTCTGAGGAATAAATGACTCGAGACGGTGTTCCACCTGACACTACTGCCAACCTGTAATCGAGTCCTGCCTTGGAGCGGAAGTAACGGTTCGACAGATTGGGCAAGATCTGCTTCCGAATCGTGTCCCAATTCAGTACAACTACAATCCAATCCACGGGCTTAGCTTCGGAGGGACTTATTTCGCTCCCATGTTCCTCCCAGCGCGCATGATGCAAGAGAGGATGTACGATCGCGGGGATACCCTCATCGAATTGCCATCCGGTCATTGAACTATTCAGGATATCTCCGTCCGGTGACACAACTGTCGCGGTTGCTTCGGAAAGTGGCGGAGTTGCACTCTCCCAGGCCCGAAGTGCCTGGGGGAGAGTCTGAGATCGTGCACGCAAGTGAGCCAGCAAAGAATCCAGATGTGGAGGAGTTTTAACGTTTTCAATTCGATTGGTTCGAGGATCTAGAAGATGCAGTTGGGGATGAATCAGATCACTCGTCTCCCAGATATAAACGCTTTCAACCAGTGCGGAATTCGAGTGAATGTTTTCAATCGGCGCCTGCTCACTATCTTTTCGGTTCCAAAGAGCATACCGCTCAAGAAAGTCCTTCCATATATCACGTGCGCCCGAGTCGGGGCCGACCTGGAGCGCAACGCAGATGGTAGAGAGCCTGCCGTAGAAATCGAGGTTCCACTGAGTCATGGAAGAGTAGAGATCAGTTCCGATGCGGCTTTCCATCGCCGCGCTCAGTTGCTCAGTCCAGCGATACTGAAGAACGGCGATGGCGCCTAGGAGGCCGGCAATCCCAAGGACAATGACGTTCCAAAGAAGAACAGACCTCTTGGCCCCGGGCCGGTCTTGACCTCTAACCGAAGTGTTGAATAGATCCCCTTTCAGCATGTCAGCCAATCTGAACAATGAGTCTCGGGAACTCCACGGCTCGAAAACCTATCTTACGCTAGGTGTTAACTTCAGTCCTTGAAAGCGGGGAAGGTTCAATGAGCCAACCAGCAAACGGAGGAGCCCTTTTGTATTTCGAGGATTGCTCAGTCCATCCTTCTAAATAGCGAAGATAACGTTTAAAAACAGCATATGATGTAAAGCGCTCTCATGAGTTGTTAAGAGATTTAACATCAACGGGATAGCGTCGATTTTTGATCTTGCTTTTGTTGATGACTGCTGGCACACTTCGCTCAGTCCCCCCTACGAGTGCGCAGAACTCCGCGTCTCTACTCAGACCTTACATGCAAGGCTTCTTTCTACGAGCCAAGGTTCTTGAGAGCACTCAGGGAGTTCGATCGTTATAGGAATGACAAAAAGGCTATCCAGTATCGAGTTGTCTAAGGTTCGCGCACCTGGGAGTGGTTCGAAATTCGTTTGGATTGCAACCTTAGCTGGTATCGCTGCATTGTTGCTCGCGCTTGCTCTGCTGCAGTATCACTGGAATGCGCAGATCCGGCAAGCTGCCGAACTTCGTGCCGGAGCGGACCTCGAATCGGTGATGATGAAATGGCATTTGGATTTGTACGGTGAGCTTTCTACGATCTGTATCGCTCTGCAATTAGGTCCGGACTCCGGAGCTCATGATCGCTGGGATGACTACCTGCAACGCTATGAGAAATGGCGCCAGGCCGACAGAACGTCTGGTGTCATCGAAAATATCTATTCCAATCCGGACATTATCAGCGACATTTATATCTGGGAGACGACTCAAGGTGAGAATGCACGTCTGCTGCGCCTCAATCCGAGTGCTGGAAGAATTGAACCGGTCAAAAAGCCCTCAGAGCTAAAAGAACTGCTGACACATTTACAAAGAAAGTCCCGAAGTCTCGCAGTTGCGTTGCGCGCTTGGGCTCCTGAAGACTTTGATCAGGCGCAATCTAAGAATGAATCACAATCTTCCGCTGCTGGCAGGTTGCGCAGTAATGCAATCACAGGCTGGCAATTCGACGAGAGTATTCCAGCAATCGTTCACCCAATTGTGAATAATTCGACGTCAGGCGGATCGGACTCGGGTGCGGTGGACTGGTGTGTCATCGTATTGAATCGTTCAACCATCGAACGGAGGATTTTTCCTGAGCTCGTAAAACGATATTTTGGCACTGGGCAGTTCGAATATAAGGTCGCTGTGGTTTCCTTCGGAACAGCCTCCCGATTACTGTACTCTTCCGATCCCGACTTTGGGATCAATGAAGTGAGCAACTCCGACTCCGTAATGAACCTCTTCGGGCCCCCGCCCGAAAGTACTGAAGGCAGCTTCTGGGAGGGTGTGAAGAACAAAGAGTCTCTGCGCGGAGAGGAATGGCACAGTTTCTCCGGGCCGGTATGGTTTCCAATCGTCCAGCATCCGAGGAAATCCGCTTCATGGATGCTATTTCTGCAGCATCGTAGCATTCCGCTGGAAGCCCAGATCAACCGGGTGTGGCGTGGCAATTTGATTCTTGGAGGAGCCATTCTACTGCTCCTGTCTGTCAGCATGTTCCTTGTGATGGTAGCGACTCAACGAGCGCGCGTGTTGGCCGCGATGCAGATGAATTTTGTCGCGTCGATTTCTCATGAGCTACGGACTCCTTTGGCGGCGATCCTTTCAGCTGGACAGAACATTGCAGATGGCTTCGCGCCTGATCTGCCGAAATATGGATCGATCATTACGAATCAGTCCCGCCAGTTGATCGACCGTGTAGATCAGATTCTATTATTCGCAACCATGAACGACGGCAAGAAAGAGTACGTTATACAACCCTTGGAAGTTAAAGGCATTCTAAAAGCACTCCAAAAAACAACTTTGCCAATCCTTGAACAGCAAGGATTCGCAGTGGAAGTCAAAGTCCCAGAGGAAATTCCGGCGGTTTTGGGCGATAACCGGGGTGTACTTCGCTGTATGCAGAACTTGCTGGAGAACGCTGCTAAATACGGCGGGGATCATCGATGGATTGGCATCCGAGTAGAGGTTAACGAGTTGGAGAATTGGGGGAAAGAAGTTGCGATCAGCATCGCGGACCACGGGATCGGGGTTGACCCTGACGAACTGGAACACATCTGCGATCCTTTCTACCGTGGTGCGCGGGCGGTGGCTGCGCAAATCCACGGTAGCGGTCTCGGACTTGCGATCGTACACCATATTATGAAGGCCATCGGGGGAAGGTTATCCGTCACAAGCGAACAGAAGCAGGGGAGTGTCTTCACATTGCACCTAAGGACGACAGGCAAGGCGCAATCAAATACCCGTGAAAAAGCAGCGGAGGCAATAGCGTCGATATGAAGGAAAAGATCTTGCTGGTAGAGGACGATGACTCGCTCATCACCACTTTGGGCGATCGCCTGCGCGGTGAAAGATACGTGCTAGATGTTGCAAAGGATGCCGAAGAGGGGCTGGACAAGATCAATGAATCGCCGTTCGATCTATTCATTATTGATGTCATGTTGCCGTACCGAAGCGGCTTTGATCTTTGCCGCGAGATTCGGGAATCAGGACTGGCAACGCCAATATTGTTCTTAACGGCACGCAGCAGTGTGGTTGATAAAGTTGTGGGGCTCAAGTTGGGTGGTGATGACTATCTGACGAAGCCGTTTGAGGCTGACGAGTTAACGGTCCGAATCGAAGCCCTGCTGCGTCGCAAACCGCTGCAAACTGGCGCCCGAATTCATCAATACGGTTCGCTCCGCGTGGACGTGCCTCGACAAGAGGTAACTCGAGAGGGGAAAGTCGTGTACCTGTCCGGCCAGGAGTTCAATCTGCTGAATTATCTTATGGAGCGGCCCGGCCAGACTCTATCAAGGGCGGAACTGTTGCGGGCGGTGTGGGGCTACACCGTGAATACTTACAGTCGTACAGTGGATGTACACATCTTTGCTCTACGCCAAAAGCTTGAGGATGATCCGAGCAGACCCGTCCTGATCACTACCGTTGCGGGACATGGCTATAGATTCAAAGCGTAGGATGATTCAGAGTATTAGCTGACCCTAACAACTCACCGCGCTTCTGACTGCGCGTCTCGCTAGCGGCACAGTTTCTGTTTCCCGAGCTCCGTCCAGAGCAGCCTGTACATTCCTCAAAGCTGACATCCTGCTGATGTGCGACACACCACTAATCCGGTTTATTGTTAACATGGATACACAATTGTTAAAATTTAACAACAAGTGTTAAACCTACGTGTGCGAGATCTACGTATATATAACCTAGTAACAGTCAGTACGTTACATAGTAACTGCCTACATAGCGACGGCGCTAACTATGTAAACGTGACACGATGAGTATAGATAGTTGTTAATGAGATCAAATGTAGCGTAACGTGCCAGTTAGTTGATGCCGCGCAACAATGTATCTCATGAAAACCCATACCCTCACCTCACTTCGCGCTCGAGAAAGCAGAGAAATGATTCCGCGAGTCGGCGCAGATAGCGAGTGAGGCTAATGACTATTCATTCCCAAGGTCACGGTCAGATCAATTCAAAGCAGGCGCGCAGACGTCTTGAAGCAGGGTATCCGGAGCTGTCGGTCGAATGTCCCCAGTGCCATTCTTCCGCCGGACGTACATGTTTCATGGGGCCTGGCTATATGGGAATTACGCATCGCGCTCGGCGAGCGCTCTATGAACAACTCCGCAGTCGGAGCGTAGCTACCGCTTCTGTCGCATAGGGCGTAGATGGCACTCTGGGCGAATCGATCCGAAATGACCAAATAGTTCAGCGTTTCTACGAACGTTCGGCGGGACCAAGTCAGGCCGCCTGTGGCGGAGGAGGAATGAGGACGTATGGCAAAGAACATCAGCAGGCTTTGCTTCTTGGCGGTTTTGATGTGTATTGCGGCGCTGACAGCAAGTGCCCAGTCATTCCAAGTTCAGTGTCCCACTACGACTGTTACTCATCCGTCGACACTGCACGATAACAATTCGGAACCTGACTACACCGGACCGACGAACCTTGCGACCAACGCTCAGGGATTCTCGGCGCCAACCGCAAACGTGAATGGCGCCATTAAATGCCAACAGATCTCGGGCGGCGATGGCTTCGCGACGATGGGCGATGGCACCCAGACCTATCTGTTCTCCTTCGGGCCTTTGTCCGGATTGAAAGACATGGCTGACGGAAAACCTGGCACCGAGTTTCCAAACGTGTTCAACACGGTAACCAGTGGACTCGTGCCTGGCGATCCTGCCGCAAGCCTCGGGATCACAGTGGGCACGTGGCCAAACTTTCCCATCAGCACGACTGGATTCTCATACAACGGTGCGGTTGGACTGGCTCCTGACGCCGACGCAATGGCCGACGGCTGGTGCGGCAATGCCGGGCAACCATCGTGTATCGATGGTCACGTCGACCCGCGCCAGATCATGGATGTCGGCGTAATGAATGGCAACATACCCGCCCCACTGATGGCCATCGACGAAGATGACGAATTCTTTCTCACTCTCACCAACGTCGGCATGGTCATGCGACCCGACTTGTTCGAGCAGCATACCGTTCACTTCCACGGTTATCCCAATGCATCGGCGTTTTATGACGGCGTACCTGATGCATCGGTTGCTATCAACATCGGTGGCAGCTTCACTTACTACTATCTGGCACCGGATGCCGGCACTTACTTCTGGCACTGCCATATCACTCCTCCCGAGCACCTGCAGATGGGCATGGTGGGGCAGATTTATGTGCGGCCACGACAGAATCGGGTTCCTTCCACCCTAACGCTATATCAGGGACTTCAAGCGCAGCAGAACGACTTGCGCACGAAGTGCGATTCGACGACCGACATTCTCTGCAGTAACCCATTGCCCTATGGTGGCGACAACACCGTTCAAGGTGGATACGTCGGAGGTACTGCGACCAAGAAGTTCGCATACAACGACGGCGATGGGTCCACCCGCTACGACGTTGAGTATCCGCTCCAGATTCACGGCTTCGATCCCAACTTCCATTTTGTCGGTATGACCTTCAACCCCGAAGCCTTCGTCGACATGAAGGACAAGTATTTCCTGCTCAATGGCCGTAGCTATCCCGATACGGTTACACCCGGTCCTCTGGCGACTCAATCCACGGATGGGGTGATGCACTTCTCGCAGCCACTGCCAGCGATCATCAACATCCCCGTGGGTGGAAGAGCATTGTTGCGCATCTCTGACCTGGACGTCACCGAATATCAAACGCTGGCCTCCCTCGGTATCCCCATGCAAGTGATCGCGTTGAATGCCAAACTGCTGCGCGATCAGGCAGGCAATAACCTGTATTTCAAGACGAATTCGATCACGCTGGCCGGCGGTGAGTCGCTCGACGTGATCCTAGACGCCACGGGCATTCCTGCCGGGACGTACTACCTCTACACCCCCAATCTAGACCATTTGTCCAATGACGCGGAGAACTTCGGCGGGTTGATGACTGAAGTGCACGTTTGCTCGGGCTCCATCAATGGCGGTGACAGCTTCGGTAACACCTGCGCGAACTAGGAGAGCGGCGATGAGGGCGATAAACATGAAAAAGCAGAACTCGAAGACACAATTGTTTCTGGCAGCGATGTTGGCATTGGCGCTGCTGCTAACACCTGCGGCTTTCGCTGCGGCTCCTGGCATAACAGGCGTGAGCTTTGACCTGACGGCTTCCCCCGCCTTCGTCAGCCAGCCCGATGGGTCCTTTGTATATTCGTGGGGATACGGGTGCAATACCGCGCCTGCCGGGTATGCCCCGGGGGCGATCTCGGGCGCCTTTTGCAACACCATGCAAGTACCTGGGCCGACTTTGATCATCCCGGCTCCTGCATCGGGGACTACCAACGTTACGGTTACCCTGACGAACAACCTCCCCGCTGCTGCCGGTAACACATCGATTCTCTTTCCCGGCTTCAATGTCACAACATCGGGCGGTGTATCTGGTCTGCTCACGCAGGAAGCCGCTCCTGGAGGGTCGGTGACGTACACGCTTGCGATTCCGAGCACCGCGGCGGGGACGCACTCCTATTACAGCGGAACTCAGGGCGACCTCCAGGTCGAAATGGGACTGTACGGTGCCATCATCGTTCTACCCTCCTCCGTGCCCGCTTCCTGTGATTCGGGAGTGCACGCGTCAAATGTCACGGCACAGAGTTCAGGCTCGCTTGCCCATCCGGGCGTAACTGAAGCCGACTTCCGGCTTGCCCATGCCGCGTATAACCACCCCGCTGCCTGCTATGACCGGGAGTACTTGTTCCAGTTCTCCGAGATGGATCCCCGGATTCATCGAGAAGCCGAAGCTCAGTCAACGCGGGCATGCACGGGCTGCATGAACGTCGCCACCGAGCCTTATGTTCCTGCTTACTTTCTGGTGAACGGCCGTTCGATGCCCGACCTGATGGACCCCAACTATGCTCTGGAATACCCGCACCAGCCTTACAACGGCAATCCCCACATGCATCCGGGAGAGTTGACGCTGGTGCGCATCATCGGGCAGGGACGTTGGCAACACCCGTTCCACGAGCACGGGAATCACGTCCGCATCCTGGCGCGTGACGGCAATATGATACTCAGCCAGAACGATCCCAACAGTCTCGCCGGACCTCTGCTGTTCACCACGACCACAACTCCGGGTCTGGCGATGGATGGAATCTACTATTGGACGGGCAAGGGTTTGAACTGGGATCCGTACGGCCACAATCCCAATTCGAGCGACCCCTTTGCCACGCTTCCATGCACTCCGGATGCGAACGGGTATAACACCGGCGCACCGACGGCGATTAACTACTTCGAGTGGTGCCAGGATCACAACAAGCCACTACAGAGTGCTCCCTTCGGCGATGTCGCGGGTGGTGGACCGGCAACGTTACCAGATCCCAACATTTTCGCTAACGGTGCCTGGTACGGCGGAAGCCCCTACCTTGGGCCGGATGCAACGGTACGTGCTGTCGGCACCACCGGCACGACTCCTCCCTCGGGCACGATTGGAAACTCACCCACGGGCGAAGCCGGGTTTGCCTTCATGTGGCACTCGCATAACGAGCGCGAGATTACCACGAACAATATCTTCCCCGGTGGGATGTTGATGATGATGTTAGTCGATTCCCGGGAGTTCATAATTAACGAGTCCAACTAACTAACTGAGGATACTTAGGAGATAGATATGCGATTCGCCCACTTCAACAAGACTGTAAGAACAGTGTCACTGGCTGTATGTATCCTCCTCCTTGAAGCCAGTTGGGCTGTTGCACAACAGCAGGTGAACTTAACCGCGGGTCCCACTTCGATCACCCTGCCTGACGGCTCATCGGTGCCGATGTGGGGCTATTCGTGCGATGCCACGCAGCCGGCGGGCTCAACCGCGACCTGTGCCAAGCTGAATCGCTCAGCGACGGGATGGTCTCCAGTCGTGATCACCGTTCCGACGGGTCAGAGTTTGCAGATCAACCTGACCAATAGTCTGTCGTTCAGCGGCAACAACATCCCGACATCGCTGACGATCGTAGGTCAGTTGGGCGGCGGTCTCGGTACGGCTGCGACATCAATCGCCAGTCCTGCACATCCGCCGCAGACGCTCACGTGGCCCGCCTCCAGCAGCGACTCAGGCGATGGAGCTAATACGCCTCCTCCCCAAGGCCCGCGCGTGCAGTCTTTCTCGACCGAAGTTGCCGTAGGAACCACGACCAGCCTGACGTGGACAAACCCGCGAGCGGGTACCTATGTGCTCGAGTCAGGTACACACCCCTCCATTCAAGGTCCGATGGGACTCTATGGCATGGTGGTGGTGACATCTGCTCCCGTAGGCGCAACTCCAGGCACGGCCTATCCCGCGGCAGGAGCGACTCCCGTTGTGACGTACAACGCCGATCTCGCGATGCTGTTCAGTGAAATCGATCCGGTTCAAAACGCCGCCGTCAACACGGCTGTCAATACGTCTGGATTCAGTGAGACCAAAGTCTGGTCCGGCCAGCCGGGTCGGTGCGGTGATCCGAACTCGGGCGTGGAATATAACACGTGCTATCCGCCAGCCGTAAACTATTCGCCGCGCTATTACCTGATCAATGGCGCTGCGTTCGACAAGACGAATGCTGCAACCTCGCTGTTCCCGACGTCTCCAGCTACTGGTGTCACAGGCTCGGTATTGGTGCGCCTTGTCAATGCCGGCCTGCGCATGCACGTCCCGTCGATTGTGGGCGCTCAAACCGGAGCTTCGGTTCCGGGTTTTGGCCTGATTGCGGAGGACGGCAACTCGCTCCCAGGCCTGACCCGAGTGCAAAGCGAAGTGTTTATGGCGCCGGGCAAGACGTATGACGTAATGATCAACGTCCCCGCGGCTGGCGGCACGGCGCTTCCGATCTTCGACCGGCAGTTGAGTCTGTCGGGTAATGCGACTTCGCGCGATGCCGGGATGTTGGCGTACATCGGCGTCAACGGCGCAGGTTTGCCTGTTGCCCCGGCAGGCGCAACAGCCAACAACGACACGTATAGTTCCGTGATTCCGGGAAAGACCCTGGAAGTTTCTGATCCTGCGAAAGGCGTCATCGCCAACGATGTCAATGTGTACGGTGTCGCTGTCTCCTCACAGCCCTCTGGTGGAACGGTGACGTTAGCGGCGAACGGCACGTTCACATACGTTCCAAATGCCGGGACGACATCGGATTCCTTTAAATATTGCGCCAACGGTACCACCACGATATGCGCGGCGGTGACGCTGGGTGCTGCGCCAGTCGAGGGTGGTGGTGGAATCACGGTCAATCCCGATGCCTACACTTCAAATCTAGGGAAGACGCTGACCATTAAGTCTCCTGGTGTTCTGTTCAATGACAGTGATGCCGCTGGTTATCCACTTACAGTGAGTGGCGCAACGGCATCGACGCCGCTGACTCTGTCCCTCTCGGGTGGCGGCAGCGTCTCGCTAGGGCCAGATGGCGGATTCACCGCAACAGTCCCCTCCCCCGGCACGTACACCTTCGCCTACAAGGCGAAGAACTCTCAAGGCAGCGACAGCGCGGGAACGGCAACTGTAACGCTGACTTTCCCGACCCCGAGCGGACTTCAAGTGACATTGGTGGACGGTAAAACGAAAGCCGTGCTCGCTCCGCAGGATTATCGCTGGATCATTGAAGAAGATCGCACTTGGTATCAGAACCCCAATTGCACTTCCAACCCGGCTCCGGCTGGATGCCCCGGTTATGGTGGGGGAATCGTTCCAGCGTACGGGACAAACTTCCACACCAGTCATATGCCAGTCGTAGCGCAAGGGTGCACGGGAGATAAATCCTGCGAGAGCGGCCAAAGCGTCTTAGGCGTAGCTGCCACGTGTGACGTGGGAAATGGTATTTGCCGCACTGACGCTGCGGAAAAACCCGTCGTACTGCCTAGCCAGGTGGTTCTGGATCCAGCAAAACGCTACTACATCTCGGTACTTCCGGGAGACGCGTTTGACGGCGGGCACGCCATGGGTGGAGCGTCGGTCGTCTATCAGAACGGCGCTTGGCAGGCGATCAACGTGATCGTCGAGCCGATGCCGCTTCCGACTGCAACTGTTTCAGCGTTTGTTTTCGAAGATGATTTCCCGATGAACGGTGAGGACGACACCGGAGGCGGCGTGGATGTGTTGGCGCCCAATGAGCCTGGTCTCGGCGGGTTCCAAGTCGTGATCTACGACAATGTCGGCCAGTTTGGCGACCCCGCTGGGCAGATGACGTACGACATGTTCAACCAGCCATTGTCGAACTCGCTGTCGGGAACCATAGACCCGGCGACCGGCAAGGACGCGTGTCCGATCGTCGAGAATCCGCAAACAGGATTTGACGGCGTCACGAGCCCCACGGGTATCACCGGCCTAATCACCGTCTGTCCGAAATATGAGTCGGACGGCGTAACTCTATCCCCACTGGCCGGCCAGGTCGTGGTTCGCAATCTTCCACCGGGGTTTTACGGAGTGGAGGCGCATCCTGGTGCGGACCGCATTGCTCGTGGCGAAGAGTGGCTTCAGACCAACACCCTGGACGGCGGATTTGCCCACGATGCCTTCATCAAAGCGAGTGAGCCGAGCTATTTCCAGGAATATGGGCCGGCAGGATTCCACGTGGCCATCGGCTTCGCCAATCCGGCGATCATCAACAACCGCAAGGCGGGAGTGTGCGCCGCCGCCAACGCCGATTGTACCCATACCATCAAAGGCAAGATTACGCTTGCCCGCATGAGTCGCACGCCGGACGAACGGCTTTACAGCAGTGGCTCTAACGATGCTTACTCGTTCACGCAGACTTATGTGAGCCTGGGAAGCCCGGACGGAGCCGACTTTGCGTTCACGCCGACCAACGCCGATGGGTCGTGGCAATTCACCAACATGCCGCCCGGCGATTGGCGCATCACAGTCTTCGATCAATGGACGGATTTGATCCTGGACGGCTACACCACGCCGCTCAGGGTTGATGCTCCCACCGTCGACATGGGAGACGTTGCGATCCATCAGTGGCGGCAAAACCTTTACACCCGAACATTCTTTGACCTGAATGGTGACGGAGTCTCGCAGGACAACGAACCAGGGCTCACGTTCGTGCCCACCAATATCCGCTACCGTGACGGAAGCTACTCAAACTTCAACAGCACTGACTTGAACGGCTTCGCCGGCTTCAACGAGGTGTTCCCGATATTCAACTGGTACGTAGTGGAGACGGATTCGACCCGTTACAAAAACACAGGCACACACGTAGTCGTCGACGCGGGCGGTCCGACCGACGGGTCCCCGACTTGCGCCAGCGGCAATACTGGCCTTCCCACCTGCGGGAACTCCACCATCGGCCAGTTCTTGGCTAGAACTAAAGAAGATGTCTCCTTGCCCACTGACCTGAGGGTTCCGGGGTCGGTGTATTGCGATAACGCGGACTGCACCGGCTTCTCCATCGCGAACGGTCCCGGAAGCAGCGCTTCTAGCAATCTTTCCACCGGGCGTATTGACGCTCCGTGGGTCCAGAGCTACGGCTGGCAGGGGTTCTTGGGACAGGCCGGTTTCCTGGAGTTCGGCAAGAAACCATATGCGGCGAATGAAAACGGCGGCATCAGAGGTCACGTTGTCTATGCCTCGACGCGCCCGTTTGATGATCCTGCGTTGCTGCTGCAATTGAGTTGGGAGCCGTTGGTCCCCCATGTCACCATCAACCTCTACCAGGAAGGTACGGCCCCTGATGGCAGCACCTCCCTCAATCTGGTTGACACGACCGAGACCAGCAGTTGGGACGACTGGGCGCAGGGCTTCCGCACCGATGCCAGTGGCAACCCGGTTTTGGCTTCTGACGGCAACCCCGTGCCGAACATAAGCTGCCCGGGCCAGTCGACCACCGACCCATTTTATTTCACGCTGTACAACCAGCCAGAGCTCCTGAACATAGGGACTCAATTGCCGTACCACTCGCAGTACAAGTGTTATGACGGCATGCACAACTGGAACCAACTCGAGCCTGCTCCTTACAACGGCATGTACCAGTTCCCCAGCATCGTGGCAAAGGCGGGAGCGAACTTCCAGTTGCCCACCGGGCCGTATTCGGTGCAGTTGGATCCCTCGACCTACAAAACGAACTGCACGATTTGCACGCCGAATCACGCAGTTCCAACGACTGATCCGTCGTACGGTGCCCCGATGCTGCCGCCTGGCAAGTACGTGGTTGAGATGATTGTTCCTCCAGGCTATGAACTCGTGAAGGAGGAGGACAAGAACATCCTGATGGGCGACTCCTACTTGGCGCCAGTTACGTCGCAGTTCGCAGGTTTCGGCAACATCTTTATCATGCCGGACCAGGCTGCTGTGGGCGCCTCGTACAACGCTAACAATCCCTTGATGCCAACGACGAACGAAGGCGCGCAGCCACGCCACGAGGGCGACACCGGAAGCGTCGAAGTCTTCTGGCCTTGCGTTGGGGCCCAGCGCATCGTTCCTGACTACATGAGCCTCTTCCCGCAGTCGGGACAGAACGCGCCGTTCGCGGGCGCGACCCGGCCGCTCTGTGATCGCAAAGAAGTGACCCTCGAAGACCAGATGTCGGTACTGGCGAAGTTCTATGTTTTCACTTCGACCCATGTCGCCGGCCACTTCACAGGAATTATTACGGACGATTTCACTTCGGAATTCGATCCCTTCTCGCCGGCGTTCGGGGAGAAGTTCGAGCCACCTTACCTTCCCGTCTCCGTTAAGGATTGGGCCGGGAACGAAGTCTCCCGCGTTTACGCCGATCAGTGGGGAATCTTTAACGGCTTGACTTATTCGAGCTGGGGAGTGAACCCGCCCGATCCGAGCGGCTATGTGCCACAAACCTTCGTGATGTGCATGAACGATCGGGGGACGGAGCTCAGCCCCGGATCCGCTGTACTCGGATAGCTATAGCCAGTTCTGCTATGAGTGGCCGATGATGCCGGGCGCAACTGGTTACTTGGATACGCCGGTCGTACCCAACACTGCATTCGCGGAGGGCTACAACCATCCCGACTGCGACTACCCTGATGGCACGCCGGCGATCGCCAGTGTCACAAGCTCCGATGTCGCTGGGCCATGGGTTAGTGCGGGCGGTCACACGATCACCATCACTGCCTTGGGCAACCAGGCTGTCAGTAACTATGGCTATTCCGGTCCTTCGGCATCAACAGCGCCTTTCAATCAGAAAACGATCACGCGGCACTATGGCTTTGGCCCTGCTCCAGCCGGAGCTGGCTGCAATGGCAACCCGAATGCCGCCTGCGCAAACGTGACGGTCGGAGGTATAGCTCTGCGCGGAGTAGCGTGGACGGATACCACAATCACCGGCACGGTACCGAATAACGTCCCGGTTTGCTCTCTACAGCAGCAAGACCAATACACGCCCGTTGGCACCGCCAGCGCGCGGTGCGGTGAACTGCTCATCACAACGGCCGCTGGCAAGCAGTCGATCGACACCGTGACTGTCACGGTTGGCGGCAAAGCCCCAACAGTGCTAGCTGCGGGCCAGACGATTCAGTCCGCGATCGACGCTGCTGCTCCCGGTGACCTGATCATCGTTCCTCCCGGCAATTACAAGGAACTGTTGATCATGTGGAAGCCGGTGCGGCTACAAGGCATCGGGGCGGTGTCCTCGGTCGTCAATGGGGACACTCAACCGGCCGGAGTAATCGACCCGTGGCGGCATCAAGTGAACTGTCTGTTTGGATTGGCGCTCAACGGACAACCCTACACGGGCAACGGTCCCAATGGCGGCTCAAATCCTTACGATTCGACTGATCCGGCGAATGGCGGGTTAAGTTGTCCGGGGACCGGCTGGAACTACTTCACGGCCAATGCCGGCGTTCCGCAGGTGGACCGGATCCCGTTTGAAGGCATTCTTGGCTGGGACACCACGGTGAATGGCAACCTTGCGGAAATGCTGCAAGAGCCTACACTGATGGGATCGTACGAAGGAGCGGGCATCACGGTACTCTCGAAAGGAGTGCGCGTTCCGGCCGGGCAAGCCTGGTTTGGAGTCGGGGCGGAAGCTGCATATCCTGCGCGGCACCACTCTGCTCACGTCCAGCGATTGCGGAAGAGGCAGATCCGGCGACAGGAACTATGTTGCCAATCCGTTCCCGAGCAACTTCCAGTGCAACCCGTCGCGGATCGATGGCTTGTTGATCACCAACAGCTCCCAGGGTGGTGGCGGCATTCTCGTCCACGGCTGGGGACACAACATCGAAATTGCTAACAACCGGGTGCGTAACAACAACGGAACCCTGTCTGGCGGCATCGAAATTGGCCAGGGTGAATTCGGCGAGTCATACTTTCCGCCGGCTGATTTTGGGCCAACTGCCTCGACGCCTCCTGGCTCGTGCCAGAACTCAGCAAATGGCGAACACCCAGCTACCCTTCTGCTTCAACACACATGCAAACGTGCACAACAACATGGTCACCTTGAACTCCTCCACGGCGATGAACTGTTTACGTCCACGCCGTCGGGGGCTGGCGGTGTCACCTTCTGCACCGGTTCCGACTACTACAAATTCAATTACAACTGGGTCTGCGGAAACATGAGCAGCGGTGACGGCGGCGGCATCGCTCACCTCGGATTCAGCTATAACGGCGACATCTCCAACAACTCGATTCTGTTCAACCAGAGCGCCAATCCGACGGTTCCCACCAGCGGCGGCGGCATCGTCGTCATGGGCCCGGCTCCTGATGGCCAGACGATTCAAAATGGCGTCGCCGTCGAATGCGGTAGCGTCAACGACCGATGTCGACTGCGTTCCCGGCTTGAGCGACGGCTCCGGTCCCGGCCTGAACATCAACGCCAACCTGATTATGGGCAACGCGGCGGAAAGCGGATCCGGCGGCGGCATTCGCTTCCAGGCCGTCAACGGCACGGATGTGACCCGGTTCCCCATCCACTCCGTCGAAACTGGTATTCGGTCAACGTCACCAACAACATCATCGTCAACAACGTTGCTGGCTGGGACGGCGCCGGCGTAGGGTTGCTCGACTCCCTGGCGGTGAATTTCGTCAACAATACCGATTGCTTCCAACGATACCACCGCTTCGGCTGGGACGCTCTTCAGCGCCTATTTTGCGCACTTGGCCAGCGACCAGTCTCCGCCACCTAATACGTGTATCAACAGTGCGAATGGAGCCTGCACGGCGTCCGCAGCCCCAACCTGCCGGGCTCTCGGCTTCGCCGAACAGCCCGCAATTGACCTCGCTTCTCCCTGCCACGGTCAACTGCCCCGCGGGCCATGCGAGCGGGACGCTCATCAACGGGGATTGCCGGCAGGTGTCATATCCGCTTCTGTCTAACGACATTTTCTGGCAGAACCGTTCGTTCCATCTCGAGGTCGGCGGTACAACGAGTGCCGGTACGAATTACCTGCAATCCGTCGTGACGCTGCATCCCACGTTGAACCAGTCGAGCACGCCCGCAACCACGGGCAGCCTCGGTGGCGTGGTCGTCACGGGAGGCACGGGCGCCTGCGTTCTAGGTGGCACCGGCAATGAGTCGCCTAGCTATTGGGATCTCGGTGTTCGCGGAGACACAGGACCGACGAACCATAGCTCGGGCTTCACGTTTGCGCCGCACGTATTCGGTCTTGACCGACATGCACGGGTTACCCTGGGGCAGGCAACATCGCGCCGTCCGCTCTGGGCTTCGTCAGCCAGTACTGCAACGGCTCGCGGATCCCGCCGGAGTTTGCCAGCGGGGGGTACCAGGTACCTCCGGGCACCAACGAAGGCAACAGTACCCGTGCCGATGTTCAGTCTGCTGGCCAGGCGCGACTGTGGACGAGGGCAACAACTGGGTCAACATCAAGTGGGGCCCGCTGGCAATGACAAGCCCCATGGCGCCGAATAGTTCGACTCTCGGTAACTATGCACTGGGGATTGGCTCGCCGGCGATTGATGTCATCCCCGTCGCACAACCGCATCCGTCCACGGACTTCTTCGGACATCCGCGGCCGGATGCTGGTAACCCCACTGCCTTCACCGTGGGTGCAGTGGAATTCCAGGGAGCTAACGTGGGACAGCCAACACTGACCTCGATAGTTCCCAACACGGGCGGGCGAAACACCAGCGTGCCCGTGACTCTAACCGGTACGAACCTCGCCGGCGTTACAGCAGTCAACGTGTCCGGTAACGGCATCACTGTCAGCGGGGTCAACGTGGTCAATGCCACTACGGTCACGGCAACCTTCACGATCTCGGGCACTGCGACACTCAGCGTACGGAACGTGACAGTCACCACAGCGGGTGGAGCGAGCAACGCGGTGACGTTCACCGTGGCGACTCCGACCGTAACAGGAGTGTCTCCGAACACTGGCGTACGCGGAACCTCGGTGCCGGTCACCATTACCGGTACCGCGTTGGGGTCAGCTACAGGCGTTACCGTGTCCGGGACAGGCGTGACTGTTAGCAATTTCGCTGTGGTGAATTCGACCACGGTCACCGCGACCTTTACGGTAACCGCTACTGCGGGCCTCAGCGCCAGGACTGTCACGGTGGCTACGCCGAGCGGCAACGCGGCTCTTCCGGCGGCGTTCACAGTGATTGGTCCGACGCTGACTGCGATCAATCCGACGTCTCACACACGCGGTGGCGTGGGCTTTACCGTAACCCTTACCGGCACCCACTTGACCGGAACCGCATCCGTCGTCGTGTCTGGCGCAGGAGTGGCTGTCAGCAGCGTGACCGCGGTGAATGACACGACGGTTACCGCAACCTTCACCATTGCGGGAACGGCTGGCAGAACGACCAGGAACGTCCACACCGTGAATGCAGGCGGTGCCACCAGCAACAACGTGCCGTTCACGGTTCAATAGTAAGTTGAACATCTGTACTGGCCGGATGTCCGGTAGGATGTCCGGCCACAGCGCAAAAGGGGCCCTGGTTAAATGAAGAGGAAGAAGGGATTGATGAAAGACATGCTGTTGGCATGGGTGATTGCCAGCAGCATGTATCTGCTCGCAACAAATACGGCGTCGTTCGCCCAGGCAACCGCCCTAGCGGCTAAAGCACCCGCGTCCACTCCAGTAACTAAGTTTGCGACGCCAACTGCAGCTACCAAGCCCTCGGCTGTGGCCCAGTCTCCTGTGTCCGCGAAGAAAGCTTCCGTGGTTGGCGCTCCAACCCGCTATACGCCCAACCAGTTCTCGAAACGGGCGCAGCTTTACTACGATCTGATCTGGGGAGTGGATTCTCTCAAGATAAAGTATGCGGAGTCGGGAGAGATGATTCGATTTAGTTATCGCGTACTCGATTCGGAGAAAGCGAAGCCACTCAACGATAAGAAAAACGAACCCTCTTTGATCGACCCGAAAGCCGGCGTGAAACTTGTAGTTCCATCCATGGAGAAAGTCGGTAAATTACGCCAGAGCAGTACGCCCGAGGCGGGCAAGATGTATTGGATGGCATTCTCGAACAAAGGGCGACTAGTTAAGCCCGGGGACCGCGTGAATGTAGTGATTGGCAAGTTCCAAGCAAATGGGCTCGTGGTGGAATGAATGTTAGGAACAACCACAAAACGAATTCCTGCTCCCCCTTTTTCACTCGGAAAATGTGGCAGTCGTGTAGCTCAAGACATCAAGGCGCGAAGTGTTAGGCTCATGGCAACCCGGGTGACAGTGCTACTAGTACCACTACTGGGCCTGATTCCTGCTATTTGTCGTGCCCAGGACTTTTCTGCCGACGTCGAATATCTCCCCACCCGCCACCCGGATGTGCGCTCGGGAGGTGCCGAGATGTCCGACCATCACCCCTCAAAGCTTTACATAAGCAAAGACAAGATGCGACTCGAGACGCGCGGGCTTGTCGGCACTATTCTCCTGGTGAATGGAGAGGAGCAGATTGCTTTCGCTCTATTCCCTTCGAAAAAGGAGTATGAGCCTCTGGTCGGCGGTCTTTCGGAATATTTCCGAGTGAGGGACGCGGAAAACGCTTGTCCCGACTGGCAAAGGTCGGCGGCCCAGAAGATTGACTGCGAAAAAATTGGTCATGAAGTGATTGATGGCCGTCAGACAGTGAAGTACCAGAACAGGGGCGCCTCAGATTTTGCGACGTCTGTTGTTTGGATCGACACAGTTCTTGATTTTGTTATCAAGTGGGAAGGCGCCGGCACTGGCGTGGAGTTACAGAACGTTCAGGAAGCACACCAACCGATGGATCTGTTCACCTTGCCACCCGAGTATAAGGTTCCGAAACCCCGGAAAGGGACGAACAAGGGCTTCTCGAAGCGATAGCCCTTAGCTCGCTCGTGGGCGCAGGAACGATTCAACTTGCAACTGGGTGGTTAGCAAGCAACAATGGTGCCGATGCCTGCATGCCGGACCGCTATGAAGAACTCTTGGCGAAGCTCTGCGCCAAGGTGGTTGCTTCGACGAAGTCATCCCCCGATTCCACAACGTGAGACGCGGTCGAGTGCCAATCGACCGAATCTACGGGCAGGTGGACGATGGAGTGATGCTGAGCGACGGCGCGCGCCAATTTCTCGCCAGTCATCATCGTGTACTTAGTCTCCTTTCAGTCGGTGGATGGGTCAAGTTCACTGAGCAATTCACGTACGCACCCCGTTTGTACGAGAAGATTGCGGGCGCTCCACCCGAACGAAAACAAAAACGATACCGCGCATTCCTTATTTGCGGTTCATGGGATGCGCTGCTTTTACTGCGGGCTGGGAACGACGACCTTGCACATCGACCATGCTGTCCCGTGTCGTTCGTGTTGGAGGGGTGTGCCCTGCCTGTCTCCACCAGTGGACATCGACACAGTGTCTCTCATGCAATCGCTGGTCGGCGCATTCGGACTGGTATGTCGAGTGACGCCCTTCGGTGCTCGCGAAGCGGGGCTTGAGCGACCGTTTCGACTATGAAACCAATGCCAAGCGAATGGCAGAGAACCTCTCGCGGTGATGGGTGACTCAAGATGACGTTGGACGATTTTCGCCAATCACTCGGCGGAACACAGCCGCCTCCGGGCCTTTCGCTTGCCCTCATCGCTCTGTGGTGGGATGCCAACGGGGACTGGACACGCGCACACGAATCCGCGCAGCAGGACGAAGGTCCCGAGGGTTCGTGGGTACATGCCTACCTGCACCGCAAGGAAGGCGATCAAGGCAATGCAGCCTACTGGTATCGTCACGCAGGCCAGCCAGTCTGCTACGAACAATTCGATACGGAATGGATCGAAATTGTGAGAACATTGCTTCGATAGGCCGGGAGGACTTTATGGCGTTCGATCCCAGCATCGGCAGAGCAACGCAATTTCGGAAGGGACAAAGCGGAAACGCGGGTGGAAGGCCTAAGAGCAGGCTGCTGAGCGAAGCGCTGCGGAATCGACTGGCGCAGACCGTGGCCGACGATCCCACAGGCCGCACTTTTGCCGAAGCGATCGCGGACAATTTGGTTCGTAGCAAGGACGATGGCTCGCCACTCAATCCCGACGTGCTCCGACGCGACGTGCTCTATCCAACGTTGGATCGCCTCGGCATCGTGCGCACGCGCAGGGCTGCAGGGCTGCAGGGTTTCATACGTTCCGGCACTCTGCGGCAACCATCGTCAACCAGAAGACTGGGAATCTAAAACTCGTTCAGAAACTGCTCGGGCACTCCAAACTGAGCACGACGGCGGATGTGTACACGCACACCACCGCCGACGCAGATCGCAGGGCCACCCTCGCTTTAGAGGAGGCGATTTTCCCTAATTTGTTCCAAGTTGGAACAATTCGCGGAACATGGAACAAGAACTCGGCCCCGAACTAAGAAGTCCATGCACGCGGCTCAACTCGCAACTTTAACAATCCGGGAGAACTTGCAGGAAGGAAACGCGGAGGGTTTGGTTGCGGGGGGTGGATTTGAACCACCGACCTTTGGGTTATGAGCCCAACGAGCTACCAGACTGCTCCACCCCGCGAAATGATTTTATCACAGGATGTTACGTCGATTTCAATTCTTCAGGAACAGCCTTTATGAACAATTAATGAACACAACTCTTTCGGTGTATGAGCGGGGAGGAGGATTCAAACCCACAATCTCCGGATACAACCAGAATCTTCGTCCCCGGCAGACTGACCAGTAGATCCCGCAGGCTATGCTTCCACCCCAACCGAACATCACACAGATGGATCTACCACATCCTCCTGTTTCACAATATGCTTCCAGTTCCGGATGATCCGGTTCATCTACCCATCCGGACGGTCGCAGTACACCCTAACGTTGGAGTGATCAATAATGGGTATCGGCAACAAGCCATGCTTTGTTTATGTTTCCTCAGTGATTATGATCACTGCACTACACTTCTAGTTGGCGCATCATCCCCGCATCCTCCCCTAAATCTGATCAGCCTGGAGTTGCCACGATGAGGGCTCCTATTCTATATCATGGTGTGGATTACGAAGGTGCTGGTCCAAACTGTGACTGGTGCGAAAAACCCTACGAAACAACTGACTCCCTCCGAGTAGACGATTTTTGCTCTCTGAAGTGTGAACAAGCTTAAGCGAATGAAAACAACGACCTAGTCGTTCGAGTCGCCGGACGATTTCCCCGAATGGGATACCTCGATGGCGGTGAGTATTTCACATTCCCAACTGACCCTGTGAAGCTGCTCGAAGAGATCCATGCATACCCAATGGACATCTTCACGTTTTTGCAGCACCCCGGCAGAACAGGCATCTGCTTTGAGTATTCATGGGAGCCTCATAACTTGGCGGTCATTCCTTTGTCCACCTACGACTTTTGGTGGCACAAACAGATCGACATCAAAACCCGCCAGATCATCAACCGGGGCAAGCGGCGCGGTCTGACGACAGCCGTTACGAGCCTGAACGATGAACTGTTCGAGGGCATCCACGCCATCTACAACGAGCGAATGGTGCGCCAAGGCCTGAAGTACAAGAACTTCGGCATGACACTCAATGAGGTGCGGGAGGCCACAATACCGTTTCTATCCAAGAGCGTCTTCATCGCGGCAAAGGCGGAGGGCAGATCGTCGGATTTCTGAAAATGGTCACCGACGCTGTTGCTCCCGAGGAGCGGACCTACGCTGGCATCATCAACATCCTTTCTCTGTCCAGCGCCTCGTCGATCTCCCCGATGAACGGTCTGTTGTCTGAGGCAGTGCGAATCTGTGTGGAGCAAAACATCACGCAGCTCGCATACGGTCGCCATCACTACGCTATCACTACGGGACCAGGGATGACGGGTTAGTTCACTTCAAGAAGCACAACGGGTTTGTGCGGCTCGGTGTTCCACGCTACTACGTGCCTCTGACATGGCGCGGTGAATTGGCCTTCAAGTTGGGCCTGCATCATCGGTTCCGAGAGCGCGTTCCCGAGATCATTGCAGCACCGCTTCGGCGGCTACGTGCAAAGTGGTTGACTTCCCTACCACTGATGAACAACTAGGGAACAAAACTCGAAAACTACCTCTTGTTTGTTTTCAGTCAGTTACGAGGCTGCTCCGAAGAGAGGGTCGACGCAATCAACGGCTTAACAATGCCGCTTGAGTGGCGTCAAACCTCGTACGCTCGTCAGAACGTTGTCTAGGGCCGGGGTGGAGGATCCCTTCTGCGGAACTCTCCTTCAGCTTTGGTCGACTGGTCGGCATCGTCACTATTCTTAGAGCACCCAACTAGCCCTTGGCGCATCCAACGCTTGTTGGTTCCTTTCGCATCGAATCGGTTCACAACTGGGAGCACACAGATTCGCTCAACATCAGGAGGTCTTTATGCCGAAGAGAGACGGCGCCAGCCGCCAAACCACAATCAATGCACAGCCTCGGATTCACCAACGCGCCCGGGAAATTCAAGCCTACGGCACGGTTTCGCACGCGCTGCCGCTCGAACTGGAAGAGGATGTCCGCCTCGAAATGACCGAACAACTCAACCAGTTACTCGCCGACACCATGACCTTGCGCGACCTGTACAAGAAATCACACTGGCAGGTGGCAGGGCCTACGTTCTATCAACTGCATCTGCTGTACGACAAACATTACGAAGAGCAAGCCGAGATCGTTGACATCATTGCCGAGCGGATTCAGTTGCTCGGTGGGATCTCGATTGCTATGGCGCCCGACATCGCGGAGACCACCCGCATTGAGCGTCCGCCACGCGGACGGGAGGAGGTTCCCGTACAAATCTCGCGCCTGCTCGACGCGCATCAGATCATCATCGGGCATTGCCGGACCCTGGCTAAACGCGCATCCACGGTGGGCGACGATGGCACGAATGACATGATCCTCAGCGACGTCTTGCGCCCCAACGAACTCCAGGTTTGGTTCCTGAGCGAACACCTCGTCGACGTGCCGCTGGTACACGCCGTTGATCCGGGCATGCAGAAGGTGGGCTAATCGATGGTTCAGAACTGCGGTCTCATACACTGAGGCCGCAGTTCTCGATTGCAATCTTATTTTTTTGTTCCGCCAGCATTCAACTTGTCATGATCGTAATATTCGTACGCTGACATCGGTTTTTCGCCGCCCTTTTTCCAGATGCGTGAGTCCTCTGGGATCTTATTGAGGACGCGCGCCATCTCGCGAATGTGCATGGCCACGGTTCCGCAACATGCGCCAATGAAATTGATGCCCATGTCGCGTGCTTCCACAGCGTAGTCTGCCATCTCTTTCCGCGTCAGTTGCAACGGGTCTAACGCGTAAGGGAACTCGGGAAGGCTGGTGAAGTCCGGCTTGTCTTTAGGAGTGCGATACGCCACCGGTTGGCACGCAAGATACCCAGACACCGCCTTGCGCATCTGCTCCATCGGCCCAAGAATGTGCTGCGGAGGTCGCAGGCAGTTCATCCCGACAATGTCAGCTCCCGCGTCGGAAAGCGCCTTGGCCGCATCAGTAGCACTCTTGCCCTCGGCAGTTTCGTCTTTATTCTCGAAGCAGATCGTTACCATCACAGGCAGTCCGGTCTTCTTGGCGCGCTCCACGGCGATCAGCGCTTCGCCGAGCCATGAAAACGTCTCGCCGACGATGAAGTCCACGCCCTCATCCACCTGAACAGCAAGCTGCTCGTCAAACGTCTTCCGCACTCGATCCGCGGCCGAAGGGCTTTCCGGCTCGTACATCCACGTCAGGCTGAGATTGCCCGCGACCAGACACTGATCGGCGGCGACCTCGCGTGCCACGCGTACCGCCGAACGATTCAGTTCCTCAAGCCGATCCTCAAGACCTACGGTTGCGAGCTTGTCGCGGCTGGCGTAAAACGTGAGCGCTTGCAGCACCTCGGCAGCCCGCCTCCCGAAACTCCACATGCAATTCACGCAGCGCATTGGGATACATCAACGCGACTTCCGGCGTAAACGGACCCGCACGCACCCATCCGCGCTTTTCCAGTTCGAGCAGGTAACCGCCGTCGCCAAGGACGGGGCCTTCTTTCAGGCGTTCGAGAATTCCTTTCTTCTTCATGTTGTCTCCTGCGATTTAATCATCCAAGTATTCATATTCCGCTTTGATGGGAGAATGTTCTGCGAACCGATTGGGCCGAAACGCGCTGATATCCACGGAGTTAGCTCTTCCTTCGAGCACCAGTTCACTCATCACCAGCCCAATCGCCGGTGAAATCTTGAAACCCATGCCGGAAAATCCAGCACACACATAGAGTCCGCGAATTCCTGGAATCTCGCCCAGCAGCGGGCGCGAGTCGGGTGTCATGTCGTAAACGCCGGTTACACCGCGCATCACTTCCGCACCTTCCAGCTTCGGGACTCGGCGGCATGCTCGCTCGATGATTTCTTCCAGGGACTCGTCTGATACGCGCTGAGGGAAATTGTCGGGATCAACGGGCCGCTTCCCGTAGAAATCGCCGACAAGAAATTTGTCGTGCGCATCTGAGCGAAAATAGGTTGCCGTCACTGAGTCAATGCAGGCGCAACCTCCGCCTTTCATGTTGGGTGGATTCCGGAGAATCGCCACCTGGTGATATTCGCATTCGATCTGCAGATCGTGTCCGGCCTGCTGCAGCAGCGGGCGCGTCCAGGGGCCGGTGGCGGCGATAACAATCGGCGACGAGACAATTCCGTCATCGGTCACAATCCCGCGAATGCAATCCCCATCGACGTGCAAGGCTGTCGCTTGCGTGCGCGACGCATAGATCGCGCCCAAGTCCCGTGCCGCACTCAGAAAATCTCCCGCCACACCAGCGCCGTCCCCATATCCGGAGTCCGGTTCGTATGCGGCCAGTTCGACCTCGTCAACGTTCCAGTCAGACTCAAGTTCTCGCAATTGATCCTTATCAATGAATTCGACAGTCGCCCCGAGCCTGCGCTGCATCTCGACGTTGAGCTTCAACCGAGGGGTCTCATTCGCGTGCACAATGCGGACAAATCCTGTTCTGCGGAAGTCTCCTGGCGCTCTCACCACTTCCTGCCAGTTCTGAAACATCCGCAAGCTGATCAAAGCCAATTCCACTTCCGCAGGGAAGCTGTAGTGCATGCGAATCAGCGCAGACGATCGCCCGCTTCCGCCGTGCCCGACGTGATCTTTGTCGATGACGACAATCTTGCCGGCTCTGCGTTTCGCTAGGTGAAACGCGATCGACGTCCCCATCACACCGGCACCGAGGATGACCACGTCAGCACTTTTCGGCAGCGAACTGGAATTCACATGATTCATGCTGCCTCTCGATGTCGTCCTCTCTTCCAATCGCGTAGCGCCTGCTGCGCGGCATTGCGGCCGGGCGCTCCCGTAACTCCCCCGCCCGGATGCGCTCCCGCCCCGCACAGATACAATCCGTCGATCGGTGTTCGGTACTGCGACCATCCCGGCACAGGCCGCATAAAGAAAAGCTGCTCCAGCCGCAAATCTCCGTGAAAAATGTTCCCCTCGGTCAGTCCATATGTCCGCTCCAGGTCGAGTGGTGTCAGCACCTGCCGCGCCACAATTGAGGCCGGCACATTCGGAGCGTACTCAGCAATTTTCTTTACCACCCGATCTCCAAGCACCTCGCGCTTCTCATCCCAGCGCCCTTGACGCAGACGATACGGCACGTACTGCACAAAGCACGTGAGGATGTGTTTTCCTGGCGGGGCAAGCGACTCATCAGCATTAGAGGACACCACGCAGTCCACCCAAAGCTCTTCGGGAATCTCGCCGAATTTCGCGATGTCATAGCATCGCTCGGCGAACTCGAGGGAAGGTACGAGCGTGTAGAACGTGCGCTCGAGCGAAGTCGCGGTGGATGGAGTGCCGGTGAAACGTGGCTCCTCAGCCAGGACCATATTCACCTTGGCGCAAGGCCCGTCCATTTTGATTCCGCGGACAGCAAAAAGAAAATCTTGGGGAAGTTCCTTCGCATCGAGGAATCCCAGGAACGTCCGTTTTGGATCCGCGTTCGACAGCACCATGCGAGCCCGAAGTTCAGTGCCATCGTCGAGAACCACACTGCGAGCCCGCCCATTGCCCACGTCGATGCGAGCGACAGTAGCCCCAGTTCGAATCTGCACGCCGAGTTTCTTTCCTGCTGCAGCGAGAGCCTGCGTGATTGACCCCATCCCGCCCATCACGTGCCCATAAAAACCCTGCATTTCATGCTCGCCCCCGCTGAGCAGATGAAACAGCAGGCCAATCGCGGTTCCCGGCTGATACGGCCCGCCATGTTTCCCATATACATTGTTGGCGAGAAACATGGTCTTGATCTTTTCTGATTCGTAATTCTGATCTAGAAATTCGCCTAGGCTTCCGGTCAAAAAAGAAACCAGCTGCGCAATCTCGCGGCTGGAGATCCCGCGAAACCGCTTGCCGGCACGAAACAAATCGCTCCATCCCTTGAAGCTCGACGTGCCGATCTCCGGTGGAGGCTCCAGGAAAAATGGCTGCAGGTATCGAGCTAGTTTCTTGAGTTGATCGTCCACTTGCACAAAACGTGCCGCATCTTTGGCGGAAATCTTCGAGAACTCTTCGCGTGCCCGCTCACGGTCAGCCCACCAGGGAAGGACATACCCATCAGGGAAGGGAACCTGGATCGCCGGATCGCACGGAATCATCCGCAGGCCGTGATCGGCCAGGCGAAGTTCCGAGATGACTTCCGGCCTCAACATGCTCGCTATGTACGAAGTGGTCGAGACCCGGCATCCCGGCGCAATTTCTTCCGTGACGCAACACCCTCCCACAATGTCGCGGCGCTCCAGCACCAAAACAGAAAGTCCAGCACGGGCGAGGTAGGCAGCAGCCGTAAGTCCGTTGTGCCCGGCTCCGATTACAACGGCGTCATATACTCGATTCGAAGTGTTCTGCGAGCGCTGACTTAAGGTCACGATGATCGCCTTGAAATCGAATTACATTACCGCAGGACACAGGAAAAAAGAAATTGAAACGAGACGCGAACGCTGCTGTATGCTCGCATGACTAGAAGTCATTATTATGCCCGGAATTGCCAGCAATCGCACCGCTCCACCGCTCTACCAGCGCCAGCCCAAAGTCCGGCCCCGCTCGGAAGCCAAGCGCGCCCGCATCGTTGAGGCCGCCACTCAACATTTCGCCGAGCACGGATATCACGACGCACGCGTCGGTGACATCGCCGCCGTCTTGGGCATCGCCAAGGGTTCCATCTTCCAGCATTTCGGCAGCAAAGATGGACTGTTCTTCGAAGTTTATAAGCGCGCCGTCCGCTCCTTCTCCAAGTATCTGGACGTTCCTCTCGAAGTGCGCTCCCAGGGATTTTTCGAAGTCCTGCGCTACTGGCTGGTTCGCACCGAACATCTGGTGCATGAAGACTGGATCCCATACCGGATTTCACTTCTGGGAAATTACGGCACCGACCTGGTTCTCAAGCGCGAGATCAATCGTTTTCTGATCAGCGAAGACCCCTATGGCACGGTGAGTTTCGTACGCTTCGGCTTGGAGCGGGGTGAACTTCGTGATGATCTCGACATCGAGATGATGGTGTCGATCATTGATTGGATGGTCGAGCGATTCCAGGATGCGTTCCTGACTGCCGAGCTTGATCCGGGCTTTTCCGCCGCCAGGGTGAATTGGCCGAGAAGAAGGAAGCGAGAATTCAGCAGTTTCTTGCCATGTTACAACGGGCCATCGGGACCGTTGCCCCTTCCTGCAAACCGGCGAAGACGCGGACGAATCATCGCCGCCCTGAGTTACGCGTCGCGTGATACTTTGACGTCAGTCTTGGGATTTCCAGCGAGAGCGAAAAAGATGCAGGCATCCATCGAGCAGATTTTGTCGAGCTACAACGACCGCGCGCCTCTGTCCGAGGCATTCACGATCCCCGCTGCCTGGTACATCGATCCGCGGATTGCAGAACTGGAACGGCTGAACGTATTCAGCAAGACGTGGCAGCTCGTCGCCCGCACCAGCCAGTTGCTGAATGCCGGAGACTTCGTCGCCACGCGCGTTGCCGGTGAACCTATCGTCGTTGTGCGCGGCGCCGATGGCACATTGCGCGCCTTTTTCAATGTCTGCCGCCACCACGCGGCCGCCGTCGTCACGCAGCCCTGCGGTCAGGCCTCAATTTTGCAATGTCCGTATCACGGGTGGAAATACGGTCTCGACGGTTCTCTGAAAGGTATGCCCGAATTCGAGGGTGTCGAGAACTTCGATCGTGCGCAAAACGGGCTTCTGCCCATTCGCGTGGAGACGTGGGAATGCTTTGTGTTCATCAATCTCGATCCCAACGCTCTTTCGCTGAACGAATTCCTCGGTGGGCTGGTCAAGCGCATCGTGCCCCTCGGCATCAGCAAGCTTCACTACTTCGACCGCCGCACCTACGACATTCATTGCAACTGGAAGGTGTACGTCGACAACTACCTCGACGGCGGATATCACGTCCCCCACCTGCATAAGGGATTGAGTTCGGTTCTTGACTACAAGCAGTACACCATCGAAAACGAAGACCGTTACTGCCTGCAATCGAGCCCCATGGTTGCCTCCGATGAAGACGCCTCGACCGGTGCCACGCGCAAAGGCGATCGCGCGTGGTATTTCTGGCAGTATCCCAATCTCATGATCAACTGCTACGAGGGATACATGGACACCAACTATGTCATCCCAGTGGATGCTGATAAATGCACGGTCATCTTCGATTTTTACTTTAGTGACGTCAGCGAATCTCGGCGCGCGTATAACACA
>CAVUOS010000011.1:0-20805 GCA_963743105.1 Terriglobia bacterium
CGTCACCGTAACCGCGGTGATCACAATCTTCTTCTGAGACGATGCAACATGATCTGTCTCGCCAAAAAGGCGCGTGCAGCAACGGGCAAAAGGCATTCACCACAAAGGACACGAAGGTTCACGAAGGAAAGACGTGAATTCGGGCGCTATTTCGCTTTCTTCTCCTCCTTATTCTGTGATTAGTTTGGGTTTTGCTGGACCCACGCCAACGACGGGGCACCCGCGCGTGATGGCGGTGTGGGCTTTGAGGCTATTCTGAGGAGGGGAGGCGCTTACCGAAATGAAAAAAGCGAGATCAACCTCTTGCAGAGGGCGATCCCGCGCACGACTAATGGATTTGAAAACTACTTGGGACAGCTTGTGCTGACCATCGTCAGATTTGTGACCGTCATGTCGCCGGTCTCATGTTCATCCTTACCCACGCCCTGTTTAATGTCTTCCTTCATGTTATGGGCTGTCGAATTGCTGACGACGCCGGTAACTTTCACCGTATGCCCGACGTGTTCGCTCATATTGACGTTATCGCTCTTGAGATCCCACCTGCCGCCGTCTTTCGCAATCAACTTGTACTCCTTCGAGTTGTCTCCGTTTTGCAGACAACCGGTGATCGAGCGGCTTTTTCCGTGAGACTTGTCCGTGTCTTGCGCGTTCGCCATCAAAATCCCGCAGACGAATATCAGTCCGGCGAGCCCCGTCGCAATTCTAATTCTCGGTCATAGAAGACCTCCGTTCTATTATATTGACTACACGGCACCGAAAAGCCATCGGGTGAAACCTTTACATCGGCGCACAGGTTGACGAAACCAGGCGTTTATATCGATCTTGCCGTGCCGTGACCAGGCGAATTCACTCAAAATCCCTGCGGCGGCACGATGGTGTGCAGTCGAACACCGAGTAATTGATTGGGCGTCCCGCTCCTCTTTCAAAAATTCGAAGTAGTAATCATGATCGGCCGTTTCCGACCGAAGAGATGCATGGGTCGGACCGAGTTCCTGACCTGAGTGGATTACCAGCGAGCCTGGGTTGGAAAAGGCAAACCAGCAACGAGAGCGAAATGGCGCTCTTTTCCGAGTGCTCGCTGAACTGTGCGCGAAAAATGCTTGACACCGCCGACATTGTCAGAGAGGCGATTGTTCGCCACCTATCGCGACGCGCGGTATTGGCGTGCGCAGCCCGATGCACTTATAATGCGCCCGAAGTTGAGCACTTGGGCCGGTCTCGACATTCGAGTCCGGGAGATTGGGGCGCACTATGGCTGAATCGTTGCTCACCTCTTCTAGACTTTTTTCAGGATCCGAACAGCGGGTAGATTCCGCATCGTTTCCGCTTTCGTCCAACATCAAAAGCCAGGTTCAGAAATTCTCACAGAGATCGCCCTGTAACTCATGGTTCACGAATGAGCAGCGCGGGACTGCCGCCTTCTATCGGAGCCTGGACGAGCACAGGTATAAAGTGCATCCGCGTCTACAATCGGCAATCGGCTTTGAAAAAACTCGCGGCTTGCGGGTGCTCGAAATCGGTTGCGGATGTGGCAGCGAGGCCCAACGCTTCGTTCGCGCCGGTGCCTATTACACAGCGGTCGACCTGACGAACGCGGCACTGAGCATAACGCGGCGACGTTTTCAACTGGCAAATCTGGAAGGACGGTTCGTCCAGGGCGATGCTGAGAACTTGCCCTTCCCTGACAGCTCTTTTGACTTCGTTTATTCCCATGGAGTCCTTCACCACACACCCGATACACCCCGAACTATCCGTGAGGTTCACCAGGTGATCTCTCCCGGTGGACGGGCCGTGATTATGCTCTATTATCGGGACTCGTTCAATTACTTCGTGAATCTTGGAATCGTCCGCCGCTTGCGCGCGTATCTGCTCAGAACAGAGCTGGGTATCAAGCTGTCTCGGGCAATCTTTGGCGAGACAGAGCAAGAGCTACGGCGGCACGCAGAACTCATCCGCGAGGACTCCGGTTCTTACGTAGACATGCAAAATCTGCTCAACCGAAATACCAACGAGCCCGACAACCCGCTTTCCCCAAGCTTTCTCAAGAGCATCGGCGCAGCGAATGTTTTGGCAATTCAAGAATCTCAAAACAGAAATCATGTTCTGCCGGATCCGAACTGGCTCCCGGGTATCGGAAAGCTGCTGCCCCCCTCGGTCGAGGATCGACTTGCATCGCACTGGGGCTGGCACCTTTGGATTTACGCGCAGAAGCGCCATCTGGAATTCACAGGGCTGAAAGAAATTCCGTACCCAGAGCATTTCGCTGTCAACGGCGCGGCGCCAGTTCTTGCCGAGGCGCTCGTCAACTGAAATAGCCGGTGGCGTGCGCAGTACTTCGACGGTTGGGTAAGAGCAGGGCCAGCGTCGTCTCATCCACGTTCTCGTTGTCGATCTCCATCACATCCTCCTGCGCGGTCATTGCATCGTCGCGCGGTCTGCCGTAGTCCCAAACCTGCGGCGCGGGAGGCCGTCGCTATGGGCGGGTGGCCCGCTCAAGCCAAAACCGGGCTTGAGCGGGCCACTGGGCCTTTGAGCGCTACCTGTTAAAATCGCCGCGAATGCCAAAGAAAATCTCCGCAGCTCGCGCCAAGATCAAGCTATTGCTGTTTGATGTCGATGGCGTCCTCACTGACGGCAAGCTCTTCATCTTTCCCGCCCCCGCCGGCACAGAGCAAAGCGTTCTCGAGAAATCCGCCAAACACGGGGGCGAAGGCGGTTTCGGCCTCCACAGCCAATCCATGATCGAAGCGAAAGGGTTCCACGCCCACGACGGCACCTCGATTTCCCTGGCACGCCTCGCAGGCATCAAGACTGGTCTGATCACCAAGCGCATCTCCGAAACAGTCGCGTTCCGCGCCCGCGACCTGAAACTGGAGTACGTGCATCAGGGGATCCAGGACAAAGCGACAGCTTTCGAGGAAATCGTCAAAGAAGCAGGAATCGCGCTCGAGGAAGCCGCCTTCGTCGGCGACGATGTGATCGATCTTCCTGCCATGCGCGCCGGAGGCTTCGCGATCGCCGTCAAGAATGCCCGCGCCGAGGTGAAAAAAGAAGCGCACTACATGACCCCCCACGCCGGAGGCGAAGGCGCCCTGCGCGATGCAATAGAGTTCATCCTCAAGGCGCAGGGGAAATGGAAGAAGTTGTGGAGGCTTACATCGGGGAGCGCGGAGCGATCGTCCAGTAGAATGAAAACCGCAGAGGACGCCAAGGAGCAGAGGATTGACAAAGCACAAAAATCCCCTGCGTACTCAGCCTCCTCTGCGGTTTTGGTTTGGTTTCTAGCTGAAAACTGACGGCTAAACAAAAAACCCACCGGAAGCTTGCTTGGGGCGTGCTCGGGTCAGCGTCCAGTGGGCTACCGTTTCTCCTTACTCACCCTGTTGTTTTCAGGAGTATGTGAGAGAATTAAACACCCTAACCGGAAGAAGTTCCGTCTATTTTTGTAATTCTTTGTAAAACTCATCTGCGAGCACATTTCTTCTCACATTCCTTACATCAGCGCATAAACATTCCCATCCGCGCTCCCAAAGTAAACTTCATTTCCAACCACCACAGGCGCTCCCAGGATCGACCCCATGCTCATCACCCGATCAACTCCCCCGACCATGTCATCGTAGAAATCAGAACGAAAAATCTCTCCTGGTTGGGGGTTCCATCCGGATTCGTGTAGGTGGGCCCGTGCTGCTTCATCCCATCCGTTTCGAAGGTCCAAGCCGGGCTGTAGCTGGCCAAGTCGATCGCGACCAGCTTTCCCTGAGTCGATCCGACGTACATCGTTCCTCCGGCAATCGCAGGGGACGAATACAAGTACCAGTGATTCAGCGTGGTTGAGTGCAGCACAGCCCCAGTCTTGGCGTCGGCCTGGATAACCAGGCTAATATCGGAGGTATCGAAATACACCTTACCGTCCTTCACCGCGGGAGACGAAATTACCCACGATCCGTTTCCGGAGAACGCCCACTTCTTCGCACCCGTGAGCGCGTCCAGCGCATACAAGTGCGAATCCCGGCATCCGAAATAGACCATCCCATCCGCCAGCGCTGCCGATGACTGAATCCCGACCTGGTTGTGGATCTGCTCGTCCTCGCCCGTTTTGAACTTCCACTTTTCCTGCCCGCTCGCAGCATCGAGGGCATAGAAATAGCTATCCCAGCTGCCAATGAACAATGTCCCATCCGCAATGGCGGGAGACGCATGCACCACGTCTCCAGTCTTGAACTTCCATTTCAGAGCGCCCGCCTCAGTACTCAGGGCATAGATATTCCCGTCCCCGCTCCCGAAGTAAACTGCGCCATTCCACACTACGGGTGAAGAAAGAAAACAATCGAAGGGATCGGGCATGGTTTCGGCCGCAGGCTGCACGCCGTGCAGATGTTTCCCTGCAAACCGCCGCTCCCCACCGGTCTTGAACTTCCATTTCAGCTTGCCGGTCGCTACGTCCACCGCGTAGAAGTTCCCGTCGTAGGCCCCGAAGTAGACGACCCCATTCGAAACCGCCGCCGACGATGGCACCCGGCTATGCACTGCCAACTTCCATTTTTCTTTCCCCGACGCCGCATCCACCGCATAGAAATTCCCATCGTCGCTGCCAATGTAAACCGTTCCATCTACAACAGCTGGAGACGCTATCACCATGCCCCCAGTGTGGAAACTCCACTTCAAGCGATTGAACTTCGGAACTCCGGTTCCCTGGTACAGGCCGCTGTGTTGCGCATTCCCCCGAAACATCGCATCTTGCCCGAGCGCACTCCAACTGGCACACAAGACCACACTTGTGACCACAAATGTAAGACGCATGTTGTATGGATCCCCCTCCGCCTTAGACGAGGCGAAGTACTTTCGGTGAGATGAAGATGATTGAGTGATCGGGAGATTGAGTGATTGGGAGATTGAGTGATTGGAGAATTTGAAACCCAAACCGCTTACGCACTTCTCTTCAATCGCTCAATGGCTAAATTCCCCAATGACTCAATCGCCTTTACTCCGGCAGCCCCGGCGTCTTAGCAGCCATTAATTCCGTGAATCTTTTATCCTTGCGCAGCTCGGCGAACTCCTCATCCTTGTATACGTTCTTGAAGTCCTTGTACCCGTCTTCCATCGCCTTGCGCAGATACTCCAGCGACCGGTCCGAGTACCCCATCCTGGCGTAGAGTTTCGCTACCGTGTAGTCATAGCGCGCGCGATCCTCCGGCCTCGGCAACTGGGCCTGCACCCCCTGCCGTGAACTCCGCTCGAACACGTCCGGATCAAGCTCCAGCGCCCGCCGGTACGCTTCCGCCGACTTCTCAAAGTCTTTCTTCGCAAACAGTGCCGCGCCTAGATTGCTGTAAAACGAAGCTGAGCTATCCTCCAACTCGATCGCCTTGTGATATTGCTTGATCGCGGCCGGGTATTTCTTTTCCTCGTAGTAGGCGACGCCCAGGTTGTTGTAAGGATCGGCAACTTGTGGTCGGCCTTGATGGCTTGCTGGCAGCTCTTTTGCCCGTCGTGCCAGCGCTTCATCACCAGCTGCGTCCGGCAAATCTTATTGAGAATCTTCGCCTGGCCGCTCCCGGTGATTTTCTTCAGCGCCGCCCGATAGTAGTCGATGGCGTCGAAATACAGCTTCTGCCCGTGCAATTCATCGCCACGCATTTCCAAATCCAAAGGGGTCGCATCCGGCGAAGGCGGATCGATCGTCCGTAGCAAAGGAGGCTTGACTTGCACCGGATCCGCGTGCGAAACCTGCGCCCACGAAACGGACGTCAAAGCGAAGACGCAAGCAGTGAGGAGAGAAACAGAAACTTTCGGGTAGAGTGCCATAGGCCACCCCCAAGTCGTGCACCTATTCTGGCACAGTTCGCGCCGCCCAGCGAGGATTTTCACGGGCTTGTCACCTTAAGCAGGGCGCCTGAAGCCTGACGCCCGGCCCCCTAGTGCGGCGCACTGTACGGTGGTTTAGACACCGGAGCCGAGCTTTTGTCATCCTTAAACATCCCGGCAATCTTGCCGAAGAAGCCCTTTTTCTTCTTCGGATCCTGCGGGGCATTCGGATCCTGTCCCTCCTGCGCAGGCATCACCGGCTTATCTCCCCCGAACATCTTGGTAAGGAAGCCTTTAAGTCCCTGCTGCGCCTCGCATGTATCCCGCGGCTCGGTCCCAGCCACAAAAGCCGAGGTGTAATTGTCGGTGCAATTTGGGGTGGCCAGCCGGTTCGTGGCCTTGTCCAGTTGCACGTCCACCACGCCCGATGGCTGCGGGAACTCCCGCATATCCGAGTACATGGGGAGTATCGCCGCCTTCTTCATAAACTCCGCCCAGATGGGCGCGGCGGTCTGCGCCCCGCTGAGCCGCAGGTCGCTGTAATCGTCATACCCCACCCATACGATACACAGCAGATTCGACGTGTACCCGGCGAACCACCCATCGTGCGAACTTCCAGTCTTCCCGGCCGCGGGGGGCGTAAACCCGCGCAGCCGCACGGCTGTATATCCCAGCCCGTTGTTGATGACGCCTTCCATCATGTTCGTCATGACGTAGGCAATCCGCGGATCCATGACCGACTTCTGATCCGTGTTGTAGTTCGCGATCACGTCGCCCTTGCCGGTCCGCACCGAGCGCAGCAGGATCGGCGACAGACGGTTGCCGTTATTCCCAAAAACCGTGTACGCCCCCGCCATATCCAGCGGCGACGCGTCGTATGAGCCCAGCGCCATCGCCGGAGTGGCTTTCACCGAGACGATCCCCGCCGACCGCGCCAGGTCCGCCACCTTGTCGTAGCCGACTTGTTCCGCGACCTTCACCGTCGCGTTATTCAGCGACATGGCCAGCGCGTAGCGCAGCGTTACTTCCCCGTGATACTCCTCTTTGTAGTTGCGCGGCTCGTAAATCGAATCGCCATACGCGAAGGTCGATGCCTCATCCACCACTGTCGACGCCGGAGTAATTACAGTCGGCGATCCATCCAGCGCCGTATTCATCGCCGCCGCATAGACGAACGGCTTGAAGATCGATCCCGTCGGACGCTTTGCCACTGCGTGATTCAACTGGCTCCATCCGTAGTCGCGCCCGCCCACCAGCGCCAGCACCGCGCCCGTATGCGGATCGAGCGCCACCAGCGCGACCTGCGCCTGCGGGCCCTCCACCACCTTCGTCTCAAACTTCTTCCCGACCTTTACCTTCTTCGTCCGCAGCTTCTTGACCTGCTCATCGACCAGCTTGATGCCCATCTCGACCGACTGCGCCGCAGCCTTCTGCAAGTCCGGATCGAGGGTGGTGTAAATGCGATAGGACGAGTCATTCAGATCGCTCTCGCTGAACTTGCCGACGAGTTGATCGCGCACCATATCCACAAAGTACGGCGCGTCACTGGCTTCCACGTTGGGCGCCGCCAATTTCAGCGGCGTTGCCTTCGCCTTCTCCGCCTGCTCCCTGGTGATCGCATGCGTCTCGACCATCGAGTCCAGCACCAGATTGCGTCGTTCCAGTGCACGCTCCGGATGCCGGTAGGGTGAAAGCCGGCTCGGTCCCTGAATGACTCCCGCAAGCAGCGCCGCCTCTGGCACGCTGACGTCCTTCAGGTCCTTGCCGAAGTATGCTTTCGATGCCTCCGCGAATCCGCTGATGGCAAAGGACCCTCGCTGCCCGAGGTTGACCCAGTTGGCATAAAACTCGAAAATCTGCTGCTTCGAGAACTTGTGCTCCAGTTCCTCGGCGATCAACATCTCCGTCAGCTTGCGCTTGACCGTCTTGTCCTCGGGATTCAGAAAGAACCCCCGCGAGAGTTGCATGGTGATCGTCGATCCGCCCTGGTCGAATTTCTGGTGCGTCAAGCCCATCCGTCGCGTCAGGTCGGCCAGCACAGCCCCGCCGAAACGCACAAAATTGACCCCGCTATGCTCGAAGAAACTCCGGTCCTCGATCGCCAGCACGGCCTGCACCATCACCGGGGGGATCCCGTCGTACTTCACCAGCTCGCGCTTCGATCGCTGCTCTGCGTCGAACAGCGCGGTCACCAGTTGCGGCTCCAGTTCATACGCCGAAAGCTCGGTGCCCCGGCTCATGATCTGCGAGACCTGACCGGCTTCAATTGTGATTTTCGCGGGCTCGGGCGCGTGATACGACTCCGACCCGGCGTGATCTCGATGCCGCCCTTTACCAGCCGGAACGTCCCCAGATTCGAATCGCCGTCTTTGTCGGCGTATCCCGCCCGCCTCAGTTCCGCCGCAATCTGCCTGGCGTCAATCTTTTCACCGTCGCGCACTACGCGAGGCAGCGCGTAAATCTTGGCCGAGTTGGCGAACACCGGCGTCCGGAACCGCTTCTCGATGATCCGGTCATACTTGATATAGAAGTAGGAAAAGACCATGGTGAAGGAAACCGCCAGCACCAGAAAGGCCACCAGCGCCGCCCGCAACACCGGGTCGCGCGGCAGCCCGCGGATCGTCTTTGCTCCGCCGTCTTCGCCGCCACTCTTCGGAATTCTGATCTTGATGGCCACAGTCTCGACTCACACCCGGATTCTATTCAGACGATCCCCGCCGCAAAAAGGTTTGATGCAGTCTCTTTCGCTCCTCAGATTCCTTGTTATTCCAACGCCTGAGCATCATTAAAGAGTCCTTAGTCATTCCGACGCGCGAGCACAATTCAAAATTCTTGTCATTCCGACGCGCGAGCGTAGCGAACCAGGAGGAATCTGCTTTCTATCCGGCCAGGCACCCGCGCTCCGGCACACAAATCCCTGCGACGAATATAGAGGCGGTCCCTTCATTGTACGCCCGCGCCCCCAAACGAAAAGAGACCCGCAGTACATGCGGGTCTCCAAAGCGTCAAGACTCCCGAGACTACTGGGTGTCGAAAGGCTGCCAGGCTCCTGCAGCCCAACCCACGCTCGCTAGTGGCGTGGCCAGGGAGGAACTGGCACTCACGTCGAATCCAAACAGACTAGAGTGCGACAGGCTCGTGCCTTCGACCACAAAGAGGTATTTTCCGGCCGGATCGAATTCCGCTGACAAGCCCTGGATGCTGAACGGCGACCCCGCAACCGCAGTGAGGGAACCTGTGGTCAGGTTGAGCGAAGCCCCTTCGACTGCGCCACTGAAATCGACGGAATAAACAAGATCCCCGCCCGCGTTGGGCTGAACCGCCACCAACGCTGGCGTATCCGTGGTGGGTAATCCCGTTCCTACCTCCGTCAGCGCACCGGTCGACGAATTAATACTCATGACATGAAGATTGTTATCGGTGTTGGAGGTGTTGGCGCTGGTGCCGATCATGAACGTTCCGGACGCTTCCCCCTGCATCTGCTGCAGGGTCATCGGGACAGCCGGGCTCAAAGTCGTACTGCTTATGTTGAAGACCACAACTTGGGTGGTCGCCAGCCCCACGACGTTGCTGATATAGAGAAACTTCCCCTGTCCGTCCACCGCCAGGTTATATGGCCTGAATCCAGAGGGCAGCTGAATAATGGCCGGGTTGCTACTCAACGCTCCAGTACTATCAATCTGATATACATCAACCTGTTCGCTGTTCTGATCCAACACAAACAACAGCGTGCCTGCCGGATTCGCGACCATTGCCTGCGTTCCCGCCCCGGTGTTCGTAAACAAGTACAAAGCCGCCAAGGGGGAGCCGCTGATATCGGTAATCGTTCCATTCCCGTTGAGCGTCCATCCGAAGATAAGCCCAGCCCCGCTGTACCCGGAATACATGAACTTCCCGCCGGCTATCACCATCCAATCACCCGGAATGTTGTTCGTCCCCGGTGTGGAGACCGTTCCAAAGCCCGGCGTGATCGAGATCGTCTTGGCGGTCGGATCGAGAACTTCTCCCTGAATTCCGCCCGCATCCGCGATTAAGAGATACGTGCCCTTCGTCGTGCTGCCGTTGCCCTGGTTGAGCCCACCGTTGCCCGACGAGCAACTCGACGCCCCAAACGTTGTCCCGCAGTTGTAATGGCCGCAGCCGACCAGCCACATTTCCGCCAGCATCACGATCGCTACCAACAGCGCCCGAACCTTCATCGTCATGAACCGCCTCCACTCCAAAATGCGCACACGCCCTGCGAATCCGGTTTCCGATTCGCGCGCGAATTTCTGTTTGAGGAATCTCTTGGGCAGCGCCCCGCAGGAGCGCGCAAAAACTCCCATCCCACGCCGATCCTAGGTCCCGCGTAACGTAGTGACAAGGTTACGAACGTCATTGGCCGCCCCCAAAGTGACGTGCGCCTTTGTGTAAGGCAAACACGGCCAGTCCGAAGATGATTTCGATGGCCCGCGCAAGAAAGCACTCAGCTTTTCGCTAAGTGCTCATTGTAGTGCTGCTTTCCTACAACTGGTGATTTCCGCTGGAAGGAGTGAAATGTAATGCGAAGGAATATCCCGGCAGACTCACCGGAATGCTGTAGTCTGCCGCCACATACACAGCAGGAGATCCCGGCGTCCCGATCCGCTGAATCGTGACTTGCTCCGGGGCCAGTGTAATGTCATGCTCCCGCGCCTTCTTCATGACGGCGTCAATGAGGTCCTGGTCGGTCTGGTGCGGATTCGCCCCGCCCACCATGGCAATGTTCCGCAGATCATCCTGGAACGAGTAGTTCGTGAGTTCCGGCGGAATGATCTGAAACCCGCAGTAGACCACCGCGATGATCGCGAGAAACCCGATAAGTGCCTTAACAGTTCCCATGTCCCACAATCTGCCCAGCAGGACCGGGAAATGAGTTCATCCCACCCGCTGGAGCACTCCCTGAAAATATTCCACTATCGCGGAAATCGTAACATCGCGCACCTCGCGAGTCTCGCGTAAAACGACCTCGACAGTACCTTCGGTAACCTTCTTTCCCACAGTGATTCTAAAAGGGATACCGACCAGATCCGCGTCCTTGAACTTCACCCCCGGCCGCTCATCCCGATCATCGAGCACTACATCGAAACCGACGGCCTCCAGACGTTTCGCAATGTCCTCGGCGGCCGTTCGGACCGCCTCATCCTTGACGTTTACCGGGGCAACCACGATGTCAAACGGAGCAATCGACGCCGGCAGCCAGAACCCATCGTTGTCATTCCCCTGTTCCACCGCCGCCGTCAGGATGCGCTCGATCCCAATCCCATAACAGCCCATGATCGGCATGACTTCTTTGCCGTTCTTGTCGAGCACCCGCAGCCCCATCGACTCCGAGTAGCGATAGCCGAGCTTGAAGATGTGCCCGACCTCCACCGCCGTATCGATGCGCAGCGGCTTCCCGCAATTCGGACAAGCCTCCCCTGCCGTCACCGCTCGCAAATCCGCATACGCCGTCGGATGAAAATCCTTCCCCGGCGTCAGATTCTTCAGGTGGTAGTCCTCTTTATTCGCACCTGCGATGAGATTCGTCCGCCCCTCCAGCGCCTTGTCGACCAGAAGCACAGGCCTGTCGCCATCCTTCTTCAGATCGCGAGCCCACTCGATCCCGATCGGCCCCAGATAACCTGCCGGAGACTTGAACAGCGCCTTGATCTCTCCCTCTTCCATCGGGCGCGGCAAAGTCGCGACCGTGGCGTTGAATTTCGCTTCGTTCAGTTGATGATCGCCGCGCATCAGCACCACAATCGCGCGCGACTTTTTCTTGCCTTTCTCGTCCACCTCATCCGCCATGTACGCCAGCGTCTTGATTTTGTTCTTCGGCGACACACCCAGAAACTTCGCGACGTCCTCGATCGTCTTCTTCCCCGGCGTGTGCACCTCCAGCGGCTGCCCATCGCCCTCGGGCGCCAGATCTCCCCACGCTTCCAGCTTCGAAGTAGCCTTCTCCAAGTTCGCCGCGTAGTTGCACCCGTCGCAGCTCACGATCTGATCTTCCCCCGCCGGAGTCCGCACCATGAACTCGTGCGATTCCTTACCGCCCATGGCGCCCGAGTCCGCCTCCACCACCAGGTACTTCAAGCCGCAGCGGTCAAAAATACGGCAGTACGCCTCGTAATGCTTCTTGTAGGAAACATCCAGCCCCGCCGCATCGATGTCGAACGAGTAAGCGTCCTTCATCATGAACTGGCGCACCCGCAGTAGTCCCGACCTCGGGCGCGGCTCATCGCGAAACTTCGGCGCAATCTGATACCAGATCTGCGGCAGTTGCTTGTAACTGCGCAATTCCTTCAGCGCAATCGAAGTCATCACCTCTTCCTCGGTCATGCCCAGGCACATGTCCGCACCCTTGCGGTCTTTCAAGCGAAACAGGTTTTCGCCCATCAGCCCCCAGCGCCCGGAAACTTCCCAAACCTCCCGCGGATGCAGCGCCGGCAAATAAAACTCCTGCCCGATCTTGTCCATCTCTTCGCGGACGATACGCATGATCTTGTTGAACGACCGGTTGCCCAAAAAGAGGTAGGAGTAAATCCCCGCCGCGAGCTGCCGGATGTATCCCGCCCGCACCAGAAATTTATGCGAAGCGACTTCGGCATCCGCCGGCGCCTCGCGCAATGTAGGAATAAACAGCTCTGACCAACGATGCATAGTTAAGTTCTCGATGGGAAACAGAATCCTAGATTGTAAATGATTGCCGCGGCAGGGCACGTGTGGGACAGCTGCCTTCGGCTGTCCACCCGGAGCGCAGTCGAGCGGGGAATTGAGCGGTTCACTTGACGACGGCACGACGCTCAGGGATTTTGCGCGATGGTTCTAGGCACGAAGATGAAAGCCTTTTTTCGAAACTTCTAATTCAGTAAGGCCCCCCGTTTGCCCTGACTCATGTGGCCTCTGACAAGAACGTCACCACGTCACGGCAAACGGAGCAGTCGTGAAACACAGAATTAGCCCCACTTTGTTAGTAGCTTTCCTGGGCATTCTATTTGGCGCAACACTGAGCAACTGCCAGGACACAGTTCCTCTTTCTCCGGAGACGCAGAACGCGGCCCTTCCAAACGCCCCATCAACAACCCAGGCAACCACGTGTATGGCACGCAACGGCAAAGCCTGCCCAGAGTGGGTGCATAAGCTGATTGGGCAGTATCCTCCTTTGCCTGACTCGGGACCGCAACCCGAACGCGACCCTTCCAGCGTGCACTTCTGGACGTACCGAGGCTGGCAAGACCCGCCGCTCCGAACCAACCAACAAGTTTTCCGTTCGAAAGTTTTTATCGCAACCCACGTTGGCGGAGCCATTGCGATGATTGTGGCCTGCCGCAACAAAGGCTCTCGTGAACATTGGGATTCAGAGGTGCCCGCAATTGGCGCCATAGTAGGACTGGACTACCTGCAATTCCGCTTTATCGGCGGGCCCAACGCCGTAGCACCTGCCATCTACGAGATGATTCACTACGGCTTTGCGAGTACACGATGACCGGAAGCAGCGAAGCCCCGAAAGGGTGAAAGACCAATTCGCGCGCAAACTATTCAGCGCTGCCCTCAAGAATGCTCATTTGTCGTCCGCCTTTAGCGGCTGAGTGTAGCTTGAGTTGCTATCCCGCCAATTGCCTCAAGATCTCTTTTCCCAGCTTCTGCGCCTCCCCAAAAAACTTCTGATACTCCACAAACAGCCGGTTCAACTCAAGCGATTTGTCGGCCGTCAGCTTCTTGCGCAGAATCATGTCCCGCACATGCACAGGATTCGGCAACGTCGCATCCTCATTCAACTCTTCCAGCGCCGTATTGGGATCGTAGTGATACATAGTCACCTTCTCACCTAAACCAATTCTGTAGTCCAAAGATCATGCAAGTGCACGATTCCTTCCAGTTTCGCGCCATCATCCACGACCATCAACGATGTAATCTTCTTTTCTTCCATAACCGCGAGGGCCGTTGCCGCGAATTCGTGCTTCGCAATCGTCTTCGGCGACCTCGTCATCGCCTCCCCCGCCGTCATATCCATGACATCTTTCCCACGCTTCTCCAGCAGCCGCCGCAAATCTCCATCGCTGATGATCCCCACCAGCCGCTCGTCCTCCACCACCGCCGCCACTCCCAACTTCTTCCGTGACATTTCATAAATCACATCGGGCATCCGACTCGCAGGAGTTACGCAAGGCAGCGCATCTCCGCTATGCATCAACGACTCCACCCGAGCCAGCCGCTTCCCCAACTTCCCCCCCGGATGCAGATTCGCAAAATCTTCTTCCTTGAACCCGCGCCGCTCACTCAACGTAACCGCCAGGGCATCCCCTAAAGCCAGCATGGTCGTAGTAGAAGCAGTAGGCGCCAGCCCCAAAGCACAAGCCTCCTCCGCCACAGAGCAATCAAGCGCCACATCCGCCGAAGAAGCCAGTGTGGAGCGGACGGCCCCGCCCGCTGCCTTTGACTTTCCCTCCCCTACGATAAAGTTGGGCGCCCCACCCCTCGTGCCTTTCGAAGGGTGGGAATCCCTGGACTCACAGATCTCATCCCCCGTCATCGAGATCAGCGGCACCTGCAACCTCTTGATAGTCGCCAGCAAAGCTAGAATCTCCTCCGTCTCGCCCGAAGCGGACAGAGCCAGCACCACATCCCCCCGCACCACCATCCCCAAATCCCCGTGCAACGCCTCCACCGGATGCAGATAGAGCGCCGGAGTCCCCGTCGAACTCAGGGTCGCCGCAATCTTCCGCGCGATGAGCCCGCTCTTTCCCATCCCGGTCACCACTACGCGCCCGGCGCAGCAAAACATCAGATCGACAGCCGTCTGAAACGCCACCGCCATCGGCCCCGCAATCCGATCCGCCAGGGCACTCAACGCCGAAGCTTCAATCCGCACCACGTTCTCGCCGATATTCTTCAAGGGTTTTCGCTGTGCCCCTTTGTGCCCTCTGTGGTGGACGATTTGTCTAGCCCACAAGAAAAAGGAATGGTATCACCCCACCGTGGCTCCAAAGTAACCTACCCCGACGCTTCCGGAATCCGCTACCCTCGACGAAAAGCCATGAGCCATTCCTACGCCTACTTATCGCAAGGCCAACTCCACCTCAAACTGGGCGACGATCCCGTACGCCCCATCGACAGCAAATTCGGGGAATCTGTCCGCGAGCGCGCCGTCCAAATCCAAAATCGCAACTCGTGGAAGACCCAGGGCACCGGCGCGAAATTCATGTCGGGAGGCCTCCTCTGGGGGCGCAACGCCGCGGATGATCCGACGGATTTCCACATCGACATCACCGGCATCAGCTCCGGATGCAAGCCTGGCGAACTCTACTACAGCCTGTCCACGGACGACATCGGCGGAGTCTTCCTCCTGCGCGAGCGGGCCTCCGACGAACTCCGCCTCCTGCACACCGCCGACTTCCGCGTCCGCCGCCTGGCCGCAGGCCCCGGTCAGGAATCTTTGGCATGCGTCGTTCAACGCAAAGGCGGCCAGTCCTCGATCGCCGTGATGCGCGCCGACGGCACCGACATGCGCGACGTCACCCAGGGCGACACAATCGACGACGCCCCGCACTGGGTTCCCGGTTCCGCCCGCGAACTCGTCTTCCAATCCTCCGCCATCGGACGCAATCGCGCCGGATTCGCCGTCACGCAAGCCCCCTTCGCCGTCCACAAACTCGATCTCGAAGCCGGCACAGTGACCACGCTAGCTGAGGATCCCAGATTCGATCTGCTAACGCCGCAACTGGCGAATGACGGCTCGCTCTACTACATCCGCCGTCCCTATCGCGATCCCAATCAGCCCGCCAGCCCCTGGCGTGCCGCACTCGATCTCGTTCTCCTGCCCTTTCGTCTTCTCTACGCGGTCTTTCAGTTCCTGAATTTTTTCACGGTTCGTTACACGGGAAACACGTTGACCACCACAGGTAACGCCCGCCAGAAACACGCCGACCTCCGCAAGATGATGGTCTGGGGCAACCTGCTGGACGCCGACAAGGCCGCCGACCGCGGCGATGATGGCACTCCCGCGCTAGTTCCGAAAAGCTGGGAACTGATCCGCCGTAAAAGCGCAACGGAAGATGTCGTAGCCAGAGGCGTCCTCTGCTATGACTTGTATTCCGATGGCTCCGTTCTTTACTCGAATGGCAGCGGAATCTACCGCGTCGACAAGAACGGTTCCGTAGAACGACTTGCAAAGGACGCACTGATCGAACAGGTCGTCGCCGTCGAAGAATAAGCGATTCTATGTGGGGACAGGCGCCTTCGGCTGTTCGCGGAGCGAAGCTCCGCACGGACCCTTGAAGGGTTATTTTTGCTGAAGGGACTCCATGTGCCTGGTGATTGCGTCCAGCCTTACTTCCCCCCAGTCTTGATCCGCTTCGACCTCATGGAAGATCGGCCCCCAAATCGGCATCTCTCTATCGCCGTGGGCAGGCATTGCAGGTTCTTTTCCTTCAATGATCGCCCTTACACGTTGGTAGGGGAACTTCCCGCCGCTTCTTTGCGAGATTCGAGTCAAGTCCGGTGCCGGATGTTTAAGGGAGGCTGATGCCGGTCCATGCCCTCGCCCATCAGCTCCATGGCACGCAGCACAATGGTATTGAAAAATCTTCGCTCCTTCGACGGTGTTACGCTCCGGTGAGGTCGTCATATTCTTCTGACCTGCTGGCAGGAGAACGGCCGGGAGAAAAATACACAGAAGTAGAAGTGACCATCGTTCTTGCTGGTGCATGCGTACCTCCACACAACACTTTTCGATCAAGGTCGTGCGGGGAAACTCCTTAGAGTCACCTGCTGGTAGGTCCACGCGTTCATTGCTGCGCGTCCGATGAGAACTGGCTCGACTCCCCGCCGTCAAGTACCGGCTGGGCGAGATGCCCTCGCGGTGGAGGAGCCGGGCCCAGCTTTTGCGATATTCAGTTTGATGACCTCCTGCCGTATTAGAGACCCTTGCTGCTTCTTGGTCTGTGATGTTCATCACCTCTTTGCGAAATGGCTCCCTCGGTCGGCTTATCCCCGTAAAAGGACTACAATGAACTGAGAGGGCAGGAAAGCCCTCTGCGCGGGCCGAGGTGGTTTATGACGCTGACTGTTATGGCTGTGATCTTCGGAGTTTTCGCTATTGGTCTTATCGTCCTCCTGATCTACAAGAGCACGCTTACCATGCATCGGGATGACCAGTTGTTTCTGGATGACGCGAGTTCGCATATGCACGATGAGCAGACGGAACTGTTGGCCAAGCTCAACCGGCTTGCCATTCCAGTGCGCGTGTTCAGCATTGGGTCTGGAGTATTTCTGCTGGTGCTCGTGGGTGTGTGGCTTTACCAGGGCCTGAACGCGGCATAGTACGGTCGAAAGCCGCGACTTGCGCGATCCGGCCATGCTCGCGCATCGCAAAGGCGGGATCGTTGGCGCGTCGTTGCGAGCAATCGCCACGATTGCTCATTGACCGGATCCCGATTACTGCACCCGGTGTTCGCGTCACTGCAATTTTGGGAAAGTGTTTGCGCTAAGAAGTGCCCCAGGGGCGACACGCGTTCTCACGTACAACTCAACACAGCACACAACGGGGCCGGAAACCTCTGAGACCTCAAAAATGATCCAGATCCCCGCCTGGTACGGTCGTCCGCGGCTTCTGACCCAGCACTGCCAGCCCCCGCGCCTGAACCAGGCGATCCCACGGCCCCGCCTGCCAGTTGTCCCTCACCTTCTCCGGATGGTTCCACGGCGGCAACGTCAACATCAGATGCCGGGCCGTCGAATGCACATACGGCTCATACATCGTCCGCAGCTTCGCCAGCTTGCCCCGCCCATAATCATCACTTCGAAGTTTCAACCCCGCCGACTCCAGGGCCGCGCGCAACGTTTCGTACTCCGAATCCGCTAACCGCTCCGGCTCCGCCGGATCGTACTTTGCGTTCACCACCTGCGTCAGGTCGACCGCCGCGTGCCGGGCCATGGCAAACGTCAGCTTCGCCTGGCCCGGATGCACTCCCTCAATTCCCGTCAGCACCAGCGAAGTCACGTCCAGCATCGTGGTCAGCGCCGCCACCCACGATTGATTGCTGTGTTGCGATCGAAAGAACGCCAGTACCGGATACGAAATCTGCGACTCCAGCAATTCCGCCGACCAGCGTTCCCAATCGCGCAGCACCTCATCCAATACCTGCTGATCCATGCCCGGATCTTCCGTTCGCCCCGCCAGCCGCACCAGCAACTCAACCGCCGCCGGAGGCGATCCCGCCCGCGCATCCAGCATTGAAATCTGAATCTCTCTTCGCGAGAACGACGAGTACACCACCGGGATGTACCCGATCACCACGCCCAGAAAGGCAAACCCCATCCCCGATTCAATCACTGACAGCGCCCGTGCGCCGCCCGATGTCGGCACGATGTCGCCGTATCCCAGCGTGAAAAACGTCTCCCCGCTGTGATACAGAATCTTGCCGAAGTTGAGCCGCTCTCCGCTGAGCTGTTCGTGCCCGCCCATCCCATACTGAATCAGCGCAAAGCCAAAGATCAGACCCGACGCCCAAAATCCCAGCAGCAAAATCAACGACAGCGGCCCGAAATATCCCAGAAAATTCTGCTGCCGCGACGCCGGCTTGATGGGGCTCGCAATCTTGCGCCACGGAATCCAGGTCCGCCGATAAAAGTAAGCGGTGAGCCTGAAATTCCGCAGCACCCGCCTCGGCAGCACCACAGTCTCAAACGCATCCAGCAACACCACCCAGATGATGGCAATGCCAAACACAATGGCGACGATGTGCACGTCAGAACTCATAGTTACGAGACGGGAAGATGTCCGTTGTAGATGCGTGGGAAGGTTATCAGATTCGTCAACACGTCTGATTAGCGCGGAAGGGTGCCCCCGTCGTCCGGTGGGTTGTGGGGGAAGAGAGGGACTTTAAGGGCCGCGTGATGCGACGGAAACAATGCGGCTTGACCCCAGAGCCTGAGCCTACTGCGGCTTCGTCTGTCCCTGCTGTTGCGCAGGCGGTGTCTGCGTGGATCCCGCGGGCGGCTTCGTTCCGGCAGGATTCGTCGTCTTCGCCGGCTTCTTTTTCGCCGCTGGCTTCTTCGGAGGCTCCGTATCATCCACCACAATCTTCTTCGGAGGCGCCGCCTCCACCTGCGCCTGGAGCGTCTTCAACTGCGTACGCAGCCGCGTCAGCTCCGATTCCTTCGACGACGACAAATTCTCAATCCGCTCCGCCAGCTGCTTCCGCGTGCCCTCGAACGCGCCCAGATCATTCGACAGCGATTGCAGATCATCCTTCGACCCATACGCGGCCGCGTCCTCGGTAACGTTGCGCAAGACGTCATACAACGCATCAAGATTTCGATACAGCTTGAACGTCGGCGGCAGATCCTCCGGCGCGTTGCGCAGTTGCGCAATGATCTCCGGCAGCGCACCCTGCAGATTCCTCTGAATCGAATCCACATTCCCCATAACCTGCTTTTTATACGACCCGTCCGCCTTCCACTTCTCGATTCTCAGCTTGCCTAAATCCGTCTGCGTATTCTTCGACGCCGCTTCGATCTGCGACAACATCCCATTCAACTGTGTCACCGACGCGTAAGAAACAGGTTGACCCTGGGCCCGCCATTGGCAGGGTTGGCCGCTGGCGCCGGCCCCGATTGCGCCAGTGCCGCCGCTATGCATGTGAGATACAGACCCGGAGACAGTAGAAGATTTCGTTTCATTGGTGGTGTTTCATAACCAAGCTCATCAGGATACTACAAGCAACTCCATTATCATCATCAGGTAAACCCCCGAGCGCAGCGCCGGCCTCCCGGCCGGCTGTCGGGCATGCGTCTGCCTGCCCTGCCGCCGTATTCTCACGCCCAATTTCCATCGCAGCCCATTCGACTCCACTCGCCCGCAGGGCGATAATTAGATCGATGCTCCGTCTGTCCTCATCTCTCGTATTCGTCGTCCTCGCATTGCTTGCCCAAGCGACTCTCGCCCAGGACACTCCCCGACGCCTCATCCTCAAAGACGGCTCCTACCAGCTTGTCACCAAATACGAAGTGAAAGGCAATCGCGTCCGCTACTACAGCACTGAACGCGAAGACTGGGAGGAACTCCCCAACTCCTTGGTCGACTGGCCCGCCACGGAGAAATACGAGAAAGATCGCGTGGCCGAGGCCTCATCTCCAGCAGCCGTCCAACTGGATAAAGAGCTGGAACGCACCGAGGCCCCGTTGCCCGAGGTCGCGCCCGGCCTGCGCATCCCGGAAGATTCGGGCGTCTTCCTGCTCGACAACTTTCAAAGTGAGGCTCAGCTCGTCGAAATCAATCAGACGGCCGGCGACATCAACCGTGATACCAAGATCAACATCTTTAAGGGCGCAATCAATCCGGTCGCTGGACTCAAGCAGACTATTGAACTCGAAGGCGCTCACGCTGCCATCCAGGCGCACGTCGAGGTACCCGCGCTCTATGTCAAGCTCGACGACGATGCGACCCAGCCCGGAGCTCAACTCGACGCGACGCGATCATCCGAGCCGCAGAAACCGCAACGTCCGAGCAGCGCGCATCCGGACCCTTCGATCGCTTCCTCATCCTGCACGTGGAAGTCAAAGGCAACAAGCGCATCGTTGGCGGCCTCAAGCGCCAAGTCAGCGGCAAAATCTCACACGAACAGCACGCCGTCAAAACGACCACCACCAACCTCAACGGAGGATGGCTCAAACTCACTCCCACCGAGAACCTCGCCCCCGGCGAATATGCCCTGGTGGAAATGGCCGAGAAGGGCGCCATGAATCTCTACGTCTGGGACTTCGGCGTGAATCCCAAAGCGCCAGCCAATCCGAATCCGTGGAAGCCCGACGTTAAGCCCGCGAAATAGGCGTCAGGCTTCCGAAAGACGAGTTGATTGTGTGCAGAACGCAAGGAGTCTGCGCATGTTTACTAAGAATGTTCCTGCAGGAACACTTTGACGATTCGCTGATTTTCTTCTGATGAAATTCTACAATCCCAAGAAAGCTGAGATCCTGGTAACTCTTTGCGACGAC
>CAVUOS010000012.1:0-64500 GCA_963743105.1 Terriglobia bacterium
TCTCACGGGCGACTCGGAACTAACCGCCCAAGAATCCTCAATCTCGGATTGTCGAAACTCGTGAAATGCGTACCCGTACGCTAGCTACACTAACATAGTGAGGCTCACGGCTGGACGTTGGTGACGCCTTCGGCGCCGGGCTTCGGGAAGTGCTCTTCGTACCAGGCGATCGAACGGTCGGTCCAGTCGATCTGGTGCTTGACCTCTCGGAGCCCGTGGCCTTCGCGAGGGTAGCGGACGAAGACGGCTTCCGTGCCAACGTCTTTCAGTCCGATGAAGAATTGCTCGGCCTCAGCGATCGGAACGTCGTTATCATTTTCGCCGTGAATAATGAGCGTCGGCGTGTGGGCAGCGGACACATATTTCAGCGCTGAGCGCTTCCAGGCTTCGTCCATCAGCGTGCCCTGATGCAAGAATTGGCCGAATTCCATTTCTTCATATTGGTTGTAGTAGGTCATGTAGTTGTAGCTGACCAGATTCACGATTCCGGCCGCGGGAATCGCTGCCTTGAATTCATTCGTCTGGGTGATGAGCCATTCGGTGAGTTGGCCGCCGTAGCTGACGCCTTCGATACCCATGCGCTCGCGGTCGATCCAAAGATTTCGCCGTACCGCTGCACTTACACCGTACAACACGTCCTGCGCCTTCGTTTCCGTTCTGGTCGCCAAAGACCGCATCGGCGAATTTCTGGCCATATCCGGTCGAACCCCGGAAGTTCACGTTCAACACCGCGTAGCCATGCCCCGCAAAAACCTGATTGCGAAAATTGAAGGCCGGGCCGTTCTGTCCATGGGGCCCTCCGTGAATGTTCACAATGAGGGGATGCTTTGAACTGGCGCTCATGCCGATTGGCTTCGTCAGAAAGGCTTCGACTTCGAACTTGTTGTCGTTGCTGATAAAAGTTAGCGATTCGACTTCGCCCATCTGCTTTCCCGCCAGTGTGTCCGCGTTTAGGTCGGTTAGCTTTTTTGGTACGCTGCTTCCGGTCTTCTGGTAGAGCTGTGGCAAATCCCTTGGCGAACTGTAGGCGTAGAAGAGTCCGCCATCCTTGCTCACCGAAAATGAAAAGACAGCCCCTCTTTCCTTCACGACATATTGCGCTGTTCCGCCGCTGACGGGCAGACGCATTAGCACATTGTTGCCGCGCTCCTGCAATGTGAAGTACAGTGCGCTGCTATCCTCTGACCAGTGCGGCGCGCCTTGCCGGTTGTCGACCACCGCCCCAATTTCGCGGCGGCTGCTTCCGTCGGCATTCATCACCCAGACGTGGGTGTCCTCCATCGTGGTCTCGCGGTCGGTGATTCCACGCCGCGTGCCCCGATAAGCAATCCATTTTCCGTCCGGGGACCAGATAGGATCGTACTCGTTGTATTCCGTGGCGGTAAGGCGCTGAATGCTTCCGTCCGCAACATTCAGGGTGAACAGATCGTAGTTGAAGAATTCATCCTGATTCGGTTCGCGGTTCGAGCCGAACAAAATCTTCTTGCCATCCGGCGACCAGTCGACGGAATGCTCGTCGAAATCCCCCTGCGTCAGTTGCCGCACCTGCTTTGTCGCCGCGTCGACGACAAAAATATGGAGCCGTTGATTGTCGTTGAGGCGGGTCATGCCCTCGCCGGCGTCGGGCTTGTAAAGATAGCGAGTAATCACCATCGGATCGCCGCTGGCCTCGGCCGCTCGCGGACCTGGTGTCGAGGAAACAAAAGCAATCTGCTTGCTATCTGGGGACCAGGAAATCTCGTTGCCCATGCCCGGCAAGGGACTGTTGGTTCCATGCACCTCGGCCAGAAACGTCACCTCCGATCCGTCCAGCCGCACGACGAACAGTCCGTCCTTGTCCCCCTGATGTCCCGAAAATGCGATCCACTTGCCGTCCGGCGACCAGACTCCGCTTCCGCCGCGGTCCTTTTCTCCCCCGACGCGCACGGATTTCTGGGTTGACAAATCCATGATCCAGAGTTGATCGTACGGACGCCCGGGCCGATCCCTCATGACGACCGTATATGCGACGCGCTTCCCATCGGGCGATGCAGCCACTCCGCCCACCGACCTTAACCGCGACAGGTCACTGCTCACGAGTCCCTGTGGGTTTGCCGCTGCCGAAAAACCGACCGAACCGATAGCAACCACGGCGGTTGCGGTTCTGACGCTCCAGCTTAAGCACCTTGATGCTCGCATTCGTCATAGCCTCCTAAGCGCATCTCAAACTCATTTCGTCCGGCCATCCTAGGAACTTGCCGCTGCTTCGTCAATGAGGCTGATCTTTTTGCGACGACGAATTCGAGGGTGGGGACAGAGCCGACATCGCCGTAGATGACCTTGCCGCGCCCGCCGATGATGAAGAGCGTGCGAATCCCGTTTTGGTTGGGTGATTCCTGCTATATCTAACGAAGCGAAACCTGATCAATCGGTCAATCGGAACTCCTGAGAGAAGTAATTCAACGGAGAATGTGCTGCGGAACATGTGCGGGTGGCAGCGCTTCTGGGATTTCTGGATCACGGGCAAGCAGGAAGTAATTCTTCAGTTAGCGGGTATGCAGGGCGGTGCCCCATGGAAGTTTGTTTGTTCATTTCGATACAGCTTTGATTCCAGAGAGTTAGCTGCCGTAACCTAGGTAACTTTCGCCCTCTTCTTCGTCCTGCTAGCCTCGATATGTAGTTTTGTAATCAGCAACTTCCGCACCGAATCCTGCTAAGGATGCCGAGAATACCTATTTTTCGCCTGGGTGGAGCGCCGGATAAGCCGGAGCTTCCCAATTTGTCCGCTTCAACTCCCTTCGTTTCGCTCGACGGCCTGAGCGTGGGCGTGGACAATCTGCGGCACGACGTCGTGCTCAGCCCGAAATTTGTGGACCTGGCGCGAGCCCAGACTGCCCGATTGATAGCGCGGCATGGGGAGTTGGAAGGGCTATTGGGCGCCGAAGCTCCACAGACGACGCAGATGCCATCCTGGTTGCGAAGTCAGATGGGAAAGCCCGCCCGGCCGAAGAACGATCCGGGAGAGTGGAAGTCGGCGCTGGCCGAACTGCAGGTCGCATCCCTCAACCGGGCAAAGAAAGAATTCAAGCTGTCGGTCGACTTGCTGGCCCGGCTGGCGGTGACGAAGTTCCTACGCGCCGAAATGAATCATCAGTTCGCGCAAGTGGTGGAACGGTGCCGGGTCCTGCTGAAAAGCTACGACAACACGCGCCAACAGAGGGCGCACGAGTATCGCGAAAAACTTGCGTCGTTCCAGGTGCGGAAGAAGATCATCCTGCGCAAAACCGGGCAGGAAATATTCGAAACGCTGCGGGAAGTGGAGAAGAGCACGCTGGCGCGTACCCGGCGATCCCTATTTGGGGAAGAGACTAGCGGTGGAAGTTATTTTACCTATCCACTCTTCCTGAACCGGCTGTTGTTTTCTGAAGACGGCCGCGATGACTACCTATGCGCAGAGCATTACGTGATGCTGGGGAACTGGGATCGCGATCCGGACCGCTACGGGCGGATGCGTGAAATCGTTTCCGGCTTTCTGCGTTTGCTGTACGGCGAAGAAACCAGCGCGGAAACGATCGATTCCTGGATGAACGTTCCGGAGAATGCCCGAGATCTGGTGGGAACGGGTACGCCGGAGGATTCGACCGAGGGATTGGCGCAACAGGAGAGGCTCGCTGCGTGGGTGCGGCTGCTGGAAGACGAGCGGGTCATGGAAAACGTGATCGCTTCGTATCACGTGGTGCCGTTGCTCAGCGAGTACGCACCTAGAATCAATCCACAGCAGCTGAAGAATGCTCTGATTGACCGCACTGATTGTGACCGCGTGGAGCGCATGATCCAGGAGGGCGGCAAACTCTCGCCGACCAGCTTGTACAGCGCCGTGGCGAAGGTGGCCAGTTGTCGTGGCGCCGAGCGAGCGAAAGTAGCAGCGCGCTTCCTCGCCGATTTCTTCCACTATCATCGCGACCTGCGCCGGCTGGAAACTTTGAACGCCGCGCTCGATTCCGTGAACCTCGTTTCGAACGAGCGGCTGCAGGAACTGTCGCGCGTGAACGGGACCCTTTACGAATTCTTGCTGCCAGAAGAACAAGGAGAGACTGACTCCGACCGCGTGCTGCGGCACGTGGTGCTCAAGGCCGATGTCCGGGACTCCACTCGTTTGACTCGGACCATGATGGAGAAGGGTCTGAATCCGGCCTCGTACTTCAGCCTCAACTTCTACGATCCAGTCAACAAGTTGCTCGACAAGTATGGGGCGCAGAAAGTCTTCCTCGAAGGCGACGCGATTATTCTTGCCATCCTTGAGAAAGAAGGAGAGCCGTCACTATCCGTCAGCCGGATGTGCGTGCTGGCGCGGGAGATCATCGAAATCGTGCGCGGTTACAACGAGTTGATGCAGCGCTCGGGCATGCCGCAATTGGAACTCGGCCTGGGAATTACCCTGCAAGAGTCGGCGCCGTTGTACCTGATGGACGGTGAGCATCAGATCATGATCTCCGAGGCGCTGAACGAAAGCGACCGGCTTTCTTCCTGCAACAAGCGCGCGCGCAAGGTTATGGAACCGCAAGCGGGCCCGTTTCACGTATACGCTTTTCAGGCGGCGGATGCGGATGCGGGTGGAAATCCGGAGGACGTCATCCTGAGCTTCAATCTGGGCGGAATCCGGATGAACGAGGTGGCGTTCCGGAAGCTACAAAAAGAGATTATGCTCGAGCCACTGAAAGTGAGATTGCCTGCATCGCTTGCCTCGTCAGACAAAGGGGAATACAGACTGTATACCGCCACGGTGCCGGTCGATCGAGAAATCTTCCGCAAGATCGTTGTTCGTGAGAGCCGCATCCCGCGCATTGATGCGACGGACTTCTCGGTGAAAGGCTGGACGGAGCGGCTTTACTACGAAGTCTGCACTGATCCCGGGATTTACACCGCGCTGGAGAAGCGCAAGGGTGCCAGCGGGTAGGGGACCTTCACCAACATCTTCCGTGAGACGTTGCCTTGTAATGTCTCGCTCCCATCACGTGAGAATGCTGCCAGCAGAGACGTAGTAAGCTACGTCTCTACGATACCCCATTTCGGTCGGGTCCAGATCGATGGTGACGCGATAAGTGCGATGACGCAGCCGCTTGGCATGGCGTCGGATCACGCTCTCCGCCAGGAACTGGCCCGAACGATAAAGTTCCTTGACCCCAACCCCGTTCTCGAAACGCGACAACGTCGGCTGCGAAGCCAGGGCGCGACCCTCGATCGGATCGCGATCCAGAAGTAGTTTGTGAATCGGATCCTCGGACAGGCGAGCCGAGTCATTGGCGTCCGGATAGCCGCAGGCAATCGAAAACACTCGCTGCGCTACCAACTCGCGCAACGAATGATCAACCTTGCCAGCTTGCCGCTCGTCTCGCAGGCAGGAGGCCAGTCCAGTCACCAATCCATAGTGGCGATCGGCGGCCTTCAGCAGCAGGGCTCCGCCGTCCGAACTCCCCTCCCGCTGATCGAACCGGGCCACTACAGGCTTGCGAAAAAATCCTGGGAACAACAGACACTGTGTTGTGCTATCGTCAGACATTCAGAAGCCTCTTTTGTTGCCGCAAACATTGTCTAGACAACATGTTTGTAACAGAGGAGGCTTTTGTTGTCTTCAAATATATGAATAATGGGGCTAGAAATTCGTTCCTACGCGGGCGGGCCTGAACGGGATCTGGAACGTGGCTTCGACATCCACCGGAGTGCCGTTTTTCGTGGCTGGATCGAATTTCCACTGCTGGACGGCCTCGGTGGCAAAGCGGTCGAGGCGCTGGTCGACTCCGCGAAGGATTCGTACATTGCCGACACTTCCATCGGCATGAATTACCGCATACAAGATCACGGTGCCGTGGACGTTTTCCCGCATGAGTTGCATGGGGTAAGCGGGGTCGACTTTGCGCGTAGCCATGGGCTGCGAAAGATCAGCGGTCGGAGCATTCGGATCACGATTGCTCAAGTCGTGCGTAAGTTCGGCAAAGCGGATGATCCAGCTTCCTCCGGCTGAATTCAGGTTCGGCATGTTTAGCGTGACGGAGTAGAACCGCCGGTTGCCGAAGACGGCGCGCTCGGGATCGGAAAGCTTGGCAGCGCTGTCGGGCTGCATGGGGCGGGCGGAGGTGACGCGCGGAGGATGAACGCTGGCGATGAGGTTGGGGTTCACCAAAGTGGCCGTAGTTGTTGCAGCGGGATCCGCCGCAACCGGCGCGGGTTTCGCTGCGTTGCCAACGTAGAGGCCGGCCGGGGCATCGGCAGTCGCCTTCGAAGTCGAGCCTCCGCCGTTTCCTCCCGTGCCATGACCACCGTTCGACGCTGAGCCTACCGCGGTGTTTCCTGATGTGGATCCGGGGATGCCCGATGATCCAGCATGTCCTTCGGGAGTGGCCGCGAATGTTCCCCGCCGGTTGCCGGCTGGCGGGTCAGGCGGGGCGTTTACCGCGGGATGCACACTCAAGGCAATCACGCGCCCGGGTGATCCTGATGCTCCAGACGCTGGCAGGGAAGCAGGTGGAGGGGCGATTTGCTGGGCACCAAGCGCTGGTGCACCGCCTCCAGGCGCTGTTCGTTGTGCAGCTACGGAGAGTTGAGGTGCGGGAGCGATTACTGCGCTCGGCGCGATGTTCATGTCCCCGAGTTTTCGCGAAGAGGTGCTTGCGATGTCCTGCGGCGGAGCGACTAGCGCGGGTTGAAGTCCTTGGGCCAGCGTCGGAGCGGTCGATCGAACGTCGGACGGAGGAGCAGCAACCGGATCTTGCAAGGTCGGCGAACTGCGCCGCTGCGAGAGATGGGTCGCATCCGGAGGCGCCACAACTGAATTCTGCAGCGTCGGCGCGATGCGAGTGATCTCCGCCGCGGGAGAGAGCGGAGCGGGCGGAATCGCCAGTCGCGGCTCCTGTGCGGCGTCGGACCATGCCACGATATTGGGCAGCGCGGCGTCGGCTTTAAGCTTGACCTGCGGTGGAGTGACTATGGTCTGCAAGCGATTGTCAGCCTCTCGTGGGACCGAAATGATGGGCTGGCGTGAGAACTCTGGATCGGCCTTGCGGGGAGGATCACTAGCGGCGCGCAGAGTGTCGAGTGGAGGCAAATATTCAGATGGTCGGTAGTAGACGACCTGCCTATGGTCGAACGCTGGCTTCGGTTCGACCAAGGGTCGCAAGGCGAAAAAGTGTGTGAGTCCAATGAGAAGAGTCATTGCGATCACGTGATAGGCCCCTGACTCGAGGAAGCTGTACCACGGAAGACTGTGCCTGACGAAAACGTCCGGCCAGAATTGGGCTGGCGCAGAATGGAGTTCGAGAGGCGGCAGACGGCGGGGGAGCAGCACATCGCGCAGATTGCCGAAGAACATCCGGGGCCACGACGGCAGTTCGACCAGAAGCCGCGGTGCGGGCGGCTCTTGGGGGATCAGAACGACAGGTCGGACCGCGGACATATCTCTCCATACTAGATGCGAACCTGGGATTCAGGATAGCCGAGAGGGCATCCCGGAAGACTGCAACCACCTCCCGCCAACTCAGCCGGACGCGGGGCTCGCGCGGCAAACCGTTTATAATCATGGGCTCGGCATACTGCCGCAATTCTTACTGTAAGGACACACTTTGCTCGACTTTCTAGGAGATTTACGACGCACGCACATGTGCGGGACGCTGCGCGCCTCCGATGCTGGAAAAAAAGCGGTGCTCATGGGTTGGGTCAACAAGCGCCGCGATCACGGCAGCCTGCTCTTTATTGATCTGCGCGATCGCACCGGCGTTACACAGGTCGTGGTCAATGCAGATCGAAATGCCGCGATCCATGAAAAGGCGGAAACGCTTCGGAACGAGTATGTTATCGCCGCGATTGGATCGGTGAAGTTACGCGAGGCCAACACGGTGAACCCGAGCATGCCGACGGGCGAAGTGGAACTGGTTACCGATGACATCCGGATTTTGAATGAGTCGAAGCTGCCGCCGTTCTTGCCTTCGGATACGGCGCTGACGAATGAAGAAACCCGCCTGAAGTACCGCTATATCGATCTGCGGCGCGACGCGATGCAGTTCAATATCGAGACGCGACACAAGGTCGCCAAGGCGATCCGCGATTATCTTTCGTCGCAGGGATTCTTTGAGATCGAGACGCCGTTCATGACGCGGTCCACGCCCGAGGGCGCGCGCGATTATCTCGTGCCCAGCCGGGTGCAGCCCGGGACGTTCTATGCGCTGCCGCAGTCTCCGCAGATGTTCAAGCAGATCCTGATGATTTCGGGGTTCGATAAGTATTTCCAGATCGTGCGTTGCTTCCGCGACGAAGACTTGCGGGCGGACCGGCAGCCTGAGTTCACGCAGATCGATCTGGAGATGTCGTATCCGCAGGCCGAGCGCGTATGGGAAGTGGTCGAAGGGTTTTTGAAAGCGGCCTTCCATGCTGCCGAAGTCGAGATTGAAACCTCGTTTCCGCGCATGGACTATGACGAGGCCATCCGGTTGTACGGGATCGACAAGCCGGATTTGCGCCTTCCACCTTTTGCGGATGTGCGGGATTGCTTTACGCCCGAAAATCTGCAGGAATTGGCGATCAACGGCAATCTGCCAGTCATCGCGATCCGCACGCCAAAGGTTGGCGAATTGTCGCGCAAAGAGCGCGATGACATTAAGCCGATGTTCCACTCCAAGGGCGGAGCGAGAGTGTACGAGGATTTCAAGCGCATAGGCAACAAGTATCCAGATGCGGCGGCCGCAGTCGCCAAAAAGACGGGAATGGAAGAGGGCGACCTGATTGTGCTGGTTGCGGGATCGGCGCAGGCTGGACCGCAGACGGCGATGCCGGCGCACCGCAAAGTTACTCCGGCCGAGCTGGCGATCTACGCGTCGGCGGGACTGTTGCGGCTGGCGCTTGCGCAGAAATACGCCGACCGTCATGGAATCTTCAAGAAGACAGGTGATCCGGCGAAGGATTACCGGTTTTTGTGGGTCACCAACTTCCCGATGTTTGAGTGGAACGAGAGTGAGAAGCAGTGGATGGCGGCGCACCATCCGTTTACGTCACCGCATGAGCAGGACATGGGACTGCTGGAGCAGGGCGTGGATTCGGTGAACGATCCGCAATCGACGCTGAGCGCGGTGCGGGCGCTGGCGTATGACGTTGTGCTTAATGGCACGGAGCTTGGATCAGGCTCGATTCGTATTCATCGGAAGGATATCCAAGCCAAGATCTTCAAGGCGCTCGGCATGACGGATGAAGAAGCCAAAAAGCGGTTTGGATTTTTCCTGGAGGCGCTGGAGTACGGAACGCCGCCACATGGCGGAATTGCTCTCGGACTGGATCGGATCGTGATGATTCTGGCAGGTGCGGAAAGTCTACGCGAAGTCATTCCGTTCCCGAAGACGGCGCGCGCGGTGGATTTGATGGTGGATGCGCCGACGCCGGTGGACGAGCGGCAATTGCGGGATCTGGGGATTTCCATCAAGAAGCCGAGTTAACGTCGGCAAAAACATCAACCACAAAGGGTACGAACGTCCACGAAGGAATGCGTTTTCCTTCGCGCTACTTGGTGTCCTTCGTGGTTATCGCTTTTGTGGACCTCGCCCATGAGGACTCCGTCGATCACGTTCTCAACTTTCGCCCGCGTCCATCGGTTTGCATGATGCCGTCGGCGCAGACGCAACTTGAGATAGTTGTCGGTCAGGGCTTCAGTGAATTCTCCGCCTGCGTCATTCCCGATGACACTCAGCGTGATGGCTTCGAGAGACTTCCCGACAAAGCTGCGCATGAAGGCTAGTTTCTTGGCGGCGGCCATTTCCCGGAGAATGCGATTGCGCTCGCGCGCCACGTGCACCGGGATATGGTCAGTCATCTCGGCTGCGGGTGTCCCAGGGCGGGGAGAGTATGTGAAAACGTGCAGGTAGGTGAACGGGAGGTCCTCGATCATCTGCCGTGTGGCCTCGAACTCCGAGTCGGCTTCGCCGGGGAAGCCGACCATGACGTCCGCGCCAATGGCGGCAGTTGGCATGGCGGCGTGAATCTTCTCGATCTTCTCGCGATAGTGCCAGGGACGATATTTGCGGTGCATGCGCCGAAGCACGGCGTCGCTGCCGGACTGCATGGGCACGTGCGCGTGCTTGGCGATCCGCGGCGAGGAGGCAACCAGCTCGATCAGTTCGTCGGACCAGTCCATTGGTTCGACGGAGGAGATCCGCAGCTTCTCGAGGCTAGTTTCGGAGAGGATGGCGCGAATGAGGTCCACGAGGGAGGCAGGCGAGCTTTGCTCGCCCGGACAGCCGAGGGCGGCTGTCCGCCACATGGGCTGCGGTGAGGTCCAAGTCTCTTCCCCAGCGGCCTAGATTGATTCCGCTGATGACCACTTCACGATATCCCGCGTCGACCAGCGTGTTGACCTCGTGAATAATGCGGTCCATCCTGAGCGAGCGGCTTTGCCCTCGGACGTAGGGAATCACGCAGAAGGAGCAACGGTTGTCGCAGCCGTCCTGCACTTTGAGGTTGGGGCGGGTTCGTTCGTTTGCGGCATCGAAGACCGGCGCGGCCAGGAGTTCGGTGTGGGCGAAGATGTCGGAGACGAAGATTGAGTTCTCAGCTCTCAGTTCTCGGTTCTCAGTCAACCCGGCCAGCGGCACAAACGCAGTTCGAGGAGTTTCGACCCTGAGCGGACCGCAGATTGCGATTTCCGCGAGTTGGTGCTTGTGAGAGTTGCCGACGACAAGGTCTACGCCCGGCAGGGATGCGAGTTCCTCGGGAGCCCGTTGCGCGTAACATCCGGTGACAACGATCCGGGCATCGGGATTCTGGCGGCGAACTCGGCGAATCGCAGCGCGAGCGTCCTGGTCGGCGCTTATGGTCACTGTACAGGTGTTCAGGACTACGACTGAAGCTTGGGTCGGGCCCGACGCGCGCACAAGTCCGCGCTCTTCGAACTGATGTTCGAGGGCAGCGCCGTCGGCCTGTGTGGCGCGGCATCCGAAATTTTCGACGTAATATCCGGGCACACTTCCATAGTAGCGCAACTGCACGGTGTGTCCCGAAAATCGGGCCTAGTTCACGGGGGCCAGTACTGCATCGAGCAGATCGGGCGCGGCCTGAACTTTCTCCAGGTGCGGATAGCGGAGGCCGCCGTGATAATCCAAAGTGACAGTAAGAAACTGGTCTTCGCGCTTCAGCAGGAGTTTGATGGGTGCATTGCCGTTTTCCGCATTCACGATAGCGTGGCGAAGATTGGAGACGCTGAACGCCTGATCATTGACGGCTTGGAGCTGCATGTCGGGAGTGATGCCTGCCTTGAATGCAGGGCTATCCCACGCCACGTCAGTAATCCCGCCCGGGGTACCAGGATTGGGGCCGCCTTGGCCCGCGACCGTAAATCCAACCGAAGTACCAAAGCTGGTCGGGCGAGTCGGGTCCGAATGCTTGACAGAGTCGGGTTCGACGTCGCTGTAAACCAACCGGTAACCCCCTTGCTGAATACCCTTCTCCGGAACCTCGGGCGCGACCTCGTAAACCCGCGCGCGGAAGAATCCCGCCCAGTCATAAGGCTGTACCGTATTCATGGCCTTGATTAGGTCTTCCAAAGTGTAGGTCAGCGTGACGTAGCTGCCATTGTTGACTCCGAAAAAGAGCTTGGCGAAATCGTCTAGAGACTTCTGCCCGTTACTCATCTGGCGGATTTTCGTATCAGCCTCGAGCCAGATGAGTTCCGATTCCGGGTAGTAATCGTAGGAGCGCTCCCAATTCGGCCAAGTCTGGGGCGTAGCGCCATGCTCCGAGATGATCGGCTGGTTCGTGGTGTCATCCAACGAACGCCAGGTGCGTCCGGGACTGATTTCGAAACCAGCAGCGATCTGCGCAATCCCGTCCCGAGCCTGCTCTGGCGTGCGCATTCCAGAGCGAGCCGTTAGGACATCTCCGTAATAGGTCGTCAATCCCTCATACACCCAGAGCAGATCATTCTGCATCGGCACATTGAAGTTTGCGGTCCAAAGGTCGGCAGGGCGGCGGAATTTGCCGTTCCATGAGTGCGTATACTCGTGCGGCAAGAGGCCTCGACCCGGGATTCCCGCCGCCCAATCGGTAAAGTAGTTCGCGCGGGTCCCGTCTTCACTCGATTGGTGATGTTCCAGTCCCTGGCCGGCGACCGAATCGCTGAGCGAGTAGAGGAAATCGTAGTGATCATAATGATGGGAGTTAAAGAGCTTTTGCGCCTGAACGACCAGGTTTTTGTGGTACTGCAATTCCTCGGGTGTGATCTCGAGTTGCTCGGGCTTGTCGGAGAAGACGTCCATAAAGACTAGATTGTCGGGTCCAGTCGACAGGTCCACGCGCTTGAAATTCACGCCGGCATAAAGCGGCGAGTCGATCAAGGTGTTCAGAGTCGTGTCCTTGAACTGAATCAGATTGGTGTTTTGGGATTTCACGTCGAGCGCGCAGGCGAATTTCCAGCCGTCCGGCAGGCGCAACTCGGGGGCAAACTGAATCCGGCGGGAAAAATGGCCAGCAGGGTAAAAAAGTACGGCGTTCCACTTGAGGTCCGCGATTTTGTTGGAAATCCTGCCCTGCTGCGGCCTCACCGGAGCAAGATATTGGAAGCCTAGTTCCAGCGTCGTCGCGCCCTTTGGGACATCGATATGAAACGCCCACATGTCTACACGATCGCGCACCCACGGAACGCGCTTGCCGTTGGCAACGACAACCAGCCCGGCCAGGTTCGCGACCGGGTTCGATGGAGAGTGCGTCCCTGGGAGCCATTGCGGATAGAGCAGCGTAATCTCGCCCGGCTTTACTGGAATCGTCTCATGCACGTTGAGGATGCGGTCCGTGATATTGGTGAGGTCAACGCTGAGAGAAATCGTGCCCTCATAAGGCTTGTCAACCGGCATGGAAACGGGCGGAGGCAAGGGCACAGGCTGCGGACCGGCGGAGTTCTGACTGTAGCTCGCGCCGCTTAGAGCGATGCAGAGTGCAACCAAGGCTGCCGCAGTAGCAGGGGAGAAGGAACGGAGCATATCGGTTTTTCCTGAATTTCGAAGTGTATATCACAGAAACAGAGTGGACCGAAGGCGGGTAAGAAACATCTTGGGGAGAAGGATAAGAGCGCGAGCACAAGCATTGGACACACTACTCCTGAGCTATCTCAACGCAACAACGGGAACGCCGACTATGCTGAAGCCGCAGTTCTCCGCGACTGAAAGCATTCCCGGCAAAACACCGGACGTCCCTGAGTCGGACGGAAGGGGACGGTTGTCTGCTTGCCGCATCCCGAGCAGGTGGCCTGCGTCTCAACCTTCGTGTAGCGGTAGTTCTGCCCGGGTGACGGAGGCGCACCCAGCACAGCGACCCGCTTGCCTTTGCATGCCTTGCAGCGCTTAGGTTCGTTCTTGAACTGCTTATCGTGAAAGAAAAGCTGCTCCCCGGCCGTGAAGATGAAATCGGTCCCACAGTCGATGCACTTCAGCACCTTGTCCTGAAATTCCATTGAGGATGGCTCCTTCAGCCCGTTTCCGTCGCGCCCACCCGCGGGGAAAGAACTGCGGTGGTGAACACCGAAGACAGGTCGTCTCCTACTCCCCCCTCTTGTACTGCCCCTTGGACTCGGCCCGCCACGCGCTGGCACACCTGCGTGGGTTACTGAATAGCGTTTATGCCGGAGAAGAATGTCGATATGAAATCCCGGATGCAGCTCAAGATGGTGGGGGCCAGATTGAGCAGGGCCGCTCCGGGACGGAGCGGCCCTTCATTGCGTTAATCCTGTTCTTTGCGTGTCTTTTTTCTGGCGCGCTTGCGAGCAAGCGCAGCTTTTACACGCTTTTTTTCGCCGGGCTTCAGGTAGAAGGAGTGACGCTTGACCTCCTTGATGATGTCTTCCTGCTGCACCTTGCGCTTGAAGCGGCGTAGAGCATTCTCGAGGGATTCGCCCTCTTGAAGCCTTACTTCTGCCAAATCTACACACCCCCAAACTCGTCCGGATGGACCCGAATAGTTATGACAAGGATTTGACTGCAAGTCAAGTGGGACTGACGAATTTCTTAACAACTTGCCTCGTTTTAGGCGGAATTTGGCTCAGTTTGAGACTCGAGAGAGGCCCGACGGCCAACAAATAAGAAGAACAGGAATAGGCCACTTGGCCAAACCTGTAGAAACAAACGGTTTAGCGAGAATCGCAGGTGCCAGTAGAGGTCATTGGGAGTAATCACATAAATGGCGAAATATCCGGAAAGCGTTAACGCCAGTGTCATCACAGAAGACCACCGCGCGGTGTCTGGGCGACGGATTCCGGACGACGAAGGGATCACCAATCTGAGCACTATCAGCAAGGCTGTGGCGGGAACAACCCAACTCCCGAACCGGAGGAACTGCTTTGCATACCATCGCAGAATCGCCCAGTACCGCGCAGGTGAAAGGATCTTCTGAATCATAGTTTCAGGGCTGGCAAAAAGATCGCCGGGCGGCGCAATGGAATGCTTGAACCAGGCGATCAGAAGAAGAAACGGAGCGATCACGAGCAGAAGCACAGCTAACTCCCGCACCGAGGTGAGCGGTAATTGGCCCGACGCACGTGGACGCCTCCACCGTACAACGGAGGCGATCTGAGAGACCAGAAACGCGACAAGAAAAAGCAGGCCCTCATTTTTCGTCCAGGCTGCAAAGCCCGCCGCCACTCCCACCAGCACTAACAGGCCCAGAGGTCTGCCATCGGCATTTTCCGCCGCTCGTTGCTGGCACAAATGCAGAAGTGCAATAGTCGCCAGGAAAAAGAATGAGAGAGGAATGTCAGCGTACTGCGAAGCTCCCTGTTCGTTGAAAAAAGGGGTTGAAGCCAGAGCGATGCCTGCCAGAGCGGCCGAGGTGATGCCGCGAAGTGTCGCCAACGACGAAACCAGCAGGCCGAGTGTGGCGAAAGTGAAAACGAGGCTGAGGATCGAAGGGACAATCGGATCACTTTGGCCGATGTAGCTCCAGACGTGCGCGATCGCGGCCGGGACAAGAAGCGGGTAGTCGGGATGAGACCACGGGATCAGGGCGCTGAAGCCTTCGCGCCAATGAATGCCTCCGAGGAACAAAAAGCGGCCGTGCAAATTCCAGATGGAGAAAGCGTCCCAGCCATAGCCGTGGGGATGGACGAGTGCGCGAAGCACGGTGGCGTAGATCGCGGCGAGAAGCGAGATTGCGAAAGAGGCTGCCAAGAAACGATCAAGCCAAGGTGGGAGTCCGAAGTCCGGGAGGCCAAAAGCGATCGAATTCGCAGATTTGCGACGTGTGCGAGCCAGAAGATACATACCCAGCAACATGGTTGTCAGGCATAAATCGGTGGCAAGTACATGAACGATGCCTAGTAGTCGTTCGAAGAAAAAGGCAATTGAGAAGATCCCGAATCCAAATCCGGCCGACAAGAAAAGCTTCATCAACCGTTCTGATCTACCAGACGTCTCGTCTGTCCATGCGGAGGAGATAGTCAAGTATCCAGTTGCGAAGCCGAGTCCGAGCGCCAGGACGATATTCATCTATCGAGCGTCCTCGCCAGCGAGGAGCAGGACTCCGTTGCCGTAGTCTTCGATCAGTCGAAGGTTCGGGGGAAGGTCAGAAGGCGAGTGACGAAAGTTCCCGATCACGATCGCATGATTTGTAGAACGATCTACCACCAGGGGCGCGAGGGAATATTGGGTCAAGTAGTAGTCGGGAATTGAGGAATTTCCACTCTCCCCGACGTAGCCGATGACTCCAATTGCCGGCAGGCGGGCTTTAACGGCTGCAAAGCGCTGATCAGACTGCTTCGAAATGTCATCCGGGCTTACGTGGGCCGGGTCTGGCGCTTGTCGAAGAATGCGGACGGTGGATAGCAGACAACACAGCGTGAAGAGAAGAATGGCGGCCTTCGCCCTGGGCGAAGCAGACTCCGAGGGTTGGAGCATGGGCATATGGGAACTCGCAGCATTATATGTCTGCCAGTCCTAGGGACAACGTCACTGACCTAAGGCTCCACTCTGGCGCGAAGTATTGTGACCGACGCCTTTGGAAGGCTAATAAACTGCGTCCCCGCGGCGAGCGTTTTTGTGATCGGTGGCTCGTTAGGATCTGGATGGCCGTGGGGCCCGTCCGACTTCCACATGTACTGATCGCTGCCGAAGGTAATGAAAGAGATGGGTCCGGTGAAGGATTTATGCACGTCATCGAAAGCGATGCTGATCTGATGCGGGTTCGATTGGTCTTTGTTAATCAGCATCAACGACCAATTTCCGTCCGGGCGCTCGACGGAGTAGGCCGTGATGAGCGTGTGGCCCGCCGTGTCCTTAAGATCGCAGGCTGCTGGATAGAGTTTGTGGACTCCGGCTCGATGCTGCACCCATTCGAGGTTGATCAAGCGGCTGGCGTGGTACTGCGATGTGAATGTCTTTACATTGAGATTCTCGTCGGCGACATAATTCCCATAAGTGCCGAATCCGTGGCATCCGGGACGGAGGGGCTCGGGCTGGATAGGTGAATGATAGTAGACCGCTCCACCGGCAGTCAGAAAGGCCCCGACACTGTCTGCCAGCCAGAGGGCGGCGAAGATGTCAGCCATCTGCTGGGCGTTGCCATAGGTGACGTTGCTTTCGGTATTCATCATTGGGACGTTGGGCGGAAGTCCATCCTGGCGCCACACGTCGAGAATGTGGCTGACGAGCTGGGGCTCACGAAACAGGTCGGCCCACACAATTTCACATGGCGGATAGGGATAATGCTCGAAGCTCATAAAGGCCAGGTCAGAGATTCGGTTGCGCGCCTTTAGATAATCGATGAAGCGACCGAGCCATGAGGTACGGCCCTGCGCGTCAGGCCAGACTTTGATGTCTTCGTTCACGCCTTCGAAGACCGGGCCGCCGAGTTTCAGATTCGGATCGACTTTGTGCATCGCAGTCGCGAACTGCAGATAAAGCTCCGCATAGTCTTCCGGCAGCATGTACTGGCCGTCGGGTTCCTCGCCCATTTCTACGTACGAGATGGGATAACCGCGCTTCTTCAGATACTCCATTTGCGCCGCTGCGTCATCGGGAGTGCCGTAGAGCAAGGAAATCGGGATCATCGCTGGCAGGTTATTGGTGATGCCGCTGGTGAAGAAAAGATCCAGCCCCGACTGATCGCCGTGGGTGTCGATGTCGGACTCAGAGTGCCAGGGATCGATGGAAGAGCACAGAGTGACGGTTTGATTCTGGTCGGGGCGGTGCTGGATAAAGTCGACGAATTCGCCCGATGGAGTGACGGTTCCAACATAGATTTCACGGATAGCGTATCCGGCCGCGCTGCGGGGATCCTTGGGATCGTGCAAGGCGTTCGGGCTGGAGTCGGCAGTGTTCGAAGATTCCTTCATCCAAATCCGGAGGTAGCGGCACGGAAGAGAAGTCGAAGATAAAAGGATCTTCGCGGTAGCGCCCCTTCCGCCGGTCACGATGCCGTATGGAAAAGCCTTCCACACGCCTGATGTGGGGTGCTCCATCGGGTGCCCGCGATCGTCAGCGTTTTTCTTTTCCGTGTCCCAGTACTGCACCTCGTAGGCGCGCGCATACGGTTCGGCCCAATCGATGCGGATGATAGAAATCAATTCGTGCGCGCCAAGGTCAACCACAACCCACTGTGGATGCGCGGAGTCGGGCTGTCCGGTAAATTTGCTCGAAAGGTAGGGATTACTTTTCCAGTATGTATCGGGATTTCCGTCCGTCATTCGCGAATAGCCGTGCTCGACGCCGCCATTGCGCGTGTGGCCGCGATGCGGGAGAGGATATCCATAGGAGTGGCGGATGGGCTCTTTCAGGTCCGTGCTGCCGGTGAAGTATCCCCGCTTGTTTGCGGCATCGCTCCAGGTGCCGTTGGGATTCCAGTGCCAGGCTCCAATCGAGAGTTCAGTATTTTGGCGGTAGGTGATCGGGCCCCACCCGGCCGACAGGCATTGCTTGACCTTCTCAGGTGTATAGATCTTTTCGACGACGGCGTGCGAGAGGATGTCCATGGAACTGCCGAGCGCTTGATCGGGGTCGAAGAGGATTGGCGTGGCGGAAAATGAAATTCGAACGGTCGGCATTTCAAATAGAGTCTGGCTCCCGCCCGATTGTTGCGCGGCGCCCCTGAGTGGGGCGGGCAGCATCGTGAGCGTTGCTGCGGCGCTGGCGGTGCCGAGGAACTTGCGGCGGGAGATGCGAGTTTTCATGGGAACGGGGAAGTATACCGGAAGCGGAGCAGGGATCTTTTTTAACTGGTGAAAACGGCGCAAGGATTTCTTAGAAGCTTCAGCAGCATCACCCTGCCGCTCGGCTTCGCCCTCGGCAAGCTCACGGCAGACTTCGCTGGACAGCCCCCTTCGGCTGTCCCCACATGATTCTTGATGGTTCCTACTCAGAATACGAACTTCACAGCTAGCTGAATTTGTCTTGGAGCGTAGGCCGCATTCGGTTTCATGAAGTTGTTCGGCAGTCGGTAATAGCCGGGGTATGGCGCGATGTTCGCAGACACCGAGTCGGGCACGAACGTGCTCGCGTTGGCGATCATCCCATTGGAAGTGATGGCGACTCGCTGATTGTCGCGGTTCAAGAGATTGAACGATTCGGCGACCAGGTTGAGCTTGTAGCGCTCGTGAAAGCGGATGATGCGCGTGAGGCGAAGGTCTGTGGTGGCGTAATCCGGGCCGGTAAACGCGTTGCGGCTGTATCCCGGGAGACGATCGTTGAGATCGTTGCCGTCCTGGTTTGGGTCGCCGGAGACGGTTGCGTTGACAGGGCGTCCAGATCCGTAGTTCACGACCGAAGAGACCTTCCAGTCGTTGAAGAAGAGGCCCAGAAGTTCATGTCCACGGTGGAAGAATCGAGGTTCAGCTGAGAACGCGACCACGAATCGTTGCCGCTGGTCGGTGACGCTGGGGCCGCGCTCGGCGCTGGGGACGTAGGAGTTCTGCACGGTCGCTGGCTGACCAGCGACCAGAGCGTCCTGCCCGTCATCCATGGCGCGGGCGTAAGTGTACGAGAGCCGGAAGTACGTGCCGCGCGCGATTCGGCGGTTCATGGATAGTGTGGCGCCATTGTAGTTGCTCGATGCTGCACTCTGGAATTCATTGATCGAGCCTAGTTCCGCAATCGGACGCCCGAGCGGATTGATACACGGCGGCCATGGACATTCAAGCGTTCGGGTGAACTGCCACGTTGCGAAGGAGTCCACGGTATAGTAGCCACCTTCGAAGATGGAGCCGGTGGAATCGAAGATCGGATAGCTGAGCGCAACCGGTTGCGGAAGGTTCACGTCGAGAGCGCGGATGAGATGCTCTCCACGAACGTTCAATAGGGAAAGTGAGAGGGTCGTGCGACTCAGCACTTCTTTTTCGATCGTCAAGCTGGACTGCTGCACCCGCGGAGTCACGAAATTCGGGGCAAAGGCTGAGACCTCGTGAGTTACACCTTGGGTGAATCCGGGGGGCAAACTGCAGTTCGCGGCGTAGAGTGGACAACTCACCAGCGGATTCGGATACGAAGGGAAGACCTGGTGATCGTAATAGTCATTGTTCCTCAGGAAGACGTGCGAATCCGTGACGCCGTTTTCGGTTTGAACGATCGAGTTGTAAATCTGGGGGATTCGAACGAAGAAGATTCCGTATCCGCCGCGGATCACGAGCGGACGCTTGTCCCCCAGGGAATATGCAAAACCGGCACGGGGAGCGAAATTGTGCGGCTGAAATGGAAGCTTGCCGGAGGGCGGGAACAGGGGAGTTGAGATCAACCCTGCGGTCGTGAAGGTCTGCAAATCCCAGCGCACGCCGAGGTTTAGAGCTAACCGGTTGGTCACGCGAATGGTGTCTTGCGCGAAAGCGGCGTATTCGTTGGTATCCGGGTGCGAAGTGGCGCTGCCGAAATTCTGCAGATAATAGTGCGGAACCTGATGCGCATAGGCGCGCAGGGGCGTGAGTTGCAATCCGGCCAGCCTGGGTTCGAATGTGAATGGATCGACCTTGATGGGATAGAAAAGGTATTCACCGCTCTGCTGGCTGGGGAAAAAGTCGCAGATTGATGTCAGCAACGCGTCGCCGCCGAACTTCCAGGCATTGCGGGGCCCATCGAAACTGAGCGTCTCTGCCAAGTGCAGCCGGTGCTCGCGCGTTTGCCGCGGCAGAATGTTAGATCGGCCGACACCGTCCAGAATCGTGGGAATTTTCACCAGCACATCACTGGTATTGCTGTAGGACTGCTGCTGATCGCGAGAGAACTGCGCGCGGAAATGGCTGATCAGGCGCGGTGTGAAGCTGGAGGTCAGCGACAGGTTCGCGGTTTCAGTCGAGACCTGTTCCTCGCCGTTGTTGCTGATGGAATCGTAGCTGACGGGGCTGGCCGGATCGAGGAACACATTATTGGATCCCCAGTAACGAGTGGTGTTCACGCGCAGTGCGAGCTGGTGGTGTGGAGTGAGGTTGATATCGAGCTTGGCATACGAGGAGTTGCCGATTTGTGCAGCAGGATATTCGCCTGCCAGGGAAGTGAGCTGCGCAGCAGCTGCAAAGACCAGGGCTTGGTCTGTAGCTTCGTAGTCCCCTCCGCTGTAGGGCCCGGTGCTGGGCTGGGGCACGACTTGCGAGCTGCCATCCAAAAACTCGACGACATTCGGGACGTGAAAAATGTGCTGATCGAATCCCGCAAAGAAAAAAATCTTATTGCGCTTCAGAGGACCGCCGATGGTGCCTCCGAGCTGCTGCTGGCGGTTGTGCGGTTTGAAAGCGAGAAATGGAGCGGAGGCGCCAAACGAGCTGTCGCGGAGATAGTAAAAGGCGGTGCCGTGGTAATGGTTCGAGCCTGACTTCGTGACCACGTTGACCACGGCGCCGCCGGAGCGTCCTTGCTCGGCGCCGTAGGCATTTGAGGAGACGCGAAACTCCTGCACGACTTCGGTGGAGAATTGATATGGCGCCCGGTAGCGGCCCCGCGCCTGGGCAAAGAATGCATTGTTGTAATCGCTGCCGTCGACGAGGAAAGTGTTATGCACCCCGCGAATGCCGCCGAAGGAAAGGTCGCCATTCGTTGCCGAAGTGAGCCCGCGGGGATCCTGCGTGACGCCGGGCGAGAATAGGGCGAGGTCCGAGAATCGCCGGCCATTCAGCGGGAAGTCGTTGATCGAACGCTCGTCGAGCAGCGTGGAGACGGCGCTCGGCGTGGTCTCGACCATTGCGGGGGCGCTGGACACGGTAAGGCTTTCCTCAGCGCCGGCGATCTTTAGGCGGAATGTGAGTTCCGCGGCTCCGCCGACATCGACGTGCAATTGGGGTGTGACCTGGGGCGACATGCCCTGCGCTTCTACTCGAGCGGAATAATCTCCCGGCGGCAATAACTCCATCGCGAAGTGGCCTTCGCCGTCGCTGATTGCGCTGTAACGAGCGCCTGTTCCGGCGTTCACGGCCACGATAGAAGCCTGCATCACGCGGGCGCCGGTTGGGTCGAGTACGGTGCCGCGAAGGGATCCTGTGGCCGAGTCTTGACCGCTGAGTTGGCCTGGACTGCAAAGCACGATCATGAGAGCGAAAAAAGCAAGTAGAAGAGACGTAGTGCGGACTGCGAGCATAAGATCGCCCCTGAGTGCGAGATATGCTCGGAGGGATGGTCCAGCAACTCGTTAACCGGACGCGCGCCAGACGTTTGCGGAGGAGAACCGGAGGGCGCGTTCTCGCGCTGCGCGGCCGGGAAGCTCCTCCGCAAAAAACGAAGAAACCCAGTCCTGTATAGCATCGGCAAGAACGTAGTTCTGTGATCCTGCTGATTTTTTTAGTAACGATTCCCGGAGTGGGAAAATTGCTTGTGTAGGGACGAACGCCGTCGTCCGTCCCGGTCGAGCAGCGACCGTGGTTCTCGCAGAAGGCGGATCGTGGAGTAAGAAGAAAGCAGGGATGCATGCGCATCCCTGCTTCGTGGAATCAGCGAACAGTTACAGATACGGGGAAGGAGTGACTTTCTGCACCCGATGTCCCGATCACATTGATAGTCGCATTGTTGCCTGTTGGCTGTTTCGAGTTGTTACCACACGCGACCGTTAGACCTGTGCTCGCAGCTACGAGAGCGAGAAGGGCGATCAACATCAGGCTCTTGCCCTTTCCCGATACAGCTTTGCTGCGGCCAACGGTAAAGAGAGTTCCGAACAGTCCCAACCCGGAGAGCAGCAGCATTCCAGGATGTCCACCGTAACCTCCGCCCGGGGGTGCGGCCGCCGCAGTGATGGTTAGCGTTGAACTCGCAGCGTTGGAACCTGGCGAAATCGTGGCGGGGGCGAAGCTGCACGTGAATCCTGCAGCCGGTCCGCACGAGAGAGTGATTTGACTGTTAAAGCCTCCGACTGCAGCCGATCCAATCATGAGTGTGGCCGAGCTTCCCGCGGGCACCGTGACGCTTTGAGCCGAGAGGCTGAGCGAGAAGTCCGGGCCGCCGGCGGCAGCCGCAGGAACGAGAGTTGCGAATAGACCACTGGTCTGATTAGCGCCGCCGGCAGTGATGTAAAGCGTGTTCGGATCGCCCGTGCCGCCTGCACCGAAAACCAGGTCCCACTGGCCCGGGTTCACGATGGCGTGACCGGCGGCGTCTGTGACTTGACCTTTGAAGGTTCCTGCTGTGTCGTAGGCGTTGATGGTGCCGTCGCCGAAGTTGCCAATCAGCATATCTCCGGAGAATGTACCAAAGGTCGCTGGGGCCATCACCATGCCCCAAGGAGCATTCAGCATTCCACCCGTAGCGAAGGTACCGTGGAAGTTGCCTTCTGCATCGAATGCATCCACGACACCAAGGCCAGGTCCGATCACGGGATCGTGCTTGGCTCCATCCTGCATAGCGTAGGCAACAAGAATGAGATTAGCGATCACCTTGATGCCATGCGGTGCGAATCCTGCAGGCAAGTTGGGATCGGTCAAATTGCCGACGAGATGCGTCGCATGGAAGTTGCCGTCGAACACGTCGACTTTGCCGCTGTTAAAGTTGGCGGCAAGAAGGAACGTGCCCTCGTTGTTGGTCAGCGAAGCCAGGCCCTTGTAAACGGCGCCGGCGGCGGAGTTATCCACCACGGTGATTGCATTGTTCTGGCCGGTCCAGCTGGCGATGATTCCGTCTTCGGTGTCGAAGATGAAGGAAGCGTTGCCGAACAATCCGACTTGCGTGTTGGCAGCAGTTCCGGTCGGGCAGCCTTGCGGGCAGGGATTGTGCGCAGCGACCGGAATGGTTACCGTCGGTTGAACTTTGTTTCCCTGAGCGTCATAGAGGGTGGACGTGCCACCGTTGTTATTTGCAACCCAAAAAGGCTGCCCTGGAATGAACGAGATTCCCCACGGGTTCGAGAGTTGCGCGTCGGTGTGATTAGCCACACCGGCGGTATTGGCGACCAGATTGGTTTGCGAGTAGCCCGCCTGCTGAGCGAAGACCGAAGAAGCGCCCGTGATCGTGAGCAACCCGAGTATCACTGTCCTAAGGGTCAGTGTTTTGATTTGCATTGTGTTTCCTCCTTTCGCGAATTACCCGGATCGACCCCAGAACTAGTGGTTCGTGGTGCTGTTTTCAATGGTCCCGTCAGCTCGCGTCCGTTCTGCAATCCGCTTACAGGATTGAGGGTATGTACCCGAGCCTGGCCGGGTGTCACACCTGCGTCTTGACCTTGTAAAAAGCGGGTAGGAATGTCAGCGGAATGTCGGGAGCTTGTAAACAATTGTTCAAGGCCCCTGATATCACCGGTTTTTGTACTTCAACTGCCTTGTTGTGAAGTGCGAATCAGCACGCCCGTGGCGAAATCTGGTATGTTGAGTGTCTTTATTCTGCGGAAAATTTTCGGGCGAGAGCGTGATCCGGTCCTACAAGGGCGTAAAACCGACGATTCCTGCCAGTTGCTATGTCGATGAATCGGCGCAGATTATCGGCGATGTCGTGCTCGGAGAACACGCGTCGGTGTGGATGAACGCAGTGCTCCGTGGGGATGTGCACGAGATCAGGATCGGGTCGTACTCCAACGTGCAGGACAACAGCGTGTTGCACGGCATGAAGCAGCAGTGGGGCGTGTATCTCGGCGAGTATGTGACGGTTGGGCACTCGGTAACGCTGCATGGGTGCGTGATTGAGGACCGATGCCTGATCGGGATGGGAACGATCATTTTGAATGGGGCGCGGATCGGTGCGGGATCGATCATTGGGGCGGGGACCCTGATTCCGGAGAAGACGATCGTTGAGCCCGGATCGTTGTGGATGGGATCGCCGGGTAAGTTTCGCAGGAAACTTGGTCCCGCGGAGGACGAGATGATCCTGCGGTACGCCAAGAATTATCTTGGGTATAAGGATGAGTATTTGAGGGAGAAGTAGGTATTGGGCAGGAGTTCTTAGGTGTTAGGTCGTAGGCGTCAGGCGTCGGAGACCGGTGCGTCCCGGAGGGATGCTTGATAATAGCCCGGCGTTTCAACGCCGGGTGCGAGACGAGGGAAAAGCGTCCCGTCAGGTACGCCTGAACCGTGCCGGGTAGATTTCAGCCGTGCCTCCGGCACGGGTTTCTTCTGGCGGGCCAACCCGCCGCTGAAGCCGCGCGACTATCAGCGGTCCCTACGGGACCGAAGGACTCATAAAGGAATGATCAAAGCGGTTCGAGGAACGCGAGACCTGCTGCCGCCGGAGACGGCACTGTGGAACTTTGTGGAAGCCGCGGTGCGCGACGTTTTCCGCGCCTACAACTTCCAGGAGATTCGCACGCCCATTTTCGAGGCCACAGAGTTGTTCGCGCGCGGAGTGGGCGAAGAAACGGATATCGTGTCGAAAGAGATGTATACCTGGGAGGACCGTTCCCGGGCGGCGAGTGAGAAAGCTCAGTCCCTGACTCTGCGTCCTGAGGCGACCGCCGGGATCGTTCGTGCCTATATCGAGCACAAGCTTTGGGACAGAGGTCTGAACAAGCTTTACTGCATCGGTCCAATGTTTCGACGCGAGCGGCCCCAGAAGGGGCGTTACCGGCAGTTCTATCAAATCGATGCTGAGATCATCGGGCCGGCATCCGCGGGCAGTGAATCTCCAGCGCGGGATGCGGAAATTCTGGAAATGCTGGCCACGCTGCTCGACCGCCTCGGCATCACTGACTGGAACCTCGAACTGAACTCTGTCGGCACGCCCGCCGATCGCGTCCAATTCAACGAGGCGTTGCGCAAGGCCTTGCAACCGGTAGTCGGGCAGATGTGCGACGACTGTCAGCGGCGGGCGGTGACGAATCCTCTGCGTGTGTTCGACTGCAAAGTGCCGGAAGATCAGCCGATCATCGAAACTTTGCCCCGCATCACCCAGTTTCTCGGGGAAGAGTCCCGCACGCACTTCGAAGCGGTGCAGGCGATCTTGAGCAAGGTGGGCGTTCCATTCTCGCTCAACGACAGACTTGTCCGCGGGCTCGATTATTACACGCGAACCGCGTTCGAATTCACGCACGGGGCACTGGGCGCTCAAAACGCCATTCTCGGCGGCGGCCGGTACGACGGCCTGTCGGAAGCTCTCGGCGGTCCCGCAGCTCCCGGTATTGGATTTGCCATCGGCGAAGATCGCCTGGTGATGTCACTTCAGGAGAAGGCTCCTGCCGAGAGCGTGGCGCGTAAGCCCGATGTGTATGTTGCTCCCATGGCCGGAATGAACGGTGAAGCGGCGCGGCTGGCACGCGAGCTTCGGCGGCATGATCTGGTCGTTGAGTTAGGAGATGATGGGTTTCGATTGAAGAAATCTTTCGAGGCCGCGGACAAGGCCGGCGCGAAGTACATCCTCATTGTTGGCGAGAACGAGGTGAAGGCAGATGCGTTCGCTTTGAAAAATCTCGCCACCGGTGAGCAGGTTTCGATCGTGCGTGACGATTTGGCGGCGAGAATTCGCGCCTGACTTCGTGAAGGCGAGCGGAATCAACATTTTTCGTGGGCTGAGAAGAAGGGGCCGGAAGGACTCAAGGATTGCAAGCGGCAGAAGAACCGGCGCAGCATCGACGGACTACCAGGACTGACAGAATCAGGACTGGAAGAATAAGGGTGTTGAGTTTGAGGGGGCGAATATGAAACGCAGGTGTGCAGCACTACTTCTGCTTCTTTCCAGCGCTGCCGGCTTTGCGAGGGCAGGACAGGCTAGGGCTGATAAGGTACCCAGCGAATTCGAGCAGACGCTGATGACCGCCGAGAAGGGATTCATTGACGCCGCAAAGAAGGGCGACGTTGCCTTCTTCAAGCGTACCCTGACGGATGATTTTTCTTTCGTTGAATTCGACGGCCAGCTCTACGACCGCCAGGAAATGCTCGATCAGTTTGGTCAGGCTGGCACGGATATCCTGCCCTATGAAATGAAAGTCGTGTCTGCGGGAGAGGGCGTTGCCATTGTGACCTACAACGTGGTGTACCGCGTGCCTCCTTCGGAGGATCAAGGACCTCCACCGCGGTATCAGCACTTCACCACCGTGTGGGTGAAGCAGGGCAACGTTTGGAAGATGAAATTTCAGCAAATGACCGCGGCGCACTGGGGAGACTGGTAGGGAGTTTTGATTGTTGATTAAAAAGCTGCCGTCACCCCCCTATTTGTTGACTCATTTCGTTACCCGTTCTAGTATTCGCGGAGCCTGATTGCTCGGAATCGGCGTTCCGAATCTCACGATCAATTGTCAACTTTTGGGGGCGCAATGAAAACTCTGGTTTGTGCTGCAGTTTTGATCCTCGCCATGTCCGCGTCGGCTCAGATACCGACGCCGAAGCCGGGGCCTGAGCATAAAAAGCTGGACGTATTCGTCGGATCATGGGCTCTGGACGGAGACTTGAAACCAGGTCCAATGGGGCCAGGCGGCAAGGTAGTCGAGAATGAGACCTGTGAGTGGATGGAAGGGGGTTTCTATCTCGTCTGTCACGTGAAATTCACCAGCGCGGCTATGGGAAATGGATCGGGTCTGTCGTTGTTGGGCTATTCGAATGATGACAAGGCTTATACCTATCGTGCCTTCAACAGTTGGGGAGAGTTCGAGGATGCTAAAGGCTCATGGGATGGTGACACCATCACTTGGATGAGCGACGAGAACATGGGTGGTATGAAGATGAAGGGTCGCTTCACGATGAAGAACGTTTTAGCCGGTTCCTACAACTTCTCATTCGAAATCTCCCAGGATGGCGCGAAGTGGACGACCGTCATGGACGGCAAAGCCACCAAGAGCAAGTGAGCGGGTTGGCTGACAAATGTCATAGGCCTTGGTTGACGAATCGCACTGGCGAGAGCATTCTTGCCGCGCTAGACTTCCGGGGACGTCTGAGATCCCCAGGCTCGAAGGAGCAAAACTTGAATCGACGCGTTGCCTTGATCCCGTTTCTGATTTTGATTGCAGCGTCCGCGTGGGCCCAGATGGGCGGTTCCCCGGGGCCCGAGGTGAAGAAACTCGATTACTTCGTCGGAACATGGACGACCGAAGGCACGATCGCACAGGGACCATGGGGTGCGGGCGGCAAGGTTACCGGAACTGGCACAAGCGAGTGGTTGCCCGGAAACTTCTTTGTCCAATCGAAGTCCGAATCCAAGATGCCTCCTGAACTGGGCGGCGATGGTCAAGCCGTCATGGTTATGGGGTACGACACCCAACAAAGTGCTTATACATCCGATCGGTTCAGCAGCGTGGGACAGCACGAATTGTCAAAAGGAACCCTGAGCGGCGACACGTGGATCTGGACCAGTACAACGAACTACGGAGGAATGGAGATCCAGGGGAAGATGACGATCAAGACTCTGTCGGCGACCAGCTACACGGTGAAGTTTGAAATATCGATGGACGGAAAGAACTGGATGCCGTTTATGGATGCAAAGGCTACAAAGAAATAAGCAGTTTGGGCGGAATCATGGCCTCAGTCCGAGTGATTGAGGCCTTTTCTTTTCTGGCGGGACCGGCACTGTGAAGCTCAGGCGATTGGCGTACGATCGCCCTGGTCAGCGCCCGTCCGAGAATCTCCTCATGAAACTTGGTCCAGCTTTCCTCGGAGTAGTACGATGTGAGCGGGGCGGAATTTAATTATGAAATCAGCGGCGTCTTGGCTGATCTGCGGGTTGATCGGGCTCGGAATTTGGTGCGCGTCCTCGGATCTCTGCGCACAAGATGCGAAGACTTCGGATGAGAAAAAAGCAGATAAGGCCCAGCCTTCCTCGGCTGATTCGAACGATGGGCGCGCCTACTCCGGAATGTACAGCTTCCTGAAAGACGGCGAATTCCTGCAATTGACGGTGGAGGACGGCGGCAGCGTCACCGGGTTCGTCTCGCGATTCGGGGACGGCGACAGTGATAAAGGGGCTTTTCTAGATCAGTTCTTCAAGACCGGCAAACTCCAGGGAAACAAGTTGAACTTCGCCACGGAAGTTGTTCACGGTGTCGCGTTCGACTTTCAAGGTTCTGTGGAGCGCGGTGAAGGCAAGAATCCCGGCGAAGAGGCCTACTTCGTCCTGAAAGGGACACTCACCGAGAACATCAGTGACGCGAACAAGAAAGTTACTTCTCGTCCGCGACCAGTGGTTTTCAAGATGTTTCCGCAGGAAGCGGCGCCCGCTCCAGTGGTTAGGAAGTGAGTGGCAACTCGCGAGTGGAGCTACTGTCCCGCGCGCGCCGGGGACAGGTTTAGACTGCCTGGCGTCGTCTTCTTGCGTGCGGCTTCGCCGCCATACAGGAGATCGGCGCTGTCGGAGTTGGATGAGGCCGCTGCCAGGGTCTCCGCAAGGGCGCGGTATGAGCGGCTGATCTCCGGACCCTCCTGCAGCACGATCGGAGTTCCGTGATCGATGGAAGGTGAGATTAACTGATAGGCATTCGGGACCTTCCATAAGACCTTGCAATTGGTAACGTGCTGAACGTCCTCGTCGGTGAATCCGGGAATCTTCTTATAGCGGTTCAGAATGATGCGAAGGCGGTCGCGCCCGGTTCCTTCTTCCAGAAAAGCATGGATGCGGCCGGCGCTCCACAGGGAGACGACATCGGTTTGCGCAACTACCAGCACTGCGTTGGAGAGATCGGAGAGCAACCTGGTCGTGGGATCAAGGCGGCTGGAAGCGTCGACCACCACGAAGCGATAGTGGTTCACAACCAGATCAAAGAGCCGCGCCAGTTCGCCAGGAGTGGGCTCGGCCGGATAAGGCTGCTCGGGTCCGGCAAGAAGATGCAGCCCCTCTTTCGTCGTGGTCATCAGACCGTCGAGCAGCGAAACATCCATCCGATGCAGGTTCTGCAGCGCGTCGATCACGCCAAATTGCGGCCGCAGGTTGAGATGCAGGGCGGCATGTCCGATGGGAGCAAAATCGAGAAGAACAACGTCACCGTGAGACTGTTGCAAGGCGAGCGCGGTGTTGACCGCGGCGGTCGTGCAGCCGGCGCCGCCCTTGGCGCTGAGGAACGTGAAAACCCGCGCCCTGCCTGCCGCTCCGAAAGAACGCGCGCGCGAGGAACTGTAGCGCGTGAGGGCTTCCAGCAGAGCCTCGGATCCGGCGGACTGATCGATATACTCCCCTGCGCCGGCACGCATGCTGGCAACGATGTTGGCCGGTTGCGTCATTTCGCCATGGGCGAAGATGCCGATCTGAAGTGTGGTTGCCTTGATTAGCTCGATAGCTCGAATGGCTCGCTGAGCGTCGCGGGGAGAAATGTCGACGATCACGACTTCGGCCCGCGAGTCCTGGAGTTCGCGGAGAATCGAATCGGTCGGCCCAGTTGGGAATCCGATATGGCTGAACACCGCGCGTCCCAGCCGCGTCGCCTCCAAACGGGTTTGGAGTGCCGACAATTGTTCCCGGTCCTCGGTCAGGAAGGCAACTGCGATGCCATGCATAGCGCGGTGCTCGCTTAATTCTCTCGGTGTCTGCATGTTAGAAAGAGAACGCAGCCTCCGCCAAGTGACCTAGGTAATAGAAGAAGCGCGTGACTGTCCGCGATCTGCGCGACACACCTCAGCCACACAACGCTTGAAGATTGGCTGGGAAGAAGAGCACAACGCGGAAAGCATCAGGATCTCTTTGACCTTTGCAAGCCATTGTAAGCCTGTGGAGACCAATTGAAAAGAGCATTTCTGCGCCATCACCTTACAACAACCGTGCTACCAGCAATCCCAGCATTGAAGGCAACAACAGGATCGGCGGCCCTTACGGGCGGCCGGCCGAATGTGGCGGTGGCTGGTCATCCTCGTGATGGGGGTGTAGTGAGGACACTCGCGCCAGATTTGCGGAAGCAGAATCTGGTAGATATTCGTAGCCTTCCAGGCGAACTGCCACGCCAATCTTGGTTTCTGCACGAAGCGAGGTCATACCGTTGGCCAAGGAAGCAGGCCGAACCACGCGCAGGATGCGTCCCCGGCAGCGTACCGGCATGTTCTCGCCCAAGGTGATCTCAGAGGGCATTCGCAGAGTGAGTTCGATTTCGGCGCCTTCGGTCAAAGGGGCATCCGTAAAGAAAAAGACTCCGCGGGAACTCAAGTCCTGGGTGAATCCGACGCCTTGCACAGAGCCAGCCGGTTGACAAAGAGAAAGGGGAAGCAAATAAGGGAATCGCTGCCCTACGCGGCGTTCAACCCGGACTGGAGAAGTGGTCATGGCATCACTTCCTTCGGCGAAGCGCGCCGAAAAACAAAAGGGGACATAACTCTAGCGCATGTTGCCTACTAATGGAAGTTGCAAGTTAGTCATAGGCCTGAACCGGGTGCAAGCCGATTATTTAGCGGTGGTTGGCATCGAAATCGGAAGGTTGTTGCCTCCTGAGTCAAGCCTTTTCTGTGGGAAAATTGGGAAACCCGAGCCGGTTTGAGTAGAGAATATTGCTGAAGTGTAAAAGAGGGCGGCGTCATCTAATGAGCGACAGTGCCTGATTCAAGAACTTCCATTCAAGATTCCTCCCCGCCTGACGGTGGGCAGAGAGCAGAACGCAAGCTGAACTGGCAGGCCGCAGGCAGGGCACTGCGACACCGAAATTTTCAGCTGTTCTTCGGCGGACAACTCATTTCGCTGGTGGGCACGTGGATGCAGACCGTAGCCCAGTCGTGGCTCGTCTACAAACTCACGGGATCGGGGCTGAAGTTGGGCGCAGTGGGATTCGCCAGCCAGATCCCGGTTTTTCTTTTTGCGCCCCTGGGAGGAATTACTGCCGATCGGTCCAACCGGCAGCGGGTCGTCATCGCCACTCAAGCCGCGTCCATGATCCTGGCCTTGGTGCTGGCCGCCTTGACCCTCACGCATCAAATTACAGTAAAGGAAATCTTCGTTCTGGCCGCGCTGCTGGGTGTGGTGAACGCCTTCGATATTCCCGGCCGGCAGGCATTTCTCGTGGACATGGTGGGCAAGGAAGACTTGATGAACGCGATCGCGCTGAATTCGTCGATGTTCAATGGAGCGCGCGTGGTGGGGCCGGCGGTCGCGGGTGTTCTGGTGGCGAGGCTGGGCGAGGGATGGTGTTTTTTTGCCAATGGCGTGAGTTATATCGCCGTCATTGTCGGTTTACTGATGATGAATGTCCATGCTCCGGCGAGGGCGTCCGCGCACACGTCCCCATTCGAGCACATCATGGAAGGATTCCGGTTTGTCAGAAATACCGCGCCGATTCGTGCTCTTCTCCTCCTGCTGGGGGTGGTGAGCGTGACAGGGATGCCTTATGTCGTGCTGATGCCGATTTTCGCGGACAAAATCCTCCACCGGGGCGGGCAGGAACTAGCGTCATTGATCGGCTCGCACGACTTGGGAGCAGTGCGGCTTGGAATCCTGATGGGCGCCGCGGGCGTGGGAGCGCTTCTTGGGGCGCTGACTCTGGCAATGCGCTCCGGAATCAAAGGGCTTGGGACTTGGGTGTCCGTGTGCTGCGCCGGGTTTGGCGTGAGTCTTATCCTGTTCGCATTTTCCACGTACTTCTGGCTATCGGTTCTACTGCTGCTCCCCGTGGGCTATTTCATCATGCTGCAGATGGCCTCTTCGAACACGCTGATTCAAGCCATGGTGCCGGATGCCCTGCGTGGCCGGACCATGGCGGTGTATTCCATGATGTTCATGGGGCTCGCGCCCATTGGAGCGCTGCTGGGTGGCGCTCTGTCCGATCGCCTTGGTGCGCCATTGACTGTAGCCATTGGCGGCCTGGCTTCGGTACTGGGCGCATGGTGGTTCAGTAAACAATTGCCGAAGGTGCGCGCCGAAGCCCGCCGGCTGATCATAGCGCAGGCCATGACCGCAGGCGAACCGGCGGAAGAAATGACCACCCAGCTGGTCGAGGACTAACGACGCGACCTGTCTGACTTGCGCAATGCGCTGCGACCCAGCGCAATCAGAAAGATCGCGCTTTTTCCCCGCGCATGCGGCGAGAAGAAGCTGACTACGTCGTCATCATAGAAGGTGAGCCCGCTGCAGCCCAATTTCTGGGCGTAGGCTGCGAGATACAGTTTCCCGCCGAGGATTCCCGCTTCCAGTTGCACCGCGCGATATCCTCGGTTCCCATAGCGCTCTAGAATCTTTTTCAGATCCGCCAGGAAGAATATGTCCACAGCCGCGTCCGCCGGGATCTGCTGATCCAAGCCGAGATATCCCGCTTTGTCGCGGAATTCCCCGCGTTTCACCAGTTCGAGGAATTTTTCTTCCCAGTGATAAACGTAAGCCCCAGCGGCCAATCCGACCACGTTGTTCACGATTAGATAGAGGTCGTTAAGGTGGCTCCCGGGCGGATCGATGAAATCTGCCGGAACGCCGCGAGTGGCGCGGTCGAGTATGGTCGAGAGTTGTGCCATGGTGATGGGGTCGCGCGAGAATTGCCGCGTCGATCCCCGCCGCGAGATCACTTGTTCGATCGTATCGGGCGGAATTCGCGAGTCACTGAGAGCAAGCAACGCAGAGGTTGTTTCCTTGGCCGGAGGCATTTCATTGTTGGGCGTCTTGCCGCGCCAGGCGATCACCTCCGCCGCGGAATCCAGACAAGAAGCCTCGTGCATCTTGCGCATGGAGGCATAGTCGACTTCCTTCGCAGAGTAGGGGACAACCGGCAAGGCAAGCCGCTCGACGGCGGGCGATGGAGATGGCGTCGATTGCGTCCAGCCCAGCGACATCAGAGAGAATGCGACCTCGCGGTTAGTGTCCAGATCCAGCAGCGCGTTGACTTGGGAGTCAATAAATCCGGTGACAACCCACGATGGCAGACCCATGGCAGCGGAGATCGCGAGACTATTGGCGAGAATCGTGCCATTGTCCCAGCCGAAATGACGGTAGGTGCGGGATCGGTATTTCCAGGCGTTACGCCAGTACGTTCCTGTACAGATGATGATGACAGGAGCATGCGCGATCAGGGGATCGTCGCCGGTTGCTGCCACAATAGCTTGTCGGAAATCGCCGGCTCGAAGCTGACGCAGCCCAAACTCGGCAGCTCCGAAGTGATAGACCCCCGCTGGCAGCGCCGGAGCGCTTCCAGACAACTGAATCTTCGAGCGGAGATCAGAGCAGACTACATAAAGTTCTATCTCGTACAGCGCCCCGGTGCAGGCGGCCGCGCGAAAAAAGGTCTCTCCTTCCGCATGCTTCCTGCTCTTTGTGACCCCAGCAGAGAAGAACAGCACCTGCGCGAGGGTTTCGAGGTCAGGTACCGTTTCGCCTTTTGGCTCAACGCTGCCGGCCGTGATCGCGGACAACGCCGGCGTCCCAGTATCTTCAAAGTCGCGGGGCAAACGCGTGACTTCCAGCGTGGGATAAATCTTGAATAAAAGCGGCTTATTCTCCCAATCGAGAGCCTGCGCATGCAGGCGCACGCTGAGATAGGAGTGCTTGGTCCCGCTGTGATACTGCCGCGCAGCATCGATTTGCTTGTTTTCGCTCAACCGAAAGGCTCCATATGATCAATGCGCTTAGCGATACGCTGCAGAGGGTAGACCGGTGATGCGGATTCCCGCGTGTCCTTTGTGGCGAATGTTCAGGCCGATTAACAGCGCCGTGATTTGTTCGATGATGCGGGCGTTTTCCAGTCGGCCGCCATCAAGGGCGCGCACTCCCGGAATCTTTGCGGCGAGTTCGCGGGTGAGTTGTGCCGCGTCGGGATCATCGCTGCATACGACAACATCACAGTCGAGAGGATCATCACCATTGAGCAGGTCTGCCGAAAGGTTGTGAAACGCTGCGACCACGCTAATGTCCTTGGGGACCAGTTCCGCAGCTTGCTGTGCAGCTGAGCCTTGCCAGACTCCTAGCGGGCGCGAGGCTCTGCCTCCAACGGCAGATGCCAGGGGGACAGTGGCGTCGATCACAATACTGCCCTCCGTGATCGCTGGTTTCAGTTGCTTTAAGACCGGGGCTTGGCCTTCAAACGGAACGGTCAGCATGAGAATGTCGGCGGCCGCGCAGGCGGCCCTATTCTCCATACCTGACACATTCGCTTGATTGCCAACTTTCAGTTGAATTGCCGCGGCTGCTACCTGCGCGCGCTGCTCATCGCGTGAGCCGATGATGATGGTCTCTCCGGCTCGCGCCCAGCGCAGCGCCAGACCCATTCCCGCCGGCCCAGTCCCGCCGATGATCGCAATTGGGCGAATAGGAGTTCGGGGCTGAGAACTCATGCAAACTCGGCCTCGAACGCCTGTTCCGCGGTGAATTCATCGAGCGGCAGCTTGATGTTGATGCGCGAGTACGTAGTGTTTCGTTCTGCCGGGATTCGCCCGATCTCAAGAATAAGACTCTGGAAATCTTCGGGACTGGTGTACTGGCCGGCGGTTGCTCCAGCTTCGCGTGAGATGTTCTCTTCCATAAGGGTACCGCCGTAGTCATTCGCCCCCGCATGCAGACAGAGTTGTGAAAGCTGACGATTCAACTTCACCCACGAAACCTGAATGTTGTTGATAGACCCGGCAAGCAGCACACGCGCCAGGGCGTGAACTTTGAGATGCTCGGCCAGTGTCGGTCCCGTGCGGGATAGTCCTTGATGAAAGAGGATCGTGTTCTGATGGACGAAGCCAAGCGGGACGAATTCTGTGAAGCCTCCAGTTTCCGATTGGATCTCGCGCAGCAACCTCAACTGGCGTACCCAGTGGGCTGGTGTTTCCGTATGGCCATACATGAGTGTCGAAGTCGTGCGGATGCCGCAGCGGTGAGCCTTGCGGACGACATCAATCCATTGCGCGGTCGAAAGCTTGTTGGCTGAAAGAATGTGGCGGATCTCGTCGTCGAGGATTTCAGCCGCGGTGCCCGGTAGCGTGCCGAGACCGCTGTCACGCAGCATCGAAAGATAATCAGCCAGCGGCATGCCGGTGAGTTCGACGCCGTAAACGATCTCCATCGGGGAGAAGGCATGAATGTGCATTCGTGGCACGGCATCCTTCACGGCGCGAAGAATGTCGCGATAGTAGAACTTCGGGAGATTGCGTGGCAAGCCGCCCTGTATGCAGACCTCGGTGGCGCCCAGATCCCTGGCCTCTACAGCTTTTCGCGCCATGTCATCCAGACTATGGAAGTAAGCATCGCCTTCCCGAGGCCCGCGGCTGAACGCGCAGAACTTGCATCCCACGAAACAGATGTTCGTAAAATTGATGTTCCGGTTCACAACGTAGGTGACGATATTGCCCGCGAGTTCCGCCCGGAGCATATTCGCCGCGACCAACAGGCCGAGCAGGTCGTCGCCTTCGGCATTCGCCAAGGCGTAAGACTCCTCTAGGGATAGATCGCCGCCATTCTGCGTCTCCAAAACTCTTTCGAGGGAGCGATGATTTTGCGGAGTCACACGCGACGAGATGTCGGACCAATCGAGCGAAGGAAAGGCTTGAAGTTCAGACTGCGCTATTTCGCGGAGCATGCGTTCCTCCGTAGAGACGTAGCTTGCTAACGTCTCGTTCTCGCCACAAGTTGGTTGCATCCGCCGGCAAGACGTTGCAAGCAACGTCTCTACACAGTGTAACGGATGTCTCACCGGAAGAGGTCGGTTGCCGGAGGCCGCAGCAAATCCCCGATCTGGCCCGAGCCCGATTGATAGGAGAATCCGCGCACGATGCAGGCAGGTGCGCGGTTCAGCTTTCCGCACACCAGACCCGCAGCGCAAGCTAACTCATCGGCCACGGCCTCGACACTTGCTTTTAGCTTATATCCGTACGGGTCGCGGCGACCACGATCGTCCCGAAGCGGCTTCATCCCCGCGATCCCGATGGCGAATTCGGTCAATCCCTCGCGCCAGGGACGGCCGAAGCTGTCCGTAATGATCACCGGAACCGAAATGCCGGTCTTCTTTTTCAAGCCACGTCGCAAGTTCGCGGCAGAACGGTCTGGATTCTCAGGCAGCAGCAGGGCAGTCTTTCCTCCGTCCACGTTTGAGACATCGATGCCGCTATTGGCGCAAAGGAACCCATGCTGGGTTTCGGTGATGAGGACGCCGTTCTTGCGCCTAAGAACCGAGCGGCTTTCCCGGAGCGCTAGTTCGATCACCCTCGCATCGAGTTTGTATTGCTCAGCCCAGGCAATCGACTCGGCCGACGGTCGGATCGTTGCGAGATCGACAAGCCGTCCCTCCGCTTTGGAAACGATCTTATGTTTGACGACGAGAATGTCGCCCGGTCGCAATCGCTGGCGGCTTTGTCGCAGGGCTGCAACCAGTTCGTCGGCAATCGACGCACTAGGTGCAATTTCATCCGTGAGCCTGATCGGGATGAGTCGGACCTCGACAACTTTGTTCGTCTTTGCCATCGATTCGTGCAGGATTGTGGCGACTCTGGTTATACCGCATCCGCATCGGTTGCGAGCAGGCGGTCAGGCAAATTCCAACTCCTCGCTAGCCGCTGCGCGCGCGTAATGCCCGGAAGCGAAAGCAACTGTTGCAAGTCCGGCGGATTATCCACGTCCACGGCGATCCCCGGCAGGTTCAACACGACGCAGGGCTTGCCAGTGGCTTGCGCGGCGGCGTGATGCGGCCTGAAGCTGTCATTGCTGAAGCGAAGGGGGAATAAGTCCGCGGGACGGCGGAAGGCAGCGTTGGTGCCGCGTCCATCGCCTGCCGGCACGAGCACGCTTCCCACGGCTGGCGCGTGTTTATAGATTTCCTCCAGCTCCCAGGACTCGATCAGGGGAATGTCAGCCGGAATGACGAGCGTGCTCTCTTCTTCGCGTTGCACACATACCTGAGTTGCCATCTCAATCGCACCGGTTTCCCCAGGGTTTTCAGGATCGGGGATCACTTCAAAACCATACTCGGCTGCAAGTTTTATCGCGTAAGGATCGCTGGTGACGATGCCGACCTTGGGACGATTCGTCCACTCATGGAGAGCCGTCAACACGTCGGTCAACATGGCTTGGGCCAACTGCGTTCGTGCTGTCTGATCAAGGAAGGAAGCTAGTCGCTGCTTTGCCGAGGCGGTGTTCTTTATTGGAACCAGGATCACGGCTGGCGATCCAGGCGGCGAAAAGAAGTATCCGACGATTGCTCTTCCCGGAGCAGACTGGCGGTGGCAAAAGCAAGCGTTTCTCGAGCCAGCGCGGCTTTGTCTTCGGCGCTGCGCATGATGGTCTGCGTACACTGCACGCGTAGACCGCTTTGGCGAAGAGCCTCGGCGGCACGGGCATCGCGCATGTCGCAGATCAGAATGTCGAGAAAGTCCTCATAGGCCTGCGCTACACCGGCGATGGAACAGGGCAATCCATGCGCCTCCATCAGTATTCCGGCCGGGCCCGCCACGGGGGCGTTCCCCACGATTGGGCTGACGGCAGCGATCTTCCCGCGGGTGCGGAGCAATGCGTCATGAATGCCCGGCACCGCCAGAATGGGCCCGATACTGGTGACGGGATTACTCGGGGCGATCAATACCGCGTCAGCGTTCGTGATCGCATCGATCACTCCCGGAGCGGGCTCCGCATCCGAAGCTCCGGCGAAGCGCACGGACTTTACGGGGTCCTGATACCACCGCTGTACGAAGTATTCCTCGAAACTGAGCTCACCGACTGGGGTATCGACACGAGTCTCTACCCGCGAGTTGCTCATGGGCAAAACACGCGCCTTCACGCCCAGTTTCTGGGAGATGACCGCCGTCGCTTCGGACAGCGTTTTGCCTTCGGCTAGCAGGCGCGAACGCAACAAATGCATGGCCAGGTCGCGGTCGCCGGTATGGAACCAGGTGGGCTCGCCGAGTTGCCCCATCGCCTGCAGGCAGAGGAAGGTGTCGCCCTTAACGCCCCATCCACGTTCGCGACTCAGCATGCCGGAGAGCACGTAGGTGATCGAATCGATGTCGGGCGAGACGTAAAGCCCCCACCAGAGCAGGTCGTCGCCCGTGTTGACCACCAGCGTGATCTCTTCAGCGGGCATGACCTGGCGCAGGCCATCGACGAATTTCGCCCCGCCTGTGCCTCCGCTGAGGACGCAGATCATGCCGCCCTCCGTGCCAGGCCATCGTCACCAGTGGCCGCTCGGAGCCTGTTTGAGAGCAGGCCTGAACGCGCAATCACGTCAGAAACAAACTCGGGATACACAGGCAGACGCTGGCGCAACACAGCCCCCTTGGCCTCAGTACGCCGCCGCAACTGCTCAATGTGCGGCCATGGCTTCTCCGGATTGATGAAGTCGGGGGTCAGCGGCGAAATTCCTCCCCAGTCATTGATGCCGGCATCGATCAACTCTTCATAGTACGGCGCGGAAAGATTTGGTGGCGCCTGAATATTGACCTCAGGGAGTAACAAGCGAGCTACCGCTACGGTACGCAGCATCTCGCCCTGAGTCGGTTCAGGCCAGTTCGCCATGGGAATTGTCGGTTTTATGCGGAAGTTCTGGACGATGACTTCCTGGATATGTCCGTAGCGTTGGTGCAGATCGCGTATGGCCAGGAGCGTATCCACCCGGTCCTCAAGCGACTCTCCGATGCCGATCAGCAAGCCGGTGGTGAAGGGAACCCGCTGTTTGCCTGCTTCCTCGATCGTGCGCAGGCGCTTTCCTGGGACCTTGTCGGGAGCGTTGTCATGAGCTCGTCCGACAGCCAGCAGGTCTGAGTTTGTGGTCTCAAGCATCAACCCCATGCTGGGCGAAACGACCGCAAGCCTTGCAATCCACTCCGCACTCAGGAGCCCGGGATTCGGATGCGGCAATAGGGTGGTCTCGCGCAAGATTAGTTCACACATCGCTTCCAGATAATGCAGCGTCGACTTGTAGCCGAGGCGGCGGAGTTTGTCGCGCATCTCCGGAAAGTGGAGTTCGGGCTTATCGCCAAGGCTGAAGAGGGCCTCCGTGCATCCCAGTTTCTCCCCGGCTCGGGCTACTTCAAGCACCTCGTCAGGCGTCATCGTGTGCGCCCCGGGATCGCCAGGATCGCGGCGGAAGGTGCAGTAGCCGCAGTAGTCTCGGCAGAGATTCGTCAGCGGGAGGAATACCTTACGAGAGTAGGTGATCACGCCGGATTTGAAGCGCTCTTTGGCAGCGCGGGCGGCGGCGAGCAGAGCCGGCAAGTCGCCGTCCGGACAGCGGATCAGTTCAAGCGCGGTGTCACGAGACATGGCATCGCCGGGGCAGTCCACTGGCACTGTGCTGTCGTTTCCCCGTCCGAAATGCATGATTGGCGAATTCGCCACGTTGCCTCGAATGATACAACGCCCCGGCATGGTAATGTATGCGGTTGCGCGCGCAATCTTCGTAGAGACGTAGCTTGCTACGTCTCTGCCGCCGGCATTCGGAATGGTGGTGAGAAAGACATTTGCAGGCAACGTCTCTACAATCATGGTCCTGAATCCAGTCGAATTTCGCAAGGCGATGGGAGCCTTCGCCACCGGGGTGACGATCATCACCGTGGACCTCGACGGCGAAGTGCACGGCATGACGGCCAACGCGTTCACGTCGGTTTCGCTCGATCCCATGCTGGTGCTGGTCTGTGTGGATCACAGCACCCGCACCCATGCCCACCTGCACGCCAAGAAGCGCTTCGGGATCAATGTTCTCTGCGAGGATCAGAAAGCAATTTCCGAGTACTACGCGCGACCGGAGCGTACGCACGAGAACGCCGAGGCTGAGGCCGGGGCACGCTTTGACCGCACGCGGCATGGAACTCCGATGTTGCACGGCGCGCTGGCGTACCTGGAATGCCGCCTGCAGTCGGCGGAGGAGGCTGGCGACCATACGATTTTCATCGCGGAAGTTGAGGATGTCGTTTTGCGGGAGGGGGATCCGCTGCTGTTCTTTCGCGGGAAGTATCGTAAGGTGGGCGAAGAAGCCGACAATTGAGGATGCCACTTTTGGGTTGCTCGAACATCCAATTCATTGAACAAGCAGACTATTCAAACGGGGTTCATCTATGGAAAAGACTGAGGAAAAGGTAGTCAAGTCGGAAGCCGAGTGGCGGAAGCAACTTACCGATGAGCAGTACCACGTGACCCGCGAAGCGGGCACCGAATGCGCCTTTACCGGGGCGTACTGGAACAACAAGGAGCCGGGCGTCTATCACTGCGTCTGCTGTGGGGCTCCGCTGTTTGATTCGCAGACGAAGTTCAATTCCGGCACTGGCTGGCCGAGTTTCTACAAGCCTAGCGCCGACGGCGGCGTTACCGAGCACCGCGATACGGAATACGGCATGGTGCGAACCGAGGTCCGCTGTGCCAAGTGCGATGCGCACCTGGGGCATGTGTTTGAGGACGGTCCGGCACCCACGGGCCTTCGTTATTGCATGAATTCGGCCGCACTGGACTTCCGGCCGAAAGAAAAAAAGGCGTAGAGACGTAGCTTGCTAGGTCTGGCCGGCGGGATTCCGAACGTCTCTACGAAAGAACAGGGCACGCCATGGCGTGCCCCTCGTCTTCTACTCGACAAATTCTGTTTATGCGCTGGCAGTCGCAGCCAGGGCCTTGGGCGGCTCGGGCTTGGCCTGGTTCTGGGACTGGTGTCCTTTGCCATCGCTGTGGACTTGGATCCCACCTTTAAGCGCAGCGCCATCTTCGACGCTGATGCGAACCGTCGAGATATCACCGCTGACGGAGCCTTCGGCGCGGATATCCACTCGGTCGCTGCACTCGATGTTGCCGTTGACCTTGCCCATAACCACGACTTCCTTGGCCTGGATGCTGGCATCCACTTTGCCATTGCGGCCAATGGTTACGCGGCTCTCGGGCATGATGATTTTGCCTTCGATGCGGCCATCGATGTAGAGAGCCTCGGAGCCGCTGATTTCACCCTTGATAACCAGGGTGCGGCCGATGGTCGCCTGATCCACGGGGGCGGTCACGGTCTTGACGGGGTTAAAGGTGTTGGGGTTGGAAGCCGGCGATCCGGACTTCAGGAATGAGTTCTCCGACGACTGAAGCATGCGACCTTCCTTGGGTTCCCGCCCGGCGCCCTGCTCGCGCCGATACCATTCCAGCGGTGGTCTTGAAATTTGTGGCCTGCGGCGGTGCGTGGCCACTTGGCCAATCTGACTATCGCACATGGGTAAGAGCGCAGGAGAGATTACGGAAGGCGGTGTACGGGTGCGGAAGGTTCCCGAAGCCTAAAATCAAGCCTTGTCATCCGGAGGGCCGCGCTGTTGGCGGGCCGAAGGACCTGTGCATTTTGTACGGATAATCCTACTCCGACACTTCCAGTTCTTGCGACAAGGCTTCCCATTCGCCCACGAGAGCGGTATAGGAAGCCTTGCACCGGTCCAATTCCTGCGACTGTCGCTGCGTTTCCTCGGCACTGACGAAACTTTGCAGCGCCGTCTCCAGCCGCGCAATCTCATCCTCGGTGCTGCTGATTTCATCTTCCAATTCATGAACGCGATCTTCCATTTGTTTGCGCTTAATTGGATTGAGCCGTTTCTTGGGCTGCTCTGCGCTGGCTGTGGCACCGTTGTCGCCGTTTGGAGAATCAATCGACTTCGCATTCCCACTTCTGGAAACATCGGCGAGAAGTGGGGCACCCTTGCCCGATCTTGATTCGTTCGCTCCCGGCACGTCGTCCAGCGTCGGCACACTGTGCTGGCCGCCTTGTTTGCGCCAGAGATAGTCCTCATAGTTGCCCGGGAAAATCTCCACTTTGCCGCCACCAACTTCAAACACGCGCGTGGCCAGCCTGTCGATGAAATATCTATCGTGGGACACGAAGACGACCGTCCCCGTGTACTCCACAAGCGCGTTCAGCAGCACATCTTTGGCGCGCAGATCGAGGTGGTTCGTGGGTTCGTCGAGCAGCAGGAAGTTCGCCGGATGCAGCAGCAGGCGGAGCAGGGCATAGCGCCCGCGTTCGCCACCGGAGAGGACTCCGATCTTCTTGAAAACGTCATCTTCGGAAAACAGAAAGCAGCCCAGCAGGCCGCGCAACTCAGTCTCCGTGGAGCGCGGAGAGAGCTCACCTAAATCGTCGATAATGCGCGCGTCCGGATCGAGTTCCTTGTACTGATCCTGCGCGAAGTAATCGGACTGCACGTTATGGCCGAGACGGAACTCGCCTCTGGTCAGAGGTTCCGTAGCGGCAAGCAGCTTGATCAACGTGGATTTGCCCGCGCCATTTACGCCGACGAGCGCAATCCGGTCACCCCGCTCGATCATAAAGCTGACGTCCCGGAAGACTTCCTTTTCACCCGCCCCGTTTCTGCCGGGATAGCTCTTCGCCACGCCCTCGAACTCAGCCACGATCCTTCCGCTGGTTTTGGGCTGCGGAAAAGAGAAGTGGATGGTCTTCTCTTCCGGCGGGATCTCAATGCGTTCGATCTTCTCGAGCTCCTTGATCCGGCTCTGCACCTGCTTCGCCTTCGTCGCCGTGTAGCGGAAGCGGTTGATAAACACTTCCAACTGATCGATCCGGTCGCGCTGGTTCTTGTAGGCGGCCTGCAGTTGCTCGTTGCGCTGCGTCTTCTGCGCCAGAAACTTGTCGTAGTTGCCGGTGTAAAACCAGAAGCGCTTGTTCCAGATCTCCGCAATCTTGTTGACTGTGATGTCAAGAAAGTAACGGTCGTGCGAGATCAACAGAAACGCATGCGGATAGTTCTGCAGGTATTCCTCAAGCCAGTTGCGCGCTTCGAGATCGAGATGGTTGGTCGGTTCGTCGAGCAGCAATAGATTCGGTTTTTGCAATAGAAGCTTGGCGAGCGCCAGGCGCATCTGCCATCCGCCAGAGAACTCGTCGGTCATCCGCTGCCAATCTTCCTTTCCGAAGCCCAAGCCCATGAGAACGCGGCCCACTTCGGCCTCAATCGAGTAGCCATCCCGCGCACGGAATTCGTGCTCGACCCGCTGGTAACGGTCGGCCACTGCGGCATATTCCGGACTCGTGTGATTCAATTCCGCCATGCTGTGTGTCAGCGATTCAAGCTCCTGCTCCATCGCTCGGACATCGTCGAACACCGACATGCACTCGGCGAACACGGTTCGTCCTGAGAGCGTCAACCCATCTTGCGGAAGGTATCCCGCCGACGTCCCTTTGGCGATGATCAGAGAGCCGTAGTCGAAGGTATCCATACCGGCGAGGACCTTCATCAGCGTGGACTTGCCGGTGCCATTGCCGCCGACCACGCCGATGTGGTCGTGGTTGGTGATGAGCCAGTCGACGTTTTCGAAGAGAAGTTTGTGGCCGAAGCGTTTTCCGGCGCCGGAAAGCTGAATCATGGGACTGGAATTATCGTCTCATAAAACCAGCTGTGGTCCATCTGGATAGCTCTGTCATTCCGAGACGGGTTCAGCCGTCGAGGAATCTGCTCTCGCATGCAGTGGCTCTGCTGCCAGCAAAAAGCAGATTCCTCGCTTTGCTTCGGAATGACAAGGAATCGAGAGGGTGGGCGGCCAAAAACTGGTGGAGCAACGCTACGGTGGTCCGGAATACCCCTACGGCCAGACTGCTTCGGCGATAGGGTCTTTGGCGAGCGGTCGGCCATTCTTTATTCCGGGATACGCTCCCCAGAGTTCGCTGTGAAACTGAATGCGCTCGAGAGCGCGGTCGATCACGGTTTCCAGTTCGTGGAAGTACTTCACTTCGCGTCCCTTGGCGAGACGGCGCTTGGCTTCTACGGCACTGAACCAAGTTGGGCGGCGATTGCCCTCGTCAGGGCGCCGCATGTGATGCACTTCCATCAGGAAGGCCTTGACCACGAATTCCTGCACGCCGCCGGGCTGCCAGAAAACGCCTTTGGAGTGAATGTAAAGATGGAAGTGACGAGGCTCAATCGTGCCGATCGCGCCCGCTTCCTCGGCAGCCTCACGTTCAGCAGCCTGGCTGTGAGAGAGCCGGGGATCGGTCGACCCCTTGGGAAAAGTCCACTTACTGCCGCCATTGGTATTGACCAGCAGGAACTCAATCGCGGTGCCTCGGCGTCGATAGCAGACGGCGGCTACCTGCAGTGGCAACGTCTTCGCAATTCGGGCTGATCCCATGGGCCTCTCCTGGAGACAGGTTACATGCAAGATATTTCAAGAGTGTTAACGTGCAACAAAAATTGTGCAATCAGAGGGTTACGAAAGGGTTACGTCCCCCTTTTGGGTACTTACCGCAATCTTTATAGTCCTCGCCCGTAGACCGGAATCGCCGCACCCGTGACATCTCTTCCTCCATCGCCGACGAGCCACACGATAAGACTCGCAACCGATGCCGGTTGTACCCACTGCGATGTGTCAGCGCCGGGCATGTCCTTGCGATTCGCCGGAGTGTCCATCGTTCCAGGAAGAATTACGTTGGCGGTGATGCCGTGGTCTTTGTTCTCAATGGCGACCGTGCGGATCAGCGAAACCAGCGCGGCTTTTGACGCGCTGTATGCTCCCACCATGGCTCCAGGATTCTCCGCCGCGCGACTGCCAATCGCGATGATTCGCCCCGAGCCAGACTGACGCATGGGTGGCAGCACCGCCCGCAATATGTGGAATGCGCTGTTCAGGTTCATGTCGAGCATCCGCTGGAAGGTGGCGTCGTCGGTATCGGCGACCGTCTGCCCTCCCGCGAACCCGCCAACCAGATGCGCGAGAATGTCGATCTTGCCGAAATGCGCGACGATCGTGTCGACAGCCTGCTTGGCCGCGGTCAAACTGTCGAGAGTAGCCGGTAGTGCGGTGAAGTGTGGATGGTCGAAATCATGAGGCTGAATCTTGGGCGCAAGGCCGACGACGGCGAAACCTGCATCCAGCAAGGCTTTCGTGACGTGTGTCCCGAGGCCGCCGTTGGCGCCGGTGACGAGTGCAGTCTTCGCGAGCATGAACTACCTCTTTCTTTTAAAGCGTGGCTCGGAGTGCGAGTGCTTCAGGGCATTGGTGCGGAGTCATCAATGCGTGTTTGCGGAGTCACCTCTATACATTCAAGAATCGAGTTGGTCATGAGAGGCTTTGTAAGTTCCTGTGGGCCACCGACTATTGTGAACTTCAGGTCGTAGTTGGAGCATACACACCAAGTCCGGTCGGATGGCCACCAATATTCTGGGCCGAATCGATATTGGCCGCTTTGCAGGAATGCCGCAAGTTCGCCGAGTGCGCCCTCGAACAATCGCGGTGTTTCCTCATTTGCGAACTGCCATCTTGAAAAACGAAAGAAGGAACTGCGATTGCCAGTGATCTTCGACAGAATGGCTATCAATTCATCGAGACAACCATCACCCAAAGTTGCGTCGCAGGGGCCGGAGAGAAACTGCGGCCAGCACCACCCATCCTCTAGCTGCTTTCGATACCAAGTGAAATTGATCTCCGGAGCGAAGGGCACGTCCAATAGATCGGCAAGGACCCTCCACCTGACTCGAGAGCTGAGCGATTGCTCTCTGTGCTTGACTACGAACGATTTAAGCTCCTCGCAAGGTGGGATCTTGAGGATTTCGATTTCCTCTGGCGAAAAAGTAGTGGCAATGTTTTCGTAGCAGGCGTCGATGCGATGTAGCACCTTGACATATGCTTCAAATGACTGTGGGAGCAGATTGCAAACGAAATTCCCTTTCCACTCAGGGCTCTCCCGGTTCACAAAAGGACGTCGGCCATCTTGGATCCAGTCGAAGACGGTTTCATCACGATACTGCTGCATACTGGAATGATAATTTAGTGATCCTGCGAAATTTCTGGAATAGAAGGTTTACTGCTGCAGAATCTGTCCCGGCTGCGGATGAACCTGTTCATCTTTGATCTGGCCCGAATCCCAGCCTCCCCCGAGAGCTTTCACTAGATAAACAGTGCTCACCAACTGCTGGCCGAGCAACTGCGTCTCAAGACGCTGATTGTTGAGCAGGGCGTTTTGCGCCGTGATCACGTCGAGATAATTCGTTACTCCGCCCACATAGCGGTTGTTCGCAATCTCCAGAGCTTTTCGGGCATCTTCCACGGCTGCTCCCTGCGTTGAAAGTGCTGTTGATAGCGTGCTTAGATTGCTGATGCCGTCCTCCACCTGCTGAAAGGCGGTGAGCACGGTTTGACGATAGTTCGCCACCGCCTCGTCATACGCAGCCCGCGCCGCAGCCAAGTTGGCGCGATTGCGCCCGCCCTGCAGCACGGGTTCCAAAACATCGGCGCCCAGAGACCAGAAAAGGCTCGGAGCATTGAACAACGAACTGATGGCCGTGCTCTCCACACCGCCTGCGCCGCCGAGCGTGATATGCGGGTAAAAAGCTGTGTGTGCCAACCCGACCTTAGCGTTCGCATACGCCATGTCGCGCTCATATGTGGCGACGTCGGGACGACGCTCCAGCACGTCTGACGGAACGCCCAGCGGAACCGCCGGCGGCGTGGTCTTCAGCGGCGCGACTGGCACGCTGAAATTGGACGCCGGCTGGCCCACCAGCACCGCGATCGCGTGTTCGTACTGCGCGCGTGTCTGTTGCACCAACGCTGCCTGCGAAAGGGTGGAATCCAGCAGCGTGGCCTGCTGAGCAACTTCCAGGCCGCTCGCAATGCCTCCAGTGTGGCGCTGATTGAGCAGATCCAGAGCCTTCCGCTGTAATCCAACCGATTCCTCGACGACTTGGTACTCCGCATCGAGTTCGCGCAGAGTGAAATAGTCAGCCGCGAGTTCGGCACTCAAAACCAACTGCACGTTCCCGAGATCTGCGGCCGTGGATTGAAGTGAAGCATTCGCTGCTTCCACATTTCGCCGCACGCGCCCGAATAAGTCTGCCTCATAGCTCAGCGAGAACGGAATCGTATAGACACTCTGCGTGTAAGGCCGCGCAATCCCGCTCGCTACGACGGCTCCGTTCAAAGGACGGTTGCCCGACCCGCGCTCGCGAACAACGGACGGATCCGTCGAAACCTGAGGGAAATAGTCCGCGGTCGCAATTCGCGCCAGGGAACGCGCCTGGCTTAATCGATCCCGCGCCGCGACCAGGGACTGGTTCGCCTGCAAAAGCTGTTGTTCGTAAGCGTCCAGCCCAGGATCCTGAAAGATTTGCCACCATGTTCCCTTAGGGATCGCGTCCTTGGGTGCAGCCTGTTGCCACGGCGGCTGGGTTTTCCAGGCATCAGGCGCAGGTGCGGGAGCGCTCGGGCGGGCATATCGCGGCCCCACAGTGCATGCGCTGGTGAATGCCAGCCCCAACAGAAGCGCTGCAACAAATCCCCGTGTCACTGCTTACTCCCCTGTGCCTTCGGTTTTTTCTGTTGCACCGGCAAATTGTGTTGTTGCTCGGGAAGATTTTCTTCCTGACGTGTACTTGACGGAACTGCCGCCGGTTGTGCCGCCGACTGATCCTGGCCCTGCCCCGGTGATGGTGACGCGAGGGTCACCTGCTGCCCATCTTCCAGCGAGTCAGGTGGATTAATCACGATCTGGTCTTGGATCGAAACACCTGCCAGAACTTCGAGAGTGGTTCCGTAGTCCTTTCCGATACTGATTGCCCGCAGTTCGACCTTATTGTCTGGTCCTACAACCGCCAGCCGAGTCCCCTCAGAGCGGAATAACATCGCATTGACCGGCACCGTCACTTTGTTGACGTTGGAGCCCACTGCAAAGTGCACCTCACCGAATGAACCCGGCAACAGCGTGCCGTCTCGGTTGGGCACATCCACTTCCGTGAGCAGTGTCCGCGTGTTGGGATCGATCGACTCAGCGGTTCGCGCGACCTTGGCCGAGAATCTCTGTCCGGGAAATTCCTGCAAAGTTACTGTCGTCGATGCACCGACCTTGATGAAAGGCGCGTATGCCTGTGGCACGCTGGTGTAGACACGCAGCGGGTCCACTCTCGCGATGTCAAATAGTTCACGTCCTGCAGCGCCGGCTCCGGCATTGATTAATGCTCCCGGATCGACGTTGCGCTTCGTAATAACGCCGGAAAATGGCGCATACACTTTTTTGAATCCCTCCAATTGTTCGAGCCGGCGCACGTTTGCATCTGCCGCAGCCAGATTTGCCTGCGCTTGTTTGTATCCGCTGGTCTGTTGGTCGGCTTCCTGGGCTGATACCGAGTCGCTCTTGCGGAGGCTCTCCCATCGCTCTGCGCTGATCTTGGCGAGTTCCAGTTGCGCGACAATCTGTTGCCGCGCAGCGCGAGTCTGGCTTAGTTCCTGATCAATCTCCGGAGTATCGATCGTCGCCAGTAAATCGCCTTCCTTCACGCGGCTTCCGATGTCTTTGTACCAGCGCACCAGATATCCACTCGTGCGGGCATAGATCGGAGACTCCTCAAACGCCTGCAACGAACCCGGAAGCACGAGTTCCTCGTCAGGCTTCTCGGCCAGAGGATGAACCACCGCAACGGTTGGAATCGTTTCTCGCTCGGTTTCTTTGGCCAGCGCTTGTTCGTGACTCGCGCGGCTGATCAATGTGATCGCGCCCGCAACCAGCAAAATCAGCAGAGCCACTCCCACGACCATGAGAGCGCGGCGAGGCGGCGCAGGAGGAATCTCCGGCGGCGGTTCAATGGCGTGCGTCTGATGTTTCGACCGCTCTCTCATGGCAGCGATCTCTTCATCGCGCTCCGCTTGAGTCCCGTGATGAGGTGTCTCGGCGGTTTGCCCGCCGTCGGAATCGCCTCTAGCCTGGCGTTGCTCCCGGTTTTGCTCGTTGTCAACCTTCATGCTTGGCTCCGAATCCATAAAACGTACCTATGATGACTGCTGGTCGCGCGCTCGCCGTGCTTCTCGACGGCTGTGGAATATGGCGAAAACACTGGGCACAAAGAACAATGTGGCTACCGTGGCGAACAATAGCCCGCCAATGACGGCGCGCCCCAGCGGCGCGTTTTGCTCGCCACCCTCGCCAAAGCCCAGAGCCATCGGCACCATTCCGATAATCATAGCCAGTGCCGTCATCAATACCGGCCGAATGCGCGTGTACCCGGCAGCCACGGCGGCCTGGACGGCAGGCACGCCCTCATCCATCTGCTCGCGCGCGAAGCTTACCATCAGAATCGAGTTTGCCGTGGCCACGCCCATGCACATGACCGCTCCTGTAAGAGACGGGACATTCAATGTTGTATGAGTCAACAAAAGGAACCAGCAAATTCCAGCCAGCGCGCCCGGCAGAGCCGTGATGATGATGAACGGATCGAGCCACGACTGGAAGTTGATCACGATGAGCAAGTAGACCAGTACAATCGCTCCCACCAGTCCGACGCCCAGCCCGATAAACGAAGACCGCATGGTAGCGACTTGCCCGCGCACCACGATATGAGTGCCGCGGGGCAGTTTGGCCTCGAAGCTCTTGAGAATTTCTTGCGTATCAGCAGCGACTGCGCCCAAATCACGGTCCTGCGTACTGGCGTAAACGTCAATCGTTGGTTGCACGTTGTAGTGATTGACCGTCGCAGGCCGCACCGTTGGAGTGAGTTGCACCAGGTTGCCCATCAACTGCGGCCCCTGCTCTGAGATCACGGGAATGTTCATCAGGTCTTGCAGGTCTGTCATCCGATACTGCGGGGCCTGCACCGCCATCTGATACGTGACTCCATTTTTCGGATTGAGCCAGAAGTTGGGCGAAGTCTGGAAACTCCCGCTCAGTGAAACCAGCGCACTCTGCGCCACCTCTCGGGCAGTCAGCCCGACCTGAGTGACGCGCGTGCGCTCGATATCCATGTGCAGGGTGGGCAACGAGAGCAGCTGCTGCACGTGCACGTCGGCGGTTCCGGGGATATGGCGCATCCGGCCTGCGATCTGCTGTGCGATCGCATAGTTGGTCTGCAGATCCGTCCCGACGATTTGAACGTCGATGGGCGCAGGAATGCCGAAATTCAAGATCTGCGTCACGATATCAGCGGGCTGGAAGAAGAACTCCACTCCGGGGAAATGCTGAGGCAGGAATTCCCGCAAATGCCGCGTCAGGTCGGCTGTCGGTTCATGTTTCTCTGGATTCAATGCAATCAGAATCTCAGCATCGCTCGTGCCGATCGTCCCGTTGGAACTATACGACTGGTTGATGCCGGAGTTCGGCAGTCCAATGTTGTCCAGGATAGTTTGCAGTTGTCCGTGCGGAATTTCCTCGCGCAACGAGGTCTCAATTTGATCGCAGAGGCGGGCCGTCTCCTCGACGCGCAATCCCGGTCGCCCCCGAACGTGAAGCCGTAACAGACCGGCATCCACCTGTGGGAAGAAGTCTTGTCCGAGGAATGAAAACAGTCCCAGCGAGAGCAGGCAGAAGAGCAGAAAGCAAACTGCAAACAGCCCCCGGTGCGCAAGCGTTGTTTCCAGCAGCGATTCATAGCTCTGCCGGAATTCTTCGAATTTTCGCTCAAAACCTCGCTGGAACCGCGCAAGAGCGGACTTGGGCGTTTCTGCCCGGTGTTCATGCCCGCGCATGATGTACATCACCAGCGTCGGAATCAGCGTTCGCGACAGAAGATAGCTGGCCAGCATGGCAAAGCTCACGGCCTCCGCCAGCGGTACAAATAGAAACTTCGCCACGCCGCTCAGGAAGAACATGGGCACGAACACGATGCAGATGCTGAGCGTCGAAACGAATGCCGGCACGGCGATCTGCTGGGCTCCGTCGAGAATAGCCTGGCGCATCTCCTTGCCCATCGCCAGATTGCGTTCGATGTTCTCGATTTCCACCGTGGCGTCATCGACCAGGATGCCAACCGCGAGCGCCAATCCACCCAGCGTCATGATGTTGATGGTTTCGCCGATGCGCGCCCAGCAAAATGATCGACACAAAGATCGAAAGCGGAATCGAAATTGAAATGACAATAGTCGGGCGCCAGTCGCCAAGAAAAATCAGGATCATGCAGGCGGTGAGCGCGGCGGCAATGAGAGCCTCGCGGACGACGCCATTGATCGACGCCCGCACGAACAGTGATTGATCGAAGAGGTGAGAAATCTTCAGCTCGGGAGGCAGCGACTGCGCAGCTTGATCAACAATGTTTTTGACCCCGGCCACAATCTGCAGCGTCGACGCCTGAGCCGTTTTTGTAGATCGACATCAGCGCACCGCGGTTGCCGTCTTGCCGAACGATATTCGTCTGCGGCGCAAATCCGTCACGGATATGCGCCACATCGCGCATGTAGAGCGTCGATCCGTTCGTCGTTTTCACCGGCAGGTCGTTCAGTTCCGCAATCGTCTGCGGCGTCCCGTTCATCTCGATCGGATATTCCAGGGGGCCCATTTTCATCGTGCCCGTCGGCAAAATGATGTTCTGGGCGTTGACGGCATTCACGATATCGACGGGGGAAAGACCGTAGGCCTGCAGCTTCGGCTAAATCGAGATCGACCTGAATCTGCCGCATCTTGCCGCCGTACGGATAAGGAGTGGCGGCACCGGGCACAGTTGCCAGATAAGTTCGCAGGAAGTTCTGTCCAAGGTCGAACAGTTGTTGCTCCGGCAGCGTCTTGCTGCTGAGTCCAAGCTGGATGATCGGAGTAGTCGACGCGCTGTAGGAAATGATCAACGGCGGTGTAGTGCCGGGTGGCAGACATCCGCACGCTGGTCTGGCAAATGGCTGTTATCTGCGCGATTGCGCCCTGGACGTTTGTCCCCGGACGAAAGAACACTTTGATGATTCCCAATCCGTACACCGACTGGGATTCCATGTGTTCAATGTCATTGACTGTCGTGGTGATCCCTCGCTCAGAGTTGGCCACGATGCGGTCGGCCATATCCTGCGGGGACAGTCCGTTGTAGAACCAGACGACAGAGACTACAGGAATATCGATCTCGGGGAAGATGTCAGTCGGAGTGCGCAGGATGGTGATCGGCGTCAGGATCAGGATCACGATCGCCATCACGACAAATGTATAAGGCCGTCTGAGGGCTAGAGCAACAATCCACATGAAGTACCATCCGCTCCATCATCAAAAGAAACATTGAGACGTGCTGCCCCAAGCACTTCGCCAATGATCGCTTAGATTCGATACTGGGCGTATCGGATTCGAATTAACTTCGCTCGATTATATGGTAGCTTAGGACCATGCGCCAAACGTTATTGGCCGCAGAATACCGCAAAAACGGTAAGCGCCCTCCCGGTCGCCCCCGCAGCGAACAGGCGCGCCAAGCGATCCTGCGCAGCACTCTCAAGATCCTCGGCAAGAACGGCTTTTCGGACTTCAAGATTGAAGAAGTCGCGGCCCGCGCCTCGGTCGGCAAGGCCACGGTTTACCGCTGGTGGCCGAACAAGGGCGCGCTCATCGCGGATGCCTTTGCCAGCAGCACTACGCGGAGGCTGCGCTTCCCAGACACCGGATCCGTCTACACCGATATGAGCCAGCAGATGCGCCAACTGATAAAGCTATTTCGCAGCCGGCGTGGACGCATTGTTTCCGCCATCCTCGCCGCGGGCCAGACCGACAAAGATCTGATTGAAGCGTTCCGCGAGCGCTTCCTCTGGCCACGTCGTAGAGAAGCCTATGCAACTCTTCGCCGCGGCATCCAACGCGGCGAGTTGCGCAAAGACCTCGATCCCGATTTGCTGCTTGACTCGCTGTACGGCCCCATCTACATGCGATTCCTCATCCAGCATGATCGCCTGACCCCTGAATTTGTGGATTGCCTTTGTGCACTCGTGCTGTCCGGAGCTCGTCCTCAACGAAAGAGTCGCGGCTAGTGTAGTGCGTCAAACAGATCGACATTAATGCGTCGACGGTTTCCCTTGTGGTCCTCGTGCCTTCCGTGGTTAAAGCCTTTGGCTCCCTCGCCGAACACCACGTCACTATTTCCGACGCGGGCGCGACCAGCATAACTTTCCTGATAACCTCAAGAAACGAAGATTGCGCGAAGAAAGAACCGGGAGCACGCCGCCGTTGCCACCAATCCTCAATGTGCAAGGAATTTCGAAAGCCTTCGGAGCCAACCCGCTCTTCCAGAACGTCTCCTTTACGGTTTTAGAAGGCGACCGGATCGGCCTGATCGGTCCCAACGGCTCGGGGAAATCCACGCTGCTGCGGATTCTGGCGGGCACAGAGGTGCCCAATAGCGGAAACGTAGCAGTGCGCAAGCGCCTGCGCCTGAGCTATGTCGCGCAAGAGTCGAAATTTCCTTCCGGGGAGTCGGTACGCTCGGTTGTGGAGCGAGCGCTGCAGAATTCGAGCGCGCCGGAATCGGAGCGTGGCGCCCACTTCGCCCAGACGCTCGGCCATGCCGGATTCAAGGACCTCGAAGCAGAAGCGGCAGCGCTCTCCGGAGGCTGGCAGAAGCGATTGGCGATTGTGGAAGCGCTGGTGCAGTCGCCCGATGTCTTGCTGCTGGACGAGCCCACCAATCATCTGGACCTCGCTGGAATCGAATGGCTCGAGGACTTGCTGGAGGAAGCCAGGTTCGCGTGCGTCGTGGTGAGCCATGATCGCTACTTTTTGGAGAATGTGGCCACCGAGACGGCAGAACTCAGCCGCGTGTATCCCGACGGTTTGCTGCGCGTGCGCGGGAAGTACAGCACGTTTCTGGAGAAGAAAGAAGAATTTCTCCACGCGCAGGGGAAACGCCAGGAGGCGCTGGAGAATCTGGTTCATTCCGAAATCGAGTGGCTGCGCCGGGGAGCGAAGGCGCGAACCAGGAAGTCCAAGGCGCGCATCGACAAGGCGGGCGAGCTGATGAACGAACTCGCCGACTTGAACGCCAGAACCCGCAGCGCAACCGCACAAATAGATTTCTCCGCGACAGATCGAAAGACCAAGCGCCTGATCGAACTCGAGAACGTGTCCTGCCAGTTGGGCGACCGCACGCTGTTCGAGCGGCTGAACTTCATCGTCTCAGCCGGGATGCGCGTGGGATTGGTGGGCCCGAACGGCAGCGGCAAGACGACTTTGCTGCGTCTGTTGCGTGGAGAACTCGCGCCCAGCGGCGGAGAGATTCGTCGTGCCGACTGGTTGCGCATCGTGTATTTCGACCAGAGCCGCAAGCTCGACGGGAATGTGACGCTGCGCCGCGCGCTCGCTCCCGAAGGCGATTCGGTGATCTATCAGGATCGGGTGATTCATGTGGCATCGTGGGCGGCAAAATTTCTATTCACCGGCGAACAGCTCAACCAGCCGGTCGAACGGCTCTCCGGAGGTGAGCGGGCCCGGGTCCTGATCGCGCAGCTCATGCTGCAACCCGCCGACGTGCTTCTGCTGGACGAGCCCACGAACGACCTCGATATCCCAACGCTCGAAATCCTGGAAGAAAGCCTGCTTGAGTTTCGCGGCTCCTTGGTGCTGGTCACGCATGACCGCTACATGCTCGATCGCGTGTCGACAATCGTGCTCGGTCTCGACGGCCGGGGCACCGCGGAAAGCTTCGCGGATTACGCGCAATGGGAGTTGTGGCAGGACGAACAAAAGGGATCGGAGAAAGTGAGAGAGAGTGCGCAGCCCGCGCCCTCTTCCCGTCCGGATACGCAGGCCAAAAAGAAGCTTTCGTATCTTGAGGCGCGCGAGTATGCCGGCATCGAGCAACGCATCGCCGAGGCAGAGCACCTGTTGCAGAGCCGGCAGGCGGAGATGGAGAATCCCGCGATTGTCAGTGATGGTCCCAAGCTCTTGGCGGTCCACGATGAACTGGAAGCGGCGCAGAAGAACCTAGATGCACTGTATGCCCGCTGGGCAGAGCTCGAGGAGAAGGCGGGCGATGCCGCGCGCTCTGGGTGAGATGGCGGAACCGCTCAGCTGGAAGTGATTGGTCGCCCTAGAGGGCGACTTTCGAACTTTTCTGCAGATGCCAGGCGGCTTTGCACCTATTTTGCACCACTGGAAAGCCTGATGGACGCAGCCTGTAATATTAGCAACGACCCTTAGGGTCCATCTCAGATGGATCATTTGACAACTTCGACTACCAGGGACTCGGTCAAGAGTGCGTCGACAGTCGCCCCAGTCTGCAACTGATCGAGGCTGATGTTCTTGCTTACCTTGATGGTTTTCTTCTTACCATCAGGCTCCTCGATTTGCACTTTGTGTTTCTCGGCGTCGACAGCTAGGATCTTCCCGCTCATGGCCGTAGTCTCTACCATCACGGTCCCGGGTTTTGAGCCACGTGGTGCCACGCTCACGGCTCCCGCGCTGGCGGCACCAGGGGTCTCATTGGACTTGCTAACAACGACGATCAGTTCTTCCGTGTAAGCCAGGTTCAGGTGGTCGCCGATCTGCACCCGGTCGAGGTTCTGCACACTCTTGTCGACCCTGAAGGTCTTCTTCTTTCCGTCTTCCAGCAGAAGCGTGATCTTTCGCTTTTCGAGATCCACCTTCTCAACTGTGGCCGTGGTCTTAATAACTTCCACATCGTCGATACCACGGCCTTGGCCGGAGCCTTGCGCTTGAGCGATCACAAGGGGTGCAGGGGCGAACAGTGAGATCAGAGTTATTGCGATAAGCATGGTTTTCATTCGATCCTCCTGTTTGTGTCTAAGGCCAGTTCCCCGACCGCGAGAGTCGAGATGACCTGTCGTTGATACCGCCCGCCGCAGCGTTCTTGACGCTGCACGGATGCAAAGCGGCGGAACAAGGCGGCCCTTGCGAACCGCCTGCCACGCGGAGCTCGTTCCTGTTAATTGCTGGGACCTTTGGACGCGGCCTCCGCCTCGGCCATCTTTTTCGCCATCTCGGCTTTGACTGCGTCGAGGTTAAAGCTCGCGCCCCGCTGCATCGGAGGGTACTCAAGGAAGGTCTGAATTTCCTTGCCGATTAACTGCTGAACGAAGACGAAGCGCCAGAATTGGTACTTGAACCAATCGAAGTATTGCTGCGCACCGTCTTTCGTCCCATTGCTGGGCCAGCCCGTTCGCTCGAATGGATCGAGACGCAGGTTGGTGATGTAAGGCACGTCAGGATGGGTTTTTTCACCAAGCCAGCCCTGGGGTTGATCGATGAAGCGGTATTTGTAATCGTCGATGCGCACCGCGCCCACCGTGCTTTCGCCGAGGTAGAAGATTTCATGACGCGCCGACGGCCCTTTGCCAGTAATAGCGGCCATCTGGTTGTAGCCATCCAGATGGTTCTTGTAAGTCCGGTCGCCGATTGTCTTGCCCTTCAGCAACTCATCGCTGACGTTAGGATTACCGGCCGCTGCGACGAAAGTGGGAAGCCAGTCCAGGCCGGAGAAGATACCGTTCTGCACTGAGTCGGCCGGCACATGACCGGGCCAATGAAGGATCGCTGGCACACGGTAACCGCCCTCGAGGACTGTTCCTTTGGACTGAGCGAACGGCGTCTGACCGCCATCGGGCCAGGTAAAGACTTCAGTACCGTTGTCTGTCGTAAACAGGATGATGGTGTTGTCATCCACTCCCGTGTCTTTCAGCTTCTGCATGGTTGCGCCCACGATGTCATCAATCTGCGCCATGCCGGCTTCCTCTTCACTCCAGCCATTGTCGGCAGTACGCAGTTTCTCGTACTTGTCTGAGAGGTGTGTGACGATATGCATGCGCGTGGGGTTGAGCCACAGGAAGAACGGCTTGCCATCGCTGTTGGCCTTGTCAAGGAACTTGAGTGCGTGCGTGAGAATCTCGTCATCGATCGTCTTCATGCGCTCCGGACAAAGCTCTCCATCATCCTCGATTCTTTGCTTGCCGACCTTGCCCCAGCGCGGATCGACAGTGGAGTCGTCCTTGTCCGTTGCCCAACTGTGAATCAGGTTCCGAGGTCCGACCGCATTCCTCAAATTTTGCGGATAATTGGGATGGCAAGGGTCCTCCATCGCGTCGAGGTGGTAGAGATAGCCATAAAACTCGTCGAAGCCGTGCACAGTGGGCAAGAAATCATTCTTGTCGCCCAAATGGTTCTTGCCGAACTGACCCGTGGCATAGCCCATGGATTTGAGGACGGTAGCGATGGTGACCGCGTCGGCGGGGAGTCCGATGGCAGCACCGGCCTGGCCAACGGTGGTCATGCCCGTACGAATCGGAAGTTCGCCGGTGATAAAGGCTGCACGACCGGCCGTGCAGCTTGCCTCGGCGTAATAGTCGGTGAACAGCATGCCCTCCTTGGCGAGCTTGTCGAGGTTCGGCGTCTTGCCGGCCATCAGGCCGCGGTGGTAGGCGCCGATGTTCCACATGCCGATGTCGTCGCCCATTATGACGACGATGTTGGGCTTGCCCGACTGTGCCGGGCCGGGGTTGTTGAGCGAGCAGTTGGCAGCCCACAGCCAACACCCAGAGAGAGACTAACCAGGGCATTCGTTTCCGATTCTTCATAGCCCTTCCTCCGACAAAGCGATTTCGTCACGTTGCACTAGGCCCGGCCTGGCTCGCCTTGAGCCAAGCAGCGATAGAGGTGTCTTATATCGTGGTCAATGTGTGCCAGAACTCGTCCGCTGCTTACGTAATTGAGACCCGATTCGCCATGGAAAATGCGGATCAAGCGCGCACGCGGGGTTCACGCCTTATCTCTGGGTTGCGGGAGTGCACGGCACTGCCGGAGCCCGAGGTCACGAGGCCGCGGTGGACGCTACGTTCGGCGACATATTCAACTATCTCAACATTGGACTGATGGGGGAAATGGAAGCTCACAAAGGACCGGTCCTGCTTATCACCGATTTCATCTGGATGAAGCTTTCTGACGAAAAAGCACTCCCGCTCAATGATGTCGGCTTGCAATCCATCGACGCCGGCGCGAAACAATTTCTTCTCACTCCCGGAGTTGGCTATCGAGTTGTGAATACAAAACTAGTCAAGATAGATGCCTTGGCGGGAGTTCGATACTGGCATTTAGGGCAGAGCCTGAAATTTATACCATCGCTTTTCGGAGGTATTTCTCAATCACAAAATTGGGTCGACGGCCTCGGTGGTGCCAGGATACATATTCCTGTGTGGCACAACGCATTGTTGACGATTGCGGGCGATGCCGGCGGAGGCGGCGCCGATGTTGACTACCAAGTTGCAGGCTTTCTCGGTTACAGGATTGGAAAACACTACGTTGTGCAGGCGGGCTGGCGTTATCTCGACGTTAACTACCGAGGGAGCCAGTCCTTTGTGTACGACGTCGCGACAAGCGGAGCGTTGTTGGGAGTGACCATCAACTTCAAATAACTCTTTGAAAAGATATCAGGAAGTTTCAAGAGTGGTTTCCTCAGCGGGTTAGGGCTCCGAGACCAACAGAAATGACAAGAGGTAACTTATGATAAGTACCGCACATCACAACGTGAGCACGATAGCGTCTGCCCTGTTCGTTCTCCTGGCAGGTGCAGGATTTTGTCGTCACGCCGCGGCACAAAATACGGAACTACAACAGCGCGTCACAGAAGTTAAAGAGTCGTCCGCGAAGAACAAACAGGCTCTCGCATCCTACTCGTGGACCGAAACAGTCGCGATCAGCTTAAAAGGCGAACTGAAGAAGCAGGAGCACTTCAAGGTGCGGCTTGGGCCAGACTTGAAGCCGCAAAAGACTTCGTTGGACCCGCCCACTGACGCAGCCGCCCCAAGCGGGGGCCGTCTGAAACAGCATGTCGTCGAGAAGAAAAAAGAGGAATACAAAGACTATGCCGACCAAATAAAGCTTTGGCGCAGCAGTACGTGCCACCGGACAAAGATCTGCTGCAGCAAGCCTATGCGAAGGGGAACATCACCCTGGGTCCGGCTGCGGGCAATCCCAATGAACTGCAACTGATCATTCACAATTACCTGAAACCTCAGGACTCAATGACGCTGGTCTTCGACAAGACGGAGAAAGCTCTCTTGCAAGTGAAGATTGCTTCCTACATGGACGATCCCAAGGATGCAATGAATTTGACTGTAACGTTTACGAGCCTGCCGGACGGGACGAATCACATCTCCAATCTCGTTATCGACGGGGTCAGCAAACAACTGAACATTGCCATCCAGAATTCGAATTACCAACACGTCTGAGCTGCAAACTCAGGACTGCGCCTCTATCCGTCGCCAGAGGAGGGCATCCCTGCGTAGAGTTAAGTCCTGAATGTTTGAATCAACAGGAAGGTCGATCATGGAACAACGCTAGTCTGAGGACCGTTTAAGGAAGCTATGTGGATTCCCTGTATTTTTACGCCGTAAAAGGCCTGTGCCGTAGTTCTCAGCGCCGATTCGCCTTGCACAGGCTAGTGCCGCTCCTCGTTCTGTTCGCTCCGCCCCCCGCAACATGTCAGCAGACGAGCCAGTTCTGGCCCGAGATCGACACGTATGTGAAACTCAATCCCACTTTGCGACTCCTTTTCATTGCATCTACTACCCAGGAGGCGGGCGACACTATTGGTTCGGAGTTCGGGGCCAACTTCGATCTCTTCGTCAAACCTTTGTTGAAGCTGAAGCGATTCACAGTCTTCGAACTTGACGAATCGAAGTCTCGGCTCCTAACCCTGCGCGCCGGATACCACTTTCTTTCTACTCCCGGTGGACCGAATGAAACCCGTATTGTGCTGGAAGCGACGTCCCGCTATCCTCTTAGAGCAGGTGTTTTGATTGCTGATCGGAACCGGGCCGACCTCCGGACTATTGAGGGGAAGTTCTCCTGGCGTTATCGCAATCGACTTATGCTGGAGAAAAGCTTTGGCATTCACTCCTACCATTTCACGCCTTATCTCCGTGCCGAGGCCAGCTACGACAGTAGGGTCGAGAAGTTCAGCCGGACGACAGAGGATGTCGGCTTTCTCTTTCCAATCCGGCGACGAGCAGAGATCGAGCCCTACTACCAGCACATGAACGACACTTCCACATCGCCCAACCGACAGACTCACGGTATTGGTCTGACTTTCAACCTCTATTTCTAGCAGGCGAAAAATTGCAGGAGATGTTCCTGTGCGGAGTTGAGGTGTAGTGAATGTACATCCGGCGATTCGACCGCACAACCGCTCGCGTGATAACTAGCGAGGTGGCCATCCTTTGCGTTTTCTGCAAAGAATGGGTATCGATGGTGATGGCATCAGGAGATTTCTCGGCTGGAATCAGACAAAACGAAAGCAGGAACTTTGGTCGGGGCGATAGGATTTGAACCTACGACCCCCTGCGCCCAAGGCAGGTGCGCTACCAGGCTGCGCTACGCCCCGACATTACTAGCAAAATTGATTCTAAAGCACGTCGTCACTTTGTTCCACTCGGGCCCAAGCACCTTCCGCCACCAGCCTCTCACGCGAGCGTCAACGTAAGCTTTACCACGCTCGCGGCCGGGAAGCGGAACACCGGCGCGTCTCCCTTGATCTCCACCTCCCTCGTTGTCGGCACGATAGCCTGCCGCTGCTCAAACGTGTTGTGCGCATGAAGGTCCGACGCAGTGAGCACTGTCGCACTTCCACTCTTCACTCGCGCCCCCCGGATCGCAATCTGCGCCGCGATCGGATTTTTGACGTCCGGATTTACCACGGTCACCACCAGTTCTTTCTCGTGCAGAGACGCCGAGCCTTGCAATCCCCAGAAACTTGCAGGGTGACCATCCCGGTCGTAATGAACAGCTGGCCCGGAAAATTCGGTTCTTAGACTCGTCCCTCCCTGATGCGCCGCGTACATCGCGAACACGTGCCCAACCGGAGTAACGCAGAATCGGTCTTCATGTGCCAGGTAAAGGCTGTTCAGGCAGTTGATCAGTTGGGCGCAGCATCCGACGCCCACCTTCTCGGGATGGCGGTTGAACGTATCCAGCGTCATCCCGCTGAACACTGCGTCGCGCAAAGTAGGTAACTGCTCGAGTTGATCCCCAGGAGTAAGTTCACTGCCGGGCTTATACCATGGCCCCCATTCGTCCACCACCAGCTTGATGTGGTGCTCGGGATCGAATTCCCCCATGGCCAGCCAATGTCCCTTGATCAGTGATTCCATGACGTCGCCCTGGCGCAGCAATTCGTACCAGTCCACCTCGTCGAAGCTGACGGCATCTCCTTTTCCTTTGTTCCAGTCTGAGGTCTTCCCGCGGCTCAGGTTCCATGCGTAGTAGTGCAGTGCCAGGCCGAAAATTCCTCTGACTTCATCCTTCCCCTTGCGAACAATCTCTTCCAGAAACCCGCGCGTCCAATCCCACTTGTCGTCATTGGGTCCGGACGCGACAAAGGAAAGGTCTCCCTCGCGGTACGATGGTGCCCACGCAGTGAATCTGCGGTACTCTACGGCATATTCCTGCGCGGTGAAGTTTCCGCCGCATCCCCAGGATTCATTCCCCACTCCCCAGTAGTGAACGTTGAAAGGATCTTTGAATCCCGCAACCGCGCGCATGTCGGCCAGCGTGGTGCTGCCCGCGGGGGAGTTGCAGTACTCAATCCACCGGTTGAACTCCTGCGCCGGAAGGCCGCGCAGGTTTGCCGCAAGATAAGGTTGAGCTCCTATCGCGCGGCAAAACTGCACAAACTCGTTCGTGCCGAACCGATTTGGATCGTAGCGATGCGCGTCGGGAGCGCCAGTCTTTTCGCCGCCATTCCAGAAATTCGTCCGCCGCGGACGCTTGTCAACCGGTCCCACGCCGTCGCGCCAGTCATAACTGTCCGCGAAGCAGCCGCCGGGAAAGCGAACGATCGCAGGATTGATCTTCTTCATTTCATCGATGAGTTCCTTGCGAATGCCTCCGATATTGGGCACCTTCGAGTTCTCGCCGACCCAGATCCCGTCGTAGATGACTCCGCTGAGGTTCTCTGCGAAATGGCCGTAGATGTTCGGCGAGATAGCGCCGAGAGGCTCATCCATCAGGATTTCAATCCGCCCCGCGACTGTCTGGCCGAAGATTCTGGGAGCAGATCTGAACACCAACGCGCCTGCTCCTGCAACCGCAACATTGCGAATGAATTCTCTTCGTTTCATGGGGTACTCCCTTGCCTGATCGGCCTCCCAGAGTAAATCTTTTGCCCCCGAAGTGCGTATCATTCTTTCCGCGAAGCAGAACCGCCGGGGCACAATGTGAGTTACAAGACACAACCCGCCGGGTCCACGCTGTATAATTTTTCTCCAGTTATGCACACGGGGCGTTACGCGCTGGTGGCTTATTTGAAAAGCCCGGCTGGCGAGTTCGTAGAGAATCTTCGGCGGGAACTGCATCCGGACCTTCCCCACATGGCGGCCCACCTCTCAATACTGCCACCCCGCCCGCTGCGCGGCTCCGAGAACGCCGCGCTTCAGCTCATGGAGAGAATCTGCGGCCAGGAGGAACCCTTCGAAGTCTCCTTAGGGCCGGTCGAAACCTTCATTCCGGTAACGCCGACCGTTTTCATTCGCGTCGATGGCGCCTCCGGACACATGAGTGAACTGCATCGCAAGCTGAATAGGGGAGAATTGCAGTACCAAGAAGAGTGGCCGTACATCCCGCATCTGACCATTGTGAAGATGGGCTCCGAGCCGCCCGCCCATGCCGCCTTCGAGTTCGCCCGCCAACGCTGGCAGGACTACTCGGGCAGCCGGCGCCTCCTGCTGGAAAGACTTACCTTTGTTCGCGAAGATTCGCCCAACTGCTGGGTCGACCTGGCTCCCGTCCATCTCGGCAGTCGTCTGGTTTCGCGCTAGAGTACTCTGGTTTACCGGTCCGGGTTACTCCCGCCATACGTACATGGCCCGAAGTACATCTCACTCCCGTGCGTTGAAAACCCCACTGCGCCCCTGTAGATAAAGAGTAGGGCTTGCCTCCGGGAATTCCGCCAAACGCCACTTCTGACGCGGCTTTTCCGGCCATCGAAGGGGAGACATCACATGCAGATCGGAGTTTACGGTTCAGGGTATCTCGGGACAGTGATTTCGGCCTGCCTCGCGGACTTCGGCACTCCCGTTTCTTGCTGCCACCCGGACCGCTCGCGCATGGTCGAGATGGCCCAGGGCAATATTCCGTTCTTCGAAAAGAATCTCAAAGAAATCATCCGCCGCAACGTTCGCGCCGGACGCCTTGCCTATTCCACCGATATTGAATCGTTCGCCCGCAAGACCGGCGTGATTTTCCTGGCGGAAGACAAGGCCGAGAACCTGAGCGACATTGCCATTCGCATCACACGTCTTGCACCCAAGGCCCCCATCCTGACCATCGTGACTCCCGTTCCCGTCGGCACCGCAAGCGCTCTCGAGAAAAGCATCCGTGACATCGGACTGCAAGCCACTATCGTGTCGCAGCCTATGTTCTTCACCGACGGATGCGCCGTGGAAGACTTCAACTGGCCCGACCGCCTGATTCTGGGATCGAACTCGACCGAGGCGGTACAGGTTTTGAAGCAGATATTCCATCCGCTGGTGATGCGCGGCGTCCCTGTCATCGTGACCAATCAGGCCACCGCGGAATTAGTGCGCGAAGCCGCAACCGCTTTCGTCGCGACCAAGATCTCGTTCATCAACGAAGTGGCTACCCTCTGCGAACGGGTGAATGCCGACGCCGTCAACCTCGCTCTTGCCCTCGGCCTCGATAAGAAGATTGCCCCGCGTTGCTTGCAGCCCGGTGCCGGCATGGGCGGCGTATTCGCCGAGTCCGATATGGATTCCCTGATGCAACTGGCCCAATCGCAGGGCGTCTCGCTGAAAGTTCTGAATGCCGCCCGCGACGTGAATGGCCTGCTGGCCGATCGCCTGGTCGACAAGATTTCTGCTGCGCTGAATTCGGTCGAGAATAAAGACGTCGGCATCCTCGGACTTGCGTTCAAGCCAAACACCAATTCCGTCGCTGGATCGTCCTCCCTTCGCCTTGCCGAGGGATTGGTCTCCAAGGGAGCTCGCGTCCGCGCCTACGACCCGGTTGCGATTCCGGAAGCCAAGACGCACCTCAGCGGAGGGGTTCGCTATTGCGATTCCGCTTATGCCGTTGCTGAAGGTTCCGACGCATTGGTCGTCGGCACAGGCTGGCCCGAGTTCCGCGCTCTCGACTTCGATCGCATCAAGCACCTGCTGAAGAAGCCGGTCATCGTCGACACGAAAAATCTGCTCGATTCCACTCGCCTACGCGCCCTTGGCTTCGAGTACGTCGGCGTCGGCCGCATCTAACAAAGACCATGTGGCGTCGGCCGCCTTCGGCCGTCCAAGCCCGACTCATGTGGCGACGGGCGCCTCGCCCGTCTAAGCCTGGGCGAAGCCCGGTGCAATCTTCGATGCTATAGAAGACCACCATCGCGGCTGTTCTTCGCGCTGCCTGACGTCCTTTCTCCCCGGCCAGTTGCTATAATGAAGTTCCTGCGGTGGGAATAGCTCAACTGGCAGAGCACCGGACTGTGGCTCCGGCGGTTGCGGGTTCGATTCCCGTTTCCCACCCCATTTCTTGATCGGAAGAAGTATTTTGTGGGACAGCCGCCCTCGGCCTGAGTCCATGTGGCGACGGCCGCCTCGGCCGTCCAAGCCTGGGCGAAGCCCAGCGCGATGTGCAAGTCACTCAACGACGCTCTGATCGTATCTTGCGGCCCCGTAGCTCAACTGGATAGAGCATCGGTCTTCG